>CAYWIE010000019.1:37902-40670 GCA_964458275.1 uncultured Bacteroidaceae bacterium
GCCCCACAAAATATAAATGTAAAAGAAATGGCAATAATAAGAGAGTTAAGAGGCCTTGTTCCTCAAATTGGAGATAATTGTTTTATGGCGGAAACCGCTGTCGTTATAGGTGATGTTACAATAGGCAACGATTGTTCAGTCTGGTATGGTTGTGTGTTGCGTGGAGATGTCAACAGCATAGTCATCGGAAACAAAGTGAATATACAGGACGGCGCAGTTGTCCATACCCTCTATCAGCGTTCAAAGACAACTATTGGCGACAATGTTTCTATAGGGCACAATGCAGTCGTTCACGGTGCAACCATCGAAGACAATTGCTTGATAGGCATGGGGGCTATTGTCCTCGACAACGCAGTTGTGGAGAGTGGAGCTATAGTTGCAGCGGGAGCACTTGTTACATCGGGGATGCGTGTCGAAGGTGGTTATATTTATGCCGGTGTGCCAGCGAAAAAGATTAAAGCGGTCGACGAAAAACAACGCGATGAGATTATCAAGCGTATCGCCGAGGATTACGTTATGTACGCATCGTGGTACAAGTAAACTTTGATGACATCAAAAAACTCCCTTAGGTGAACCTTGCAGAGAGGTCGTGAATGTCTGCGATGTGATTTCAGATATTGTGGTATGAACGTTTTTTTGTAAAAAAATGACATTTCCGTGAACAAAAGCGCTGCTATAACTGTTATATATATAGCAGACCATTTACAAAAAAACGAACAAGCACAATGAATGATCATTTCCTCGATAGGCTTGTGAAAGCCATCCCTACGTTGAGAAACATCAGCCGCCGTTACATCTTCGATTGCAACAGAGCAGACGACTTGGTGCAGGAAACCCTGCTGAAGGCAATCGACAACAGCGACAGGTATGTCGAAGAGGGCAAGTTCCATGCATGGCTCTCGGTTATCATGGCAAACACTTATGAGAATTGCCGCAAGGCGGAGTCGCATACTCTCTCGTGTGTCGACTCCTCACCCGATTGCATCTATGCATCCCGTTGCGCGTACATCGACAACCGCTATGAGTATCGCAACATCATCGAGCAGATACGATACCTGCCGCCGATGTATCGCATACCGTTCATGCTCTATGTCGCCGGGTATAAGTACGAAGAGATTGCCAAGATGCTCGGTATTCCTGTAGGTACAGTGAAGAGCCGTATCTACGCTGCACGGAAGATATTACAGACGCTGCTGAGGGATGATTACTAAGAGGGCATAAAAGAAACCTCTCTGCAAGGTCCTAAACTTAGAACCTTGCAGAGAGGCTGTGTGCGCTTTTTTTACTCCTCTGCTTGGATAAGTGCTTTTCTTTTTACTTACGAAAACTCACTTCTCAATTTTGCACGACAGGCATGTATGCGGCTTTTCACCGTACCTGCCGAAAGGGACAACATCTCTGCGATGTCGTCATATTTATACCCGGCGAGATAGAGCTTGAATATATTGCTGTAAATCTCAGGGAGGGAATCTATCATTGATGGCAAATCGAACAAATCGTAACCGTTGTAGACGGCGAGGAGTCTTTCGCAACATTCCATATCCACTGCCTTCATTGCCTGCTTCTGCATGTGGTGGTAATTGTTTGTGAAGAGACGGAAAAGGATTGTCTGCATCCATCCCTTGAAATTATCGTCGTTGCGGTACATTGCTTTATATATCAATGCCCTTAGCACTGCATCTTGCAACAAGTCTTTGGCGTTCTCTTCGTTTGCAGTGAGTCTAAGGGCGTAGCTTCGCAGAGCAGGCATGATGGCTACCAGCTCATCTTCGAATTTGTTGTTTGTCATAGGTATTATATGTTTTTGTTGTTAATATATTGGAATAACAATCGAAGAAGGCGAATTGTTCACAACGAATGTAAAAATTATATTATTTTAAGAGTTATATCAAATTATTTTCTCTACATGATAGTTCTGTAAATATCACGAAGTATTTTCGCAAGCGGCATGCAAACAATAGAAGATTTTCTATCATTCATTTGTCAATAATAGAAATTTTGCTATCTTTACAAAGTCAGAAAAGTACGGAACTACATAGGTTGTTCATTAAGAGAGGTTACAGATTCGACCACGCAGAAGGAAGTCATTACTTCTACCGCGACAAAGACGGCAAACTGACGGAGCCCGTTCCGTTTCACGGAGCAAAAGAAATGGGAACAGGTTTGGCGAACAAGTTAATCAGAAAGTACAAATTAAAATAACCCCGGCTTTCAGCCAAATAAATATAAAAGCGTACAGATATGAAAAAGATTATTATTGTCATCGAACGTTCAGCAGATTTGTTTGACGCTTACAGCGACAACTGCGACGGCATCTACGGTGCAGGTGATACCCTGGAGGCTTGCAAGGCCGATATAGAGACCTCAATCCGCCAAATAAAAGAAAAGTTGCCAATCGAGCAGTGGCCCGAGGAATTAAAAGGAGAGTATGAATTGGAATACAAACTCGACGCACAGAGCTTTCTTGAGTATTTCTCGCAGTATCTCTCATTGGCAGGTATGGAACGCATAACAGGAGTGAACCAAAAGCAGCTCTCAAACTATCTCAACCGTCGTTCGAAACCTCGTAAACAACAGATAGAGCGCATCAGCAAAGGATTACGCCGTTTCGCCTCCGAACTGCTCTCTATGACACTCTAACAGCACACACTTTGCATTAATAAATTGTTTGACATTTCTCCCTTGCGTTGAACTGCGCAAGGGATTTCTTATTTAATATACCCCTTAACGTGGCAAAGCCCAGTGGTGTTTGAAGTTTTTCTTGAAAA
>CAYWIE010000020.1:0-40189 GCA_964458275.1 uncultured Bacteroidaceae bacterium
ACAAAATAATACACTGATTAACAATGAATTAATTTATAGAACCTCCCTTAATTTATTTGTGTGCTGTTAAGTGATATTGTGTTGCTGATATATCCAAATTGCAAAGATAAAATTAAAAAACAAAGTTTGGTGTTTTTTACATGAAATATATTATAAAATTCTTAAAGAAATGTTTTGTTCTTCTAAGTCCTTTAACAGATGATGGCGGTTTCAAAACCGCCATCATCTGTTAAAGGATATTGTCCTATTCCATCTCTTCGCCGTAGCCATTGTAGTTGTCCATGTTCTCGCTCTGTTTGGGCTTTTTGGTGGGACGTTTGGCTTTCATGTTTCCGAAGCTGTATGTGAGTGTGGCGCTGATGGTGCGTCCGCCGTGCCAATTCTCGGCATCGCGTCTGAAGTTGGAGTCTCCGGTGATTGTGTGCCAGCGTCGTGAATCCAACAGGTCGCGTGCGCTGAGGCTCATGCTCCAATGTTCGTTGAACGATTTGCGAAGTCCCAAATCCAATGAGTAGTTTGCCTTTCTGTGGCCTTGTGCAACGATACGGCGTGCGTTGTAGCGTCCCGTTACCTGCATGGTGATTGCCCACGGTAGCATGAGGCTTCCTGTCATACGGGCGTTCCAAGAGAAGTTTTCATCCGACTCTCCAGTAATGGTCTGGTTGTTGATTATGTAGCTGAAGCCGTCGAGCTTATAATAAAAAAGGTTGACGGTGGTGGTGAGATCGAGCTTTTTCCATAGCCGGTTCTTGCCTATGATTTCGAGACCGGCTGAGTTTGAACTTGCCACATTCTCGGAGGTCGTGTAAATGACGTTGCCTACGTTGTAGCTGATACGTTCGATTACATCTTCTGTTGTACGGTAGTATCCCGAAACTGAGAGTGTGTGGTCTTTCCAGTTCTTTATGTAGTTGAGTTCGTAGGCGTTGGAGTATTCAGGGGTGAGGTTGGGGTTACCGAATGATATGTTTGTGGAGTCGGTGATGTTGCTAAATGTGTTGAGCTGTCCTCCCCACGGACGGCGCAGACGGCGTGTGTAGTTGACTTGGAATTCGTGTCCGCCGTCGAGGCTGTATGTGAGGAAGAGGCTGGGGAAGAGCGAGAAGAAGTCCTTCTTAGTATATGCGGGGTTGCTGCCGTTGCTCTCTTGCTCCCAGTTGAGTGAACGTGTCTTTGTCTCCCAATATTCGCCACGCAGTCCTATCTGATAGCCGAACTTCTCTATTCTGCCCGAATATGTGCCGTAGAGAGCATGGGTGTTCTGCTTGTATATGAAGCGGTTGAACAGCAGTTCGTCTACAATGCTGTGGGCTCTGTCGGAGTAGGTAAACACCGGGCTCTCCTCATCGGAGAAGCGTCCGCTGTAACCGGCTTCGATACGCGCATTTTCGCTGAGCTTGTTTTCGTAGTCGAGCTTTACTTCCGTCGATTTGTTGTTCATCTTGTTCTTCTGGAATTGGTAGCTGTTGCTTGCGGTGCCGGTTGAGATGTTCTCAAGTGTCTGGTCGTATGAGGTCTCGTTCTCCATATTCCAGATGTTGTGGCTGAAAGAGAGGTCTATATAGTGGTTGTCGGCGAAGCGGTGTGTGTATCCTGCTTCGATGTTGTACATCAATGGCTTGTTCTCTCCGTCTGTTATGCGGGTGCGGCGTGTGGTGGTGTCCGAGAGGGTAAGGCTTCCGTTGTGGCTTATTATGCTGTTTTCGTTATTGCCGTTGCCGAACATTCCTGTAAGGTTCAGGTAGATGTCGTCTTTGGTCGTGGGGTGCCATGTGAGTCCTGTTCTTGCGAAGAGATTGCTGTGCTTGCGTTCGCCGTCGCTGTTCTGCAGCTGGTAGCTGTCGCGGTTGAAGTATTGGGTGTATGTCTTTCCGCCGTTTTCTCTATTGTGAGAACGGTAGTTGAGGCTTGCGTATGCGTCGAGTTTGCCGCTGCTGTAGTTTATGTTGCCGCTTGCGTTGTATCCGCCCCGGCTGTCGCCGCCAGCCTGTACGCTCCCATAGTGTCCTGCCTTACGGTTGCGCTTGAGCACGATGTTGATGATGCCGGCAGTGCCTTCGGGTGAGTGTTTTGCCGAGGGGTTTGTGATTACTTCAATCTTTTCTATGCTTTCGGCTGGCATCTGCTGCAGTATGTCGCCCTGATTGTCGGCGGTGAGTCCCGATGCCTTTCCGTTTATCCACACTGTAACGCTCTCGCTGCCGCGAAGCGACACGGCTCCTTCGTTGCTGACCTCAACAGAGGGTATGTCTGTAAGCACGTCGGTTACTGTGCCGCCGGTCGAGGCTATGCTTTGGTCGACAGTGAATACGCGCTTGTCTATTTCGAAGCTCATCTGCGAACGCTGTTCCGATACTACAATCTCTTTCAGCAATTTCTTGTCCTGCTTGAGTGCTATTTTCCCTACATTGGTTTTGCTGCTGTTTGTCGCGAGCGTTACCTTGCGGCTGTCTGTGAGGTAACCGACGAATGAGAATTGAAGAGTATATGTGCCGGCTTTTACTCCGGTGAGTATGAATGTTCCGTTCTCCTCAGTGTTGCAGCCGTTGATGGGGGCTGTCTTTCCTTGCGGGATGAGTGCTACAGAAGCAAACTCTATCGGTTCTTTACTCTTGGCGTCGATGAGTGTTCCTTGAATGACTCCTTTGCCGTTTGCTGCATTTGTTGTCTGTGCCTCTGCAGCTATTGCTGCGAGGATGAAAAGAATGATTGACAGGTAAATCTTTTTCATATTTTAATAAATTCTATTTTTTCGTTCCAAATATACTTAAGACTAACAACAGGCGTTAAGGTTTAATCTGTTTTGTGAAAAATTTTCGATTGCCAATCAAGAGGTATTTAAAGAGGTGTTTAATCTGCGTACTCTTATATATGATGTCGGTATTGCAAAATTTCCCTTTTTATTGTATATTTGCACCGCAAAATAGTGAAGGCATAGAAACAGTATAGTAAGAATAATCCTAATAAAACAATATAATTATGATTAATGCACAAGACATTAAAATCGGAACAGCAATCCGTATGGATGGCAAATTGTACTTTTGTATCGACTTCTTGCATGTAAAACCCGGCAAGGGCAACACATTCATGCGTACAAAGTTGAAAGACATTGTTGACGGCTATGTACTCGAACGCCGTTTCAATATCGGTGAGAAACTCGAAGATGTACGCGTAGAGCGTCGTCCCTACCAGTACCTCTATCAGGAGGGTGATGACTACATCTTTATGAACAACGAGACATACGAGCAGATTCCTATCCCCGGACATCAGATCAACGGTCTTCCTTATATGAAAGAGGGCATGACTCTTGAGGTTGTAACAGATGCTTCAACAGAGACAGTCCTTTTTGCCGATATGCCTGTTAAGGTTGTTCTCGCTATCACATATACAGAGCCCGGTCTCAAGGGCGACACAGCAACAAACACAACAAAACCCGCTACACTTGAGACAGGTGCAGAGATTCGCGTGCCCCTCTTCATTAACGAAGGCGAACTTGTTGAGGTTGACACCCGCAACGGCGACTATGTAGGTCGTGTAAAGGCATAATTTACGGTTAAATATAAAAAACAGTAATCTTGTTATACTCTATTATAATACCTGTCTACAACAGAGCCAACGAGGTGAAAGAACTTCTCGACAGCTTGTGTGCGCAGACAGTAAAGCCTTTTGAATTGCTTATAATAGAGGACGGTTCAAATGAACGATGTGATTATTTGCTTGATCACTATCGTTCATTTTTTCCTATCCACTACTATTATAAACCTAATTCGGGCAGAAGCGACACCCGCAACTATGGTCTTCAGCGTGCCGGAGGAGACTATATGCTCTTCTTCGACTCCGATGTGATATTGCCGCCCCAATATTTCGAAAAACTTGAGGCTGCGATGAAGGAAGAGTACACAGACTGCTTCGGAGGTCCCGATGCGGCCGACAGCTCTTTCAACGATATGCAGAAGGCTGTAAACCATTCGATGACATCATTCTGGACAACAGGTGGCATACGTGGCGGCAAGGCAGTCATGGAAAAGTTCTGTCCGCGTACATTCAATATGGGGCTCTCTAAAGAGGTCTACCAAAAGGTGGGAGATTTCGAGGACATGATGGGCGAAGATATAGATTTGAGCCTCAGAATCAGAGCTGCCGGCTTCAAGATAAGACTCATCAGAGAGGCATTCGTGTACCATAAGCGTCGTGTTGACCTCAGACGCTTCTTCAAACAGGTCAACAACTTCGGACAAGCCCGAATATGGCTGCACATCAAGCATCCCGGCTCGTTGAAACTTGTTCATGCTCTGCCGGCGCTGATGCTTGTGATGGGAGCACTGCTTCTTGTGGCATCCATTTTCTTCCCGGCATTGTTGCTGTTGCCCTTGCTCTATCTGTTGCTCATTTTCTTCGACTCGTTGGCAAAGAACAAGAGTCTGAAGGTCGCAGCCCTTTCTGTGGTTACGGCAATAGTTCAGATAACAGGCTATGGTACAGGATTCATGCAGGCAGTGTGGGACAAGCTGATACTGCGCCGTCCGCTTGAAACCAAAGCAAAATTGACAAAACTTTACAACCGGGGATAGGCAGCATTGGAACCAGACAAGAAGCTAAGCATCAAGGAGTGGCCTGAGGACGAACGTCCGCGTGAAAAGGTGCTTCGCAACGGAGTGGCATCGTTGAGCAAGTCCGAACTGCTTGCCATACTCATAGGCTCCGGCAGCGCCGATGAATCGGCAGTAGAGCTTATGAGAAAGGTTCTTGCTTCGTGCAACGACAGTATAGCAGAACTTTCGAAGTTGACGGTCGACGACCTGTGCCTTTTCAAAGGCATTGGTCCGGCAAAGGCAATAACCATCATAGCTGCCTGCGAATTGTGGAAGCGCCGCAAGTCGGACGATGGCGAAGAGGTTGTGGTAATACGTTCATCGCGTAGTGTCTACGACTATTTCTACCCCAAAATGTGCGATCTCACAACAGAGGAGTGCCATGCACTTCTGCTCAACAATGCCAACAAGGTGATAGATTGTGTAAGAGTGGGCAGTGGAGGGTACACTGCAACTACGGTAGACATACGCTGTGTGATGCGCGAAGTTCTTCTCAAGCGTGCAACGGCTATGATACTATGCCACAACCATTCGTCGGGCAGTGTAAAACCGAGTGGCGAAGACGACAAACTTACAAGGAATATAGCATCGGCATGTTCGGTGATGAACATCCGTTTCCTCGACCACATTATATTCACAGACGGCAATTATTACAGCTATAAAGACGAAGGACAAATATAACCATGGACGAAAAATATCAGTTGGAACAGAAAATTGTATCAATGCTGAAGACTGTGTACGACCCGGAAATACCGATCGACATCTATGAATTGGGATTGATATACAGAATAGAGGTGAAAGAGGACAATGCAGTTGAGATAGACATGACACTTACTGCCCCGAATTGTCCTGCTGCGGATTTTATGATGGAGGATGTAAAGCAGAAGGTGGAGTCGATACCCGAAGTTTCTAAACTCGACCTCAATCTGGTCTTTGAGCCTGAATGGTCTCAGGACCTCATGAGCGAAGAGGCAAAGCTCGAACTTGGATTCTTGTAAATATTTATCCCCATAGTTGTACTTTATGAAGAACAAGGTCTACTTCTTATCCGATGCCCATTTAGGTTCATGGGCAATAGAGCACAGCCGCACACACGAAAGACGTCTTGTGTCGTTTCTCGACAAGGTGAAGCACGACGCCGCAGCGATATATATGCTTGGCGACATGTTTGACTTCTGGTACGAATATAAATATGCTGTGCCAAAGGGGTTCACACGATTCTTGGGTAAAATATCCGAACTTACGGACAGTGGAGTAGAGGTGCATTTCTTCCCCGGCAATCACGACCTATGGTGCAAGGACTATTTCGAGAAAGAGTGTGGAATGATAGTCCACCGCGAGGCTATGCTCACCGAAATTCAGGGACGTGAGTTCTTCTTGGCTCATGGCGACGAGTTTACAGATGAATCTCATTTTGCAGCTCTGCGCTCGATTTTTCACAGCCCATTTCTTCAGCGGATGTTCTCATTCTTCGTGCATCCGAGGTGGGCATTAAGCTTTGGTCATGCATGGGCAAAGCACAGTATGTGCAAGCATAAACTCAATGGGGATATTCCTTTCCGTGGAGCAGAAAACGAGTCGTGCATGAAGTTCGCGCTCAAGTATCTCGAAAAGCACGATTCTGTCGATTGTTTCATCTTCGGGCACCGTCATTGCGATGCAGATGTTATGTTGACTGATTCTTCGCGCTGCATAATTCTTGGTGACTGGATTACGGAATTCACTTATGTCGTTTTTGATGGCAAGGAAATTTCAGTCAAGAAATATGTAGAGGGAGAGAAAGAGTGAGAATCCCAAACCGGCTTTGCGGTTATGGGGAGTACTATTGGGGCTGCCCTCCATTTCTTAATACAAAATAGGATCTTTAAGCGAATAGTTCAACTGTATAAGCGGAATGCGCGCTTCTCCGAATTTATCATTGCTGAATATCAGTGTATCGGTGCGTGCTTTGCCGCTGTTGTTTTCTGAAAAATTGAGCCGAATGTAGGTGATGTGCGGAGCTATGCTTGCCCATTCGCCCGATGCAAGTTCTACATTATATGTCGTCGGTTTTGTAAGAACCACTATGGTGTCCCCACGTTCTATCGACAAGAAAAGCGTTTTGTGGTTGAAGTAGAATTTCTCTCCGTCGCTGTAAAACGGTGATTCGCTTTTTATTTTCACATCTCCCGTAGCAGTGTCGATGTTTTCTACAAAAAAACGTGTAAACATTGCGCCGTTGTCAGTCTTGCTGCCAACGATGTATCCGTATCCTTTTTGCAGAATGTCGCTTTTTGCAGCCCATGGTGCGGTTGGGATACGGGTGATGTATGACAATCCGTCTCGTTCGCCGGCTGTTGAGAAAAAGAGGTTTGTGCCATGCAAATAACCTTTCTCGTCGAGAACAGCGCTATTGGAAGTTTCGTCGAGGAAGAGGCTTTTGTTGCGCTCCAGCAATATCGTCTTTGCACCGTCCGGGTCGTCGGGAATCTCAATTCTGTTTTCCGATGTGTCATCGCTGCCACAAGCAGTTAGAAGTATAGCTGACGCAAATAGATAAATTAATCTTTTCATAATGATTGCAATATTGTATAGTTGTTTCTTTGATTGTCTGCGAATATAATAAGATTTTTGTTTATTCCGGCAACCCTTATGATTTTTTCACTAATCTTTGGTAAATGGAAATATAAAAGGAGGCTTGCGCAATGAATTTAGGCGCAGCCTCCTTTTGTATATATTTAAATGTTAAATCTTAGAACAAGCTGTATGCGAGTGTAAGACCTGCCATTACGATAGATACCATGCTCATGAGCTTGATAAGGATGTTCAAGCTGGGGCCTGATGTATCTTTGCAGGGGTCGCCTACTGTGTCGCCCACAACTGTTGCCTTGTGAACATCGCTGCCTTTACCGCCGAAGTTGCCTTCCTCGATATACTTCTTGGCATTGTCCCAAGCACCACCTGCATTTGCAAGGAATACAGCAAGCATGAATCCTGCCGAGAGGCTACCGATGAGAAGACCAACAACACCTGCCACACCGAGCAGTACACCTACTGCGATGGGAACGATGATTGCAAGCAATGAGGGGAATACCATCTCCTGCTGTGCACCACGTGTAGAGATCTCTACGCAACGAGAGTAATCGGGTTCAGCCTTGCCTTCGAGGATGCCCTTGATTTCTGTAAACTGGCGACGTACCTCAGTAACCATCTTCTGTGCGGCACGGCCAACAGCGTTCATTGTCAAACCGCAGAAGAGGAAAGCCATCATTGCACCAACGAATACACCGCACAATACTGTGGGGTTCATAAGTGTAATGTTGAAATACTGCATGAAGTCGAAGATGTTTGCATCCATCAATGCTTTGCCATTGATGATAGCATCGGGCATGCTGCGTTCCATAGCAATGCGAATCTCCTCGATGTATGATGCAAGGAGAGCAAGAGCTGTAAGAGCAGCCGAACCGATAGCGAATCCCTTACCGGTTGCAGCGGTTGTATTTCCGAGAGAGTCGAGAGCGTCTGTACGGCGACGGACTTCGGGCTCAAGACCACTCATTTCAGCGTTACCGCCGGCATTGTCGGCGATGGGACCGTATGCGTCGGTTGCAAGAGTGATACCCAAAGTAGAGAGCATACCAACAGAAGCAATAGCAATACCGTAGAGACCGATTGTGATGTCTTCAGCGTTCATTGAGAAGCCTGTTGCAAGCAAATATGACAGCATGATGCCGATAACTACTGCGATTACAGGAATAGCTGTTGACAACATACCCAATCCCATACCTGAAATGATTACGGTTGCAGGACCGGTAAGACCGGCCTCAGATACTCTCTGTGTGGGCTTGTAAGACTGTGATGTGTAGTACTCTGTTGCCTGACCGATAACAATGCCGACAATCAGACCTACAACCACTGCCAATGAAAGACCTACCCAGTTCTCGATGCCGAGAGCATAGAGAATACCGAATGTGGCAGCAACAATGAGTACAGAAGAGAGGTTTGTACCGCGTGAGAGTGCGCTGAGAAGCTTTTTGATTGAAGCATCCTCGCTTGTGCGTACAGAGAATATACCGATGATAGAAAGCACGATGCCTACTGCTGCGATAAGCATGGGAGCAAACACAGCCTTAGTCTGCATGTCGATGCCGTCCTGAGCGAATGCGGCAGCACCGAGTGCGGCAGTCGAAAGGATAGAACCGCAGTAGCTTTCATAAAGGTCGGCACCCATACCTGCAACGTCGCCTACATTGTCACCAACGTTGTCGGCAATTGTAGCGGGGTTGCGGGGGTCGTCCTCAGGGATGTTGTACTCAGTCTTGCCGACGAGGTCTGCGCCAACGTCTGCTGCCTTTGTGTAGATACCGCCACCCACACGTGCAAAGAGAGCCTGTGTAGATGCACCCATACCGAAGGTAAGCATTGTGGTCGTGATGAAGCAAAGCTTAATTGCGGGGTTTGTTGTCTCTACAAAAGCGTCAAGAATAAGATACCATACAGAGATGTCGAGCAATCCGAGACCTACAACAACAAGACCCATAACGGCACCGCTACGGAATGCCATGCGAAGACCGCTGTTCATTGAGTTGCGGGCAGCATTTGCTGTACGTGCCGAAGCGTATGTGGCTGTCTTCATGCCGAAGAATCCCGACAATCCGCTGAAGAAACCTCCTGTCAGGAATGCAAAAGGTACCCACTCGTTCTGAATCTTAAACACGTATGCCATGATAGCAAAAATTGCGGCAAGGCAGATGAAAACAATAGTAACCACTTTGTACTGTTGTTTCAAATAGGCCATTGCACCCTGACGTACCGCCTTTGCGATGTACGCCATACGTTCTGTTCCTTCGCTCTCGGCTTTCATCTGCTTGTAGAAGTAGGCTGCAAAAGCCAATGCAAGCACTGATGCCGCCGGGACGAACCAGAATAATACATTGTAATCCATAAGTTTTTAAAAAGATAAATAGTTTATAATTAATTGATTGCTTTTCTCTTTTCAATACATGTCTCTGTTTGCTTCTGAAACTCTTCGGACTGAATTAGCAAAGTTAAAAAAATAGTTTCTAATAGCAAAATTTTTGTTAACGAAACAACGACAGAAAACGAACCTTCATAGAAGCCGACAGAAATGCCAAATGCAGAAACAACTTCTTAAATAGGTAGCAGTTATAGAAAAATGTAAAAAACAGTTGCTTATTTTTGGCAAACAATAGTCTATTTCTCAAAAAAAGCATTTACTTTGCAAACAATCAGGAATTTTAAAACAACAAACGTCAAACGGACAAAAATTATTAAAAGAGACATGACAATGTATTGGAACAAAAAGGTGGAGTGCATGAGCAGAGAGGAAATGCGCCGTCTGCAGAGCGAACGCCTTGTAAAAATGGTAGAGCACGTCTACAATGACTCTACTTACTACAGAAAACGCATGGATGAATGTGGGGTTAAGCCTCAGGACATTCGCAGTATCGATGACATTTCAAAACTGCCTTTCACAACGAAGCAGGATTTGCGCGACAACTATCCTTTCGGGCTCTTCTGCGTGCCTATGGATGAGATAGTACGTCTGCACGCCTCTTCCGGCACAACCGGAAAGCCTATTGTAGCAGGTTACACAAGAGAGGACCTCGCAATGTGGAGCGAAGTTACTGCACGTTCATTGATGGCAGCAGGTGTCAGCAAGGACGACATCATGCAGGTTTCATACGGTTACGGTCTCTTTACAGGAGGTCTCGGTGCGCACGACGGCGGTACGCTTATCGGTGCATCTATTGTTCCCACAGGCAGCGGAAACACAGAGAAGCAGATAACCCTTATGCACGACTTTGGCAGCACGGTGCTTGCCTGCACCCCTTCATACGCACTTTATATTGCAGATGCAATTAAAAAGAGCGGTTATGATATTGAGAATTTTAAACTGAAGGTAGGAGTATTCGGAGCAGAACCCTGGACAAATGCCATGCGTCGCGAAATAGAGGAAAAGCTCAAAATAAAGGCATATGACATTTACGGACTTACAGAGATGTGCGGTCCCGGTGTAGGTTGCGAGTGTGAGTGCCAGAATGGTACACACCTTTGGGAAGACCATTTCTATCCCGAAATCATTGACCCTGAAACATTGGAGCCGCTGCCTCCCGGAGAAAAGGGTGAACTTGTATTCACAAACCTTACAAAATGGGGTATGCCGATGATACGTTACCGTACACGCGACCTCACCACGCTGCATTACGAAACCTGTGAGTGTGGACGTACAGCAGTGCGCATGAGCAAGATTCTTGGACGTAGCGACGACATGCTCATCATTCGCGGTGTAAATGTATTCCCCTCTACAATCGAGAGCATCATCCTCGAATTCCCCGAATGTGAACCTTATTACATGATTGAGGTGGACCGCGTGAACAATACCGATACTTTCGACATTCAGGTAGAGGTGAAGCCAGAATACTACACCGACCGTATAACAGAGCTTGCCGCGTTGAAGAAGCGCATAACCGCACGTGTGCAGAGTGTAGTCGGCATTTCGCCCAACATCAAGATTGTCGAGCCGAATACCATCGAGCGAAGCATGGGTAAGGCGAAGCATGCAATCGACCACCGTAAATTCGAATAATTGACCCAAACCTTCAAAACTAAAGAGTATGTTAATAAAACAATTATCAGTGTTCCTTGAGAACCGTCTCGGCCGCTTCAGTCAGATAGCGAAAATCTTTAGCGAAGCAGGTATAAACATGAAAGCATTCACCGTATCGGAAAATGCAGAGTTCGGAGTGTTGCATCTTATTGTATCTGACCCCGAAAAGGCTTGTTCGCTTTTGCGCGAAAAGAGTTTTGCGGCTACACTCAACGATGTTATCTGTCTGCAATGCCCCGATGTCCCCGGAGCACTGGAGGTTGCGCTTGCTGCAATCACTGAGGCCGGTATTTCCATCGAGTATATGTATGCCTTTGCACAGGGTTCAACGGCGAGTGTCATTATCCGTCCCAACGATCTTGGAAAATGCATGGCTGTGCTGAGTGAAAATAAATTCAAGACTCTTTCTCAGGAGGGATTGAACAATATCTAATTAAAAGCATAGATTGTAAACTAAGAAGCAAGGCATCTGATATCAGATGCCTTGCTTCTTAGTTTACAATGGTCTATTTTCTTGCGCTTACCATCCTGTCGTTGTCGGCAAAGTCTTTGTAAAGATTTATTTCCTTATACCCAAGCGTGGCAAGCATGCTGCATGTTTCCTTGCCATGTTCGCGGTTAATCTCGAAATATAGTTTCCCGTTTGGAGTGAGCATCTTCTTTGCTTTCTCGGCAATTGTACGATAGAACAGCAATGGATCGTTGTCGGGAACGAACAGTGCAAGCGATGGCTCCCAATCGAGGACATTGCTTTCCATCCTGCTCTTCTCGTTTTCCTTTATATATGGGGGATTGCTGACTATTATGTCGTAACTTTCCGCTCCGGTGGGATGGTAGGTGAGTATGTCGTGCAGAGAGAATGCAATATCCGTACCGCACTGTCTGCTGTTCACTTTTGCGGTAGCAAGTGCTTCCTGCGAAATATCCCATGCAGAGACGCTGCTCATAGGCAGTTCTTTGGCTAATGCTATGGCTATGCATCCGCTTCCTGTGCCGATGTCGAGTATCCTTTTTTTGCAGTTTCTGTTTTCTGACGCAACAAGTCTTACAAGTTCGCCTGTTTCGGGGCGGGGTATCAGCACCGCAGGGTTTACTTTGAGCCGTAGACCGCAGAATTCCGTTTCGCCGATAATGTATTGCAGTGGTTCGTTGTTCTTTAACCGTTCTATGGCGTCTGCAAGGTCTTTTTCCTGCTTGTCGGTAAGTTCAACCTTGTCGCGCAGGAAATACTCTGTCTCTCCTATGCTGAGAAAGTCGGTGGCGAGTATGTGTGTGATTGCTTCTGTTTCGCCCGACGTGTATGTCGCTGACAGCTCTTCGTGCAGCCTTTTTATTATACGTCTCATTCCTGTTATGCGGTAAGGGCTTCGAAAAGCGAACCCCATTCTTCTGCAAGAGCAGGCATCGACGGCAGCACGTGTGATGCTCCGGCATTGTACAGCACCTCTTCTTGCAAGGGACCTGTGTTTACTGCTATGGTGAACAGCCCGGCTGCTACACCTGCCTGCACACCGAGCGGTGCATTTTCAATCACTATTGCTTCGTGCGGGGCGAATCCTCCGTGTTCCAGTGCCAACAGATAGGGGTCGGGGAAGGGTTTGCCGCGCTTGACGTTGAAGCTTGTGATTATGTGGTCGGGTGCAAAGAGTCCGGGAAAATTCTCTTCGATGCGGGCGAGAAGGGTAGGAGTGCCCGAACCTGTTACTATCATCGGTGTCAGTCCGCATGCCTTAACCTTGTTTACCACCTCTATGGCTCCGGGCATACGGGGTGTCTGTGGGTATGTGGCAAATAGGTCGCATTTTGCTTTGCAGAGACGGTCTATTTCCTCTTGTGAGGGTGTGGTGCCGAACTGTGCGAGACTGGCTGTGGTGATTGTGCTGCTGCCTGTGCGCCCCTCGTTCATGTATACATCGGTGGGGGTGAAATTGTATCCTGCCTCCTGCATCACTTGCGACCATGCACGTGCATGGTAGGGCATGGAGTCGAACAGCACTCCGTCCATGTCGAACAATACAGCACGCAACTGCAAGGCGGGTATGCCTTGCAGTTGCAGGTAGCTGTCAATTTTTTGTTTGTATATAGACATATTTCCAAATTAGAGTCTTGCGCGGATGGCTTTGCTCTCCTCTTCGTAGCCGGGTTTGTCGAGCAGAGCGAACATGTTCTTCTTGTATGCCTCAACGCCGGGCTGGTTGAAGGGATTTACGCCGAGAACGTAGCCGCTGATGCCGCAACCAATCTCAAAGAAGTAGATGAGCTGACCGAGGTAGTACTCGTTGAGCTTGGGAATTGAGATGCGGATGTTGGGTACGCCGCCGTCAACGTGTGCAAGCTGTGTTCCGAGTTCTGCCATTTTGTTTACTTCGTCTACGTGTTTTCCTGCGAGGAAGTTGAGACCGTCGAGGTTCTCCTCGTCAGAGGGTACTGTGAGTGAGCTGTTGGGCTCTTCGATAGAGAGCACTGTCTCGAAGATTGTGCGCTCGCCTTCCTGTATCCACTGTCCCATTGAGTGGAGGTCTGTTGTGAAGTCAACCGATGCGGGGAAGATACCTTTGTTCTCCTTGCCCTCAGACTCGCCGTAGAGCTGTTTCCACCACTCAGATGTGAAGTGGAGCTTGGGCTGGTAGTTTACGAGAATCTCAATCTTCTTGCCTGCTGCATAGAGGGCGTTGCGGGTAGCTGCGTACATTGCTGCGATGTTCTCTGTGAAGGGAACTGTGGGTGCTGTTGCTTTCTCCATGTCCTGTGCGCCGCCAACGAGTGCTTCAATGTCGAAACCAGCAATTGCGATGGGGAGAAGACCTACGGGAGTGAGTACAGAGAAGCGGCCGCCTACGTTGTCGGGGATGATGAAGCTCTTGTAGCCCTCCTTGTTTGCTGTGATGCGTGCCGCACCTTTGACTGCGTCGGTGATGGCTACGATTACTTTGCTTGCCATCTCTTTGCCACGCTGGTCTTCGCACTGTTTCTTCAGCAGACGGAATGCAAGAGCTGTCTCGGTTGTTGTTCCCGATTTTGAGATGTTGATTACACCGAATTTCTTGTCTTTGAGGAATTCTGTCAGTTCGCTCAAGTAGTCTTCGCTGATGTTGTGTCCGGCAAAGATTACTGTGGGGTTCTTCTTGTCGCCAATGAGTGCGGCGAAGTTGTTGCTGAGTGCTTCGATGATGGCACGTGCGCCCAAATAGCTGCCGCCGATACCTGCTACTACAACTACTTCGCAGTTCTCGCGCAATACCTGTGCTGTTGCTTTAATCTCTTCGATGAACTCTTTTGTTATGGATGTGGGAAGATGCAACCAACCGAGGAAGTCGTTGCCGGGGGCTGTGCCCTCTTCCAATGCTTTCTGTGCTTCTGCTACTTTGCTCTCGTATGCGAGGATTGTCTCTTCTGATACGAAACCTTTTACTTTGTCAATGTTTAATGCAATATTTTTCATCTTTGTATAAAATAAATGTTCCTGAATTTGTTATTTGAATGAGTCTGTAAGCAATTTAATCTCTATTACAGGCGATATTCCCTCATAGAGTATATTATAGACAGCGTCGATGATGGGGGTGTTTATGCGGTAGTGCTTGTTTATCTCTTTGATGCACTTTGCTGCATAATATCCCTCTGCAATCATTTCCATCTCTATCTGTGCGCTTTTCACTGAGTATCCTTTGCCTATCATTGTGCCGAATATGCGGTTACGGCTGAAGTTAGAGTATCCTGTAACAAGCAGGTCGCCCAAATATACCGAGTCGTTGATGGTGCGGCTTATAGGGTGTACCACATTTACAAACCGGTTCATTTCAATAACGGCATTGGACATGATTACTGCCTGGAAATTGTCGCCGTACTTAAGTCCGTTGCATATACCGGCTGCGATGGCATAGATGTTCTTCAGCACTGAGCCATACTCGATGCCTACAACATCTTCACTGACAGATGTCTTTATGAAATTGTTTGCCAATTTCTTTGCAAATTGACTGGCGTGCTCTATGTTGCTGCAACCTACAGTAAGGTAGGATAGACGTTCAAGCGCAACCTCCTCGGCGTGGCAGGGACCTGCTATGACCGACAGATTGTCGTAAGGCACTTTGTAGACTCTGTGGAAGTACTCCGAGATTATAAGATTCTCGTCGGGTACAATTCCCTTTATGGCATTTACGATGAACTTGTCGCGTATATCCTCTTTTAATTTTTTAAGGTGGCTTTTAATGTAGGGCGACGGGGTAACAAATACAAGTATATCCGATTCGCGGGCAATCTTGTTTATGTCTGACGAAAAGTTTATACGGTTCGTGTCGAAACGCACAGATGACAGATACGCGGGGTTATGACCGAGTCGTTTAAAGTCCTCGATGCGGTCGTCCCGTCGTATGTACCAATTGATTTTTTCTACGTTGCTTAACAGTATTTTGGCAATGGCTGTAGCCCAACTGCCGCCTCCCATTATGGCAACGGTTGCGTTGGTTAAGTCCATGATTATGATAGTTTTTCTACCCATCCGGCAACATCGTTTACCGAGGGAGTAGTGTAGTTGAGTTTATACTTTTTGTTTATGCCTCCAATCTCCTGCTGTATCTTCTGGGCGTTGCCGTCCTTGAGGTCTGATACAAGGTTGTAGCCGGCTTTCTGCAATACGGGTACCCACTCTTCTGGTATGCCTATTGCCGTAAATGCCGATGCGGGGTCTTTGGGGATTTTCTTTTCGGGGCGCATCTGCGGGAAGAAGAGCACTTCCTGTATGGCTACCTGTCCGGTCATGAGCATGGCGAGGCGGTCCATTCCTATACCCATTCCCGATGTGGGGGGCATTCCGTATTCAAGCGCGCGTACGAAGTCCTGGTCGATGAACATTGCTTCGTCATCTCCCTTTTCGCTAAGACGCAACTGCTCCTGGAAACGCTCTGCCTGGTCGATGGGGTCGTTGAGCTCGCTGTATGCATTGCAGAGCTCTTTGCCGTTTACCATAAGCTCGAAACGCTCTGTGAGGTCGGGGTTCTCGCGGTGGCGCTTGCAGAGGGGCGACATTTCGATGGGGTAGTCGGTGATGAATGTGGGCTGTATGTAGTTGCCTTCGCAGAACTCGCCGAATATTTCGTCGATGAGCTTGCCTTTGCCCATTGTTTCGTCAACCTCCATCTTAAGCTCCTTGCAGATTGCAAAAATCTCCTCTTCGCTCTTGCCGTTGAGGTCGTAGCCTGTGAATTCCTTGATGGCTTCGAGCATGGGCACGCGACGGAAGGGAGCTTTGAAGCTGATAGTGTTGTCGCCTACTTTCACTTCGGTGGTGCCGTTCACATCGAGGGCTATCTTTTCGAGCATCTGCTCTGTGAAGTTCATCATCCAGTTGTAGTCTTTGTAGGCTACATATATCTCCATACATGTAAATTCGGGATTGTGTGTACGGTCCATACCCTCGTTGCGGAAGTTTTTCGAGAATTCATAAACTCCTTCGAATCCGCCTACGATGAGCCGTTTCAGATAAAGTTCGTTGGCTATACGCAGATAGAAAGGTATGTCGAGTGCATTGTGGTGGGTGATGAACGGACGTGCTGCTGCTCCGCCGGGGATTGACTGCAATACGGGAGTCTCTACCTCCATATAGCCTTTGGAGTTGAAGAATTCGCGCATAGAGTTGTATATCTTGTTGCGCTTGATGAATATCTCTTTTACATCATCGTTTACAACAAGGTCTACATAGCGCTGGCGGTAACGCAGTTCTGGGTCTTCGAACTTGTCGTATGCCACGCCGTCCTTGTATTTCACGATGGGGAGGGGACGGATGCTCTTGGAGAGTACGGTCAGCTCCTTGGCATGTACTGTAATTTCGCCTGTCTGTGTGCGGAACACGAAGCCTTTTATTCCTACAAAGTCGCCAATGTCGAGCAGACGTTTGAAAACGACATTGTAGCCGTCCTTGTTTTCTCCGGGGCAGATGTCGTCGCGGGTGATGTATACCTGTATGCGACCTTTAGAGTCCTGCAGTTCTATGAATGATGCCTTGCCCATTACACGGCGGCTCATCAAACGTCCGGCTATGCAGACCTGTCGCGGTTCGTCTTCGTCCTTGAACTCTGCTATGATGTCTGTAGAGAATGCGTTTGTGGGGTATTCTGCTGCGGGGTAGGGTTCAATGCCCATGTTGCGCAGTTCGTTAAGTGATTCGCGACGGAAAATTTCTTGTTCGCTCAGTTCCAGTATATTCATTGCTGTATATGTTTTTCGTTTATTCTTACTCTATTTGATTATTCTTTTGAAGTAGTCTATTGTGCGTTGCAATCCTTCTGCCAATTGTATTTCAGGCTGCCATCCGTTAAGCTCTTTGCGGGCTATGCTTATGTCGGGCTTGCGCTGGCGCGGATCGTCTTGTGGCAGGGGACGGAAGATAATCTTTGACTTCGAGCCTGTCAGTTCTATCACCTTCTCGGCAAGTTCCAGCATGGTGAATTCTCCGGGATTGCCTATGTTTACAGGACCGGTGAAGCTGTCTCCGGTGTTCATCATTCTTATCATGCCCTCTACAAGGTCGTCGACATATTGGAAACTGCGTGTCTGTTTGCCGTCGCCGTATATTGTTATGTCTTCGTTCCTTAGTGCTTGTACAATGAAGTTGGATACGACTCTGCCGTCGTTCATGCTCATGCGGGGACCATAGGTGTTGAATATGCGTACAATCTTTATGCGCAGGTTGTTCTGTCTGTGGTAGTCCATGAACAATGTCTCGGCACAGCGTTTGCCCTCGTCGTAGCAAGAGCGTATGCCTATGGGGTTTACGTTGCCCCAATAGCTCTCCACCTGCGGGTGGATGGTCGGGTCGCCGTAGACTTCGCTTGTGGATGCCTGCAATATCTTGGCGCGCACCTGCTTGGCGAGTCCGAGCATATTCATCGAACCTATCACACAGGTCTGTATTGTCTTTACTGCGTCGTACTGATAGTGTACGGGCGATGCAGGGCAGGCGAGATTGTATATTTCGTCTACTTCGGCTGTGTAGGGCTTGGTGATGTCGTGGCGCACAAGTTCGAAGTGGTCGTTGCCTATCAGGTGGCGTATGTTGTCTTTGCTGCCTGTAAAGTAGTTGTCGAGGCATATTACATCGTTGCCTTCGTTAAGTAGGCGCTCGCATAGATGTGAGCCGATGAAGCCTGCTCCTCCTGTTACAAGTATTCGTTTCATTTTCTTGGAAACTGTTTAATTTTTGTTTAAAATATTTTTGTCATTGCGAAAGTGGTTCCGGCTCTTATTTTTTTATCGTGAAATTCTGGGAACCTATCATGTTGCCGTCCGCAAAGATATGTACTTTATAGGTGCCGGCCTGAAGGAACTCTTCTATATCCCAGTATACGGTTACCTGCTGTTCCTCGCCGTTGTATTCGATATATTTCTTTATCGAATATTTCAACTCTTTGTTCTCATATGCGAAGAGGTCGCTTGCATTTTTGCATAGTACATCTTCGTCAGGTTTGAGTATTCGTACATAAATAGCTTTCTCGCCGGTCTCGGTGGTTATATTCTTTGCGATGGTGAAACCGATTGCAAGTTTTTTTGCATCCTTGATTTTCTTCGCCTCTTTGCCGTTTTTCTTGAGAGGCTTGAGTGTGATGCCTATCGCGTCGAGCTGTGAAGCAAGATTCACCTTTTTGGTGAGATTCTCTTTCTCTTCTTCTATCTTGTCTATCTTGCGCGATGCTTCGCTGTATCGTGCTTTCACTCTCTTGTTCTCTTTTTGCAGTTCCTCGTTCAGTCTGTTCAGAGAGTCTATCTGCACTACATAGCTGCGCAGCACGGCGCGTACTGTCTTAAGCTCTTTTTTCAATCGGGTGATTTCGGCTGCATCGGTGGCTTTTGTCTGGCGGAGCTCTTCGAGCAGCTGTTGGGTTTTCAGTTTCTCTTGTTCGAGCTTGTCTTGCAAAGAGTCGTTGGTGATGCGTATCTGCAACTCGTCGTACTGTGTGGCGAAACTCGAATATTCGTTTTCGAGTTCCTCTTTTTCGAGTGCAAAGAGTTCCTGCATCTCTTCATTCTGTTTTCGGCTGTCCATAAGCATTACGCCGAGGATGATTGCTGCTATGAGCAGCAGCGCCGAAACAGAAATGAATGTTATTTTTTGTTTGTCTAACGTCATTTGTTACAGATGTTTAGTTTGATAATTTCTTTATGTTCTCTTTGAGCATTGCTATCTTTTCGTTGGCATCTGACTGTTTCTTCTTTTCAGCCTCTATAACCTTTTCGGGGGCTTTGCCTACGAAGTTGGGGTTGCTCAGTTTGGCTTCAACCTTTTTGAGGAAACCTTCGAGATATGCGAGCTCTTCCTGCAGCTTGGCAATTTCGGCATCTTTGTCGATAAGCGTACCTAACGGTACAGCGTATTCTGTGGTGCCTACGCGGAACGAAGCTGCTGTGCTGTCGGCTGTCGGTACATAGTCGATTGATGTCAGTTCTGCCATCTTTGCAAGTATGCTCTCGGTGCCTTTTATCGGCGCGTCGCCGACTATCTGCAATGTCAACGGTGTGCGGGGCGATATGTTCTTCTGTGTGCGTATTGCTCTGATGTTTGTGATAACCTCTTTTGTAGCTTCAATCTTGTCAGTCAGCTGTTTGTCGTAGGGACGGAGCAGGTCGATGATGTTTTGTGTCATCAGGCTTTCACCCTCTTTGCGATCATAGAGTGATTGCCACAGCTCTTCTGTGATGAATGGCATGAAAGGGTGGAGCAGACGCAACAGGTCGTTGAAGAAGCCCAGTGTTGCTTCGTAGGTTGCTTTGTCGATGGGTGAACCGTATGCGGGCTTTACCATTTCGAGGTACCATGCCGAGAATTCGTCCCAAAATAGTGTGTAGACGCTCATGAGAGCCTCGCTTATGCGGTACTTGCCGAAGAGGTCTTCGATTTCTGCGGTTTTTTGTGCGAGTGTGGCTTTGAACCATTCTATCGCTATTGCCGAACTTTCGGGCTGTGTGATTTCGGAACTTACGTTCCAGCCTTTCACAAGGCGGAATGCGTTCCATATCTTGTTGCAGAAGTTACGTCCTTGTTCGCACAGTGATTCGTCGAAGAGTATGTCGTTGCCGGCGGGGGCCGAGAGCATGATACCCATGCGTACGCCATCGGCTCCGTATTGTGCTATCAGTTCGAGCGGGTCGGGGCTGTTGCCAAGCGATTTGCTCATCTTGCGTCCTAATTTGTCGCGTACAATACCGGTGAAATATACGTTGCGGAAGGGCATTTCGCTATTGTATTCGTATCCTGCCATTATCATGCGGGCTACCCAGAAGAATATGATGTCGGGACCGGTTACAAGGTCGGCTGTGGGGTAGTAGTAGCTTATCTCCTTGTTTCCGGGGTTGCGTATGCCGTCGAACAGTGAGATGGGCCACAACCATGAGCTGAACCATGTGTCGAGGGCATCTTCATCCTGCATCAGTTGGCAGGCGGTGATGTTTTCGTAGCCTTCTATCTTTCTTGCGAGCTCAACGGCTTCTTCTATGGTCTCTGCAACCACGAATTTCTCTTCTGCTCCTTCTGCTGTTGGCAGGAAGTAAGCGGGTATGCGGTGTCCCCACCAAAGCTGGCGGCTGATGCACCAGTCCTGGATGTTCTCGAGCCAGTTCTTGTATGTTGTCTTGTATTTGGTAGGGTAGAACTTGAGACGGTCTTCCATTACAGGGGGCAGGGCAATGTCTGCAAAGTGTTGCATGCTGAGGAACCATTGCATGCAGAGACGGGGTTCTACTGCGGTGTCGGCATTGCGTTCGCTGTATCCGACTTTGTTTACATAGTCTTCGACCTTTTCGAGAAGTTCTGCTGCTGCAAGGTCTTTTACTATTTGCTTGCGCACATCCATGCGGTCCATGCCTATGTACATTCCTGCCTCTTCGCTCAGTGTGCCGTCGGGGTTGAAGATGTCTATCGTGTCGAGATTGTGTTTCTTGCCCAACATGTAGTCGTTGGTGTCGTGTGCGGGAGTTACTTTCAGACATCCTGTACCGAACTCTATCTCAACGTAACGGTCTTCGATTACTGGTATCGAGCGGCCAACGAGGGGTACGATAACTCTTTTTCCCTTGAGCCAGCTGTTCTTGGGGTCTTTGGGGTTGATGCACATTGCTGTGTCGCCCATGATTGTTTCGGGACGGGTGGTGGCAACTACTGCGTAGCGGCGTCCGTTCGCATCGCGGTGGAGTATCTGGTGCTTCACTGTCGGGTCGAACGGTGCTTCGGGAGCAAGTGTTACTGCTCCATCTTCTTCGCCATCTGTGCTGTCGGGGGCTTCATCCACATAATATTTAAGATAGTAGAGCTTGCTCTTCTCCTCTTTGTAGATTACCTCTTCGTTGCTGAGTGCGGTCTGTGCTTTGGGGTCCCAATTTACCATGCGCAGTCCGCGGTATATGAGACCTTTGTTGTAAAGGTCGCAGAATACTTTGATTACGCTTGCGCTGCGTGTCTCGTCCATTGTGAACGATGTACGGTCCCAATCGCATGATGCGCCCAGTTTGCGCAATTGCTTGAGTATGATGCCGCCGTGCTCTTCGGTCCATGCCCATGCGTGTTTTAGGAATTCTTCGCGTGTGAGGTCGCTTTTCTTGATGCCCTGCTCGGCGAGCTTCTTCACCACTTTGGCTTCTGTGGCTATTGAAGCATGGTCGGTGCCGGGAACCCAGCAGGCATTCTTGCCCATCATGCGGGCATGGCGGATGAGTATGTCTTGTATGGTATTGTTGAGCATGTGTCCCATGTGAAGTACTCCGGTTACGTTGGGGGGAGGTATCACAATCGTGTATGGCTCTCTTGCGTCGGGCTCGGAGTGGAACAGATTGTGCTTCATCCAATATTCGTACCATTTCTCTTCTACTTCTGCGGGATTGTATTTGCTTGCTAAACTCATAGCTTGTAATGTTTGTATTTGATGATTCTTGTATTTGTAAAATAAATATTAACTGCAAAGTTAATCTATATTATTAAATTAATTACATTTGCACCCGAAAAATTAAGAATTATGCATAGCAGAAATGAAATTTTAACGGCTTTCAGCCGTTTTTTGGATGTTCTTGACGAACTTCGCGAGAAGTGTCCGTGGGATAGAAAACAGACTAATGAAAGTCTGCGTCCCAATACTCTTGAGGAGGTCTATGAGCTTTCCGAGGCGTTGATTAACGACGACACACAGGATATTTGCAAGGAGTTGGGCGATGTTGCTCTTCATGTGGCTTTTTATGCGAAGATTGCTTCTGAGAAGGGACAGTTTGATATGAAGGATGTCTTTGATCGTCTCTGCGAGAAGCTTATCTATCGCCATCCTCATGTCTTCGGCACTGCGCAAGCCGAGACTGCCGGTGAGGTGTGCAAGAATTGGGAGCAGTTGAAATTGAGAGAGAAAGGCGGCAACAAGAGCCTGCTCAGTGGTGTGCCTGTCTCCATGCCTTCGCTTATCAAGGCTTACCGCATGCAGGAGAAGGCAGCAAATGTGGGCTTCGATTGGGAGAATAAGGAGGATGTCTGGGGCAAGGTTGCCGAGGAGTTGCAGGAGTTGCGTGTTGAGATGGAGCGTGGCGATGCTGCTGCATCTGAGGCTGAGTTCGGCGATTTTGTTTTCAGCCTTGTCAATGCTGCCCGTCTTTATGGTATAAACCCCGATAATGCTTTGGAATTGACAAATAAGAAGTTCTACAATCGTTTTTCGTTTATCGAGCAACGTGCTAAGGAGCAGGGCAAGGCTCTTAGAGATATGACTTTAGGCGAAATGGATGATTTGTGGAACGAGGCGAAGCGAGCAGAGAGAGGTGAATGATTATTTTTGAATACGTTACAATCAATAAACAACAAAAAAATGAGTCCCGCGGGACTCATTTTTTGTTGGAGAATATCAAATCATTATTTCTTTGATTTCTTGTAATCAGCCTTCATCTTGATGAACCATGCGGGCTCTTTGCCGAAGATGGCTTTCAGCTTAGCAGCGTCGAACTTAGCTGAACGGTCGTAGTTGTAAATACCATTCTGCTCCTGCTCTACGTCTGTGAGCTGTGTATATGTGTAACCTGACATGTAGTCGAAGCTGAGGAGAGTATCTGTCAATGCAGCAAGACGTGTGTAGAATTCTTCTTCTGTCTTGGGACCTGTACCGTAACCCCATGTGTTGGCTGCATACTGCTTGCCTACTACCCATTTGATGCCACCGTACTCGTCGAGCAAGTAGGGCTGACCTGAATATTTAGCTTCGCGCTCGATGTTGAGTGTGGGAACTTCGCCCTCTTTCTTGATGGTGAGTCTCTCTTTCAACTTAGCTGCATCCTGCTCATAGTTGTGGTATGACCAGATGTCGCTCTTTACGTGGTAACCGCCGCTGGTGTCGTGGCAAGGACGGTAGTCGAGGCTCTTTGTGAGGTCATATATGTCGCTGAGCAATCTGTCGTGGAAACGTGCTGCTTCTGAGTTAGCGGGACGGCCCCATGTCTCGTTGAAGGGAGTCCATGTGATGATAGAGGGGTGGTTGCGGTCGCGGATAACAACCTCTTTCCACTCTGTGAGGAAGTTGCGTGCTGCAACATTGCTGCTTACATTAACGCCCCAGCTTCCAGCCTCGCCCCATGTGAGGTAACCGAGTTTGTCAGCCCAATAGTGGAAACGCTCTTCGAATACTTTCTGGTGGAGACGTGCGCTGTTGAAACCAACGCTCATGCTGAGCTCGATGTCTTTCTTTAAAGCCTCGTCTGTGGGTGCTGTCCATACTCCGTCAGGATAGAAGCCCTGGTCGAGAACCATGCGGAGGTAGAGGGGTTCGTTGTTGAGGAAGAGACGGTTGCCTTCGATGTGAATCTTACGCATACCTGCATATGCCACAACCTTGTCAACGATGTTGCCTTCTGCATCTACTACTTCATATTCGAGGTCGTAGAGGAAGGGGCTTTCGGGTGACCATGTCTTTGCTTTCTTTACAGGAACGATAATTGTCATGGGTGTAGAAGCCTTTGCGCTCTTCTTAGCCACAACCTTGTTGCCGTCTTTTACCTTTACATTGAATGTAAGTCCTTTCTCCAGAGCATAGAACTTGGGCTCCATGATGAAAGAGCTGTTGTCGAGGTCGGGTTTTACATAAACCTCCTGAAGACCTGTGGGAGCTACAGCCTCCATCCATACTGTCTGCCAGATACCTGTTGTACGTGTGTAGTGGCAACCGGCTGAGTAGTAGTTTGTACACTGTTTACCGCCTGTCTGCTCACCTGAACGGAGGTCATCCTTAACCCATACAACGATGTTTGCTTTTTCACCTGCTTTAACATAGCGTGTGATATCTACGCTGAATGATGAAGAACCACCCCAGTGACGTCCGGCGAGTGAACCGTTAACGTAGATTGCGCTGAAATAGTCAACACCACCGAAGTTGAGAAGGATTTTCTTGCCATCCCATGCTGCGGGGATTTCTGCTGCACGGTGATACCACATTGAGTTGATGAAGTCTTTGTACTCAACACCTGAGAGCTTGCTTTCGGGGCAGAAAGGCACTGTGATGTTGTTCTCGAAGCCTTTAGACTTCTGCAAGCCGCGTGTGAGGCCTGATTCACCAAAGTCGAACACGTATGTCCATGTACCGTTGAGGTTTACCCAATTGTCGCGTACGAACTGGGGACGCGGGTGTTCGGGACGGGGAATTGATGTCTGAGCAAACATTGTTGCAGCAAACAAGAATGCAAATAATGCACTGATGAGTCTCATAGATTTTTTAATTAAGTTAATATTAAAGTAATTTGTTTATTTACAATGTGTGTCAGCCATTTGGCTGAGGGTCCTTTTTCTCTTTGTCTATAACGCAAAATGTTAATTTTGCAAAATTATATAAAGTTTTGTGATTTCAGAAACCGCTCAACTCTTATTGCTGGTTAGGCTCGTAAATCTTATATATGTTTTTCAGATTGCGTCCTTGTCCGTCATAGTCGAGTCCGTATCCTACAATAAAATCGTTGTCGATGTCGAAGCATTTGTAGTCGGTCTTTATATCTGTCAGCAGTTTGCCGGGCTTGACGAATAGTGAGGCGATGCGTATCTCTGCGGGGTTGCTCTTGCTTATTGTTTCGCAAAGGTATTCCATAGTCAGTCCGGTGTCTATGATGTCTTCTACGATAACTATTGTCCTGCCTTCGATATTCTTGTCGAGTCCTATGATGTTTTTCATCTTGCCGGTAGAATTGGTGCCTTCGTATGATGATAAACGTATGAAGTTTATCTCGCATGGGATGTTTGTTGCTCTAAGCAGGTCGGCTGCAAAGATGAAAGCACCGTTAAGCACGACGATGAACAGAGGGTTTTTGTCTGCGAGGTCTTCACGTATGGCTGCCGCAGTCTCTGCTATTCTGGCTTTTATGGCTTCTTCGGGTATGTATAGTGTGAATTCTTTGTCGATTACTCGTATCTTTTCCATGTTCCTTTTGTTTTATTGCAGACAGTGTTTGTTTAATTATGCAAAATTAGTGATTTTTTCTATATTTTTCAAGATTGTCGCGTTTTTGTGCAGTAAATTCTCGATTGTTCATATTTTTATTTGTGTATTTTCCCGAATTGGTTATATCTTCGCAATAGGATAATGTTAAAATTCAATTACTATGAAATACAGATTATTGACACGTTTTGCATTTCTATTTGCACTTTTTATTGCTCTTTCTGTGCCGGCAACTTCATGCCATGCACAAAATTCCACTCAGTTGAGCAAGCCCTCTACTGCACAGAAGTTGATAAACAGCTATTTTGCAAAAGGCAAGCTCCCTCCATTCTCCTTTGTGTATGATGGCAAAAACTCTGACAGTTTTATCCGAAAATGGAGTTTTTCGAAAAAGAGAATCCCATGCGAATCTCCCGATGTCCTTAAATACGAGATTCTCTACTCGGAGCCGGGAGAAGGGCTTGAGGTGCGATGTGATGTTACAGGCTACCCCGATTTTGAGGCTTTGGAATGGGTGCTCCATTTCACTAACCGTGGCGAAGGAAATTCAAAGAATATAAAGGATGTCTCAGCATCCGACATTATGTTTGTTTCCAAAGAAAAAGGTGATTTCACTATTTACACGGCGCGTGGAAGCAACGGCTCACGCCACGACTTTGCTCCTGTTGTTATTGATGTCAAGAGTGATACTTCCTATGCTTTTATGCCCATGCATGGCCGCTCTTCCGATACATCGGGGTTCCCTTTCTTCAATATCACATCTGCCGGTCGCGGTGTTATGCTTTCGGTGGGCTGGACAGGTACATGGTTCGCCGATTTTGCTCTTGTCGATGGAAAATTGAAAAGCCGTTCGGGTATGAAGAACACCGACCTTTTCCTTTATCCCGGCGAGAGTATCCGCACTCCGCTTGTCTCCCTGATGTATTGGACCGGTGCCGACCGCATGGACGGTCAGAACAAATTCCGCAGATTTGTGCTCGCTCATCATACCCGCAAGATTGACGGGAAAAACGCCGATGCTCCTCTTTGCGGAGGTTTCGAATGGGGCGACCCTGCGCCATGCAACGAGTATGGTTGTCTTACAGAGGAGATGGCTATTGCAATGGCAAAGCGTTATGAACTTTTCGGCATTGTGCCCGATGTCTTCTGGCTCGATGCCGGCTGGTACGAGGGCTCCGGCGGTCCTAATTTCGATGGCAAGAACTGGTATAACACTGTAGGAAATTGGAGTGTGGACAGAAGACGTTTCCCCAACGGCTTCAAGAAACTATCTGACGTGATACATGGAATGGGTGCCAAGTTTATGGTGTGGTTCGAGCCCGAAAGGGTTTATAAAGGTTCATACCTGCATCGCACGTACCCCCAATG
Organism: uncultured Bacteroidaceae bacterium; assembly: GCA_964458275.1. Classification (GTDB taxonomy): domain Bacteria; phylum Bacteroidota; class Bacteroidia; order Bacteroidales; family Bacteroidaceae; genus HGM04593. Next base: position 27,000 of record CAYWIE010000020.1, read on the forward strand.
GGTGTTGACATCAGAGGGTAGCGACAATGCTATTTTCGATCTTGGCAACAAGGATGCCTGTGATTTCATGTGCAAGTACATTGGTGATTTTATTGAGGAGAATGGCATTGATTATTACCGTCAAGATTTTAACTGGGGATTGAACGGCTATTGGGATGCCAAGGACGCCAAAGAGGGACGCAAGGGTATAAGCGAAATAAGACACATCGAGGGGCTTTACCGTTATTGGGATTATTTGCTTGAGCGTTTCCCCTCTATGCAGATAGACAATTGCGCGAGTGGCGGACGTCGCATCGACCTCGAAACAACTTCTCGCTCCTTGCCTTTGTGGCGCACAGACTATCACTACGGAGAACCTAACGGTTATCAGAATCAGACATACAACCTGAATATGTTCATTCCGTTGAACGGCACCGGTGTTTACAGTACCGACCCTTATCATTGGCGTTCGAGTGTAAGCAGTGCGGTTGTCATCAATTGGGAAAATACTGCACGCAGTGGCAATGTGAAGGAGATGCAGAACTTCGTTGCCAAGTTCCGAGAACTGAAAAAGTATTTCCTCGAAGATTTCTATCCGCTTTGCGGCGACGGCGACCTTACGGGCGATGATAAATGTCTTGCCTATCAATTGAACCGTCAGAGCGACAACAGCGGATATGTGTTCGCTTTCCGCCGTGGTGCAAAGGCAGCCGACAGAATGACGGTCAAACTCAAAGGCTTGATAGCCGACAAGACTTATACGGTTGTAAATGAGGATTCCAAAGCAGAGGTCAGCAAGAGCGGTAAAGAGCTTTTGGAACAAGGTATAGAAATTGCTTTTGACAAGGCTCCCGGTTCAGTGCTTCTGTTTTACAAGTAGGAGAAGAGATTTATAGAATTCCCTTAAATAAAGCCCCGATATTCTGCAATTTCAGAATATCGGGGCTTTATTTAAGAATAGTGGGCTTACAGAGCCGCGACTGTACGTGTGCGGAACGATTCGCGGGCTTTGCGTACATAGAGCCTGATAACGTTGTCGGGCAATCCGGATGAGCCGGCAAACATCCTTGTGCGTTCCGGAAACTTTGCCAGTGCTGTTGCCAATAGCCATGCAACGCCCATTCTCACATAGTATGGTTCGGTTCCCTGCACAGTGCCTTGCTGCGCTGCTTTAGGCTTTCCCTTGACACTTTTGTATCTTGATTTGATGTGGTCGAAATTGAGCGAGTCCAGTTGCCTGAAAACAACTCCAATCCACTCCTCGCTGAGGTAGTAGCACATTGCCGCTACCACTGCAAAGCGTACTTCGAATTCGCGCTCGGAGCAAAACCACTGTTGCAAAAAATTCCAAAGAACCTCCTTGTCGGCACGCGCCATCCATTTTGCATGGGCGCAGAATGAGTCGCATACAGCCCAATTGTCGAGTACGGGTATATAACGTGCAAGCATCTTCAGCCTCTCGTCGAGCGAACACTTTTCGAGGTTTATAAGATAGCCCCAGATAACGGTCTCTTCATAACAGAGTGTGTCGCTCGGAACTGCCTCGAAGCTGCTGATTGTCTCGTTCCCGTTGGCACAGAGCCTGTGTGTCCCGTCGGGCATTACAGCTTCGCAGCCCTCACGCGACAATTGCTTTGCAATGGCTTTGATTTCGGGCGAATGAAGTCCTGATACGGTTCTTTCGGGCAGTGCATTTACCACTCGCAAATGCCCTTCGCGATAACGTTCATCTGTCAGGAAACGTTTGCATATCAATGGTTGTATTATATGTTCAATCATCGTTTTTTAATGGAATTCTATAAATGGCTCCAATCATTGCAACCCCGCCGAATTTAAGTTCTTTTAAATATGGTATTTTATCAAATGTTACTCCACCTAAAGCTATGACCTTTTCATCAATTATACCTTCTGCCGATGCTTTCGACAGTTCATCCTCGCTGAATCTTGATTTGTAACCGGCTTTTGTAATGCTGTCGAAGATGGGACTGAGAAAAAGGTAATCATAGTCATCCTTATACTCTTTTATCTCCTCAATGGAGTGGCAAGAGCGTGTTTTGCTTCCTTTATAGTCCTTTGGCAATTTTGCGACATTCTTGTTTATGTGAATGCCTTTAAGCGAGAACTCTTCGTATAGTTCAGGGTAGTCGTGAATTACGATTTTAGTTCTTTGCTCTTTTGTCAGTTCTCTTAATAATTTTCTACATTCGTGTATACCGGAATCGGGCTTTCTTAGATGGATGGTGTCAATGCCGCTCTCTATCAGCTGTTTGATAATAATTACATCTTCGTCTGTTACTTTTGGCGTTGTTATAGCAATGATTTTCATTATTTCAATGATTTGATTATAAGGTCAGCCACTTTCTTGCCCGAAAGAAGCATGCCACCGAATATAGGTCCCATTCGCGGGGTGCCGCTAACGGCAGAGGCTGCCATTCCGCAAACATATAGTCCGGGATAAATTTCCTTGGTTCCATTGACAACCTCCTCTTCACCCGATATCACATCCAATGAGCGTTCGCCGATAACATCGCCTGTATCGGTGTATAGCCGTATGCCGTTTTTACGAGCAACCGTCCTGCACATTTCGCTGTCGTGTCCGGTTCCGTCAATCACACATTTTGCCATGATGTTGAGCGGGTCGACATGCATCCCCTCTCTTAATACAGGAGTCCAGTTGACAACCACTCCGTTTACAACATTGTTCTTGAATATTACATCTTCTACAGAGTAACAGTTGAATATGGTAGCTCCTTCATGGACGGCCTTGTATAACAGTGCAGAAGTGCTCTCTACTGAGTCCATAACATAAAGATTGTCGCAGTACTGCTCATAGTTGATTTCAAATTCCTTGATGATGTGAAGTGCCTCTTCCTGAACAACTATCTGATTAAACATCATGGCGCCACCCCACATGCCACCTCCGGGTGAGAGCTTCCTGTCGAATTGTGCGACCTTTAATCCCGCTTTGGCAAGATAGTACGCTGCTACAATTCCTGAGGGTCCACCTCCTACAATAGCTACATCCAAGTCTAAATTTCTTTCCAATTTGTTGAAATAGGTACTGATAATACCTTGAGATACTTTTCTTTCAATCATAGTTGTATATTATTAAATTTACAAGATTTGTTGGATCTGTTTCAGTTCATGTGCAGGATTCCCGGCATTAAGAACACTACCGCTTAAAGCGATGCCGTTGACACCACATTCAAGCAGATTGGGAATATCATCTTTCTTTATGCCGCCTATGGCAATAAGTGGAACATTGATGTTGTTGCCTCTCATGTTGTCGATGATTTCTCTATATCCCGAATAGCCGAGAACCGGTGCGAGATTCTTTTTTGTTGCCGTAAATCGGAATGGTCCACATCCGAAATAGTCAGGCGTTGCGGTTTGTAGAATATATATAATGTCTTCAAATGAATTTACAGTGCTTCCTATTATATATTCCTCGCCAAGTATTCTTCGAGCTTCAGCAAGAGGCATGTCGTTCTTGCCGAGGTGTACACCGTCTGCATTTATTCTCTTTGCAAGCAATACGTTGTCGTTAATGATAAATGTCGCATTATACTTCTTGCACATTTTTTGTACAGTAATAGCTGTTTCCTCAAATGTCGGTTCATCAGTATCTTTCATGCGAAGTTGTATCCATCTGCAACCTCCTTCTAATGCAATACGTACAGAGTCTATGTAAGAATACTTGTCGTTGTAATGCGTTATAAATTGCAATCTATAATTATTTGAAGTCATGGATTAACATTTTAAGTGGATTAAAACCGTGATTTACAGGGCCGGCGCCATTCCCTATTTTAATATCTGCTCCCGAACGGATTGCTTCTGTTACATATTTCTTTGCCTTGTCAACAGCCTCTTCTATATTGCAACCTCTTGCCATATATGCAGTTATTGCAGAAGAGAGTGTACAACCGGTACCGTGAGTGTTCTGTGTGGGGATTGTCTCCGACGAGAAAATAGAATGTTTTATTCCGTCTTCGGATTTTGAAAACAGAATGTCGTTCTTGAATTCTCCCTCTTCGTGCCCGCCTTTGAGAAGGATTGCTTTTACGCCATAGTTCAAAAGATATTGTGCGGCATTTCTTTTTTCCTCGAAGGTGGAAAGTGGCATATTGGTGAGGGATGCCATCTCCGGTATGTTTGGAGTGGCAAGTGTGGATATTGGCAGGAGTCTTGTCTTTACAATATCTATCGCTTCTTCCGACAATAGCCTATGCCCGCTCGTGGATACGATAACAGGGTCTAAGATTGTTGGAAGAGAATATTTGCTGAGTGCCTCTGTTACAGCAATAGCAATCCCGGAGTTTGACAACATGCCTATCTTTGCAATAGACGGATGCAAATCTTCAATTACTGCAACAATCTGGTCATAGACAATTTCTGGCGCTATGGCATATTGAGAATGTATGCCTTTAGTATTTTGTGCAGTTATGGCAGTTATGGCTGTTGCTCCATATACTCCAAGTGCCGAGAATGTTTTAAGGTCTGCTTGTATCCCGGCTCCGCCGGAAGAGTCTGAGCCGGCAATCGACAATACGACAGAATAAGTTTTTTTTGAATTCATACCACTTTTGTATTATAATTTGTTCCAAACAGTGGTATAATATATGTTTCTTTAAAGATAGCTCCAAACTTCCAGCGTCAGCATTATCTGTACTGGTGCAATGTGTATAATCTCAGCCGTGGCAGCCAAAAGGCATGCCGGGCACCACCATTTGAGTTCGATTGCAAATATATAACAAACGAGCGAAAATATCAAGTTTACTTGAATATTTTCACAGCGAGTGCAGTATATATTCGAGTTTACCTCAAATATATAACAAACGAACGGAAATATGAAATTTGTTTCTATGAATTATTTAAAGTATAAGTGTAGATTTCCCTAAAAAATAATTCAGCCTGTCTGGGGATTGAACCAAACAGACTGAATATTTGCGGCTTCTGATCATTAACCCATTTTCCCTGTCAGATATGCTTTGGTCCGTTCGTCTGCGGGGTTTGAGAACATTGTGGCAGTGTCGCCATATTCTACCAACTCGCCGAGGTACATGAACATGGATTTCGATGATATGCGCATAGCCTGCCCCATATTGTGGGTAACTATCAGTATGGTTACTTCTTTTTGAAGTTCCTGCATCAGCTCCTCGATGTGTGCGGTTGCAATCGGATCGAGCGCAGATGTTGGCTCATCCATCAGCAGCACATCGGGTTTCATGGCCAGCGCACGGGCAATACACAATCGCTGTTGCTGACCGCCAGAAAGGAATGTCCCTTTCTTGTTCAGCACGTCCTTAACCTCCTCCCACAGTGCAACGCTTTTCAGGCAATGTTCTACAGTTGCATCTTTTTCGCTTTTTGATAGACGTATGCCATTGAGCGCGTAGCCCGAAAGCACATTATCATATATACTCATTGTAGGAAAAGGTGCCGGACGTTGAAAGACCATACCCACGCGGCGACGCACATCGATTGGTTCCATTGAGAGTATATTCTCGCCATTCAGCAAAATTTCGCCATCTACACGGATGTTGGGGTAGAGCTCGTGCATCAGGTTCGCTGCACGCAGCAGGGTGGACTTGCCGCAACCCGATGGTCCCATTATGGCGGTAATTGTATTTCTGTCGATGGCTGCCGATACATATTTTACCGCCATCGTCTGTTTGGTATATGATACACAGGTCTTATTGAATTCAAGTATTGGTGTTACAGGTTCCATTTTCTTGTGAGATATTTTGATAAAAGATTTAATGTGAGAACAAATAATAAGAGGAACAGCGATGCTCCCCAGATAAGTTCCTGAAGATTGGGATCGTTGAAGAACTCCCATATAAGCAGCGGTACGGCAGATATCGGCTTGTCGATTGCAAAACGGATGAACGAGCAACCGAGTGCAGTAAACATGAGCGGTGCTGTTTCTCCAATCACTCGTGATATGGCAAGCAATACACCTGTGAAGATTCCTCCAAATGCTGCGGGCAACTGTACCATCAGCATTACGCGGGCACGGTTCCCTCCGAGCGCAAGACCTGCCTCCTTGAGTGAAGCCGGAAGAATCTTCAAAGTCTCTTCGGTGGAACGGATAATAAGAGGAAGCATCATTGCAAACAGAGCTACGCTGCCTGCAATTGCCGAATAACCTTTCATCGGAACTACCACCCAAATGTAGGTTACGATACCTATAATCACAGAGGGGGTGCCTTGCAGCAGGTCGGTGAGATAACTTACAATCTGAACAAAGCGGTTCTTAGGGTTTTCAGCCAAAAAAGCGCCGCACAGGATACCTGTGGGAATGGCGAAGACTGCTGCCATGCCCAGCATAATCATCGTGCCGATAATTCCGTTTGCGATTCCGCCGGGAATAGGCTCGCCTGCCTCAATCGCTTTCATTGCTTTAAAGGCAGTTGGAGTAGGCTCGGTAAAGAAAGACCACGAAAGTTGGTCGTATCCACGCAGCAACACCTCTCCTAAAATTGCAAAAAGAGGTACTGCCGTGAGTGCTGCAAACAGACAGACGACCCACAACATCGCTCTATCCTTTGCTGTTCGATGTTTGATTCTTGTATTTGTCATAGTTAAGGGTTGTTCTATAAAGGGAGGTTCTATAAATTAGTAATCTATAATTCTTTGCAGTTAAGATATTCTTGCTCGTTTAATCATCAATTTACCTATCATGTTGATTATAGCCGTAATCATGAACAGCACAAGACCGATGGCAATCAGTGAAGAAAAACGCAAATCAGATGCCTCTCCGAACTGATTGGCGATGATGGATGCCATTGAGTTTCCTGTTGATGTAATTGAGTCGGGGATGTTGTTGGTGTTGCCGATTAGTATCGTAACTGTCATCGTCTCACCCAATGCACGACCGACAGCCAATACATAGGATGAGAATATTCCCGAACCGGCAACTGGAAATATCACACGGCGAATCATCTCTGCACGTGTTGCCCCCAAACTGTATGCTCCCTCTTTCAAATCATTAGGTACCATCTTTATAAATTCGGCACTCAACGATGCTGCGTAGGGTACAATCATAATTGCGAGCACTAACGATGCTGTCAATATGCCGGAACCCTGCGGTGATATGTCAAGAGCCATAATCAACGGGCGCAGTGTGTAGAACCCCCACAGACCATATATGATGGAGGGAATACCTGCCAACAGGTCGGTTACAGTACTTAATACCGAAGCAATCTTCGTTCCTTTGAAATACTCTCCGACAAATAGAGCCACAGGTAGAGAGAACGGTATGCAAAAAATGAGAGCCAATAATGTGGTCATCAATGTTCCTGTAATGAATGGCAACGCTCCATACTGTTCTGTTCCTTCAGTGTAGCTCCACTCTTCAGAGGTGAGGAAGTGAAAAAAACCGAAACGTTCGAAAGCTTCGTATGCGTCAGTGACGAGGGCGTACACGACGCCCCCGCACACTAACGGCATTACTGATGCTGCCACGAACAATAGGACTTTGTATAGTTTATCGTTCATAGTGTAATTTTGTTATTGCAATATTGCTTCACCGTTGTAAGTAACGCTCTTGAGATTTTCCATGCTCAACTCTTTTGCTTTTGCAGGCAGAGGAGCATAATGTACCTCTGATGTGATGCCTTGTGCTTCGTCCGAAAGGATGTACTTCAGCAAATCGAGTGTAGCGGCTGCCTGCTCGCGGCTACGGTCTGAATAGTTCTGCTCCTTGTAGATGATAATCCATGTAAAGGTTGAGATTGGGTATGAACCGGAGGCATCAGAATTTGTGATTGAGGTACGTGTGTCGGCAGGTATTTCACCGGATGCTGCTGTCGAGATTGTAGCTGATGACGGCGATATGAACTCTCCTTTTCGGTTTTGTACTTGTGCGTAAGGAATCTTCTGTGCAAAGGCATACTCCGAACCTACATAACCGATTGTGTTCTTCGTCTGTTTGATTACACCTGCTACACCTGGATTACCTTTTGCTGCTTGTCCCGAAGGAAAATTTACCGATTTGCCGGCGCCATATTTCGCTGCCCACATGGGACTTGCCTTTGTGAGGTAGTCGGTAAATACGAATGTTGTACCGGAACCGTCCGAACGGTATACAGGGATGATGGGCTCTTCGGGGAGTTTCACGCCGGGATTAAGCTCTGTCAAACGGGCGTCGTTCCACATCTTTACTTCGCCTGCAAAAATATCGGCAATGAGTTCGCCTGTAAGTTTCAGCTCTTTTACTCCATCGAGGTTGTAGGCTACAACCACTGCTCCCATACAGGTAGGAATGTGTACAACCGGAGCCATCTCTGCCATCTCCTTATCCGAGAGGAAAGCGTCGCTGCCTGCAAAATCCACAATCTTGTCGCGCAGATTGCGCACACCTCCACCTGAACCGATGCCACCGTATGCTACGGCATCGCCATTTACTCCGGAAAACTGCTCGAAAACCACGTTGTAGAATGGAAGTGGAAATGTTGCGCCTGCGCCCGAAAGTTCCTGTGCCTTGTGGCTGCTTTCTGCTGTATTGCTGTTTCCGCAAGATGCAAATACCATTGCGACCAATAAAATAATTGCTGATGTAATAATCTTTTTCATTGTTGGGTTAATTTATAGTATTAGAAACCAAAGTAACAATTTATGTATGCCGAGTAGTTTTCATCTCTGCCCTCTGCCTTAGGCATACCCATTCTGAAGTTAGGAGCAATTTTTACATATTTGCAAACCTTGAATTGTGCACCGAGTATGGCTGCTGATTCGTCCTTTGATTCGTTCCAGTCATTTTTAGAATCAAGGTCATCGAATCGGGCATACAGGTCTGTCTTTTCAGACAATCTGACCGATGTGTATACAGAGTAACCATATTGGTCTGCATCTGTTTTGTTTGATGCATTCCACATGTAATTGTACTCGGCTCCCAATGCGAACTTACCGTTCTTGTAGCCGGCAAAGGCTGCAAAGTTCTTTATATCTGCATTGTTGTCGTTGCTGCCCTCATTAATGCCACCGTACAAGCGAATCTGGAAACCTTTGACAGGTGTCAATGTGGTTCCGATGCCATAATTCATTCCATCGTTTTTCTGAATTTTCTTGTATCCTTCACCGTTGACGATAATGGCATCAGCCGAAATCCAGTCTGCAAATTTGTACGCAACCGATAATCCTAAATCGGCGCTGCTTCCGAATTTATACTGATCCTGGAATGATTTCATAATGTAGCGGTTGCCCCAGAATTTTTCTTGAAAGTTGAATTGTGTGGTAGAGATAATACCTCCGTTTAAAGTCAGTTTATCCTTTTTCCAACTGACCATAGCGTTTTTAATATAGGCGATGCGCTGATAATCTGATACATCGTTTGATTTGCCGATGTCCATTACTCCTTTCACGGAAAGCCCGTCTGCGAGCTTGTATTCATATCCAAGATAACTGCGCTCCAACTCAAAACCCCGGTCATCGTTTTCGGCACCGAAGCCTGTGTGGAAATTACCGAACATTTGTACAATAGCTTTGCCTTTGGGCTCCTCAGTCTTACTGCTCTGTGCTTGTGCTGTGATACCGATGCAGGCTATAATTCCTGCCAAAATCATTTTTGTTTTCATTGTCATTTGTGTTTTAAAATTTGACACTGCAAAAGTATCGGCAAATAGTTTCAAGAATATTTCAAAAATGTTAGCCTTCTGTGAAATGCTGACGGCGGACAAAATGTTACATTTTTATTAAATCTCGCCCGGCGTATTCATTCGTTCGTCTAATCTCCGTATTTTTGCGCTTGAATGATTATGTAGTTTTATGGAAACAAACCGTATATTAATAGTCGATGACGAAGAGACACTATGCGAGGTTCTGAAACTTAATCTCGAAAATGAGGGCTATGATGTGGATATAGCTTTCAGTGCGGAACAGGCGTTAGAATATAACCTTAAAGAGTATTCGCTCATTCTGCTCGATATTATGATGGGCGAAATCAGTGGTATAAAAATGGCAAGGATGTTGAAAGCCGATATTGAGACTGCGGATATTCCCATCATATTCTGCACGGCTCGCGATACAGAGGATGACATGGTTATGGGACTTAATCTTGGCGCAGACGACTATATTATGAAGCCATACACTATCCGCAATGTGATTGCCCGTGTCAAGAGTGTATTACGGCGTTCATCCGCAGTGAAAGTTGCGAATTATCCCGTTAGAAAAACAAATGTCTTGCAGGTGGAGGGGTTGAAGGTTGATTTGGAATTCAGACGTTGTACGGTGGACGACGAGGAGGTGAAACTTGCCCGTAAGGAGTTTGAACTGTTGGTGTACCTTCTGTCGCATCGTGGAAAAATCTGTTCGCGCGAACAGATTCTAAGCCGTGTGTGGAGCGACGAGGTTGTTGTATTGGACCGTACTATAGATGTCAATATCAATCGTCTGCGTTCAAAATTAGGTGCATATGGTTCTTACATTGTAACCCGTTCGGGATTTGGCTATGGCTTCAGAGATTAAAATATCATTCCACAAACAGCTGTTCTTGATGTTGCTTGCCTTTTCGTGGGCAATTGTATTTTGTTTTGTAGGATTCCAATATCTACGGGAGAAAGAGTACAAATCCGAGTTCTTGAATGCTCAACTTCAGCTCTATAACCGACATTTGCTCGAAATCGTAGAAAACGGGCTTCCATATGAGGATTACATTGTTACACACGACAAGCCTTTTGATGAGTTACGAATCTCTATTATTGCGCTTTCCGGTGCTGTGGTTTTCGATAATACCATTTCGCTTGATTCGCTTGATAATCATCGCGGTCGTCCGGAAATTGCAGGTGCTTTGGCTGATGGTGAGGGGTATAATATAGGAAGACAATCAACAAGTGATGGCAGAGAATATTTCTATTCTGCCACACGTGGCGATAGGGTTATCGTACGCACGGCTATTCCATATTCCAATACGTTGCACGACCTTCTTGCTGCCGACTGGTCGTTTCTTGTGGTTATGATTTCTATAAGTATTGCCGTGAGCATATTGGCATACTTTACTACTCGCAAGCTCGGTAGGGACATCGAGCGGGTGAATCTCTATGAGGCAGAGCAGGAGAAGAACCGTCTGAAGCGTCAGCTTACAAACAATATCAACCATGAACTGAAAACTCCGGTAGCCTCTATTCAGGTCTGTCTCGAAACGTTGTTGTCTGGGATAAGCCTGAGCGATGAGAAACGACAGGATTTGATTGAACGTTGTTATATGCATAACGAGCGTTTGCGTCGTCTGTTGAATGATGTGTCGCTTATCACCCGGATGGAGGATGGCGGGCAACTGATTAACAAAGAAAAGGTCGTTGTAAACAATATTATAAATGAGATAGCCGAGGAATTGGAGGTTATGCCGGAGGAGGAGCGTTTGATGTTGCACGCCGATTTTCGTGATGAAGTCGTGATTGACGGCAATACATCATTGATAGGCTCTATATTTAGCAACCTTACGGAAAATGCCATCGCCTATTCCGAGGGAAAAAATGTCTATATTACGCTGCTCGAAAATAGTGATGCGCTGTGTCGCATACGTTTCGAGGATGACGGAAAAGGTGTCCGACCTGAACAGTTGCAGCACTTGTTTGAGAGGTTTTATCGTGTTGATAAGGGACGTTCACGTAAAAAAGGCGGTACCGGACTAGGACTTGCCGTCGTCAAGCATGCTGTTCAGTTTCACGGTGGCACAATTATTGCCGCGAACCGTCCTGATGGAGGTTTACGCTTTGATTTCTCTCTAAGAAAGTTTTGAAACTCCCAAAGGTGATAGCGTTTATCGGGCAAAAAGGTTTCTGAAGATTTTCCATCTCTTCAAGAAATGCAATCCTCCCGTAACCCCGAAAAGCAAGCCGATGATGTAATGTACAAACCCCATCGTTGAACCTTGTCCATCTATGAGTATCAGAAGAAGAATGCCTGTTACGGATGTTGCAAGGAATACTATTGTCGTAAGTATAGTTAATTTGCTCTTTGTTGCGAACTTGTTTTTATCGAATAGCGAACTATACCATCTCCAATGTTGCTTGATATGTGTAGTTGCAACTATTAGGAAAACAACATTGACAAAGGTGTGTATCATAGACCATAAGTGCCATATTTCATGTGTCTGGAAATCATTGGCGTAGTGAATCTGAATACCGGTGAATAAGGATAATGCAAATAGTATCGCCATAGATAGGTCTATTTTGAGTATCGGTTTCATGGGCTTATTCTTGAGGGAGGTCCTATAAAATAGTAATCTGTAATTCTTAGCAGGGTGGATTCCTGTTGTCAAGCAATGCTTCTATATACACAACAAAGAGTTCGCACATAGTGGCGAACTCTTTGTATATATTGCTTGAACTCGATTATTCAGCAAGCTTGTTGTCAGAACCGAGTACGTTCACAATCTTGTGGATGTACTGTTTCTTCATGTTCTCGCGAGCGGGACCGAGATACTTTCTGGGGTCGAACTCTGCGGGCTGTGTTGCAAATACCTCGCGAACAGCAGCTGTCATAGCGAGACGGCTGTCGCTGTCGATGTTGATTTTGCAAACTGCCAAAGATGCAGCCTTGCGCAGTTCCTCTTCGGGGATACCGATAGCATCTTTCAATGCACCGCCGTATTTGTTGATTGTCTCAACCTCTTCCTGGGGAACTGAAGATGAACCGTGGAGAACGATGGGGAATCCGGGGAGCTCCTTCATACAGCCTTCGAGTACGTCGAATGCCAAGGGGGGAGGTACAAGTACACCCTTCTCGTTGCGTGTGCACTGTTCGGGTTTGAACTTGTTTGCACCGTGTGATGTACCGATTGAGATAGCCAAGCTGTCGCAACCAGTCTTTGTTACGAAGTCAACAACCTCTTCGGGGCGTGTGTATGTGTGGTGTTCAGCAACTACGTCGTCCTCAACACCTGCGAGGATACCGAGCTCACCTTCAACTGTTACATCATATTTGTGTGCATACTCTACAACCTGCTTTGTAAGAGCAACGTTCTCCTCGTAGGGGAGGTGTGAACCGTCGATCATTACTGATGAGAAGCCCATGTCGATGCAAGATTTGCAAAGTTCGAATGAGTTACCGTGGTCGAGGTGAAGAACGATTTCGGGGTGTGCGCAACCGAGCTCTTTTGCATACTCAACAGCACCTTCTGCCATGTAGCGGAGAAGTGTCTGGTTTGCATACTTGCGAGCACCGCTTGATACCTGGAGGATTACAGGAGACTTTGTCTCTACTGCTGC
>CAYWIE010000021.1:0-37654 GCA_964458275.1 uncultured Bacteroidaceae bacterium
TTTCTGTGATATACAGAACTAAAAGCTATATTTTTTTACTTGCGAAACTTAAATACCATATATTTTCCATCCGTAAAAAACTGCATTATGAACCGTATTGTATCTGTTCTCCTTTTGCTGTCGGGCTTGATGTGTGTCAACGGTGCGTTGGCTTAGAAGTCTCAGCGTCTTGATTTTGATTTTGGCAAGGGTGCAAGAGCCGATGAATGGGTGCAGGCGATTCGTCTGTTGCATCCCGAATGTCGCAGTACTGTTTCGGGCATGGTAGAGGTCAAGTTCGAAGCTCCCGGCATGCAGTATGCAAAAGCGATGTGTTGGGGAACGGGCGACAGTTCGGACAGCTTGCTGTTTGGACGGGATGTCAATCTGACTCCTAAGGGTATTAAGTTGAAAAAGAACGGTCGAGGAAGTTTTGAATTCAATGCCGGTTTGCTTCCGCATGGCCCGATGACCGTGCGTATATACGCTGTGTCCAAGGAGGGTAAAAAAGATCTCTTTGAACTGCAATTGTACAACAAGGGAGGCATAAGTTGGCGCGAGGGCATTCCCGAAGAGGCTCCTCCGGCTGCAAAAGGGCTTGAACTTGTCTTTTCCGATGACTTCGATGGCGACTTGTCTATCTCTGATGATGGACGCGGTGCAAGATACAATGCTCACAAGCCGCTATCGGGCGATTTCAGCGGTTGGGCTTTTACTGATGCAAGCAGCGTGGATAACCCTTTTTCGCGCATAGATACTTATCTTAAGATAGCGGCCCGCAAGCGTGAGGGCACTAAGGGCAGCACGGGGCTTATAGCATCGGTGAATATGGACGGTGAAGGCTTCTGGTTCAAGGCGCCGTGTTACTTGGAGTGCCGCCTTGTCGCTCAGTCGGCTCCGGGAACATGGCCTGCATTCTGGACGGTAAACCAGATACGTCCGGCTCCGGGCGATGAACTTGACATAATAGAGGCATATGGCGGGCATGGTGAGGGCAATCCCAATTTTTGGGGCTATAATTGTACTACACACTTCTGGGAACAGCGCGACGAAGAGGGACGTCCGCGAGAGTCATTGCACAAAAGCGTGGATATGCTCTCGATTGGAGGCGGCTCGTCGTGGTCGACAACTTTTCATACATACGGATTATATATAGGAATGAAGGAGACTGTTTATTATCTTGACAATATCGAGGTATTCCGGCATCCTACAAACAGCATATCCCGCGATTTTCCGCATCTCTTTATGGTTAATTATGCCATAGGTGGAATAAGTGGATGGAAAATAGATCTCGAACGGTACGGAAACGGTTCGGATATGTATGTTGACTATATAAGGGTTTATAGCAAATAATTAGGACATAATGAAATATTATCTTATAGTTGGTGAGGCATCGGGCGATTTGCATGCCTCGAATCTGATGAAGGCTCTAAAATGTGTTGATGCTGAGGCTGAATTCCGCTTCTTCGGTGGCGACCTGATGTCGGCTGTTGGCGGTACAAGGGTGAAGCATTATAAAGAACTTGCTTATATGGGGTTTGTTCCGGTGTTGTTGCATCTTAGGACCATTTTCGCAAACATGAGTCTTTGCAAGCGTGATGTTGCCGAGTGGAAGCCCGATGCTTTGATTCTTGTCGACTATCCGGGATTCAACCTTTCCATAGCCGAGTATATCCACAAGAATACCTATATTCCTGTCTACTATTATATTTCACCAAAAATCTGGGCATGGAAAGAGCATCGTATCAAGAACATCAAACGCGATGTCGATGAGCTTTTCTCTATTCTGCCTTTTGAGATTGAGTTCTTCGAGAAGCATAATTACAGGATTAATTATGTTGGCAATCCTTGCGTGGATGCAGTTGCGGCTTATAGAGACTCCTACAGCGAATCGCGCGAGGAGTTCTTGTCGTCTGCCGGGTTGCCCGACAAAAGAATTGTGGCTCTGCTTGCCGGCAGCCGCAAACAGGAGATTGTGAGCAATCTGCCGATGATGCTCGATGCGGTAGATAAATATCCCGATGTGGTGGCGGTCATCGCTAAGGCGCCGGGTATCGGCAAAGAGTTCTACACTCCGTTCATTAACGGGCGGAAGGCTGTGCTTTTCGAGGGCACCTATCGTCTGTTGATGCACTCTTATGCAGCTCTGGTCACTTCGGGTACTGCAACGTTGGAGACAGCTCTTTTCCGTGTTCCTCAGGTTGTCTGCTATGCTACTCCTATGCCCAAATTATATGCGTGGTTGCGTCGCATGTTCTTGAAGGTTAAGTATGTCTCTCTTGTAAACCTGATTGCCGACCGCGAGGCTGTAACAGAATTGGTTGCAGATACCATGCGTCCCGATTGTCTGGACAAGGAACTGAAAAAACTCCTTGAACAGGGCTCGGAGTATAGGGAGCGTATGTTCAAGGAGTATGATCGTATGATTGATATTCTTGGTCCTGCCGGTGCTTCCGGCTTGGCAGCCAATGCTATTTACAGTAAACTGAAAGCTTCCAAAAGGTAGAGATATATCGCTACTGAGGGAATTGCGAGCATAGCACTGTCGAAACGGTCGAGTATTCCACCGTGTCCGGGGAGTATGTTCCCTGAATCCTTTATGCCCATTTCGCGCTTCATGCACGATTCAATGAGGTCGCCAAATGTTCCTGTTACAACAACCACTGCAGCCATGCCCATCCATTGGAATGTGCCGAGGGTAGGGTAGAAGAGTGATATGACATAACCGGCGATGATTGCTATGACACCTCCGCCTATTGAGCCTTCCCACGATTTTTTGGGAGATATTCTCTCGAAGAGACGGCGACGGCCTATCAGTGAACCTACGCAGTATGCGCCGCTGTCGCTGCACCATAGGAAGATGAAAATTGACAATGGCATTATGTAGTTGTATCCTGCTCCGCCGAATACGGTGAGTATATTGAGCAGGGCAAAAGGCAGTGCTGCATATATTTGCGAGAGTGCAAAATAGGCATAGTTGTCGAGTGTATTTCCATCTTTCCTGTATATCTCGCGGATAAGATTGTAGACAAGCAAAATGAGGTAGGGGATGAAGAGAGTGGCGGGCTCTGTAACTTTGTCGAGCATGAACATTGCAAAGAAGAGGTACATGCCTGCGGCAACAGCTATTATAGTGCTGAATGTGGTCTTTTTATACTCATGCACAAGGTTGCAGAACTCATTGACTGCAAGGCATGTGATTATTGCAAACAATATTCCGAACGAAATGTTGTTGTAGAGTATTGCTGCAAGCAGCACTGCAACGAATACAATGCCCGTTGCTACGCGAATCAAAAACTTTTTCATCTGTCAGTGTCGTGTTTTTTGCTTGTCTCCAAATCTGTTTCAGGCTTGAATTCCTTCTGCTGGAGTTTCGCTTTCGTTAGTATTTGTGTCGGTTTCTGTTGTTTCTTCCTTTTCTTCGTTCTTCTCAAAAATCTCTTCGCTGCGCGATGTCCAGGGGCGTTTGCCGAATATCTTTTCTACGTCTTCGGCAAATATCACCTCGCGTTCGATGAGCAGATTGGCGAGCATACGGTGTCCTTCGCTATGTTCCGAGAGTATGCTCTTTGCACGCTCATACTGCTCTCTTATCATCTCTTTTACTTCGTTGTCGATAAGTTCGGCTGTCTTTTCGCTGTATGGACGCTGGAATGTGGCATCTGCGTTGTTGTAGTAGCATAGGTTGGCGAGCTTGTCGCTCATGCCTGCGTATGCTATCATGCCGTATGCCTGCTTTGTTACACGCTCAAGGTCGTTCATTGCTCCTGTGGATATTTTGCCTATGAACAGCTCTTCGGCAGCGCGGCCTCCGAGTATGGCGCACATTTCGTCGAGCATCTGTTCCTTTGTGGTTATCTGACGCTCTTCGGGCAGGTACCATGCTGCGCCGAGTGCTCTGCCACGCGGAACGATTGTTACCTTGATAAGCGGGTTGGCGTGTTCGAGGAACCATGAGAGGGTGGCATGTCCTGCCTCGTGCAGTGCTATCGTCTCCTTCTCTTTGTCGGTCATTATCTTTGTCTTCTTCTCAAGACCGCCGATGATGCGGTCAACCGCGTCGAGGAAATCCTGTTTGTCGACAGCCTTCTTGTTGTGGCGTGCGGCTATCAGTGCAGCTTCGTTGCAGACGTTTGCAATGTCGGCTCCTGAGAATCCGGGAGTTTGTCGTGCAAGGAGGTCGATGTCTACGGAAATGTCGAGTTTCAGAGGGCGCAGATGCACTCCGAATACCTCTTTGCGCTCGTTCAGGTCGGGGAGGTCGACGTGTATCTGACGGTCGAAACGGCCTGCACGCAACAGGGCCTTGTCGAGTATGTCTACACGGTTGGTGGCAGCCATTATTATTATGCCACTGTTGGTGCCGAATCCGTCCATCTCTGTGAGCAACTGGTTGAGGGTGTTCTCGCGTTCGTCGTTGCCGCCCATCGAGGGACTTTTTCCACGTGCGCGTCCTACGGCATCAATCTCGTCAATGAATATGATGCAGGGGGCTTTCTCTTTTGCCTGCTGAAAGAGGTCGCGTACGCGCGATGCACCCACGCCTACGAACATTTCCACGAAGTCGGAGCCTGAGAGCGAGAAGAATGGCACTTCGGCCTCTCCTGCAACGGCTTTTGCAAGCAGGGTCTTGCCGGTACCCGGAGGGCCTACAAGCAGTGCGCCTTTGGGAATTTTTCCGCCAAGTTCGGTGTAGCGTTGCGGGCTCCGCAGAAAATCTACTATCTCCTGCACCTCTTGTTTTGCGCCCTCTTGACCTGCTACGTCTTTGAATGTTATGCGGTTGGCGTCGTTTTTTTCAAATAGTTTGGCTTTTGATTTTCCTACACTGAATACATTGCCTTGAACACCGCCTCCACCGCTCATGCGTCGCATGAGGAATATCCAGATTCCTACAAATGCAAGCAACGGGAATATGTTCCAGAAGAGGTTGCCCCAATAGTCGGGTTTTGTGTCGTACTTTACGCTGCCGCCGAATCTCCCATCAGCCTCCTCTGTGTCGATATACTCCTCGAACTTCTCTTTGGAGCCTATCTGTGAGACTACTATGGGGCGTTCGCCAATGCGCGCTTGTCTGTCGGTGAATATTTTCCCGGCAGAGTCGGGTACGATGTATGCCTCAACTTCGTTGTTGTCGAACACTCTTATCTCATTTATATATCCTTTTGATATATATTCTTTCAGTTGCGAGTAGTCTACTTCTTTGCTCATCGAAGTGTTGTCTCCGTTGAGGTAGATGAAGAGCAGTACGGCTCCTGCAACAATATAGAGCCATATGAAGTTGAATCGTGGGATGTTGCCCGGAATTTTAGTTTCTTTGCTCATGGTCTGTTCTTAGTCGATGTCGGGTATCATTTCAAGTTTGGCATCAGCCCATAGGTGGTCAATGTCGTAGAATTCGCGTGTTTCGGGCAGGAATATGTGCACAAGCACTTCGCCGTAGTCCATTGCCACCCACTGTGCGTTACGCTGGCCGTCTATTGCTATCGGGTGATAGCCGGTTGCCTTTTTTACAAGGTATTCAACCGAGTCGGTGATGGCGCTCACCTGTGTGGGTGAGTTTCCGTTGCATATAACGAAATAGTCGCATATAGTGTTTCCGAGTCTTGTGAGGTCGGCAACAACTATTTCTTTACCTTTTTTTTCTTGAATTGCATTTATAATCTCTTTCAATAGAGTTTCTGTAGTCTGTTTTTCGGACATATAATTGTTATTATTCTTGGTTCGCAGTGTAATTTTTTTGCAAATATACTCTGTTTTTATCTATCGAAACAGCCTATATCGTGTTATTTCTTGTCTTTTTCCAAAAAAAAACGATAAAACTCTTTTTTTTTGAAAAAAATGTTGTACCTTTGCAGTGCAATTGACCGATGGTGTAATGGTAACACTACAGATTCTGGTCCTGTCATTCAAGGTTCGAGTCCTTGTCGGTCAACAATGAAAAAGGCATCGCAAACGCGATGCCTTTTTCATTGTTTTCACATATCGCGCATGCATCATGGGGTACTTTGGGGTCAGTAGTTTTGTCGATTGTAGGTTATACGATCTGTAATTCCGGAGGGGGTCGAACGTATCTGTCTCGATGCTTTTGTCTCCAACAAATCACTGAGAAAGGTGAGCCTGCCCCAGAGCCTTAAGGTGCTGGAACGTGGTGTCTTCTATAATTGTACGGCACTGGAGGAACTGATTCTCCCGTCGCAGGTGCAGGAGGTTGGGGATTATGCCTTTTTCAAGTGCGATTCCTTGCGGGCATTATATTGTCATGCACCGGTTCCGCCTCGTATAATAGGCATCTCCGAGAGGTGTATTACGGTTTATGTGCCGGCAGAATATCTCGATGCTTATAAGGCTGATTTCAATTGGGGTGTATACAATATACTTCCGATACCCGAACAGGCTTCTTGTCAGTAAAACAGTTTGCAATATTTGAATGTTTCCCGAAGCAAAAATAAATAGCGAATTATTTTGAACTGCTATCGGCTTGTAGTAACTTTGCAGGATATGAAAAAGTTACAGTTTATAAGAGCCATATTGCTATTGGCATTTATGGTATCTGCGGGTGGAGCAATGGCACAGACACCTCTCTATTTGATGAATAATTCAGGTGCATTATACACATTTATGCTCGAAGACAATCCGCGTTTCTGGCATTCGTCTTCGTTGCTTCACATACAGACGGACAGTGTCAAGATAAATTTTGTTCTCAACAGAGTGTCGCAGATATTCTGGGACAACGACATTCCCACCTCCATCAAGGAGAATGTAGAGGAAAAAGTCAAATTCAGAATGGGCGACAATAAACTGTATATTTCCGGCACAAGCTCCACTGATATATATATATATTCAATGAAAGGTAATCTGTGTGCCAAATTGGAACTGACAGACAGCGAACAGGCGGTAGACATAACTGAGCTTGCATCGGGAACCTATCTTGTGAAAGCCGACGATTTTACATTTAAATTCATAAAGCAATGACGAAGAAAGCATTACTCCTGATAATGGCTGCAATCGCCATGCTTTTGCCAGCAGCTGCGCAGGACTCTATTTTCGTGCAGCTGAAAGACGGCAATGTGCTTGCGTACGGATATGCAGCAAACGACACAGTATCCATCAACGAAAAATATATAAGCATCTGCGACACAACATTTCATTCGGCAAATGTCCGCAGGATAGTGTTCGATAGAAAAGTGCTCGGCAGCGCAACGCAAATGCAATTCATGTCTTTTAAATTGCGCCACACCGACGAAAGCAACGAAGCGTTGATAGACAAGACATTCTCGGCAGACATTGACGCCCTCACCGACAAGGATACAATAAACTTTGTCATTCCCTATCTCACAAACTACAAGCTGAAGCCATACTTCGTAGCCAATTCTCACAAGGTGAAAGTCTATGTCGACGACGAGCAGATAACCTCTGAGGAGAGTGTGGTTGACTTCAGCGCTCCCGTCAAGATGCGTCTCGAATATAACAGCGAGGTACAGAGAGAATACACCGTATGTGTGAAAAATTCCGGGCTGCCCATTGTTGTGATAGAAACACCCGAAAGAAAGGCAATCAACAGCAAAAGCGTCTGGGTGGAGAAAAGTTCGATGACCATCTATAATGCCGACGGCACCATCAGTTACAGCTCCGGCAGCGAATATATGAACATACGCGGTAGAGGAAACAGCACATGGAGCTATTCGAAAAAACCGTACAACATAAAGCTCAACACTAAAAGCGCGATACTCGGAATGCCCAAGCACAAACGCTGGTGTCTGCTTGCCAACTACATCGACCGTACGTTGATGAGAAACGCCGTGGCATTCGAACTTGCCCGCATGACATCGATGGACTGGACCCCCAACGGACGATTCGTAGAGCTTGTGGTAAACGGCAAGGCGCTCGGCAACTATTATCTCTGCGAGGCCATACGCATAGACAACGACAGGGTAAACATCAACGAAATGAAACCCACCGACATTTCGGGCGATGCAATCACCGGCGGCTATCTGATGGAACTTGACAGCTACTACGATGCGGAGTGGAAATTCAAGACCTCATACTTCAGAATGCCAATTAACCTCAAACAGCCCGACGAAGATGAGATAAACAGCTATCAGTTCTCGTATATAAAATCCTATTGCAACGAGGCCGAGAGAAGGCTTTCCAGCGGTTCATACAAAGACTTTGCCGAGTATTTCGACATGAACACGCTTGTCGATTGGTATATACTTAACGAAGTGATATATAACCCCGAGCCCAAGCATCCAAAGAGCAGCTACATGCACAAGGACAAGAACGGAAAACTGCGCATGGGACCGGCCTGGGACCACGATTGGGAGACATTCACGCCACACAGCAGCTTGGTTAACAAGAATACCATGTGGTTCGGAACGCTCTACACAATGCCCGAATTTGTCAGTCTGCTCAAAGAGCGATGGAACAAGCTCAAAAAGCCTTTCGCGTCCGTAGCCTCATATATTGAGCAGACCCGCGAGGATATAAGGCTTTCATGGCAGTTCAACAATTCCGTGTGGCCCGTAATCAGCAACGGAGTCAACGGAGATATCTCCTTGCCATACGACCAGGCTGTGGACCGTTTGAAAAACTCATTCCTCAATCGTCTGAACGCACTGGATGTAATAATAAATTCGTTGTAACGCCACAAATTTACAGTCATTCTGTTTCCTAAGCATGGCACAGTCAAACACAAACAATACAACCTTGCGCCTGATGCTCCTCAGCTTTCTTGAATTCGGCGTTTGGGGCGCCTACCTTACATCAGTGGGAATCTACCTGTTCGGTGTAGGATTAGGCGATAAGATTGGATGGTTCTTTGCTGTGCAAGGAATAGTATCCATCTTTATGCCCGCAACGGTTGGAACCATTGCCGACAGATGGGTGCCCGCACAGAAGATGCTTGCGCTCTGTCATGCAGTCTCTGCCATGTTCATGGCGTTGACGGGTTATTTGGGGATGACTAAAGGAGCAGATGTCAGCTTTGTAGAGCTGTTCGTCCCATACTCGCTTGCTGTGGCATTCTTCATGCCTACGATAGCACTTTCCAATTCCGTATCCTACATAGTGCTCGGCAATGAGGGAAAGGATACGGTGCGCATCTTTCCGCGCATAAGGGTGTTGGGAACAGTGGGATTCATCCTCTCGATGTGGATGACCGACCTTTTGGGTTTCAAGGATTCGCACAATCAGTTCTTTGCGTCGGCGGCATTGGGAGCAGTCATGGCGCTCTATTCGTTGACTATGCCGTCATGCAAGCCCGACGCTTCGCGTAAAGGCGGCTTTTCGAGAATGGGAGCAGGTGCATTTCATATTCTTGCCGACAAGCGGATAGCGCTCTTCTTTCTGTTTGCCATGCTGTTGGGAGCAGCCCTGCAAATTTCCAACGGATATACAGGGGCGTATTTGGGAAGTTTCGCAAATGTGGAGGAGTACAAAGAGACATTCGCAGTCAATCACCCGATAATAATGACCTCGCTGTCGCAAATTTCGGAGACACTCTGCATATTGCTCATCCCTTTCTTCCTCAAACGTTACGGGATAAAGAAGGTGATAATAATTTCGATGGTTGCATGGGCGATGCGTTTCCTGCTGTTGGGTGCAGGCAATCCCGGCGACAGAGTGTGGATGTTCGTACTCTCAATGGCGGTATACGGAATAGCCTTTGACTTTTTTAATATATCCGGTTCGCTTTATGTCAACAGCGTGGTCGACGAAAAGAAACGTTCGGGGGCGCAAGGGCTCTTTATGCTCGCAACCAACGGACTGGGAGCATCCATAGGGATGATTGCCGCACAGTGGGTAGTGAATTTTTCGCTTGCCGGCGGCGGCTGGACAACAGCATGGTACATGTTTGCAGTCTATGCAGCTGTGTTAGCATTGCTCTTTGCATTGTTTTTTTAAAGAATAGTAGAAAGAAAAATATGGTAGAGCTGACAGTAAATGAAATATTGTCTCGCGCTTCGGGAGAGCGTGCATATATAATGATACTTCAAGAGAAGGACGGAATGAGAAAACTGCCTGTGATTATCGGCCCGTTCGAGGCGCAGGCAGTGGCATTGGCTAAGAAGAACCTCAGCATAGGCCGTCCTGTAACTCATGACCTTTTCAAAAGTTTTGCCGAGTCTTGCGGCTATACCCTCAGTTGTGCCACAATAGACAAGGTTGCCGAAGGAGCATTTTATTCCACGCTCCACTTCACCAATGGCGAAAAGGAGGTAAATACAGACGCACGTACTTCGGATGCAGTAGCTGTGGCTATGCGTTGCGGCGCACCTATATATATAGAAGATGAGCTGCTGAACACTCTCTGCATAAAGGAGGAGTGGGAGAATGCCTTTTCCATTCCTATCACTCTCGCCGGCACAGATACACTGCGTGAGGTGATGGAAAAAGCGATAAAAGAGGAAAACTACGAGCTTGCGCAAAAACTTAAACAGGAGATAGACTCACGTATGGAACGGCGCGCACATGACAACGGCGGACATACAGACGAAAATATAAACATTCAAGAATAAGACAATGGCACTTTTTTTTGCTCCCGATATACAAAACACATGGGAACTGCCTGAAGAGGAGTCGGCACACTGCTTGCGTGTGTTGCGTCTCGGCGTGGGCGACGAACTTGAAGTTACAGACGGAAACGGCAAGATATTCCGCGCTGCAATAGTATCCACATCTGGCAAACGCTGCAAGGTGGAGGCAATAGAGGAGAAGAGCGTCGAAAAGGGATGGCGCGGAAACCTTACGATAGCCATTGCCCCAACAAAGAACATGGACCGCATAGAGTGGCTCGCAGAGAAGGCGACGGAGATAGGATGGGACAGAGTAGCTTTTCTCAACTGCCGCTTCTCCGAACGTAAGGTAATAAAGACCGACAGGGTAGAGCGCATAGTGGTCTCAGCGATGAAGCAGTCGCTCAAGTTCCATAAACCGGTAGTGGAGGAGATGACCGACTTCAAGAAATTCATCCTTGCCGGACATAAAGGCGCAAAATACATTGCCCACTGCTACGACAATGAAAAAAGAGAACTCTTCGATGCGCTTGTGCCGGGCGAAGACGCAACGATACTCATAGGTCCCGAAGGGGACTTCAGCAAGGAGGAGGTGGAGGCTGCCATCAGTGCAGGCTTCATTCCGGTGAGTCTCGGAAATTCCCGTCTGCGTACCGAAACAGCCGGGCTTGTTGCCTGCCATACATTCATACTGAAAAACCAACAGTAATGCCACGATACTTCATATACCTCTCGTACGACGGCAGCAACTACCACGGTTGGCAGGTGCAACCCAATGCTCCGACGGTGCAGGAGACGCTCGAAAAAGCCCTTGCACTGCTTATGCGTCAGCCAATCGCCGTAACAGGAGCGGGCCGTACAGATACAGGTGTCAACGCCTTAACAATGGTGGCGCATGCCGATTTTGCCGACGAGATTGACTGTAAACAGATTGCATACAGGCTAAACAAAATGTTGCCGCCTGACATTGCCATCCACAGCATCAGAAGAGTGAAAGACGAAGCGCATGCAAGGTTCGACGCAACTTCGCGCCGTTACCGTTACTATGTATCCACTGCCAAGAATCCGTTTAATCGCAGATACAGTTGCCGGCTGATGGGAGATATAGATTTTGATGCAATGAACGAAGCGGCAGCAGTTCTTCCCGAATACACGGATTTCACCAGCTTCAGCAAGCTTCATACAGACACGAAGACCAACAATTGCAAGATAGCATATGCCCGATGGAGTTGCCTGTCTCCGAGCGAATGGGTGTTTGAGATAGAGGCGGACCGTTTCCTGCGCAATATGGTAAGAGCAATCGTAGGTACACTGCTCATGATAGGGCGCGGCAAAATAGGCAAGGATAAAATACGAGAAATTATAGAGAGAAAAGAGCGTTCGGTGGCAGGCGACTCGGCACCCGCAGAGGCACTTTTTCTCGAAGAGGTCAAATATCCCGAAGATATATTCCTATGATGTGGGTTGCGTTGGCTTTTGCATCGGCAGCCCTGCTTGGCTGTTACGATTTTTTCAAAAAGGTGTCGCTCAGAGATAATGCGGTGTTGCCGGTACTCTTCCTGAACACCCTCTTCTCAGCCATACTTTTTCTGCCTTTCATACTCCTTTCGCACAGTGGGGTGATAGGCGAAGGAATGTTGCATGTCCCGGCAGCCGATTGGCACACACACCTTTTTCTGATACTGAAGGCAGTGATTGTGCTCAGTTCGTGGATATGCGGCTATTTTGCAATGAAACATCTGCCAATAACAATAGTCTCGCCGATACAGGCAACGCGCCCGGTGATGGTGCTTCTCGGAGCTCTTCTCATCTTCGGCGAGCAACTCAACTTCTACCAATGGATAGGTGTTTCTATTGCGTGTCTCTCCTTTTTTCTCTTAGGAAAAAGCGGCAAACGCGAGGGAATAGACTTCATACACAACAAATGGGTGGCATTTGTGGTTGCGGCAGCTCTGCTTGGAGCAGCAAGCGCACTTTACGACAAATTCCTGATGAGTTTCCTGTCGCCTATGCTTGTCCAGTCGTGGTTCAATATCTACCAATCGGTGATAATGGCAGCAATAGTGCTTCTCTTGTGGTATCCGGTGAGGAAAAAGACGACTCCTTTCAAATGGCGCACAAGCATCTTGTTCATATCGCTCTTCTTGGGAGTGGCAGACTTCTGCTATTTCTCGGCACTCGCACAGGAGGGAGCGCTCATAGCAGTTGTCTCAATGATACGTCGCGGCAGTGTGCTTGTCTCCTTCGCCTTTGGAGCAATCGTCCTGCACGAAAAGAACCTCAAAAGCAAAGTATTTGACCTTTTGTTGATATTAATAGGATTGTTCTTCTTATATTTGGGCTCGAAATGAAAAAACATATAGCTATAATACTATTGATGCTTGCAGCGCTTCCCGTTGCGGCACAGAATATGCGCACCCTTTTTGTAGGGATGCCCGATTCCATCATCCCCCTGCTCACAGCGACCAACCGCGCCGACTGCGTTGACTTTATCGACGCCGGCATGCGTGCTCAGGTAAACAATCGCCTTAACGGAAAGAGCGAGCTCCTGCAATTGACAGACGACTATCTGAAGCTGAAAATGACAGGACACAGTTCGCTTGAAATGAAGCTGTTGCCCCGCACCGACGGCGATACGCTCATATGCATCATCCGCACTGTATGTGCCGAGGCATCCAACAGCATAATCACATTCTACTCAAAAGATTGGAAAGAACTCCCGGACAATGGAACGCTTTTCAAATATCCCCCGATAAAGGATTTCTTCACCGCAGGCGATTCTTTGGAGCGTATGCTCGGCATTGCCGATATTTATTTGGTGGAGTTGCGGCTTTCTCCCACCGGCAGAGAACTTGAAGCTGCATACACAATGCCGGCATACATGTCAAAGGCAGACTCGGCGTATGTGTCGGAATTCCTGCATAATGTGCCATACCTTTGGGACGGGAAGAAATTTTCGGCGAAACCAACAAAAACAAGATAAGAAGCTGTTTAAATTTTATTTTGATAAGATAGGCTGCACTCGCTGTAAAACTTGTAAGCAAGCTTACGTTTCGCTCGTTTGCACTATCTTTCGGAATTATTTGAGAGCTATTTTAACCTTGTTGAAGTTGCTATCACTCGCTGAGCAATTTGTGAACAAGTTCACATTGCGCTCGTTTAACCGCAACTTTAGAGTAGATTTTCTTTGTTATCTTGCAGGTAATAGCGTGCTATTTCCAAAAGATAAGAAAGAAAAGATGCCTAAAATAGACTCAAAGAAACCGAAACCAGCTTCGCAATGATAAAATATTTTTTTAATAAATTTAAATAGCTTCTAAATATGAGAGTAAAAAAACTACTATTTGCAGTAATGGCAATGCTATGCAGCATTGCTGTATCTACAGCGCAAAATTATGTTGCTCCCGTCGATTCGGGAGTCTATCGCATCATCAACCTCAAGTATAACCTTGCAATGGCAGAGGATTTTACAGGCAACGGAATGATATGCGACGTAGTCGGCGGCGACGACACCTACACTCAATTGTGGAAAGTATGCAAGAAAGGTTCGGGATGGACATTCCGCAATGTCTACACAGGCAACTACATAAAGGGAGCAGGGGCATTTTACAATCAGGTTCTTACCACGCCTACAGAAACAACCTATTATCTGAAAGAGAATTCAGTAAAGGCAAACAGCTATAACCTTTGGCACAATACATCGCAGTCCTACACTCTCCACTGCGACAACGACAACAACATCGTTCCGTGGTACAGAGGCAGTGGCGAGATAACACCTTCGGAGTGGGGCTTCGTCAAGGTAGAACTTTCGGACAGTGCAATAGATGCTATCCGCGCCAAATATCAGTCATACAAGGATATCATAAACAACAGCGAAGAGTATTGCAACGGCTATTCCTCATTCTACACCGATGCAGCCTGCACCACTCTTAAACCCGAATACGCATCGCTTGGCGACGACGCTCTGCGTGCGGCAATGGAGGGCTACAGCGACGACCTCATATCAATAGCACTTAAGATAAAGAACAACTCTTGGAAAGAGTATGAAAAGGAGTTCCGCATGCACACATACGAACCTTACTCCGATGTCGATGTGTGGGCAAGTCGTCTCAAAATGACACAATACTCTTATCTGAGCAATCCCACCGGAATTTATGCAAATTCGGGCGACCTCATATATGTATTTGTGGGTGAGGATATTCCCGAAGGAGCCACACTGCAAATAGACCGCGTATATATGAACGCAATCTCCGGCATACGTTCCGAACTTAAGAAAGGAATGAACATCATTCCCGTAGGTCGCGGAAATTCAATGCTCTACATCCTCTACACGGTAGACACCACCGGTGAAAAACTGCTTGCCGATTACGACTCTCTCGACATTCACATAGAGGGAGGAGTGCTCAACGGCTATTGGGACAGAGACCGCCACACCGATGCCGACTGGGTGAAAATAACCCGAAACCTTGCAACCTACAAGTATATACAGGTCAAAGGACACAAGGTGATGCTCAACATGGACAAGGCTACCCTTATAGCATCAAACTGTGTTCCCGAAAAAATAACAGAGTGCATCGGCTGGTGGGACACCATCACCGAATGGATGCACGAACTTATGGGATTCGAAATGGACAGTACGCTGTTGCGTTTCAATAACCTCCACGTAGCACGCACAAAAGACGACGCATCGACAATGTCGTCAGGTTCATACAACACAAACTATCCTCCCCACACACTCGCAGGAATGATGTCCTACGAAAAGATGATGAATGGATGCAACTTCTGGGGACCTGCCCACGAAATAGGACACGCCAACCAGAAAGCTATCAACATGATAGGCAATACAGAGGTCAGCAACAACCTCTTCTCCAATATGGTACTCTACAAATTCGGCAGATACATGTCTCGCGGAGGAATCATTTCTGAGACATCGGCAAACTATGAGAACAATGTGCCGTACACCTATCAGTTCAACGTAAATCTTATGCACACCACACGAATGTTCTGGCAGTTGTATATGTATTACCACGTTGTAGGAAACGACCCGCAATTTTTCCAGAAAGTGTTCATCTCGCTGCGAAAAGACCCTCTCAAACGAAGCACAAGTACACTGAACTACGGTTCGAACGACCTTCTGAAATTCGTGGAGAAGTGTTGCGAAGCTGCCGAAGAGGACCTCACTACCTTCTTTGATGCTTGGGGTTTCTTTATCCCCATGAACAACCTTACGGTCGATGATTATGGCAATTACAGGATAACATCTACCGAAGCTATGATTAAAAGCACTAAGGAGAAAATCGCCAAATATCCCAAGAAGTGCGGAGCCATAGAGTTCATGGAGGACCGCATCGTTCATTATCCTCGTACCGACGGCGTTGAAGGCGTCCGTCTTCCCATCGACTACAAAGTGGGCGAGACAGGCGATGTAGGACAATTTACTGCCTATCTGCCCGACTCGATAGGTACAAAGGCTTCGGGATACATATACTCAAAGTTCGGCAACAAGGTAGTATTCACCAAAGGAACAGGTGCGGTGGGATTCCGTTTCTACAGCATGGATGACAGTCTGCTCACATTCTGCAATACCTACGAATATACTCTCCCCGACGCGATAGCCAAACGCGAACTCAAGATGGTGGCAGTTTCGGCTGATGGAAGCGAGAGCGAGGTTGTCTCCGTATATAACGGCAGCGAAGAAGATCAGCTCGCTGCATTGAACGAGGCATTGGAGCTTGCGAAGCAATATGTGAAACTAAAGGATACAAGCGGCAAGAAGGTAGGTTACTACTATGCCTATGCAATAGAGGCGCTCGAAAAATACTATAATGCTGCAAAATCGGCAGTAGCCAACAGCGACCAGTCCGAACACACCTATGGCGAGTGGGCAAAAATCCTTGACGAAGAGTTCCAGTCGTTGCTGAACAACGATAAGGCAATCATTAGGATAAGCCCCAAAAACTACTACCGTTTCAACAACGCCTCATATACAAAATACTCTGCGTTGCTCGGCAACGACGGCAAGATGTCGTGCGCCTTGTCTACAGCGGCAGGTACCAGATTTGCATTTGTGCCAATTGCCGGAAGCGATCTTTACTACCTTAAAAACATCAACGGAAAGTACATCGACTATGTATCGCAGAGCAAGGATGTAACAGCTAAAGCTACTTCAACATCATCGGCTGTGAAATTCAAGTTGCACGATATGGGCGAAGGCAAGTATGCCATCCAGAAGGAGAATACCGGCTATGGCTATCTGCATTGTGCATCCACATATCAGCTTGTAGGATGGTCCAATGACAACAACACATCAAGATGGACAATCATCTGCATGGTCGACAATCTGGGTGCCGAATACAAGGAGGCTTATCAGGCTGTTATGGATGATGCCCGCAATCTAATTAACGAGATTGTGGATACAACAAAAACCACAACCGATAACATAGTCTTCTATGAGTATGTTGTTCCCTCCGACGATAAGTTTGCCGACTATGCGGAGCAACTGATAAATGAGCTTGCCGATGCAGAAGCGCTGTGCAATAAAGGTCCCGCCGTACTCTTCCCCGATGCAGGCGAAAGGCTTACAGTTGCAATAAATCTTGTAAAGGGTGCCTATACCATCGCCACAGGAATTACTGATATTTCTGCCGACAAGGTACTTTCGTCAGGCTATAAGATATACGATATTAACGGACGCAGCGTAACAGATGTCGTTCCCGGAAATATATATATCGTAAATGGAGTTAAGGTTAGGATTAAGTTCTGAAAAGCATCCGCCTTGTAACATTCTTAAGTACAAATAATCAATCTTCTCGGATTCATTCTAAAGATTTCCGTCTCTTATAAACTGCACCCCAAAAGTTATACACAAAACTTTTGGGGTGCAGTTTATAAGAGCAAAGTTCCTTTTTTTGAACTCTTTGGATTTGTGTTTTTATTATTGAGCTCACGTTAATATTCATGTTGATATTATAAGTTTGGTCCTTTCATTAATAATTCGTTAATGAAAGGACCAAACCATTAAATAGAGTATCTCTATCTCTCTTATCAGTCAGCCAATGAGAGACGCAGCTTGTATTTTTTCTGTTCTTTCGGTATGCGGTATTTTTCGAGAGTGTCAACGTCGTAGCCGCAACTTGCATTGCCTACGCCTCTGACAGCTGCATCGAGATGCAGTACAATGTAAGGCGATTTTTCAGCCTCCCAAAGGTGTTTGGCATTCATAAGCGCAGCATCAGTGTAGCGGAGTGCCGAGAATGAACATTCTCCGTCGAGCACCTTGATGTTTACACCTACACCGCGGTCGTTGGTGAGAGTAAGTTCGCGCAGTCCCTCGCGGTTGCCGCAACTTTGCGGTTTTACATATTTTCCTCCGATTTTTTCAACAGTCGTACTGTATTGTCCTATCATTGTGCCCGCCTTGCGGTCGTTGTAATTCTCCCATGGACCGTAGGCGTAGTAGTCTACGTTGCTGTATTCGGGGTTGAGGTACGAAACAAGTCCGAGACGGCGCAGCTTTTCGCTCTTGGGGTCGAAGAGCGTTTCAATATCCATATATCCTTTCATGTGGATGGTATACACAGTAGTGATGCTGCATAGTTTGCCGTCGCGTTTCACTGTTATCTGCAACGCTTCGCCCTTGTTGAGAGGTGCGTATGATATCTGGGCTGTAGAGTCGTTAGCTGCATCTGTGTAGGGGTAACGGTCGTTCTCAATCCATCTGTGGTTGTCATAAACGAAACTCTTTGCACCGTCGATGATGTTACGTCCTTTAATATTGAGGGCTGTGATGGCACCGTCTGTCGCATCCCACGATGCAGTGATGTTGCGTCCCGATACAGTGATGGTGTTGCCCGAATATCCGAGTTTGATTGACTGCTCTTTCTTAGACGCATCGGTTGTCTGTGCAACCATATTCAGAAGCTTGTCTTCGAGGAGTTTTCCACCGTCAGCTATAACAGTTGGTTCTGTAGCAGCCTCTATAGCCTTTTCGTTTCTTTTAGCTTTCCTGTTGGCAATAGCAAACTGTTTGCCTGCCTCAATGTGTCCTGCTTCGCACCAGCGTGTGGCATTGCGACGCACAAGGAAGATGTTGAGCATCATTTCGTCCTTGTCGTATTTGAACTTGTTGTATTTCAGATTCAGCGTCAGAGTCTCGCCAGGCTTGATGGCAGGAAGTTCAATCTTTCTGTCCTTTACAGTGTAGCCGTTCTTCAGCGATTGGGTGATAAGCTCAAACTCGTCGAGGTTCGTGAAGTCGTATTTGTTCACAATCTCTACTGTGGCATAGCCATGTTCGCGGTCTATGGATTTCAGTCTGAAGTCCACGTATTGGTATGCACCTTTTACCTCTTTCAGTTTGGGGGTCTCTTCGCGTGTGGCTGCGATTATGCCGTTTGAACAGAAGTTGCCTTGATGGGGACCGGGATAGTCGTATCCGGTGTGCAGGCGTCCTTCGTATGTGCCGGCCTTAATCTCTGCCGGGTCGTAAATAGCCTGGTCTACCCAGTCCCATATACATCCGCCGGCTGTGGAGTTGCTTGCTTCAATTATTTCCCAATATTCGGTAAGGTTGCCGATGGCATTACCCATCGAGTGGGCATATTCGCAGATGAACATAGGCTTGTCGAGGTTGCTTGTATTCTCGCGCATCCATGCCATTCCGGGGTACATCTTCGAGTACATGTCGCTGTATGAACCTCCTCCGAATGGACGTCCGTTGCCGCGTGTGCCTTCGTAGTGTACGGGACGGTCGTCGAGACGCTTTGCTGCCTCGTAGCAATCTTTGAAGTTGCTGCCGTGTCCTGCTTCATTGCCTAAGCTCCAGAATATGATGCTTGGATGGTTTCTGTCGCGAAGCACCATGCGGTCGATTCTATCCACGAATGAGGGAATCCACGAAGGCATGTTGCTTATAGATTGGTTGGCGTGGTTTTCGAGGTCTGCCTCATCCATGCAGTAGAGTCCGTAGTAGTCGAACATTGCATACATGCGTGCGGCGTTGGGGTAGTGCGATGTACGTATGGTGTTGATGTTGTTGCGTTTCATCAGCAATACATCTTCTATCATCGATTCAGTAGGCACTGCACGGCCGTAGAGGGGATGTGTGTCGTGGCGGTTGACGCCTTTGAACATTACTCTTTCGCCGTTGACAAGAATTTGTGAATTCTTTATCTCTATGTGGCGGAATCCGTAGAATGTTGAGAATGCCATTTCGCGCTTGCCTGTGCCCGATATGCCGTCACGCTGTTCTATTTCCACTTTGTATAGATTGGGATGCTCTGCGCTCCAGCGCTGTACTTTTTCGAGAATGGGGATTTCTAAATTCAATCGTTTCAAAGTGTCGCCGGCTGTTTCGAAGCCTGTTCCGAATTCGGTTCCACCGACCAATTTGCCTTCAGGGTTGTAAACGTTTGCTACATAATACTTTGCTACGCGCTGCATGTTGTCGCGGTTGTCGATTTCGAGAGCAATGTTCAGTTTGAGTGAAGAGTCGGCGTCTGAAGGGGCAGCCTGCAGTCCTTTGACTGTGATATAGTGGTCGCGTATGAATATCTTGGGTACATTGTAGAGATAGACATCGCGGAAGATACCGCTCATGCGGAACATATCCTGACATTCGAGGTATGAGCCGTCGCTCCAGCGCATCACCT
The DNA here is from genome assembly GCA_964458275.1 of uncultured Bacteroidaceae bacterium. Taxonomy (GTDB): domain Bacteria; phylum Bacteroidota; class Bacteroidia; order Bacteroidales; family Bacteroidaceae; genus HGM04593. Next base: position 20,147 of record CAYWIE010000021.1, read on the forward strand.
GTACGCCTAAACGGTTCTCGCCTTTGCGAAGATATTTTGTGAGGTCGAACTCTGCATCGTTGTTAGCGCCTTGAGTGTATCCTACAAAATTTCCGTTGAGATAGACAAATGCAGCGCTGTATATGCCGCCGAAATGTATGAATGTGCGGTTGCCGTCCCAATTTTCGGGAATTGTGAATGTACGCACGTATGAGCCTACGGGGTTTATGCCATAGTTCTTGCCGCCGTCGTTGTAGTAGGGGCGAGCCTTGATGAATGGCGGGGTGTTGGAGTGGGGATATTCAACGTTGCAGTATATGGGGCGGTCGTATCCGTGCATCTCCCAGTTTGAGGGTACGGGTATTTCGTCCCATGACGATGTGTCGAAATTGTCCTTGTAGAATTCTGTGGGGCGTTTCGAGGGTTCGTCTACAAGGTTGAACCTCCACTTTCCGTTGAGCGACTGTACAAGCGAACTTTTTGTCTCTGTCCACGGGGTACGGTAGTATGCTGTGTCGGCGCGCATCTCTTCTGTGGTGCGGTAGGGCGTATATGTGGCATTGCCACGTTCTTTGTTTACGGCAAATACCTTTTCGTCTTCCCACCATGGCTGTTCAATCTTAGGCTTGTCGACAGCACGGAACTTGAACCACGATTCTTTGCCTGCCTCCTCTTTGGCTACGCGGATGAGGCGGTTCTCTTTTGCTGCATAGACGTATGCGCTTTTTGCCGGATTGGCAGATGCAATCTGATATACTCCGCTTTCGCCTTTAACGGGGATGAAGTTGAATTTTGCGTTGTTCCATACTCCTTGTTCTGCGGGCCACTGCAAAAGGTAGTTTATTGAGGCATTGCCGCCGCCGTCGTCGAAGTTCTGTGTGTAGTATACTCCTCCGATTACTCGTGTTGCGACGTCGGGCATTGTTATGCTCCAGTATTGTCCGCGATTGAGCTCGTCGCTCTTTTCAAGACGTATGGCGGTATTGTTCTCTGAGTTGTCGCCGTTGCCGAGTACCATTGTCTCGTCTGTAGCCGATACTATCAGGTAGGCCTGTTCGGCATCGAAGCCTGCTACTTCGCTTTTGACTATTTCGAAGTGTGCAGCCTTGTCATTCTTCAGGCCGCTTTTTGCTGCAAGCGCAAATGCCTCTTTGCTTGTGGCGCGTATTGCCATGTCTGGGCGGTTGGCTGCTACAAGAAGATAGGTGTTCTTGGCTACCGGTTCGAGTTTCCACAATTGCGATTCGTCGCTTCCGTTGTTCTCAGCCAATTGAATCTTGCCGTCACCGGTTGTGTGTATGGCAAGATTGTCAAAGGGGTTTATGAAACGATAGCTGCCTGAAAGGCCGTTGATGTTCCACAAGTGCGATGAGCGGCAGTCGTCTGCATTGCTCAGCTTTATGGTTGCACCGCTTTTGCCTTCGGAATAGTTTACGACTGTCGACTGGTATTTCTTGGAACGTATAAGATAGAGTCCGCCTTTTTCGAAAAGTACCTCTGCGTTCATAGGTATGATTCCGATGATGAGGGCTGTCAATAGAGTCGATATTCTGTTGGTGATTTTCATGTCCTGATTATTTGTTGGGGTGAGAAGCAGTTTGTTTATATATCATACAAGGCTGTGTCAAATATTTTGGCACAGCCTTGCTGTAACAGTGCTTTTAGCGGTTTAGAAGCTATTGTAAATGTTCTATATTCGTGGCTTTGTTTCGGCTTCTTACTTTACAGCTTTAAAGCTCATGTCGAGTCCTTTGACCGAGTGGGTGAGTGCGCCTACAGAAATGAAATCTACTCCGCACAGTGCATAGTCGCGTAGAGTGTCGAATGTGATTCCGCCCGACGATTCTGTCTCAAAACGTCCGCCAACCATTTCTACGGCCTTGCGTGTGGCTGTAGTGTCGAAGTTGTCGAACATTATGCGGTCTACTCCACCAAGGTCGAGTACTTGCTGCAGCTCGTCGAAATTGCGCACCTCTATCTCAATTTTCAGATTCTTGCCTTTCTCCTTGCAATACTCTTTTGCACGCTCTATTGCCTGCTTGATGCCGCCTGCAAAATCTACGTGATTGTCTTTCAGAAGAATCATGTCGAAGAGTCCGATTCTGTGGTTTACACCACCTCCGATTTTTACAGCCTCTTTCTCCATTATTCTCATTCCGGGAGTTGTCTTGCGGGTGTCAAGTACACGGGTGTTTGTACCTTCGAGCTGTTTCACATACTTGCGTGTCATTGTTGCGATGCCGCTCATACGCTGCATTACGTTGAGCATAAGGCGTTCTGTCTGAAGCAGTGAACGCACCTTGCCCGATACGCGCATTGCAATGTCGCCCTTTTTGACTTCGGTGCCGTCTTCCATAAGCACCTCAACTTTCAGCTCCTTGTCGAAGTGTGCAAATATGCGTTTTGCCATTTCTATGCCGGCAAGCACTCCGTCTTCTTTTATTATGAGGATATTTTCGCCCATTGCATCTTCGGGGATTGATGACAATGTCGTGTGGTCGCCATCACCAATATCTTCTGCAAATGAGAGTTCTATGAGTTTCTCAATAAGTTCTTCTTTTACGTCCATAGCAGTTAGTTTATATATTTCCTGCGAAGATAATCAAAAAAATGAAAGAGTGTCCCATAATCAAGTTAAAATATATATCCTATACTATGTTTGATGTTTTTCTATGCGTATCCGTGCATTCCTCCAAGAATGAAATTCACTCCAAAGTATGTTATGAGCACTGTAATGAACGCAACTATGCAGAATATATGGAAGGTCAATGGCTTGTTCAACCATTGCAGCGACCTTGAGTGAAAAGCGGTAGAGTAGACCAGCATTGTGATTAACGCCCAAACCTCCTTAGGGTCCCACCCCCAGTAACGTCCCCACGAAACATTTGCCCATACAGCACCGACAAATATGCCGATAGTCAGCAGGAACACAGCAGGGTAGAGCATCAGACGGTTGATTACAGACAAATATTCGATTTTTCCGGTACTTTCCTTACGGCGCAGACAATGAAGAACCAATGCAGCAACTCCATTGAGCATCATGAATGCGAAGAGTGTGTATGCCAACATTATTACAACTACGTGTATGCTCAACAAAGGCGATTGCAGTACGGGCATAAGTTGTGTTATGCGGGGTGTTGCTTCTCCCATCATTGCCACAAGCATAGCAAGTCCGCAAAGCAGGTACCCGAAGGGCACGGACAGACGGAAACGCTTGCCCGACAGCAGTGCCGACAACACACTGCACCATGCCATAAACTGCATGGTCTCGAATCCATTGGAAAGCGGCAGGTGCCCGCTGATGATTCCGCGCAGTGCAATTCGCATCGTCAGATAGGCGAATAGACATAGCAGCCCTGCTTGCAGTATCCTTTGCAACAGTTTCCTGTATCTGCTTCCATTGTCATTGTCAAGCACATATATTATAAAGCAGATTATGCCTGCCGTTATGCACAGCATTGCTAAAACGCGGTTTATGTTTGTTGTGTTATAAATCTTCTCAGCCTCGAACAGCCGTTCCGACGGTATGTTCTCCGATGCTTCCCGCAGTTGGTATCTGCGTATCTTGTGGAGCAGGCTGTCGGTCTCTTCCCAATCGTGTCCGGCAATCTGCTCGGCTGTCAGATTCATACTGTTACCAATGAAGAGCCACTGTTCGTACGGCATTTCGCGAGGCAGTTTGTCTGAGAGGGAATACCATGCGACATTGCCGCTCTCTGTTTCTTTATAAGGGAATATTTTCAATAGGCTGCCTGTGCAGAGCATGCTGACGAGATTGAACTTTTCATTGGCATTCTCTGCATTGCGGCGCAGGGTGGCATCCTCAGACGACAATGATGATTCGAGTTTATAGCCATTGCGTCCTATGAAGTCGGACAATTTTGCATATCCTCCCTCTATGCCCAATATCTTGCGCACCTCTTCGCCCTTAATCTTTATTATCGGCTCATGCTTCCAGTCGTCATAAAAAAAGAACCATCCGGCAAGAACCTGCTCGGCTGTAAAGCCTTTATATGATGTCTTGCCATAAAGCTTTGCCGTGAAGTCGCGTGCCAATGTCTGTAGCGGGCAAATGCGGTCGTTGTAATATACGTGCAGGTCGCAGAACGATTCTGCAATGTTTCGTGGCAGGGTTTGAGGAGTGGCAGATGCGGCAGTGGCAGATGCTGTCAGCATGATGGCAAACACGCCTTTTCGCAAGGCTGGGTTCCGTAGCAATTTCTTTAAATGGGTACCCCGTTGAAAAAAGAATATCAGCATAGAAATAAACAGACAGGCATACCCTAAGTAAGTAACGGCAATGCCCGACGGGTCGTATGAAACGGAAAGTATTGTCCCTTTTCCATCCTTGTCATAGCCCGATTGGTAGAAGCGGTAACCACGGTATTTGAATATGTTGTTCATGGAGATTACCCCATTCTCTGTTTTCTTGCCATCGAATACGGATATGTGGCTCAAATAGTCCATCGGTGCGAAAGTACCTTTGTAATATTGTAGCTCGAAGCGTTGCAGCTGAAGCGAAAATGGAAATTGTGCCTGTTCGCCGTTTGTCAGCTTATATTCGCTTACTGCCTCCTCTCCTTCGCGCAGATGCAGCTTTCCTTGTATACCATATTTATAGGTCAGGAAAGCTCCTGTTATTATCAGCAGGAACGATAAATGAATAGAGAATGTAACTGCTTGTCTGTATAGTTTTTGTCGTACAATGTAGAAAAATGCAAAATGGGCAGCCACACCCCAAAGTACAACCATCCACGGTGAAGAATAGATGTACTCCTGTGCAAAATCGCTGCCGTGTAATTTTTCAATAATAGTGGCGAAGACCAGTATTAATGTGATAAGTGCAAAAAGTCCGAATGAGAGGTATTTCAGCAGTTTTTTCTTCATAGTACGGTTATATGTCAATGATGATTTATTTTTGATTAAAGCCGCTCCCGGTTCTACGTTGTAACAGAACAGGAGCGGCTCGAACTTATAGAATAGGCTTAGTTAATATGCTTTTTAAATAGCATCGATGAATTTCACGACAGCATCGCGCTCCTCCTTAGAGAGTGAGCGGAACTCCTCGACGCTCTTTCGTGCATCGCTCTTGGCATTACCGTGCCACATGATGGCTTCCATTGTTGTGCGGGCACGGCAGTCGTGCAGACGGTCGGCGGTTGTAGAACCTGTAACCTTCTGGTGCAATCCGCGTCCCCATAGAGGTGTTGTGCGGCACCATCCTGTGCGGATGTCATTCTCCATGTGGAGTTTATGTTGAACCATGTCTGTGTAGGGCCATATCTTCTGGTTGGGGTAGCGGGGCAGTTCGTCGCCTTTGAAGAAACGGGCGGGGTCGCGTACCTCGTCGTTTCCGGTTGTCCAAGAGGGACGATGGCAATAGGCACAGCCAATCTCTTCGAACAATTCACGGCCTCTGAGTACCTCTGCATCGTCAATGTTTCGTACAGCGGGAACTGCCAGTCCGCGGTGCCACACCATAAGGTCGGTGTACTCTTCGTCTGTAACCTCTACAGGAAGATTCTTCGATGTAAGGTAGGCATAGATGCGTTCTTCCATTGTGCCCTCCCAGAATTCGGGATACTCCTTGTTGGGGTCGACAGCTGCAATGTATTTCTCGAACCCGGCTTGTACATCAGGGTCCTTTGATGAATAGAGAGCGTAAGTGCCTGCAGCGTCGAGGTAGTGGAAGCGGCGGTCGCTGCGGGTTGCGTTTGTGATGTTCCAGAAAGCGTTTGCGCCTGCGCCATCCTGTAGCGGACCGCGGCTCATGGCATATGTGTAGCGTCTGATGTACTTTGTCCCATCACCACCCTGTGCTGTGTTTGCATAATAGCTTTTCCATTCGCCATTCTCGAAGTATGCCTTGTTCAGACCGTTGGGCATAAAGCCATCCTGCTCCTGCTTTTTCCATTCGGCTACAATGTCCTCATCGGGAATCGCATCCAAAAGACCTGTACCGTAAATGCCGATTGTCGACTCCAACTTTACGCCATAATTTCCCAAGTTGTCATAACCCTGATTGTAGACATATACAGCCTCCTGTGGCATTGAAACTTCGGGGTATTGCAACGAATATGTTTCGCCGTCGGGAAATTTGTTGCCCCACTCGTCGGTGTAATCAATCCAGTTGACCATAATCTTGCTCTCGTCGATAGGAGCCTTGAACGGTGCCACTGCATGGCTCTGCGGCATACCTGCCAACCATGTTACATACCCCTCGGTATCTTTGTTGTAGACAACCAGAAGATTACCGTTGCCAATCTCGTTGGTGTTGAATGCGCCTGCTTCGATGCGCTTGCCATGACCGTATCCGGGATGACAGTGGATACATGATGTACGTATATAAACAGGGCCAAGACCGTGACGTACTCCGCTGTTGTTGCTCATGAACGGTTTCTCGAACAGAGCTTCGCCGTTCTTGAACGACTGGTACATGCCTTCATTCTCAATGGATGCGGTCGGTTGTTCGAGTGCGTTGAATGTGGCAAGATGGGTGGTACCCAATTCACCGCCTGCATAATACCATTCGGGAAGTTCTTTAGGCGGTTCGGGTGCTGTTGCAACGTCGTCATCGCTGTCGCATGCCGTAAATCCGGCACAAAGCAACGCGAGTGTCAGGAAATGAATCTTTTTCATAATATAGCTGTTTGTTTATAGGTGCAGGCGGGATCACATCCCGCCTGCACCTGTCTGTCTTTCTTTCTTATGTTAATATTTAGATAATTCTGCCATTACGCTTTCAAGTATGTCGACCAAGTCGGTGCCTACAACCTTTACTGCATTGTCGGCTTCCGGTCCGGATGCGCTTTTTGCGAAAGGTTCGGGTATCTTTTGAATCGCTGCAATGCAAGCCTGAATCTGATTTTTGACCTTTGAATCGAGTTCGGGGTTCACGCTCTTGATGTAGTCGCTGATTGAAGCGTCGCCGGACTTGCTTCCCTCATAGGCATTCTGAATGCTGATGATGTTGCCTACGAAGTCGTTGATGGAGTTGAGACTGTAAGGAGATTCAATGTAGTTCTTGTCGTCCTCTGAAGAACCGTTGGCGGGACGGCCTATCTTTGTGTTGCCAACCTCGTCGGCGATGTCTATGCAACCCTGAACCAAATCCTCGGCAGCTTCTTGGAAATTCTTATAATGACTGCCGCCTTTACCTGCATTTTTCATGCTCCATCCATAGTTGAACGAGGGGTCGAGTTCGGCTGCTTCCATATACGCTGCTTTTTCAGCGGTTATATTCTCCACGCCTGCCCATGAAGCCTCCAACAGGATGCACTGGTCGCGCAAATCCTCGGCAACTGCACACAGATATACAAGCTCCTCTTCGGTGTAATTTACATTATGGGGCTTAGATGTGTTGCCATCTTCGCTCAATTCGAAGAGCATATACTCCACAGCGTGGAATCCCAACAGACCGTAGCCCAGATTGGCAACATCCCATGACTGTCCGGTGCGGATGTTTGAGAGCAACTGGTCCATTGCATTCTTGTCCAAAGGCCATGAGTCGATGTGCGGGTCGATGTTGTAGTCGGCTGCGGCACCATAGAGGAATGCCTCGCTCTTTTCCCAATAGTCGCGGCAGTTGTTCCAGTGTGTTCCGGCCTCTTTAATCAGCTCTGTGGAAAGTGTCCCCTCGGCAAATGCTTCGGCAATGGCATTGCAGGAATTTGCCATGAGTATGGCATTGTCTGCCATCCCTTTGTATGTGGGTACCACAGTGTTGTTGATGTAAGGAGTTATCGCAGCCTCGAACATGCTCTCTTTGTAGTCGGGCTCGTCCAATGCGTCGTTGTCATCGTCGTTGCTGCATGCACTCATGCTGAACATAAGCATAGCACCGAATGCAAGACCTGATAGGAATCTTAAATTTCTTTTCATTTTTTTTATTCTATTTATTAGTGGTTAATTATTTGAACAATCCTGTGTATGCCACTCCGATAGAGACAGAGGGCTCGTTGTTGTAGGCTTCATCGAGCAAGCCGATGCTGTATTCTCCCTTTAGGACAATGTCCTTTATGGGGCGGTAGTTCAAGCCTGCTGCAATACGCTGGCGTCCGCACCATGCTGCATCCTGAATGGTGCCTTCGGTCTTGTGCATTGAGTCGTAATACTCGTAGCGGCCGAAGAGATAGAGGCTTTGATTCTGCAATTTGTCGTCGTTCATCAATCCAAAGATGTTGTAGCCAGCCTCGATGCCTGCTGCTATGGCATCCGATGCAACAGCCTGTTTGGGCGAGGGCGAGTCCTTGCGCATCGACATGTTGTATTTGGTGATAAGCTCTGAATCGCTCAGATGTCCATAGTCGAAATTGCCGCGGACAATCAGGTTGTGTGCGTCGTAGCAGAAGTCAAATGCGCCAATCATAACTGTACCCTTGACATCGCTGTACTTTTCGTTCTGCGTTACGCTCAAGGTGTTCTTGAATGAGTTTCCTGCATATCCGCTGAGAGACAAGCGCAATCCATCGATAGAGAAGTTGTCTATGCGGAACGCTCCTGCATATGAGTTGGCAATCTTGAATTCGTAAGGACTGCCTGCACCGCCTGCCACCCAGTTCTGACGACCGAATCTGTCAGAGTCGAGACCGGGAAGGAACATTACCTCGTAGCGCCAGTCATCTAATTTTCCCCAAAGGCTTATACCTGTTTCGTGCCATGTGCATGGCATGATGGTGCTCTCTCCTTCGGGACGGTAGTTTGTAAAAAACTCGGTTGGCATGTGATACATGTTGGTGGCTCCGACAGGGACAATTATGTGTCCCATCTTCAGGTTTATCTTTCCTCCGAGCCACGCCTTGTTGATCCAGAACTGTTCGAGGGCAACCTCGCCGCCGCGTTCTATTTCCGATTCGTATTCTCCCGCCTCCTCTTCTTCAATCTCAACTGCACTCTCTGTGCCTCCATGTTCGAACTCTATTTCGGTTCCAAGTGTCCATCCTTGTCCAAAATCGTATCCGAGCCACAGAACAACGTGGGGCAGGTCGAAACGTCCATGACTGTCGTCGTTCTTGTATGTCTCTGCATCGGTGTAGCGCAGATATTTGTCACTGTAGAAATTGCGGGTGAAGACTGCCTCGCCATAGCCGCCTATGCTTAAACGGGACCTGCGGGCAGAGCCGTTCTGTTGTGCCACAGCCGATATGCTTGTTCCCATAAGTAAGGCGAGAATGAATATGAAATTTCTCATGTCTGTCTTTTGCTTTATGATTATTGATTTCTCTGTTTTCGAGTGCAAATTTATCTCAGGACTGACGGGTGGACAATACTCTGAATTTGGTATTTTGAACTGTTGCGGCTCGCTTTTTCACTATTTTTTGGTATTGTCTATATTTAAATAGGTAGGTAATTTTGCAACAGTAAACAAAATTTTAAAAATGAATAACTCTATGGGGTATAAGCCAACAGACAAAATGCGCGACCTTGTCAAGGACAACAGTGCGTTGATTCTTGTGATGGGGCGTTTCGGAATATCATTGGGGTTTGATGACAAGTCGGTGAGAGATGTGTGCCGCACCCATAATGTGAACGAAAGTACATTTTTGGAGGTTGTGAATTTTGTGTCGGACAGGGACTACAATTACGAAGCAGTCTCTTTGCCTTCGATTATAGGCTATTTGAAGCAGGCGCATGAATATTTTCTCGATTTCAACCTACCCAATATACGTCGTAAGCTCATTGAGGCGATAGATTGTTCCGGAGCGAATGATATTGCAATGCTTATCGTTAGGTTTTACGATGAGTATGTAACCGAAGTGAGGAAGCACATGGAGTATGAGAATGAGGTGGTCTTTTCGTATGTCGAACAGTTGTCTCAGGGTTTTCTGAACCGCAGTTTCACTATTTCGGCATTTGCGGGCAAGCATGCTCCCATAGGCTACAAGCTGAAGGAATTGAAGGATATTATCATCAGGTACTGTCCCGAAAAGAACAACTATTTGCTCAATGCCGTCCTTTTGGAGATTATACTCTGCGAGCAGGATTTGACTTCTCATTGTATGATTGAGGACAAGCTGTTTGTCCCTGCTGTGAAGCTTATCGAGCAGCAGTTGAAGAAGAGCGGCCAGATTCTGTATACTGACGACTCGGATGGCGATGTTGCGGATAAGGATAAATTGGAGGTGTTGAGCGACCGTGAAAAGGATATCATTGTTTGCATAACCAAGGGCATGAACAACAAGGAGATTGCCGATTATCTGTTCCTTTCGGTGCATACCGTAACCACGCATCGCCGCAATATATCAAACAAGTTGCAGATTCATACAACAGCAGGACTGATAATCTATGCCATAGCCAATAAATTGGTGAATATCGAGGATATACAGAAATAGTCTTCCGTCTGGACAGAAAAATGAGTGCGACCGAGGAAATTCCCGGTCGCACTCATTTTTCTGTCGCCATTCTCCGGCTATTTTATAAATACGAAGTACACTGCGAGTATAAGGAATATGAATGCCACAATGTGGTTCCATGCAAGCGCTTCGCCTTTGAAGCAGAGGGTAACTATCACTCCGAAGACTATACACGAAATGGCTTCTTGTATGACTTTCAGCTGTACAAGCGAATAGGGACCGCCGTTTATGTCGGAGCCTATGCGGTTGGCGGGGATGAGGAATGAATATTCGAGCATGGCTATCGCCCAACTTATCAAAATTATGAATATGAGCGGGGTAGAGGAACTTATTACTTTCATCTGCTGCAACTTGAGGTTGCCGTACCATGCGAAGGTCATGAAAGTGTTTGAGATTATAAGCAGTAATACTGTAAGGATTGCTTTGTTCATCGTTATTCTATTTTCTGTTGTGTTTTTTCTATGTGCGGGGGAAGCTGTTCGTGCTGTATGTTGCTCATGCTTCCCCAGAGGTTGTAGCGTGCTTCGGGGTTGAGCGACTCCAGCTGTTTCAGCAGCTGTTTCATCTGTTCGCGGTTGCTGTCGCGTTCGTAGGGGCACCTTTTTATCTGCAACGGGTATTCGGCGAGGCGTGCAAGTGTCTCAATGTCCTCTTCGTTGACGAGGCACAGAGGACGTATGACAGTCAGAGGGAACTTCTTCATCTCCATTGTGGGGGACATTGCCGAGAATGCTCCCTGAAATGTGATGTTCATGAGAAGTGTCTCTATGAAGTCGTCCATGTTGTGCCCCAGTGCCAACTTGTTGCATCCCAACTCTTGGGCAAGGGTGAAGAGGGCTTTGCGACGGTTCCACGAACAGAGGAAGCATGGCGACTTTCTTGTGTCGGTCGATGCGTCGAACTCGCTCTCTATCAGATGGAATTCCACTCCGTTGCGCTTGCAGAAGTCATCGAGCACAGCCCCGTCTGACAGGTACTCGATGTTGCGCAGCCTTATGTGTGCAGCCACAATGCTTATCCTTGGCTTGAATATGCGGCTACGGGCTGCCAGCAGCTCAAGCAGCGCCAAAGAGTCCTTGCCGCCGGACAATGCGACAAGTATCTTGTCGCCATCGGCGAGCATACGGTAATCGACCGCCGCCTTGTTGAAACGGCGCTCAATCTTTTTTCGCAGTAACTGTTCGGTCGAGTACTTGGGCATATCTGGAAATTCTCTGCAAAACTACAAAAAATATGGCAGTCGATAGCGCTATTTGAAAAAAATGCCTAAAAAAAGATATTCAAATGTTACAAATTCATTCATTATGGCTATATTTGCGATAATCGTGAATATAGCCTTCACTCGCTGTGAAAATATTCAAGCAAGCTTGATACTTTTGCTTTTAGCGAAGTTTAGCTGCGCTCATTGCATGTAAAATGATTTTTTACCCATTCTCTTGCACAACTTTTGCTCGTTTGTTGCTATATTTGCAGTTTACCGCGAATAAAAACAAAAAAGTAGAATATGTTAAGAATATTACAGATACTTTTGCTGGCAATTGTTCTGCCGTTGCCTGTTATGGCGCAGTCTTCGCGTGAGAAGGCACGCAAGATGTTTCTCGAAGGCAACTATGCCGGGGCAAAGCCAATTTTCAAAACATTACTGAAAAAGGCTCCTCGTGATGGTAGTTATAACTATTGGTATGCAGTCTGTTGTTATGAAACCGGCGATACTGCTGCCGATGTCGAGGGAATGCTCAAATATGCAGTTACCCGCAAAGTAAACAATGCCCATCGCTATCTTGGCGATTATTACAAAAAGAATTTCCGCTACGATGAATCAATAGCAAGCTATGAGAATTTCATAGAAGGCTGCAAGGACGAAGAGGAGGCTGCACTTTACGAAGAGCGTTGCGAGGCTGTGAAGCGTTTGCAACGAATGATGAAAATGACCGAACGTATATGCGTGGTAGACAGCGTTATTGTCAATAAAGACAAACTTCTTTCGGCTTATCGTGCAGGACGGGATGTAGGCACTCTTCTTACAGCTTCGCAGTTCTTTGGGGATTCCGGTGCGCAAGGAACCGTTTCTATAACCGAGCGTGGTACCGACCTCTATTATCCGCGTATGGTCGCTACTGAAGAGGGTGAACGTTTACGCCTTTTCCATAGCTCTAATGTAAACAACAAATGGAGTGAAGGCAAACAATTGCCTGGAATAGATACAGGAGGCAATGAGAATTACCCTTTCATGTCGGTAGATGGCTCCACATTCTATTTTGCCAGTGACGGAGAAGGTTCCATTGGAGGATACGACATTTTCGTTACACGATACGATTCTGAGGATGGCACATATCTGAAACCCGAAAACGTAGGTATGCCTTTCAACTCCGAGGCCAACGACTATATGCTTGTAGTAAACGACATAGCAGGACTCGGATGGTTTGCAACCGACCGACGTATGGAGCCGGACAAAGTATGTATATATATTTTTGTCCCAAACAGTACAAAGGTAACATACAACTATGAGCAAGGCGATTCGTTGAAGATTATATCACTATCGCAACTATCATCAATAGCTGATACACAGGAAGATGCCGAACAAGTGCGAAATGCAAGACAGAAACTGCTGATGTTCCAATATGAGCAGAACGACGAGAATAAGAAAAGCGATTTTCTTTTTGTCATAGATGATCTTACAGAATACACCTCAGTAAAACAGTTCAAGAGTCCCGAAGCTCGCAAGTTATATGACAATTGGAAACTGCGTAGTGCAACTCTCGAAAAGGATAGCGTTTCGCTTGAACAGCAACGCGAAAAATATGCCAAGGCTGGCAAAGAGGAAAAACAGCAGATGGCTGCATCGCTGCTTGCCCTCGAAACGCGCGTACTGAACGAAGAGGAGGCGCTCTCCGAACTGCTGGTGAAGATTAGACGTACAGAAAAGGAATTCATATCTAAATAAATAACTGATGGAACTATTTGTTACAGGATTGCTCATTGTCTTAGGTTCTGTGCTTCTGGTTGCAGAAATCGCACTTATACCCGGCTTGGGCTTGACAGGCATACTTGGCGTGGGAGCTATGCTCGCGTCGGTGGCTTACGCATTTTTTACAATAGGCGACATTGCCGGCTGGATAACCATCCTTATAGTGATTGTAATATCGCTGGCACTTATACTGTGGGCAATTTACGGAAAATCGCTTGACAATGTCGCGCTGAAGAAGAATATAGACTCAACTGTCGCAGGTGATTCAATCCCCGATATAAAGATCGGAGACAAAGGACATGCGATCACCCGCCTTGCACTTATCGGCGAAGCACAGTTAGGCGACCATATAGTGGAGGTAACATCGAGCGGAGGCTTCATCGACGAGAATGAAGAAATATACGTCAAACGCATCTCGGCGGGCGTAATTTATGTAGCTAAAATATAATAATAATTTAATATTAAATGGAAAGTATGTATACAATTGTTCTTTTGGCAGTAGCGGTAATTGTCGTTCTGTCAATCTTCTTCCACTACGTGCCGTTTGTCCTGTGGCTGTCGGCAAAAGTATCAGGAGTGCAGATTTCGCTCCTCCAGCTGTTTCTCATGAGAATCCGTAATGTCCCTCCACATGCAATTGTGCAGGCGATGATTGAAGCACATAAGGCGGGACTTAGCGACATAAGCCGCGACGCTCTCGAAGCACACTATCTGGCAGGCGGTCATGTGGCAAAGGTGGTGCATGCACTTGTTTCGGCATCCAAGGCAAACATCGAACTCAGTTTCCAGATGGCAACAGCCATCGACCTCGCCGGTCGCGACGTGTTTGAAGCGGTTCAGATGTCGGTTAACCCTAAAGTGATTGATACTCCTAATGTTACAGCTGTGGCAAAAGACGGTATCCAGCTCATTGCCATGGCACGTGTAACAGTTCGTGCCAATATCAAGCGTCTTGTCGGCGGTGCTGGAGAAGACACTGTGCTTGCCCGCGTAGGCGAGGGTATTGTCTCTTCAATCGGTTCGGCAGAGAATCATAAAGCTGTACTTGAGAACCCTGACACAATTTCGAAATTGGTGCTGAAGAAAGGACTCGATGCGGGCACTGCATTTGAAATCCTCTCTATCGATATTGCCGATATTGACATAGGCAAGAACATCGGTGCGACATTGCAGATTGACCAAGCAAATGCCGACAAGAACATTGCGCAGGCCAAAGCCGAAGAGCGCCGTGCAATGGCGGTGGCTCTCGAACAGGAGATGAAGGCTAAGGCACAAGAGGCACGCGCCAACGTGATACAGGCTGAGGCAGAGGTGCCCAAAGCGATGGCAGAGGCTTTCCGCACAGGCAATCTCGGAATTATGGACTACTATCGCATGAAGAATATTCAGGCAGATACAGCCATGCGCGACAATATAGCAAAAGACTGATAGACATCAGTTCCTATAATACACTGTGCGAGGTTGCATTGTTCCTTAATGAACGGTGCAGCCTCGCATGCAAAAATGCAACAACCATGAAACGTTATTTCCCCCCATCAGAACTCCTTATAGAACCGGACGGTGCTGTGTATCATCTTGGTGTAAAACCCGAACAGCTTGCCGACAAGGTGATACTTGTGGGCGATCCCAACCGTGTCCCCAAAGTGGCTGCTTTCTTCGACAGTTGTGAATGTGATGTCAGCGCCCGCGAATTCCGTACCATCACCGGCACATACAAAGGCAAACGCATAACTGTCGTAGGCACAGGCATCGGATGCGACAACATAGACATTGTGCTTAACGAGCTTGACGCATTGGCAAACATTGATTTCACTACGCGAGAAGAGAAGGAACTCTTTCGCCAATTGCAGATAGTGCGCATAGGTACCTGCGGAGGGTTGCAGCCGTTCACTCCCACAGGCTCGGTCATCTGTTCGGTAAAATCGATTGGCTTCGACGGACTGCTCAATTTCTACGAGGGCCGCAACGATGTGTGCGACCTGCAATTCGAGGAGGCTTTCAAGCAGCATATGGATTGGTCGCCATTGCTTGCTGCGCCATACACGATAGATGCCGACCCGTCGCTGGTGGAACAGATTGCACAGGCGGATATGGTACGCGGAGTTACAATCTCTTGCGGCGGATTCTTCGGACCTCAGGGACGTCGTCTGCGTGTGCCGCTTGCTTTCCCCAAACAGAATGAACTTGTCGAAAGTTTTGAATACGAAGGGTGGCGCATAACCAATTTCGAAATGGAAAGCTCGGCAGTCGCCGGTCTGTCGCGACTGATGGGACACCGTGCCACAACCGTCTGTCTGGTGATTGCCAACAGACTGGCTCAGAGCGCCGACATCGACTATAATGCAAAAATGAAAGAACTCATAGCTACCGTGCTCGACCGTATTTGAGCCGAGCAGGGTATTACTTCTTAAGAATAATTATTGATGAATACTAACGACACTATATGCGCACTTGCTACGCCGCAGGGCGGAGCATTGGGAGTGATAAGAATATCGGGCAACGATGCTATATCCATTGCCGAAAAAATCTTCAAGCCGCGTGGCGCCACCCCTCTTGCCGAGCGCAAAGGGCAGAGCGTTGTTTTTGGCGACGTCTATGATGAACAGGGCCGCCTGCTCGACGAGGTGCTGCTCACGCTGATGCGTGCGCCGCACAGCTACACAGGAGAGGACACTGTTGAGATTAGCTGTCATGCGTCGCCATACGTGATACAGCAGCTCATGCTCAATATTATTGATAAAGGTGCGCGGCAGGCTGCACCGGGCGAATATACCATGCGTGCCTTTCTCAACGGCAAGATGGACCTCAGCCGCGCCGAAGCCGTAGCCGACCTTATTGCTTCGGGCAACGAGGCTTCGCACCGTCTCGCCATGAGCCAGCTGAAGGGTGGCTTCAGTCGCGAGCTCAATGCCTTGCGCGAGAAACTGCTCAAACTGACTACCCTGATGGAGCTTGAACTCGACTTCAGCGAGGAGGATGTAACCTTTGCCGACCGTAGCGAGCTGACTGCTCTGTGCGACGAAATAGAGAAGGTGATAACCTCGCTTGTCGACTCTTTCAGTGTGGGAAATGCTGTGCGCAACGGTGTGCCAATAGCTATCGTAGGAGAGACAAATACCGGCAAGAGCACTCTGCTCAATGCTCTTCTGCACGAGGAACGTGCCCTTGTGAGCGATATCAGCGGTACCACTCGCGACACGGTTGAGGGTGTGATGACAATAGGCGGTGTGGCTTTCCGCTTCATTGATACTGCCGGCATACGCGAGACAATGGATGTGGTGGAACAGATGGGAATTGAGCGTGCTTTTGACCAATTGCAGAAGGCTTCTGTGGCGTTGTGGGTTATTGACCCTCGTGCAGCCCTCGATGCAATGGAGGAGTCGGCTAAACGTTTGCTTCCTCTCTGCACCGGCAAGCGCGTGGCTGTCCTTGTAAACAAGTGCGACATTGTGGATGCCATCCGCATAAGCGATTCCATGAAGTGGGCAGAAAAGATGATTCAGAAGTACGGCAAAAGCCTGCAGTGGGGCAGTGGCGATATGTGGGCAATCTCTGCTAAATTGGGTATAAACATTGATAAGCTCGAAGATTTTCTTGTCGATGTTGCTGCTATCCCCTCAATGCCTGCCGATGCGGTGATTGTTACAAATGTACGGCACTATGAGGCGCTTAAAAAGGCATTGACGAATATTTGTGATGTGAAGCGCGGTCTTGCCGACGGAATCTCCGGAGACCTTGTCAGTTTGGATCTGCGTGCATGCATACGTAACCTTGCCGAAATTGTAGGTTCTGTGTCAAGTGAAGATGTGCTTGCTAATGTCTTCAAGAATTTTTGCATCGGAAAATAAATGGCACTTTTTTGAATTGAAAACGGATGCAAAGAAAACCGTATAAAACGCAAATATCAGCAATTAAAACGCTATAAAACAGCGGATTGCGGTATTTGCGTTTCTTTTCATGCGAAATCGTTGCTTATTTTGCAGTATCAGATATTTGTTTTAATTTTGTCCCCCGGATGGTCCCCCGAGACAAAAAAGGCACTAAAATTTTGTCCCTTTTTGTCCCTCGGGATTCTCGGGGGACAAAAATTGAATAGTAACGACTAATACTGTAATCAAATGGCAAAGAAAATCGATGTACAAAAAGAGCCTGTCAAGCTACGTGAGAAAGTGCTCAAAAATGGAAGTATCAGTTTATTCCTTGACATCT
>CAYWIE010000022.1:0-35806 GCA_964458275.1 uncultured Bacteroidaceae bacterium
TTTAAGTTCCTAAAAAGTTTCGATGCGCAGAATTATATCGAACTCGCGTTAATTATTTTAAAACCCAATTTGTAAAATCCCATTGTCTGCGCTTTTATTAAAATTCTTCCTCGCTCCAATTGTTCCTTTGACAACAGCCCGCCATTGACGTAGAATGGGTCAATGGCGGGCTGTTGTCGTTATTCTAAAGTTTGTTTTTATTTGTTAGAGTCGCTGATTGGCTCTTTTCTCACGAGAGCAATCCTGTTTTTAATACTCTTTAATAATTGACGGTATATACCGCGTTTATGCAAAATTATAGCGAACCGACGTTAAGTTAAGTGATAAAGAAAACCTCACGACAACTTCAAAAGCAGTAATCTTATCTACATTGAATGCAGGTTCTGAATTGCTATTCTCTTGTGCAACAAGTCTTTACGAATTTTCTTATTAGAATATATCATGCAAAGATTTCATTTAACACTAGTGGAAGGTCTTGATCTAAATCTCCATTATAATCTGCATAAGGAATTCCAAATCTCTCCAAAGCTAATTTAAATCGCCTAAATCCATTATCGTCACGACAAGCAATCCAACAAATGCCTAATTGTTCACACTGATTTTTATTCTGTAGGGAAAGAGTATCTGCTACAAAAACATCACTTTGTCTTGCAATTATAGCATCTGCACTTTCAGGATTACCTTGTCCCATAAGTTTCACTTCACATTTATACTCTTTTCCATTGTTCTTGAGGTAAAAGTCAATTTCTCTATCAACATCGAGATCTCTGTTCCGCACAAAGTGTTCTGCATTATAGTATTCCTCCTCTACCTTGTATAACTTACACAAAACTAACATTAAATATTTCTCAGCTCTTTTTCCTGCTGTACTCCATAGTCCTCCTCTCAATGCTGCACGTTTCACAGCTAAAGTATTAATAACAATAAGGCTCTCGCTTACATTCAAATCAACACTGACGCCTTTGAATTTGATAGTTAAAGTAAGATCGATATCGTGCTCATTTTCAACAAGTGATTGAATGCTATGATACAAAGAGTCAAAATGCTCATTTGATGCCTCTATGACAATTTGTTTAGTCGCAGAGCGATACATGTTACTAATAGTTTTCTTATTAAGGCCTGAATTAATTGCAATATCTTCAGAAGGTAACGTTTCATTCATAAAAGCCCTTTTGTACCATTCAATAGTGATGTCTTCTGAATTTAGCTTTGCAGAAACTACTTGTTTGAAAAAATCAACTGCAAATTGTAAAAATTCTGCATTTATCAAATTAACAATCTCTATACGATAATCTCTAGATTTGATAACGCGAGCTACAATATTCTTAATTACTTGGTCTGTTAGTGTCATACTATAGTATTTTTAAATTGTTCTAATGTTAAAAATTTTGTTGCATCCTTCTCAAAGATGCTATTATCATGCTGAAAAGTTTTCATATATTCAAAGTATTTAGGCTCTTTTTCTGTAAGAAAAAATTTCCTCCCTAAACTTTTAGCAGTTCTTCCTAATGTGCCACTACCGCCAAAAGGATCAAAGACCAAATCACCCTTAAATGAGTAGTATTCTATAACCCTTTTACATAAATCTGCGGGGAAAATCGCAGAATGTATTTTATCGGACTTAGGACTAATTTGCCAAATATTTGTCGTTTCAAACCCATCTTTCACTTTACTGTCATTGACAGTATCTAAATCATATTGTCTAATATTCCAATCTATTAACTTATCGGTCTTCTTTCTATAAACCATCAAGTACTCTGTAACGGAATTGGGTTTATATGCTAATGGTTTTCTATGCTGCTGGAAGCCGCCAATACGATTCTTTACACTATATTCTGGCTTCTCCCAAACGATGTCGTCTATAAATTCCCATCCTATTTGTACTAGATGATAATGTAAATCAAACGGGATAGGATAACGTTTGCTAGAATGAGCCCGGCTAATTCTAGGCACAATAACAGGAGATGTATTAACTATAAGAAATCTACCTTCTTTGGTTATTCTATATGTTTCTTTAAAGACTTCCTCTAAAAATTTCAAATAAGCTTCATAACTAGGATATATTGAGTAGTCACGTGCGTTATAATATGGGGGAGAAGTAAATGTTAAATGTACACTCTCGTCAGGAACAAGTTTTAGAACATCTCTAACATCACTATTCACAACTACATTCTGTAAAAAAATACAAGAATCTTTATGGCTTAAATTAGAGGAAGAACTCTTTTGGGGGGCAAAGTATTCTTTGTGAATAACAACTCTAATCATTTCATTTTCATGGTTTACCATGTTTTTCAAAAAATTATCAACAGATGTATCACCCTTAAACACCAATAAACCTCTAATTGCTTGGCACACAATTTTAGGGTCCTCATCGGATAGTATATTTATTAAATACGGCACAGCTGCTTTTGTTCTCATTCTTCCAATGGCAGAGACTGCTTCCCTCCTAACCATAGTACTCTCATCAGTATTTACGATGCTTATTAATAAATCAAGGTTAGAAACAGAAGATTGTTTCGCAATATTTTTAATAGCAAGTAATCTTATAGCCTCATTTTTATGACTTGTTAGAGAAATAATCCAACTATAATCATAATTCATCGGCAAATGCCCTAAATGTTCAAGAATAAAAGCTAGGTTATTGCAGTTATTGATATTGTTATTAACTAAAAACAATAGTCTTTCATTATCATTTGTTTTTAGTTCTGTTATAAACTCTTTTGATAAAGGGAAATCAAATTCCCCATTATGTGTATTACCTCTTTCCATATTCGCAAATATTCTCCTCTACTATTTTTAATGCGCTCTTGGCATCATCCTCATCTTTTACTATTTCATAAACTTTGTTCGCTAGCTAAATACAAATCAGCTCTTGAGAATCCACTTGAGTATTTCACTTATCCGAATAACTTTATCTCTTCGTGGAATAAAGTTTCCATTTTCTATTTTCCAGTATGTTGCTGTATCTATATCAAGGGCAGTAGCAACTTTACGTTGTGGCAAACCGTGCAGATCTTTCAACTCTTTTAATTTATTAGATAAAAGCATTGGCTTCATAAATCTTGAAAATTATATTCTTGACAAATTTTCGCAAAAATATTTAATTATATCCAATCAAGAAACCATCAAGCTACTTTTTTAACAATTTCTTATCAACAATTAAAGCTGTCTATCCCCAAAAGAACTAATATCGCTATTATCCAAATTCACTAGTTTTACAATTATTAACAGAAATAAACG
This sequence comes from uncultured Bacteroidaceae bacterium, assembly GCA_964458275.1. Taxonomy (GTDB): domain Bacteria; phylum Bacteroidota; class Bacteroidia; order Bacteroidales; family Bacteroidaceae; genus HGM04593. The sequence continues at coordinate 3,241 of CAYWIE010000022.1, forward strand.
GCGATGCGACAAAATTTTGTCGCATCGCCGTTTATGCAATTTTCTTGTTTGCAAAAGAACTTAGTATTCCTCCTCGTCGAAGAAGAAATCCTCGTTGCTGCTGGGGTAGTCGGGCCAGATGTCCTCTATGCTTTCATAAGTTTCTCCTTCGTCCTCTATCTCCTGAAGGTTCTCAATCACTTCCATAGGTGCTCCCGAACGGACAGCATAGTCGGTAAGCTCATCCTTTGTTGCGGGCCAGGGTGCATCCTCCAATTTAGATGCGAGTTCCAATGTCCAATACATATCTTTCTTTATTAGATTGTTATAAATTTAATCGTTTCTGAAAATGTCTGCAAAAATATAGTATTTTGACTTATTTGCAAGGGTTTTTCCATATTTTTTCATTGCCGTCTGCCAGTTGGCGCGAAAGCAGGAAAAAATAGTCGGAAAGACGGTTCATATAACCAGTCAGGGCAGGGGGTACATTCTCTGTGCGTGCGAGGGTTACTATCCGTCTTTCTGCCCGTCGGCACACTGTGCGGCACAGGTTCGCGTAGAGCGATGCTTTCACGGGGGAGGGTAGGGCAAAGCCTTTCAGGGGCGGAAGAGTTGCTTCGAGCCCGTCAATGGCTGTTTCCAATGCCTTAACCGCGTTGTCGCCGATTGCCGTTTCCATGCAATCGGTGTCGGACAGTGTGGCGGCTATTGCGTAGAGCCTGTTTTGTATTTCGTCGAGCATTGCGGCACATTCTGAGCCTTCGGTCTCTGCTTGCAGGAGTCCGAGGGTTGCCGAGAGTTCGTCGACTGTTCCGTATGCCTCAACACGGATGTTGTCTTTTGCCACCCTTTCGCCGCGAAGCAGCGATGTCTCGCCACAGTCGCCTTTCTTTGTGTATATATGTGCCTTTTTCATTTGTTGCATTGTCTTGCGGCAGCTTGCTTACATCTTCAGTGTGTAGTGCTGCTTTTTGTACTTTTTGTCGAAGAACAGTATTCCCATGCTGTACAGGTCGAATGTTACGCCTACTGCCGGGTCCTCCTTTATGCTCTGCCACCATTTCTTTATTTCGGGGGTGGAGTGTATCTTCTCAACGATTATAACAGTTTCGGGGGTAGTATGTTTTATAGCCTCTTCCACCACTGAAGCATATGAGAAGGAACGTCCGATGTAAAGGAGCCCTATTTCCTGCTCTTTTTCGAGCAGCGGGCTTATCTCTCCGCTCAGTTTTATGCATCCGCGCTCTTCCAGCATTTTTGCCGCCTCCGGGTCGTTGACCGTAGCATTCAGCATGTATGACGGCACGTTGCGTGCGGCTGCGCTGATGGCACAGGCTGCCGCGCTTTCGGGTGCGAACATCATTATGTTGCGGGGGCGGGCATAGTTGGTTATGCGGAACAACATTCTGGCATGCGATGCCTTGCCGCCGCATTTTGCGGCTATGCTGTTTATCTTGCTGTAGGCATAGTAGGGCAGACTCTCTTTGAGTACAGAGGTAACAAAGTGGAAGGCTTTCGGAGATTGCACTCCGAAGCCTTTGTTGTGCCTGTATCTGTTTATGAGATTCTTAAGTCCGAGCATACCTGTCTATATGTACCGCTTCCTAAGGGAGGTACTATGAATTATAGTTTACTAATTTATAGAACTTCCCTTAAATAGAAAAAGCCTTCTTGATTGCGTCGACGTAGTGGAGCTTTTCCCATGTGAACAGCTCCACTTCCATAGTCTTTGAGGGGAGGTAGGGCGATGTGAAGGTCTTTGTTACCACTTCGGGAGTGCGTCCCATGTGTCCGTATGCAGCTGTCTCGCTGTATATGGGGTTGCGCAGTTTGAGGCGTTCCTCGATGGCTTTGGGGCGCAGGTCGAACAGCTCTGCCACTTTCTTTGCAATCTCTCCGTCGTTCATGGATACTTTGGCTGTGCCGTATGTGTTTACGAATACGCTTACGGGCTGTGCAACGCCTATGGCGTATGATAGCTGTATGAGCATTTCGTCAGCAACGCCGGCTGCTACCATGTTCTTTGCAATGTGGCGTGCTGCGTATGCTGCACTGCGGTCAACCTTTGAGGGGTCCTTGCCGCTGAATGCGCCGCCGCCATGTGCTCCTTTGCCGCCGTATGTGTCAACGATAATCTTGCGTCCTGTGAGACCTGTGTCGCCGTGGGGGCCGCCGATTACGAACTTGCCGGTGGGGTTGACGTGGTATTTTATCTCCTCGTCGAAGAGGGCGAGTACAGAGGGAGTGTTGATTTTTGCTTTTACGCGGGGCATAAGTATGTTTATTACATCTTCGCGTATCTTTGCTATCTGTGCGGCATCAGCAGCCTCCTGCGTGCCTTCTGCTGTGTCGGCGGGGGCTACAAAGTCGTCGTGCTGTGTAGAAACGACGATAGTGTCTATGCGGACGGGACGGTTGTTGTCGTCATACTCTATTGTTACCTGGCTCTTTGAGTCGGGACGCAGATATGTCATCTCCTTTCCTTCGCGGCGTATGGCTGCAAGTTCTTGGAGTATGAGATGTGAGAGGTCGAGCGATACGGGCATGTAGTTCTCTGTTTCGTTGATGGCGTATCCGAACATCATTCCCTGGTCGCCGGCTCCTTGTTCCATCGGGTCTTCACGCTCAACACCGCGAGAGATGTCTGCGCTCTGCTCGTGTATTGCCGAGAATATGCCGCATGAGTTGCCGTCGAACATGTATTCGCTCTTTGTGTATCCTATGCGGTTGATTACGCGGCGTGCAATATCCTGAAGATCGACGTATGCCGATGACTTTACCTCTCCGGCAAGCACTACCTGACCTGTCGTTACCAATGTTTCGCAAGCTACTTTTGAGCGGGGGTCAAAAGCTATGAGCTCGTCAAGGACGGCGTCCGAAATCTGGTCTGCAACTTTATCGGGGTGTCCCTCCGATACTGACTCTGATGTAAATAGGTATCCCATATTGTTGATGAATAACGTTGTGCCGTTTTTACGGCGGTTAATAATTTCGTCGGTGTGCGAGAAGCACTCTTGTATGGGACGGAAAATTTCAAATGGGATGCGTAGTATATGCGAATGTGCCCAAGAGACCTTGACAGACAAGGTTTTTAGCATTTTTTATCGTGGTTGCAAGCAGCCCAAATCTTTCCACACGAAGAGTGTCTCTTCTTTTTCGTCTGCAAAGGTAATCTCTTTTTGTGAATGTTGTATGTTTTTTAACGCTTTTTATATGCTCTTGCCCACTGAATACAGTTCGCCAAATGGTAAAATATGTTATTATTGAGCGGTTATCGGTTCTCTTTTCCGATAATTCCCAATAAAATGAGTTAACTTTGCGCAGTCTAAACAGCTTCTGATATGTTTATTGTCGACTCCATCGCCACATTTGGTAAATATCTCATTCTGATGAGACGTGTCTTTGCACGTCCCGACAGTTGGCGTATGTTCTTCAGGCAGTATTTGCGCGAGATGTTGCAGCTGGGTATAAACTCAATCCCCATTGTGCTGCTCATCTCTTTCTTTATCGGTGCTGTAATATGCATACAGATGAAGCTGAACGTGGAGAGTGCATGGATGCCCAAGTTAGTGGTCGGATATGCAACCCGTGAGATTATGTTGCTGGAGTTCTCTTCGTCCATCATGTGTCTGATTCTCGCAGGCAAAGTGGGTTCGAACATAACTTCGGAGATTGGAGCGATGAGGGTGACCCAACAGATTGACGCTCTTGAGATAATGGGAGTGAACTCTGCCAACTATCTTATCTTTCCCAAAATAACGGCGCTTGTCTCAATAATCCCGGCTCTGGTTATATTCAGCATCTTTGCCGGTGTGATGGGTGCTTACGGCATCAGTGTCTTTACGGGTATAATGACGCCTGCCGACCTTACATACGGCTTCCAATATGAATTTTCGCAGTGGTTCATCTGGTGCAGTATCATCAAGGCTCTTTTCTTTGCCTTCATCATTACTTCTGTGCCTGCTTTCTATGGCTACACTGTGGGTGGCGGCTCCATCGAAGTGGGCAAGGCGAGCACTGATGCTGTCGTCAGTTGCAGTGTGCTCATCCTGTTTGCCGATATTGTGTTAACTCAACTTCTGATGCAATGATAAGACTCGAATCAATTTCCAAGAGGTTTGAAGAGCAGGTGGTGCTTGATGATATCAATGCCACTTTCGACAATGGCAAGACTAATCTTATCATTGGTCTCAGCGGTGCGGGAAAGACTGTGCTGCTGAAGTGCATAGTGGGTCTTCTTGTTCCGGATGCGGGTAAGGTGCTTTACGACGGCAGGGATATGGTTACGCTCCGCAAGAACGAGCGTCTGATGTTGCGTCGGGAGATGGGTATGCTTTTCCAGAGTGCAGCGTTGTTCGACTCTATGACTGTGCTTGAGAATGTGATGTTCCCGCTGGATATGTTCTCCGACAAGCCTCTTGACGAGAGGCTCAATCGTGCCCGCTTCTGTCTCGAAAGGGTGAATCTGCTCGATGCGCAGTACAAGAATCCTTCGGAACTTTCGGGCGGTATGCAGAAGCGTGCGGCTATTGCGAGGGCTATCGCTTTGGAGCCGCGTTATCTCTTTTGCGATGAGCCGAATTCCGGACTCGACCCCAAGACTTCTCTAATCATTGATGAGCTTATTCATAATATCACTGAGGAGTATGGCATTACCACTATCGTGAATACTCATGATATGAATTCGGTGATGGGCATTGGCGACCATATTATTTTTCTTGCCGGCGGCCGTAAGTCGTGGGAGGGGACGAAGGATGAGATTCTTTACAGCAACAACGATGTGCTCAATGAGTTCCTCTTTTCGTCTGATTTGTTGCGCAAGGTCAAGGATGGCGCGTTGCAGCCGCCATCTTTTAAGGGATAGCCTTGTAGTTGGCGCGGGCATTGGCGCGTGTGGTGTAGTTGAAGTGCCACCATTCGCTGCGTAGCGGGCGGAAGCCTGCTTTTTTCATCACTGTGCGCAGAAGTGCGCGGTTGCGTGCAGCTTCGGCTGATATTTTCCCTCTTCTTACAAGTTCCTGCTCCTTGTCTATGTGGCTCATACGGGTCAGCGCATCTACTGCCGTACCCATTGGCAATGTGTCGCCATTGCTGTCTATGATGCTTACATCGACTGCAAGCCCGTAGTTGTGAAGCCCTCCTCCGTTGGCAGGATTGCTAACGTAGTTCTGCTGAGGGGTCCCTTTTACTTTGTTCCACATCTTTTGCTGCACGTGCATGGGGCGTGCGGCGTCGTATATTATCAGCCGCAGGTCGGGGTGTGTCGCCCGCAGATGTCTGCTTGCCTCTTTGAGGGCTTTTGCCGCATGGGGGTGAAGATAGGCTTCGCTGAAGCTGTACATCTTTTCGCCTACAAAGTTGTCGGGCTTTGCGTACATCAGGTCTATGACAAGCGTGCTGTCTGCCTCTTTGAGGTTTGTGTAGCCTTTGAAGATGTTCTGCGAGGCTGCATCCTTGTGGCTTGCAAGCAGCAGGGTGGCAAGCAGCAGTGTGGCGATGTGGTGTTTCATTGCTGTCGGGGTGCTTCTCTTTCTTTTAGGGAGATAGTTTAAGAGGCTGTCTCCGGTCGTGTCGAGACAGCCTCCTTTTGGGTGTTTATGCGTCGATATTCGCGTATGTTGCGTTTTTCTCGATGAATTCGCGGCGTGGACCTACATCGTCGCCCATGAGCATGGAGAAGATGGTGTCTGCTTCCACTGCATCGCGGATGGTTACCTGCTTGAGTATGCGTGTTTCGGGGTTCATGGTTGTCTCCCATAGCTGTTCGGGGTTCATCTCTCCAAGACCTTTGTAACGCTGTGTGGTAATCTCTTTTTCGTTTCCGTTGCCGTATTTGTCGATGAAGCGCTGGCGTGCTTCGTCGTCGTAGCAGTACTCTTTTACTTTGCCTTTTGAGCAGAGGTAGAGGGGCGGGTTGGCTATGTAGAGGTAGCCTCCTTCGATGAGTTCCGGCATGTAGCGGAAGAAGAGTGTCATGATGAGGGTGTCGATGTGTGAGCCATCGACGTCGGCGTCGGTCATGATTATTATCTTGTGGTAGCGGAGCTTGTCGATATTGGCTTTCTTGCTGTCTTCGCTGTCGAGTCCGAAGCGTACTCCGAGTGCTTGGATGATGTTGTTCACTTCGTCGCTCTCGAAGGCCTTGTGCCACATGACTTTCTCTACGTTGAGGATTTTACCGCGCAGGGGAAGTATGGCCTGGAACTTGTTCTTGCGTCCCTGTTTTGCCGAACCGCCCGCAGAGTCTCCCTCGACGAGGAAAAGTTCGCAGTTGGCAGGGTCCTTGTCCGAACAGTCGGCGAGCTTGCCGGGCATGCCGCAACCTCCCATCGGGCTCTTGCGCTGTACGCTTTCGCGTGCCTTGCGTGCAGCGATGCGTGCTGTGGCTGCGAGAATCACCTTGTCCACTATCATCTTTGCCTCTTTGGGGTGCTCTTCGAGGTAGTATGTGAGTGCTTCGCCTACGGCTTGGTCTACAGCTCCTGTTACTTCGTTGTTACCCAGTTTGGTCTTTGTCTGTCCTTCGAACTGGGGCTCTGCCACCTTTACGGAGATAACAGCTGTGAGTCCTTCGCGGAAGTCCTCTCCTGAGATTTCCACTTTGGCCTTTTCGAGTGCCTTGGTGTCCTCGGCATACTTCTTGAGTGTGCGTGTGAGGGCGCGGCGGAAGCCTGCCAAGTGTGTACCGCCTTCGATTGTATTGATGTTGTTGACGTATGAGTATACGTTCTCGCTGTAGCCGTTGTTGTAGATGATGGCTGCTTCGATGGGTATATCCTGCTTCTCGGTGTTCAGGTAGATTACATCGTTGATGAGGGATGTGCGTGATGCGTCGATGTATTTGACGAACTCCTTGAGTCCTTCGGTTGAGTGGAAGTGCTCGCTTCTGTACTCTCCGTTCTCGTCTGTTGTGCGTTTGTCGGTGAGTGTGATTGAGATTCCGGCATTGAGATATGCGAGTTCGCGCAGACGGGTCGCGAGTATGTCGTAGTTGTATTCCGATACGATGAAGATGCTGTCGTCGGGTGTGAATGTCTGGCGTGTTCCGCGCAGGGTTGTCTCGCCTACCTGATGCACTTCGTTGAGGGGCTTGCCGCATGAGTAGTCCTGCTCATAGATTTTTCCGTCGCGGAAGACTTGTGTCTTCATTGACTTTGAAAGTGCGTTTACGCACGATACGCCTACTCCGTGGAGTCCGCCGGATACTTTGTATGAGTCCTTGTTGAACTTGCCGCCGGCGTGGAGTACAGTCATTACTACTTCGAGAGCCGATTTGTGTTCCTTTTCGTGCATGTCTACGGGGATACCGCGACCGTTGTCCTGAACTGTGATTGAGTTTCCTTCGTTGATGCTTACTTCTATGTGGGTGCAGTAACCTGCCATTGCTTCGTCTATGGCATTGTCTACTACTTCGTATACTAAGTGGTGGAGACCTTTTTCGCCTACATCGCCAATGTACATGGCAGGGCGTTTGCGGACTGCTTCGAGTCCTTCCAGTACTTGAATGCTGTCGGCTGAATAATTTGCAGCCGTAGTTATCTCTTTTTCTTCGCTCATGTCTGTTTTATGTTGTCGGTATAACTGAACAAAGATAGCCTTTTTTCTTGTTTTCTGCAAGATTTTTCCCCTATAAAATAGGGGAACTTGTGGCATCTCGACGTTTTTCTTGAATGGGTATGCAGTGCTTGCCGGCGGGGTGTCCTGTAGCTTGTTCCTTTTGTTCCGGGTCGCTGTCTTGCCGGCGTGCTACGATGGTGTGCAATGCAAAAAGGCCGGACATAATCCGACCTTTAACTTGGTAAATATATTGCTGTTTTAATTTAGGCTAATTTTGCGATTGTTGCGCACAAACCTGATTTGAGGTTTGCAGCCTTGTTCTTGTGAATCAAACCTTTCTTAGCCAATCTGTCGAGCATCTTCTGTACTTCGGGGTATTTTGCCAAAGCCTGCTCCTTGTTTGTCATGGCACGCAAACTGCGAACAGCTGAACGCATGTTCTTGCCGTAGTAACGATTGCGGAGGTTTCTCTTCTCTGTCTGTCTGATTCTTTTAAGTGACGATTTATGGTTTGCCATCTTTAAATTCTGTTTTTTGATTTTTACTGTAGCCCATAGGGGAATCGAACCCCTCTTTCAAGAATGAAAATCTTGCGTCCTAGCCGATAGACGAATGGGCCGGCCTTTGAAGTTCCTTTCGGAGAATTGTCTTAGTGTTTTATGTCCTAAGCGGATGCAAAGGTACGACAAATTTTATTATCTGCAAATTTTTCAGCTCTTTTTTTTGTGTTGCAACTCTGTTTTTTTCTTGATTTTGGCTCCTTTTCTGCAATTATTCTGTTTTTAATGCTCTTTTTCTTATTATTAACTTTGATTATATGTACATTTATACTCTCTTGTATTACATTTGTATTGTTGCATTTGTTCGTTGGTGTCGGTGGCTGCGTGCATGGTTTTATGCTGCCGTACTGACAACAATAGTGCCGATGTTTGTGTTTTTAATTATAGCTGCCTCGTTGGGGTGGTGTTTAAAGTTAAGGAGGTATAATTATGTCAGGCAGAGAATCACAGAATAAATTAGTTAAGGTTTTTAGTGGTAGCTTGTGGCAGGCTCAGGTGATTCAGGGCTTGCTGGAGGCGAATCACATTGTAAGTATGTTGGAGAACGAGACGCTTTCGGCGGTAACTTCGCCATATGCAACGTTGGGTGGCGAGGTCTTTGTGCTGGTGGACATAAGGGACAGGGATTTTGCGGTGAGGCTTATTTCTACAAATTCACTTTCGTCTGTTCCATACAATTAGCAAAACATAAAAGGCTGTCCATGCGGACAGCCTTTTATGTTTTGCGACAGGGAGATTATCGTTTGATCTCTTTGATACGAGCTTTCTTTCCTGTGAGTGCACGCAAATAGTAGAGTTTTGCGCGACGAACACGACCGTACTTGTTGACAGTGATGCTGTCGATAGAGGGTGAGTTCAAGGGGAAGATACGCTCTACGCCTACTGTTCCTGACATCTTGCGTACAGTGAAACGTTTCTCCTCGCCGTGTCCGCAGATGCGGATAACTACACCGCGATACATCTGAATACGCTCTTTTGTACCCTCGATAATCTTGTAAGCTACTGTGATTGTGTCACCGGGATGAAAATCCAACTCGCGTTTAACGTCTGTTGCAAATGCTTCTTTAGCAATTTTAAGTAAATCCATTGTATTGGTATTAAAAATTGTTCATCTCTCCAGCGCAACATATCAAGTTACTCTTCCTTGACAGCGATTACGCCGAAAGCGGTTGCAAAGATAGGCAAAATTACTTAATTGACAATGGGAAAGGGGCTTTTTTGTGCTTAGGAAAATAATTTTTATTTTTTTTCGATGTTTCAGATTCTTTTCAGAATCTATCCTTTACTTTGCTCACAGAAAGAACAACACAACGATTATAAACCTTTAAAAAATGAATATTATGAAAAGAGTATTGTTAGCTACAGCATTGGTTTTCTCATTGGGTATCCTCACAGCAAGTGCCGACAGAGATTATGTAATCACAAAGAACGAACTTCCCGCAAAGGCTCAGCAGTTCATCGACAGACATTTCGCATCAAGCAAAATCTCTTATGTAAAAGAGGAGCGCGATTTTCTGGACCGCAACTATGAAATAGTATTCGCCGATGGCGCAAAGATCGAGTTCATTAAAGGAGGCGACTGGATTGAGATTGATTGCCGGTTCACCGCAATTCCCTCGGCAGCAGTTCCCGCAGCAATCGCAGAGTATGTCAAGAAGAACTTCCCGGATGCAAAAATCCTGAAGATAGAGCGCGAGCGCAGAGACTACGAGGTCAAGTTGTCGAACAAATTGGAACTTACATTCGACAAGAATCTTAAAATCAAGAATATCGACGATTGATGCAGCCTTTTGAAAAAGCGCCTCCTTCCACGCGTGGAAAGAGGCGCTTTTTCAAAAGGTCTCTAAACTCCTTAGGGTCCTTAATGACTCCCTAAGGCCCTGATTCTCCTTACATTCTTATCAACTTGCCATCCTTGAACGCTATGCGATAGCTTGTACCTTTCTTGGTGTTGAATGACAATGTTGCATCGCCGTATCTGAGGTCGCAACGCGAACCGCTCTTCGAGGTAACGATGGCTTCAATGAGCTTGCCCTCCTGCCAGATTATCTCAACCTCGAATCCGCCTTTGGCGCAAATGCCGGCAATGCGGCCCTCGCTCCATGCGTCGGGCAGTGCGGGCAGCAGTTGTATGAATCCCATGTGGCTTTGCATCAGCATTTCGGCGATGCCGGCTGTTCCACCGAAGTTGCCGTCAATCTGGAAGGGGGCATGTGTGTCCCATAGGTTGTCGAGCGTGCCATTCTTCAGCAGATTGCCGAAGAGGGTATAGGCGTGGTTGCCGTCGTGCAGACGTGCCCATTGGTTGAGTTTCCAGCCCATGCTCCAGCCGGTTGCTCCGTCGCCACGATGCCGGAGTACCACTTTGGATGCTTCGGCAAGTTCGGGGGTGGTTACGGGCGACACAGTGCGGCCGGGATGAAGACCGAAGAGGTGATTGACATGGCGATGCTGGTCCTTGGGGTCGTCAATATCCTTGCTCCACTCCATCAGCTGTCCGTAGCGGCCAATCTTGTAGGGTGCAAGATTCTTGAGTACGTTTGCCCACTCTTTGCGCAGTTTAGTGTCTGTACCCATCACCTTGCTTGCCTCTATCGCATCGAGCAGTATTTCGCGTATTACGGCATGCACAAAGGTGGCTCCGCTGTCTATCGGACCATGTTCGGGGGAGGTCGAGGGGGCTGCTGTGTAGCTGCCGTCCTCACGTTTCCACAGGTAGTCGACTGCAAATATAGCGCTGCTCTTTATGATGTCGTATCCCGTCTCTTTCAGGAACTTCTTGTCGCGGGTGTAGTCGTAGTAGTCCCAAACGTGTGTGGCGAGCCACGGTCCTGCCATAGGATTGAAGTTCCACGACATGTCGTAGCTGCTGAAGGGCGAGGTGAATCCGAATATGTTGCCCGAAATTCCTGCTGTCCATCCGCGTGCGCCGTAGTATGATTGTGCTGTTACTGCGCCGGGCTTTATCAGTGTGCGTATGAAGTCGACAAGCGGAAGCACGCACTCGTCGAGGTTGGTGGCACATGCAGGCCAGTAGTTCATTTGCAGGTTGATGTTGTTGTGGTAGTCTACGCGCCATGGACCGTCGACGTTGTTGTGCCACATTCCTTGCAGGTTGGCGGGCATGTTGCCGGGACGTGAGCTTGCAATGAGCAGGTAGCGTCCGAACTGGAAGTACAGGCGTTCGAGTCCGTAGTCTGCCTTTCCTTTGCGGTAGCTTGCGAGGCGTTTGGGGGTGGGAAGGTCGTTGACGCCGGGATATTCGAGAGTTATGGGTGCGTTGGGGTTCAGGTCGAGCTGCACACGTCCGAAGAGTGCTGCATAGTCGGCATAATGCTCTTTGAAGAGCGTGTCGTATCCTTTTGCAACAGCATTTTTCATCCATTCGCCTGTCGTTTCATCGGGGTTTACGCCCACGTATGCCTTAGGGTCTTTGAAATCGGGATCGAAATTTATCTTGTAGTCGGTGTCGGCTGTTACGTAGAAGACCACCTCGTCGGCACCGTCGATGTATATTTTGCCATCTTTCACGGTTGTTGTGCCGCCCTTTGCCACGCTCTCTATGCGCAGTGTGTACTGCATACCGTTATTGTCGAGTACTCCTTTATATATAAGACCTTTCTCGCCGCTTTTCTGTATACTGCCTTCCGATACAGGGTTAGGGCTGTAGCTGAAGATAAGATTCTGCTTGCCGGGCTTGTCGGCACTGTATCGCATCACCATCACATTCGACGGGTAGGAAATGAAGTAGCGGCGGGTATATTTGACAAAATCCTTTTCGTACTCAACAACGGCGAGTGCCGAGTCGAGCGACAGGACCCGTTTATAGTCGCCCATCCCCACAAGGCTGTGTCCTGTCTCTACATAGAATTCACCCATTGTGGTGAAGTTGCCGAAGCGGAAAGGCTTTTCGCCATAATATTCATACGATGCGGTGCTGTTGAAATTCTCGCGTGTCAGTTTGGCTGCTTTTGCATCGTCGCCGTCAATGAATGCTTGACGTATATCTTTCAGCAGGTGTGCCGATTTCTTGTTTACATTCCAATAGTATTCGGCGCCGCCCGATGTGTTGGGACCGCCACGCCACAGAGTCTTTTCGTTGAATGTTATGCGTTCTGCCTCTACGGAGCCCATGATGTTTGCGCCGATGCTTCCGTTGCCGATGGGCAGTGATTGGGATTCCCACTCCTGGTCGTAGTTGTAGTTTACGCCTCCGGCATTTTCGGGCTTACCCTTTCCGCGCCACAAGTCGGGGCGTCCGCCGTACCATACGGCGCGTCCTTTGAGGCTTGTCGGCTGGTCGAACCAAATCGAGAGCCCGTGGATGTAGTCTGTCTCTGCATTGAGTGTCAATGCGCAGATGATGCCTATAATTGGCAATAGTATTTTTTTCATAGTCATATAAGCTTTTAAGAAGCTGTTTGAATTTTATTGGAAAAGTTTTCTATATTCGCGGCTTAGTTTCGGCTTCTTTGAGTCTATTTTAGGCATCTTTTCTATGTTATCTTTTGGAAATAGCCCGCTATTCCCTGCAAGATAACATAGAAAATCTACTCTAAAATAGCTCTCAAATAATGCCGAAATAAAATTCAAACAGCTTCTAAGTTTCAAGGCAGCTTGTAGGCTGCCTTGAAACAGGTTTGTGTGTACCCGATTATTTTACAATAACCTTTTTCTTGTTTACTATGTAAATGCCGGGCTCTGTTATCTTCTCTATCTTGCGGCCGGTGAGGTCGTATATCTCTTTCTCGCCATTCTCGTCGCTCTCAATAGAATTGATTCCCACTGTTGAGTCGTAAACGACAGAAATGCTTGATACAGAACTTGATGCTCCGGGCAAAGCCTTTATGTTCATCTCAAACGGAGCTAGTGTGCCTGCTTGTGTAGCCTTGAGGTATTTGTCGGTTCCCTTGAGATATGTGTTGATCTTGTGGCTTGTTCCAACGTAAGAGATTAGCAGATAGTCGGTTGTCATGTCCTCCTTGCTGCTTGCCTCGATGGTTACGTTTGATGCCGTTGCATTGATGCTGCCGCCGTCAGCTACTGCAAACAATGGAGTGTTTACTGTAAATTCGGTCTTTGCGAGGGTGAGTGTGCTTATTCCGTCGATTTTTGCGAATTGGTAGGGAGCAGTCACGGTTATGTCATTGGCGGGTGTGAAGGGGAGTGCCAGCGGACGTACATCGTCTGTCTCTGAGTTTGCATCGGTGTAGCTTACGTTTGCAGCAGTGAATGTTTCGGGCACGTAGTATGTTGCGCCGTAGTACATGTCAAACTGTTTGCAGTTGCTGTCCTTGTCAACAACGTTGCTGCCGGCTGCTGAGGCTGTTCCTGCATCGAGGCTTGTGTAGTATACGGTGTTGCTCTGTGCGAGTATCTCTTTGCTCTTCGCTATCCATTTGAGGGCATCGCTGCAATCTTTCAGATTGACGAATGATGCTGTCTGCTCGCCGCCGATGAAGAGGCTGTTCTCGTCGGTCATCTGCTTGCCGTAGGGCTTTCTGCCATAAGGCTCGCCGTCGGTCGATGCAAGCAGGGCGTTGTCGCTTGCCATTGCTTTCTCCAACCGGTAGTAGGTCTTTGCGTTGCCGCTCATTTTGGGATATGTGCCTGTGCCGTTGAAGTTCGATGTACCGTTGGAGATTGAGAAGCCGAGCTGTGTGGTGTCGAGGTTCAGCGTGTATTTTGCCGCCTCTGCGCCACCCATTGCTTCGATGTATGAACTGCCGTACAGGGCACAGCTGCTGCCGCCGTTGAAGATGTAGTATTCGTTCTCGCCGCCGGTGGGGATGAACGCCCATAGCATATATTCGTCGGTTGTTCCTTGCGGCATCTCTTCGTGAACCACGTAGTTGAGGTATCGTTTTGCGGTACGCTCAACCGACAGGTATTTGCTGTTGTTGGGGTTGAGGATGTAGTACCATGTGATGCCGTTGGTGATGTCGCCGGGGTATTGGGGTATTATGCCGTATGCTGCTTTGATGGCATCTATGATGGCGAATAACTTTTCGGCTGCTTCGGCGTAGTCCTGTGCCGATTCGCCGGCACGTACTGTCTCAGCTGACTTGGTTTCTGCAACAAGCGATTTTGCAAGGTCGGTCAGATTGTCAGCCTTTACAAGTACATTCTCGTTGATTGCATAGTTGCCTTTTGCAAGTTCGTCGGCATTGAGAAGCTCGGCTGTGATGCCGTTGGCAATTGTTATTGCCGAGTCGAGAAGCTGGGTGTCATATCCGGTCTGGTTGTCTTCTACCACTCTCACTGTCCACCAGCTGTAGAGTGTCTTGTACTCCTGTCCCTGTATGGTGTTGTCCGACTTTATTGCCAAGCAGTAGCCGTGCTTGTTGTCTTGCTCCATGTACATATAGCCGTTTTCAAGGGATACTATGCGGAACTTGATTGCTTCGTCCTTGCTGGTTGTGGTGGTTCCGGGATTGTTCTTGGGCATTGATGCTATGTAGAGTCCGTTCTGGTTCTTCATGTAGTAGAGGCTGTCGTCATCTGTGATGAATTGCCATTTCTTGCCTGCCGTTGAGTTTCCGCCCTTAGATACATTGAATACCGAACCGCTGGCGTTGAGCAGGTTCTGTGTGTTGTATCTGGGTATGAGGTTGTAGTAGTTCTTGGGCTGTATCTTTATTACTGAGTTCGATGTGTATATCTTGCTCAATTCGTCGTCGATGAGTGTGAGCCACTCGCCGTATGTGTGCTCGCTCTGGTCGTCGTTGTCGATTGCAGCCTGTGCTGCTTCTTTAAGTTCGGCAAGGTGTGCTGTCTTTTCCGGGTAGTACCAGCCTACTCTTGTGCCGTTCTTGTCGGTGTACTGCGAGTAGTATGCTATGGTCTTGAGTGCATACTTCAAGGCGTTGAGCGCTGCATCGCTGCCTGTCTCTGCGTATGGCTCCAGGACAACTTCGTCGCCGTCGCCTTCGGCTGCCACAATCTTCAGTCCGGGGTCGGCTGCGAGCTTTTCGGGGATAGTGAATTTGTGTGTGTTGGACATTGCCTTGTATTCGCCTTTGCCGTTGTAGACCTTGAAGCCTACTGCGCCGGTTCCTTTCTCTATGATGATGGTCTTACCTATCTTGGTGTATGAGTATCCGGTTGCTTCGGGTGCTGCTCCGGGTGCGAAGTATGTGTATTGGCCCACTTCGCCGCACTTGCCGAGGGGAAGGTCGCTCTGTGCTTTGATTCCGCTCACTCCGTCGGTTCTTTCGATGGGCTCGATGCGGTCTTCGATGAACTCTATCGCAGGTGCCTTGCGGCTGTATGACTTCATCTTGGCAAGGGCGTTGTCAATCATCTCCTGTGTTACGGTGAGGTCTTTCCATGCAGCCTCCTTGTCGGTGAGCTTGTCTATCGGGCGGAAGAATCCCCATACCTTGAAGTATTCGCTAAGGTCCATGTTGGCTGCTTCGCAGCATTTTACTGCAAAGTGGAGAATGTCCTTGTCGCCCTGTACGTGTGTGGGCGATGTGTCGATGCCGTCCTCGCGCAGCAGGGCGAACAGTTTGGGGTAGAATTCTGTGTCGTTGCCTGCCATGTGGAAGTATTCGTACAGTTGCCACCACATTCTCATTCGGCTTTCGCCGAGCATGCTTGTCCAGGGTTTGCTTTGTGCAAAGTCGCGGCTGAGGGTGCCTATGGTGTCGCCGCGCGACATGTATCGGCCCATCTTGTACATTGTGAGGTTGGCAAAGAGGTTGCAGCTGAGCTCGGTTGTTCCGATAACCTGGATTGAGCCCTGATGGGTATGTCCAAGCTCGTGTCCGGGACCCCATACGTTGTCGTGGTTGGACATTACTTCGTCGAGGGGAAGCAGTTTGTAGAGGTATCTTACTCCGTACTGTGTGCGGTAGGCGGTAGATGCCTGATAGGTGTGGTCGTCGTCGAGCGAGATTGCGCAGTGGAGGTTGTTGAACTTCACTCCGTAGATGCCTTTGTCCCATCCGAGGAGCTCGTGGTCCCACTTGAGCATGTTGTCCCACCAGCCTATTGCGTCGGTGATGGTGTTCTTGCAGCAGTTGTCGGCTGCTATCCATTTTTTCTCCATGTGGAAGAGTACGCGATCGCCTTTTACCTGTATCACATGGTGGGTGGCGAGGTTCTGTGTGATGTCCCGCCAGTCTTCGTCGGTGTGTCGGCTCTTGTCCCAATAGCCGTTGACTGTTCCGTTCTCTATGTGTATCTTTATGTCGGGGTAGTCGGCGAGCACTTTGCCGCTGTTGTGTGTGTTCACATCGTAGCGCACGAAGATTGTCGATTTGTCGTAGCTGACGGGGATTATGTTAAGACCGGCACGCAGTGTGTCTATGATGCCGCTTGTCTCGGTGTTTACAATCTCTTGTATTCCAAGGAAGGCGCCGTCGGTTATTTCGCCCTCAACGAAGATGTAGAGCATTTCGTTGGCACGACCGTAGATTCCGGTGGGGTTGCTAAGATAGGAGTATTCATTGGCT
This sequence comes from uncultured Bacteroidaceae bacterium, assembly GCA_964458275.1. Classification (GTDB taxonomy): domain Bacteria; phylum Bacteroidota; class Bacteroidia; order Bacteroidales; family Bacteroidaceae; genus HGM04593. The sequence continues at coordinate 19,796 of CAYWIE010000022.1, forward strand.
TGGAGTATCTTGTGCCATTCGTCGGCATTGGCGTATGGCTTGTATTCTCTTACGCGGAATTCTTTCTCGCGTTTGCCCCATGTGTCGTTCTTTATTTTGAGCGCCATGTTTACAATGACTTCGGGGAGCTCTTTCATGGCTTCCTGAAGTTCTGCATCGCTCATCGAAGCGTAGTTGTCCTTGAGCGCTGTGCATGAGCGGTCGGTGAAGAATCCCAAAAGCATCTGGTTGTATTTTTCGGCATCTTTCGATATGTTCTGCTGGCTGCGGAAGCTTTCTTGTATCTTGTTGAGCTCGTCAATGCTTATGCCTGCCTCCTCGAATACCCATTCGGTGGCGCTGGTTGTGCCCGCTGTGGTCGATGAGTACCATAGTACCACTTCGTTGAAGGGAGACGAGTGCATGCCTCGTGTCTCGGTTGCCGAAGGCAGCAGGTTGTAGAAACCTTTATTGGGCTGGTTCTCCTTGATGTAGAATTTTGCAGGAGTCTCTGCCATTCTGAAGTAGCCGGACAACTGTGATACAGGCTGCACGTAGTTTCCGGTGAGTCCGTTCTTGATGTAGAATGCGTTGTCGGCAGCTTCGAGTATCCACATCTGCTCATAGGCATTTTCGCCTTTGCTCATTGTCTTGATCATGTTTTGCTTGTAGTCTGCCGACATACAATCGTAGTTCTTGCCGGGAGTGAGTATGCGGTACGCTTTGCCGGCTTCAGGGGCTGTGTACTGTCCCCATGCAACGCTGCTACAGAGCAGTGTTGCAAGTGTCAGGAATAGGTATTTTTTCAGCATAGTTGTATATGATTTGTTATTTTTGTGCAAATTTTTTTGAAAGATAGGCAATTATGTCCGATTATGAAAGCCATGCACTGTTTTTTTTATGAATTTTTGCTATTGGAGGCTGTCCCCGAATTTATCAGGAACATTCAAGCGCTTATCTGCTTGCAATGATCACTGATGCAATCGCAACCGTTATCAGTATGAACAGAAATATGCCTCTGCGCTGGTTTTTTGGAAAATACATAATTTTACGAATCATAAATAACATTAATTGATGTGGTTTCAGCCTTTTTATGACTACCTTTGCAACTTCTAATCTGCGAAGATAATGAATCATTTCTGCATTGAATTATAATATTGTCAATATATGAAGATAATGATAAAATTCCTGAAAAAGTATCCTCTTTCGTTGATGATTCTTGCAATCATTCTCTTTTTGTCGTTTTTCAAGCCGCCAAAGGAAAAGATTGTAGACATAAGCAACATCGACAAGCTTGCCCATTTCTGCATGTATGCAGGGTTTTGCTCTGTCGTGTGGTTGGAGTATTTCTTGTCGCACAGCGGTGTGAATAAGGGCAAGGTAGTATGGTTTGCAGTTGTGGCTCCCATTGTTTTCAGCGGAGCCATCGAGGTGATGCAGGGCTATCTGACTACTTATCGTGGAATGGATTGGTACGATCTCTTGTTCAATACCATCGGGGTTGTATTTGCAATGTTTTTTGCAAAGTTTGTATTGCGGCCGAGGGTGTTGGCATATAAGGCAAAGAAAAACAGCAGCAAATAGCTGCTGTTTTTCTTTGCCCTGCAGATCTTTATTGGCAGGACTTTTCTTTGCGGTTATTTTACAAAGACCTTTCGATTGTTCTTTATGTAAATTCCACTGCGGGGTGCCTCGACGGGTTGCCCTGAGAGATTGTAGTATGTATCACCATCGGGGTCTGTGTATTCGGGTGCATCGATATTGGTGATTATCAGCTCCTCGATGCTCTCCAACCAGTCGGTGATGTCTTCCACTATCTGGTCGTGGTAGGCATAGGAGGCGCTGAATCCGAAGCCGTGTCCGCCTGTGGGGAAGTTCTTTGTACGTACAGGGACGCCCTTGCTTCTGAGCGCAGAGGCGTAGGTTGTGCTGTTGCGTGGGGATACTATGCCGTCGTTGTCTGCCCAGCAGATGTAGGCGGCAGGTGTTGTCTCGCTCACCTGTTTCTCGTTGCTGTACAGTTTTACAAGTGCCGGAGCGGGGTTTGTTCCGATAAGGTTCTCGCGCGAACCGGCGTGTGTGTATGAGGCGTCCATTGTGATTACGGGATAGAACAGTATCTGGAAGATGGGACGCTCCTCGCCGCTTGTATGCGTGGCTACAGTGGAGGCAAGATGACCGCCGGCGCTGGAGCCTATTACTCCTATCTGTCCTGTGGTAACATGATGTTCTTCTCCATTCTCGCGAAGATAGCTCATAGCCTCGCGTGCCTGTTTGAGAGGAGCGCCGTGCGAGGTGGGAGGAGTGGTGTAGTTGAGCACTGCCGCTGTGTAGCCGAGCTTGTTGAGGAAGGGTGCCCAGTCGGAGCCTTCGTAGCCGCTTGCAACAAAGGCGTAGCCGCCACCGGGGATTACAAGGACTGCCCTGCCGTTGGACTTCTCGGCTGAGGAGTTGAATATCTTGATAGATGCTCCTGAGGGCAATTTTACTGTTTTTATGGGCATGGAGCCAACATCGCTTACCGTAAATATGCTGCCGACGTCGGTAGTGCTGTGCCAATAGCCCAGATGTCCGCCTGCTCCGCCATATTCATTGATGTATTTGCCGTCCTCTTTGTTTGCCAGCAGGAAGCCGTTGGGTGTTTCAAGTATGTTCCACGAATATTCGGTGTTGGCAAGGATTGCCTTGTCCCCTACTTTGGCAAGCGTCTTTGTCGTGTCGCTGCGGTTGTATATGGTTATTCCATTATAGGGGTCGCCTTTGAATGCCCACTGGTATGCTTTGAGCGATGCCTGTTCTTTTGTTGTCTGGGTGTTGCATTTGTAGCCGTTGCTCGCTGTTACGTAGTCCTCGCCTCCGCGCAGTGCAAGGTTGTACCAATATGCGTTGTTAAGGTCGGCAGTGATTTTGAACGGGAACTCCCATGTGGCTGTTATGCGCACGACATTCTCCTTGCCTTTCTCTAACGTTACGGGTGTGGCAATGCTGTATTGTGTGTAGGCGCGTTCCTTGACGTCTGCAGGAATTTCGCTTATTATGTCGCCGGCCTGTCCTGTGCCTGTTGTCTCTTCGAGCAGGTTTCCGTCGGCATCTTCTATGCGGTAGGTTACGGTGAGCTGGTTAGCGAAGTATTCTTCCAGCATCTGCACTGCTTCGGTGGCGTCGAAGCTGCCTGTCTCCACAATGGCTACCTGGTTGCCTGCGTCGCAATAGTTCCATGTGTTGAGAACGACGCCTTTCTCTGTGCTTGACGCTACGTTGGCTATGTATCCGAGCGATGTGAGGCAGTAGGGGTAATTGGCATTGACGCCTGTGTATTGCACTTTGAACGGTTCGATTTCTGTGTCGGTCAGCAGTATGTTGCTCCATCCGTTGGAATCGGTTACGGGGTCGCGGTAGAGGAATTTCTTGCCGTTTATGCTGTATATGTACAGTTGTCCTTTGTATGTGATGAAGGCAAATTCGCCCTTTGTGGCTCCTATGTTTGTCTTTACGGTGTTTGTTACTGCTCCGTTCTTTGCTCCGTAGTAGCCGCGAGGTGTTGCTATGGTATATTTCTTGTCGTTGGAGGGAGTGAAGAACTTCCAGTCGGCAAGAGGCTTCTCAATGGCTATGCTGTCGCCGGCAATAATTTCCAAGAGGCTTCTTGACCATACTTCGGCAAGGCGCTTTGCGCCGTTTGCGTTGGGGTGGAGATAGAAGGTGCCCGAATTTCCGCTTTCTGCTGCAAAAAGCACTTTGTTGTCCTCGAAGTAGTTCCACACTTCGCGGTTGCCGGCTGTTACTTGTCCGTACTCCTCGGCTATGGCATCGATAATGGGGTAGTAGCTGTACAGACGGTCGAGTCCCTCTTGCAGGTATGTGGCTCCGTTGTGGGTGTTGGGGCTGTACCAGATGGGGTAGTTGAGCAATATCTTGCAAGTGGGGATTGCATTTATCAGTCCGTCGATTATTGCCTTGATGTTAGCTTTGTATGTGCTTGTGCTTACGGGGGCTCCTTCAGTGCCGCTGCATGCGCTGTCGTTGGTGCCCAGCATTATGGAGAAGTAGATGAGACCGCCGTTGTTTTTCTGGAAGTTCTTGGCGGCATTGACTGCTCGTGTGAAGTCGTCGCGTCCGGGCATGAAGCCTAATGTCGTGATGCCTGAGTGTCCGCCGTTGTAGAGGTTGGTGGTTACGCCTGTGGCTGTCTCTATGAGCGAGCGGCACACAGCAGGGGGTGCCTCTGTTGCGGGATTGCCGAGTCCTGCACCGTAGGTGATGCTGTTGCCTATGAACAGCAGGTTGATGTTGTCTTTGGGGTCTATTGGTGTGGGTGCCTCTTTCACTGCGTTATACACTTGGAAGCGACCCAGACATACGAAGGGGTTGCCGTTGGTGTCGTAACGGCTGCTGTTTGCGGCGTTCATTGTCTTCTTGACTACGAAGCGCAGACAGGTGTATTCTGCGCCGAGTGCAATGCGGGGAGAGGTGTAGCGGTCGGGCGAGAATGCGCTGAAGTCGTTCTGCATCTCTTTCAGGTGCTCTACCTCTGTCCATTCGCCGTCGGGATTGTTTGTGGCTTGTATTACTATTTCTGTGGGGGTGTCGCCGGTTAATGACCATGTGGAGCCTATCATTGTGAAAATGATATCTGTCTGAGGTTTGTCGAACTGCACTTGCAGGTATGTGTCGGTGCCGGCAGGCGGTACGGCAGGGTTGCCCCACGATGTGTGCCAGATGTATTGGTTGGTTCCTACTCCGTCGCTTTCGGGGCGCAGAAGGTTGGATGCCGGGAAGCCTGTCTGTGTGTTGTTGGCGCTTATTTGCGCGGCTTTTGTGAGCAGTGCGTCGCCTTTTACCCATATTGAGTCTTCACCGGGATAGTCTATGTTGCTGCCACCGTCGGTGATGTTGCTGCACTTGTCTGTCGAGGGGACGTGTGCATCTGCCTTTGCACAGTACAGCGAGCTTGCAAACAGCAGGGTTAATGTCAAGATAATGGATGTCAGATTTTTCATAATATTGTTGTCTTCTGTTTAATCCTGCAATATTTGTAAATTATTTTGACTTTTGCAAAAAATAGTTCGGGAATTATTGGAATGCCGGTATGTTTTCCTATTAAAACCCAATCTTCAATAATGCATTTTTCGGCATATGGTGCGTTTTCCGTTTTCGGCAGCAACGAAAAGAAAAAGTTCGTCCTCTATCCGTTCAAGTTATTGAAATTGGATAGAGGACGAATATTTAAGTGAGGTTCTATGTTCCCTCTTGCTTTAGAAACCTTTCTTACTTGATGCCAAGGTCTTCAATTTCCCAGTCGTCGCTGCGGAAAGAGGGGAGGGGAAGACCGAGCAGTGTCTTCACATTAGCATCGAAAGAATAGTTCTGATAAGCATAGCGAACAGCTACGGGTTCGGGAACAGAGTCTGACCACACTTCGATGGTGTTCCTGCACCATACATGGTTTGCCTGTGCGGGATAGAACTTCTTGTCGGCACCGGCTACTTCGAAGCCTTTGGCGCGTTCGCGTGCGTTGAAGCAATCCTGCTGTGTGGGGTCTGCTACATCGAAGTTGTTGGCGCGTGTCATGTTGGAAAAACTCAGGATAAGCTTGTTGCCCTTCTTCTCGAACGATTTGAAGCGGGGATATTTCGCGGGAAGTCCCTCGATGCCGTAGTCGTTTGTAAGAGCAAGATTTGCCAGACGTTGGCCAACTTTGTCCTTTGCGGCGGGGTGTATGAGCCCAAAATCGCCAATGTCTGTGGTGCAGGCAATGTCGCAATTCTCCACCTCGTCGGCAATCTTCCACTGCTCGTCCACGAATACAGCTGTTCCGCGCAGTTTGTGACCTTCGTAGCAGTAGGGTGCAATCTGTGCGAAGTAGAAAGGCATCTTGTCGTTGCCCCAGTCCTTGCGCCATGCTTTAATCATGGCTGTCTGCAATTTTGCATAGTCGAACCAATTGTAACGGTTTGCGCAGCCTTGGTACCAGATGAATCCTTTGGCCGTGAATTTGCTGATGGGGTGTATCATGCCGTTGTAGAGTACATTGTTGGTGTTTGGACCGCGATATTTCTTGTCGTAATCTTTATTGCGGTCCTGCACTCCGTCGAGACTCTCTTTGCTCATCCATGCCTCGATGCGTGTACCGCCCCAGTTGGCTGTGATAAGACCTACGGGAACTTTAAGAATCTTCTGAAGTTCCTTGCCGAAGAAGTAGGCTGCTGCACTGAAAGTGCGCACAGTCATGGGAGACGATTCGCGCCACATTGTGTCGCAGTCCTCTTTCAGGGTATTCGATGTGCAACGGGGAACGGTGAACATGCGGATGTCTGAATATTTGTAAGCCTCCTTTATGTGCTCCATAGCGCCATCGACTGGCTGGTACATGTAGCCGCCGACAGGCATTTCCATATTTGACTGGCCGCTGCACACCCACACCTCGCCTAAGAGGATGTTTGTCAGTTCGGTCTTTTCGCCATCGTCGAAAGTAAGTGTGTAGGGACCGCCAGCGTCGGTTGTGGGGATTGTTGTTGCCCACTTGCCGTTCTCATCTGCCTTTGCACTGAATTTTTCTTTTGTCCAAGATGCTGTGATTTTTACTTTTTTGTTAGCCTCGGCTGTTCCCCACAGGTTGACATCGGTGTTACGCTGCAACACCATATTGCTGCCTATCACAGTGGGGAGATTCACTTTTGCCTGTGCCACGCTAAATACACAAGCAAGCGCCGCTGCAAGAAATGATATTCTTTTCATGACTTTTTCCTTATATATTATTTTATTTCTTCGTCTTTAATTTCCCATTGGTCGCTGCGGAACGAGGGCAGTGCCTGACCCAACTGTGTGCGTACATTAGCCTCGCCGGGATAGTTGCAGTAGGCGTAACGGACAGCAACGGGATTGGGAACAGAGTCCGACCATACTTCTATTATATTGCTCCACCAACGGTGATTGCCTTTTGCGGAGTAGAATTTGCCGTCCTCGCCGGCAACCTCGAAGCCTTTTGCCTGTTCACGACCATAGAAACAGCTGGACATGCGGTAGTCGAGGGGGTCGGTAGTATAAGGGGGTGCAATGTTCTTGAAGTGGAGTTCGAGCTTATTGCCCTTTGCTATGAAGTAGTTGAAGCGGGGAGCCTTTGAGGGCAATCCCTTGATGCCGTAGTCGTTGTCGAGCGCGAGCATGGCGAGACGCCAAGCCACTCTTTTCTTTTTCAGCGGGTGTATGTGGCTGTAGTCGCCTGCATCCTGTGTACATGCAATATCGCAGTTCTCTATAAGGTCGGCGGCTTTATACTGCTGGTCGATGAAAATTGCATTGAGGCGTTTTGCGGGACCTTCGTAGCAGTAGGGTGCAATCTGTGTGATGTAGAAAGGCATCTTGTCGTTGCCCCAGTCCTTGCGCCACAGTGCAACCTGTGCCTCTTGCAGTTTTACATAATCGTACCAGTTGTGTCGGTTCGACTCGCCCTGATACCAGATGAATCCTTTGGCTGTGAAGTTGCTGATGGGACGTATCATGCCGTTGTAGAGTACGCTCGGCACGTTGGCTCCTTTGCGTCGTGCGTCGTATGAGGTGTCGCGACCATCGATGGCTGCGAGGCTCTCGCGGCTCATCCATGCCTCGATGATTGTTCCTCCCCAGTTGGATGTTACAATGCCTATGGGCACGTCGAGCATCTTGTTGAGCTCTTTTGCGAAGAGGTAGGCAATGGCACTGAATGTGCGTACTGTCATTGGGTTCGATGTGCGCCAGATGGTGTCGCAGTCCTCTTGGGGTGTCTCCGAGATGCAGCGGGGCACGGTGAACATTCTGATGTTGGGGTAGTCGTATGCCTCGGCAATGTCTTCTTCGACACCGTCGATGGGCTGGTACATGAATCCTCCCACAGGCATCTCCATATTGGATTGTCCGCCAGCTATCCACACTTCGCCCAAGAGGATGTTTGTCAGTTCGGTCTTTTCGCCATCGTCAAAGGTCATTGTGTAGGGACCTCCTGCATCGGCTGTCGGGATTTTTGCACTCCATTTGCCGTCTTTGTCGGCTTTTGCGCTGAACTTCTCCTTTGTCCACGATGCAGTGATGGTTACTTTCTTGTCGGGTTCTGCCTCGCCCCACAGATTGACTTCGGTGTTGCGTTGCAGCACCATGTCGTTGCCGAGGATTGACGGAAGAACGACTTTAGCCTGCACTGTGGTGAACAGGCAGGCTAAAGCTATTAGAAGAAATGATGTTCTTTTCATTTTATTTTGTTGATTATTCGATGCTTACGTTGTCGCAATGCTTGATTACGAAGGGGTTCTTCTCTTCGCGTGCATATACGTAGTCTGTGCTCTCCTCAATCTTGTTGTTGCGGTAGGTGATTCCGTCGAAGCAGCAGAGGTAGAGGATGCGGGGGTCGAATGTGCGGAAGGTGTTGTTCTCCACTACAATATTCTTGTGGTAGCGGCTCTTCTCCTGCTCGCTGATGCGGCTGTTGTATGCAATGTGTGCATCACCCCATGTCTTGCAGCCATAGAGACAGTTGTCGAATACGTTGTTGCGCACCTGTACGTTGCGTACGCCTGACTGCTCATACCAATAGCTGCCGTCGCCCTCGAAGAGGATTGACGAACCGGGAACGTGGAAGTAGTTGCCCTCGATGATAACCTCGCCGCGTGAACCGATAAGAAGACCGCGTGCACGGTTGTTGGCAAAATGACAGCCCTTGATGAGTACATCGGGGTACTGGTCGTCGCATGCGATGGGGTCTTTTATCTGTATCTCTTCGGGAAGGTCCTCTGTGAATGTAATCTCGGCAAGCTCGCTGTTGATTTTTCTGATTGATTTTACAGTGCGGTGAGCATATGTCATCATGGTCTTGTGGTTGGCAATCTCCATGTTCATGCCGGGACGAACGAAGTCTTTGCCGTAGTTGTACCATACAAGGATGGTGTTGTCATTCACAATCTCGCGTGTCATGGCATACCAGCCGTGGATGTTTGTAGCATCGTCCTTCTGGTTGGTGAACTTGCAGTCGAGCATGCGGAGATAACCGCCGCAGTTGATGAAGTGTGTAGCATCGGCTGTTGCGCTGATGATGCGATTGCTGCCGGGTGTGGGGACAACGTTTACCTTGTTAAGTTCGATGTCTCTCACGCGCTGTACGATGAATCCCATTCCGCCGCAGTGGTAGAGGTTTACGTTCTTTACAAGCACTGTGTTGCACTCGTCGAATGTGAATCCGGGATTTGAGCGGCGTGCCGCACCGAATGCCATGATGTTGCCCACTGTACCTGTGAGGTCCTTGAGGAAAATCTTGAAGTTGCCGTTGGGAAGAGCCTCAGCCTGCAAGCCGCTCCACAACCAGTAGTCGTGAACGTAGTATGCAACCTCTTTCTTCTTGCCGTCGAACTCAAGAAGGCTGCCGTAGGGGTAGGTGATGTTGTTCTTGTCGCGTATGCGGAGAATGCCGCTCTGAATGTCTACCTTGTAGCTCTCAGGGAATTTGAGCTCCAGCCATCCGTCGCCCACAGCCATAATCTCGCCTTGTGAGTTGAATGTGTGTGTAAAGTCGATGTTGAGGTCCTTGATGGTGATGTTGTTTGAGTTCTCAACATTGAAGGGAGAGATGAAGCCTGTGAAGAGAAGCGTTGTTCCGTTACCCTCGATTGTGAGTCCGTCGGTGTTCTCTATGTTTATCGCGATACGTTTCTTTCCCTCTGAGTTGTTGCTGATGTACTGGTATCTTTCGAAGCAGTATTTGTCTTTGATAAGCAGTGTGTCGCCGGGGAATACAAGAGTGCTGTTCTTGTATTTGAGACACTCTTCCAGGGCGAGACGTATGCCGGGATAGGCATCGTCCTTCATGTCCTCTGTGATGTAGTCCTTTACATATACAGTCTTTCCTTCGGGTGCAGAAGAGCAGGCTGCCACTGCCACCATAGCCGCGAGGGCAAACAGTTTGAATAATTTCTTCATATATCGTGTATGTTTTTGTTGTTAAATCCAATTCTCCTGCTATGCTCGTTGATGGGCATAGCAGGAGAATATATGAGAGAGAATATTATTAGATTTTGATGTTCTTGATCTCTTCACCGATGCGTACAGTGTACTTCTTCTCTTTCTTGCCGTTCTTGATAGTTACCTGTGCGCGAGTCTCTGACTTGCGTTTAACCTCGATGTCGAAGTCGCCGCCGAATGCCTTCACGTGGCGGAGTGCCATTTCGTTCCATGCAGAGGGCAACTGGATTGTGAGGCTGAATGAGTTGAAGCCTGTGGGCTTGATGCCGAAGAGACCTTCTGTGATGATGCGGCAGTAGAGACCGCTCTCGGCAGAGAGGTGGCGCTGTGAGCCTTCGGGCCATGCTTCGATGGGATAGGGAACGTGTGTGCCCAAGAGACGGCGGTTAGAGTAGTCGAGCAACTGCTTTGTAGCCTTGTCGGCTGCACCTACAACATATACACCGCGGAGTGCATAGAGTGTAGAGCGGTCCCAGAATGTTGCGTCGCCCTCAGCTGTGAGAAGACCGTCGATTGTACACAATTTGTCTGAGTAGAGAGCATCGATTGTGCCCTGTGCGCGCTCTTTGAAGCCGAATACAAGAGGCATGCAGATCCATGAACGGAGCACTGTGTTGCCGTCGTAGTAACGGTATGTCTCATATCCGCTGACGTTTGCAGAGAAGTACTTGTTGATGTTTTTCTTGAGAGTCTCCGCCTGTTTCTTGTATGTAGCAGCCAGTTTGCCTTCGCCTACAAGGGGTGCAAGATAAGATGCCATCACAAGACCGTCGTAGTAGAGTGTTGCTGTGCAGAGGTTTGCCTCGCCTGAGGGGAAACGTCCTTCGAGCTCGTCTCTGTCTGAGCGGGGAACACCTGCGTCGTTCAGCTGGCGGCGTGTATATTCGAGACACCATTTGATGAAGGGCCAGAGTTCTTTAGCCTCCTCCTTGCTGCCGCGTGCGAGAAGATAGCGTGTTGCACCGTGAGCGTTCATGGCAGCGTCGCCGCGGTCGCCAGCGCCGCCCCATGTGTCAAGGCCTTCTGCGATGATTGAGCTGGGGATTTTGTTGTATTCGTCGTTCATGAAACGTGCGAAGTGCTTGTAGCAGTTGAGTGCCGACTCGTTGCCAATCTGATAGCCCATGTAGGGGAACAAGGGGCTTACATACTCAGACTGGTCGTTGCACCAGATGGCTGCGTAGTATGACTCGCCACCGGGGCCGTGCATGAGTCCGCCCTTAGTGCGGTAGATACTCTCCGATGCACGAATCTTAGAGAAACGGAACTCTGTGTCGATAACCTTTTCGGGAGTCTCAAGAACGAGCGCGCCGTCGATGCTGTTTGTGATGTATGCCATACGTTTTGCATACTCGGCCTTAACGTCGGGTTTGAGAGCCTTCTCGGTCTTTTCGCGGTATGCCTGGAATGCAGCACCGAACTCAATGCTCTTGCCGGGCTCGATCTTGTATGTTCCTGAACCGTAAACCTCAGACTGGATGATGTATGTTCCATCAACACCCTTTGCAGGGTCGGTCTTCAGTTTCTGTACAAATTCGGGAACAGCTACTGTGATTGTGCGTCCTGTGATGTTCTTCACTTCGTAGAGCTCACACATCATGGGGAGTGTGGTGCTGGGGAAGATGGTTGTGGTTACCTCAACAACGGGCGAGGGTGCTCTTTTGCGGGCAGCGCCGGTGTTCACAATGCCGATGCCGTATTGGTTTACAACCTGAAGCGCGCCGTTGATTGACACCTTCTTTGAACCTAACTGTACGGGTGCAAGGTTGTTGATGCCGAGCATTGATATGATGTCGGTCTGCACACGGTACATGAGGCTGGCGTGTGTGTTGTTGGGTATTGTGCGCAGCATGGGGAATACCAATGAGCGCTCTTGTGAGAAGTTTTTCTTTGCGTCAACGTTCCAACGTGTTACGAAAGATACCATTTCGCCGCTCATCTCAATGTGGTCGCTGTAGGGGAGTGTCTCCTCAGAGAGAATCATTTCGATGGCGTTAGTCTCAGGATTGATTGTCCAGCACTGTTTCTGAGCGCTGACTGTTACTGCCGACATGAGCAGTAACGCGATAAACAACTGAATTTTTCTCATTACTTTTTATTTGTTTTAGATTATTTTGTCAATGCTGCTTTTATCATTTCGAGTTCCTTGGGAGTGTAGCAGGTGCGTGTAACGTCTACTGTGTAGCCTGCTATTTCGCTCGCTGCCTTTGATACATACTTCATGAGGCAGAGGAACTTCTCGTAGTTGTTGTTGAAGCGTCCGAGCTGGCTGTCGGGGGTTGCGTAGAGTTCGCGGAAGGCTTTCTTGTACACTTCCCAGCCATAGATTTCGGCAATACGCATGAGTGTGTAGTGGATGGCGTCGCCTGAGTCGAGGTTGCCTTTGGCGATGCAGTTCTTGTAGGCACGTTTGTAGTAGCCGATGTTGTCGCCCATGTAGAATGTGTTCTGCGACATCACAGCCTCGTGCTTGTCGAGGGCGTATGACATGCGGAAGTTGGCGAAAATCTCGTCGTTCCAGTTCCAAGAACCGTAACCGTTGCCTTTTGCTGTGCCGGCAGAGAATGTGTGGCCTATTTCGTGGAGAATTCCGAAGCCCCAGTCCTTGTTGCTCTTGAACTTGTTGAGCAGGCCTTTCACGTCTACGTTATTGTTCCAGAGGATGGGGTTTCCTGCAAGTGCCCAGTAGCCTGCCTCCATACCCGGAGTGGTGAGGATGCTGATTTTTCTGCCATTGTAGGGAACGCAGCCGAGAAGCTCTTCGTATGCCTCATATGCCTTGTCGAGGCACTTGAGCCATTCGTCAACGGTCTTGTCATCGACTGTTACGTGCTTGGGGTCGATGGCGAGCTTCATGTGTTTGCTCTCGCGTATGTAGAGGGCATCTTTGGGCGTCTCTGTGATTTTTACATCGTCGTACCATACTGTACCCTTTGATTTTCCGCCGTTGTATGTGCCGCCGGGGAAGCCGAGACCGCAACTGACGTATGTCTCGCCTTTTTCGTCGCTCACAAAGTCCATGTATACCTCCTGCCAATCGTTGGTGCCATAGAGGAATTTGGATGCGTTCCACGGCTGGTCTGAGTTCTTGTCGAGTACGTCAAGGTAGAGAACAGCTCCGCGTCCTTCGAGGTAGCGGCCGTCGACAGAGTCGCCTTTTACATCCTGTGTCTTGACCTTTGCAGATACCCTGTAGAATGTGTTGGGGTTGAGGCCTGTGATGTGCTTTGTTATTTTCAGGGCACCGCGCTCGCTGCTTGTGATTTTGATGCAGCGTGATTTGTCGGGACCTTCCTTAACGAATTTGATTGATGCGCCTTTGGGACATTTGTCGAGTGTCCAGCTTTTCAGTGATGCCGACTTGTTGTTGAAGTTGTCGCTGAAAATCTCTTTGGCGTCGTTGTTGGCAAATGCGCAGGCAGATGCGGCAACGAGTGTGGCAAGTGCCAGAGGACGGAAAATGTTTTTCATGATGTTTTAAATTACTATGTTTTTTGTTAATATTTCAGGGTATAATATTTCAAAAAGCAAAAATAATCAAAATTCTGCAATAGTATGGGCTTTAAGGCAAAAACTTTCCGTTTCCCGGCTTTTGTTGGGATTTTTTGCGTTGTCCGGCTGCTATGAAACCGATGCAATTTCTTTCAGGGGCTTATCTTTTGGCGTTCGAGGGTGTTGTGCGTATGTGGTCAACAGTTTTCTGCATCCTTTCTGCCTTGCGTGGATGTTGCGATGCTCTGTTTTCTGTTTCGCTCTTGTCGCGGTAGAGCTGGGGCTCGGAGGAGTAGCCCGTCTCAATCTTCGGTCCCCATGTTACCATTGGCGCACCTTTGCATGGAGGAATGTATTTCCACTTTCCTGTACGGAGCGATATGTTGTGGTTGGCAGCCATCTGAAAGAGCATCTTTCTGCCCTTGTTCCTTTTGCCCAACCATGTGGGTGCTTGGTCTTTGAGACCGTCGGGCGATATGTTTTCTTCTTTTTTGTCGCCAGCAATTGTTGCCATCACATCGAGAAAGTCTATTTGGGAAACGAGGGCATCCCTCTCTTTTGCTCTTTTGATTCTTGCAGGCCAATGGACTATGAATGGTACTCTGGTGCCAGCCTCGAAACAGCTGTATTTTCCTCCTCGGAGACCGCCCATCGGGTTGTGCCCGCCAAGCAGCTCTTCGGCTTTGTCGTCATATCCGTCGTCGATTACCGGACCGTTGTCCGAGGTGAGTATTATAAGCGTGTTTTCGAAGATGTCCAGCTCCTTGAGCGTCTTCACAAGTTCGCCCACGCACCAGTCGAACTGCGCTATAGCATCGCCACGATGCCCCATGCCTGTTTTGCCGCGGAACCGCTCGTGAGGGAAACGGGGAACATGCACATCGTTTGTGGCAAAATAGATGAAGAACGGTGTGTCGCATTTCTCTTTCAGGAATTCAATGGCGTGTGTTGTTATGGAGTCGGCAATGTTCTCGTCTTTCCACAGAGCCTTGCCGCCGCCCTTCATGTAGCCTATGCGTCCTATGCCATTGACAATCGACATGTTGTGCCCATGCGAGTGCCTCAGGTTGTAGAGCAGTTCGGGGTTGTTCTTTCCGGTAGGCTCTCCTTCGAAATTCTTGCGGTAGCTCACATATATCGGTGCCGATGCGTCGTAGTTGGCAACGCGCCCGTTCTCTATGAACACGCATGGCACGCGGTCGCCTGTTGCAGCCATAATGTAGGAGTGGTCAAAGCCTATGTCGACGAGTCCCACCGTCAGCGGCTTGTTCCAGTCCTGCTTGCCGCTCTCGGCGCCGAGTCCAAGATGCCATTTGCCGAATGCCGCGGTGGTATATCCCGCCTCCTTGAACATGTCGGCAACCGTATATTGTTCCGGTGAAATTATCATGCCTGCGTTGCCTGCGGCTACATCTGTTCCGCGTTTGCGCCACGGATATTCGCCGGTGAGCAGTGCATAGCGCGAGGGAGTGCTTGTAGATGCTACGGAGTGGGCATTTGTGAACCGCAGTCCGTTCCCGGCGAGTGCATCCACATTGGGGGTAGAGACCTTATCGGCTCCGTAGCAGGAGAGGTCTCCGTATCCCAAATCGTCAGCGTAGATGAGCAGCACGTTGGGGTGTTCGATGTTGCTCTGTGCTTGTGTCAGCAACGATGCTGCAAGCATGGGAAGCATTATCCCGATATTCTGTTTTTTCATAACTTCAGGTATCTTGGTGGTTATCAGGCAATATTCGTTAAATTTATTGACATATGCAAACATATTCGCGTCTGAAAGATTTAAAAATAGGGAATTTCCCCTAAGAAATAGGGAATTTCCCCTTTTTTCTTTAATATGGGTATGTTACTTTTGCAGTAGAAACTATATTATCAAAACTATGCTACGCAAACTGCTATATACTCTCACTCTATTGCTGACAATGACAGCAACTACATTTGCCCAATCCCCATTGGACACACTTGCCATGCGAGCAATAATGGTGAATCAACTGTTTCCGCAGGAGAGAGTGTATCTGCACTTCGATAACACCGCCTACTACTTAGGCGAGACAATGTGGTTCAAGGCATACGTTACCAGCGGACTCGCCGACAACGAAAAGCCACAAAGCCGCGTGCTCTATGTAGAGCTGTGCGCGCCCGAAGGATATGTAGTTGAAACAAAGAAATACAAACTCGACGAGAACGGACGCTGTCACGGCGAATTCGAACTGCGAAAAGAGCTGCTGTCGGGCTATTACGAAGTACGTGCCTACACCCGCTACATGCTCAATTGGGGCGAAGAAGCAATTTTCAGCCGTGTGTTTCCCGTCTACGACAAAGTCAACGGCGACAACTACGATTTCAAGAATATGCTCGATCGCAAGCGCAGCTTCATGTACCGCGGCGAGTGGATGACCAACGAACTGCCCGAAGCCGACCTCCGCTTCTACCCCGAAGGCGGACATCTTGTCGACGGCATCGCAACGACAGTGGCCTATGAACTTAAAGGATACGACGGAGTGCACGCCGACGACACAATCACCATCCTTGCCGACGGAAAAGAGATAGTGCGCACAG
>CAYWIE010000023.1:0-35427 GCA_964458275.1 uncultured Bacteroidaceae bacterium
TATTCGACTCACAGGAAGCAGCGGTAGAAGGCATTCTCGGCGGCAAAGTACAGGCAGGCGACGTAGTAGTCATCATCTACGAAGGCCCCAAAGGCGGTCCCGGCATGCAAGAGATGCTCTACCCCACCTCATACATCAAATCACGTCATTTGGGCAAGGAGTGCGCCCTCATCACCGACGGACGCTTCAGCGGCGGCACTTCGGGCCTGAGCATCGGACACATCTCACCCGAAGCGGCAGCAGGCGGCAACGTCGGCAAACTGCGCGACGGCGACATAATAGAGATTGACATCCCCAATCGCACAATCAACGTAAAACTTACAGACGAAGAACTCGAAGCCCGCGAAATGTTCCCCATGACACGCGACAGAGTCATCCCAAAAAGCCTGAAAGCATATGCCAACATGGTAAGCTCGGCAGACAAGGGCGGCGTAAGGATTATAGAATAATCACATAAACAGCAAAACCGGAAAACCATGGAAAAAGAAATTATCAGAGGTGCCGAAGCCTTGATGCGCTCACTGAAGAACGAGCAGGTTGACACCATCTTTGGCTATCCCGGCGGTTCAATAATGCCGGTGTTTGACGCACTGTACGACCACAAAGACGACTTCAAGCAGATACTTGTGCGCCACGAACAGGGAGCAGTACACGCAGCCCAAGGCTACGCACGCTCATCCGGCAAAGTAGGAGTATGTATAGTAACAAGCGGTCCCGGCGCGACAAACACCCTCACAGGAATAGCCGACGCAATGCTCGACAGCACACCCGTCGTAGTAATTGCCGGACAGGTAATGTCATCGGTACTCGGAACAGACTTCTTCCAGGAAGTAGACCTTGTGGGAGTAACACAGCCCATATCAAAATGGAGCTACCAGATAAGAAGCGTCGAAGATATACCCTGGGCAGTATCACGTGCATTCTACATAGCAAGCACAGGCCGCCCCGGTCCCGTAGTTCTCGACTTCACGAAGAACGCACAGAACGCTAAGGCTGCATACGAACCTGCAATAGTAGATTTCGTCAGAAGCTACGTACCCTATCACAAACCCGATGAAAAAGCAATTGCCGACGCAACAGAACTCATAAACCGTTCGACACGCCCCCTTGTGCTTGTAGGACAGGGAGTAGAGCTTGGCAACGCACACGAAGAGCTGAAAGCCTTCCTCGAAAAAGGCAACCTGCCCGCAGGCAGAACGCTCCTTGGACTATCGGCACTTCCCAGCGACCACCCCTTGAACAAGGGAATGCTCGGAATGCACGGAAATTTAGGTCCCAACGTCAACACAAACAACTGCGACCTTCTCATAGCCGTAGGCATGCGCTTCAGCGACCGTGTAACAGGCATTCTGTCGACATATGCCAAACAGGCAAAAGTGATACACTTCGACATAGACCCCTCCGAAATAGACAAGAACGTACACGCAGACATACCCGTCATCGGCGACTGCAAAGAGACATTGCCCCTTGTAACAGCCTTGCTTAAAGAGTGCGACCGCAAGGAGTGGCTTGAGACTTTCGCTGAGTACGACGCAATAGAAGAGGAGAAAGTAATACGTCCTGCCATCACTCCCGACGGAGGTCCCATAAGGATGGGAGAGGTAGCCCGCAAGGTAAGCGAAGCCACCGGCAACAGCGCAATACTTGTAACCGACGTAGGACAGAACCAGATGATGTCGTGCCGGTACTTCAAGTACACGAAGCCCCACAGCCTGCTCACATCAGGTGGACTTGGAACAATGGGATACGGACTCCCCGCAGCGATAGGAGCCACATACGGAGCACCGGACAGAACAGTCTGCATGTTCTGCGGCGACGGCGGATTCCAGATGAACATACAGGAGCTCGGCACAATCATGGAGCAGAAGCGCCCCGTAAAAATCATCATCCTCAACAACAATTACCTGGGCAACGTACGCCAATGGCAGGAGATGTTCTTCGACAGACGATACGCCTGGACACCGATGGTCAACCCCGACTACATCAAGATTGCCGAAGCATACGGAATACCTTCGCGCCACGTAGAACAGAGAGAAGAACTCGATGCCGCAATCAAAGAGATGCTCGACACAGAAGGCGCATTCATTCTCCATGTGGCAGTAATGGAAGAAGAGAACATATTGCCGATGGTAGCCCCCGGAGCATCCGTCGACGACCTAATCCTTGAAATATAATCTGTTTTAAGCACGACTACTATGGATAAAAAATTATTTACATTAATAGTATATTCCGAGAATATAGCGGGTCTCTTGAACCAGGTTACCGCAGAGTTCACACGCCGGCAGATGAACATAGAGACACTGAACGTGTCATCTTCATCCATCAAAGACGTACACAGATACACCATCACTTTGGAATCGGACGAAGAGACAATCAAAAAGGTTGTCAAACGCCTTGAGAGAAAAATCGATGTTGTAAAAGCCGACTACTACACCGACAACCAGATATTCATGCAGGAGGTAGCCCTCTACAAAATATCCACCGCAAAAATGCTTGCCAACCGTCAGGTTTCAAGAATCATACGCCACAGCAATGCCAGAGTGCTCGAAATGAACTCCTCATACGTGCTTGTGGAAAAGACAGGCAAGACCGAGGACATCACAGCCCTCTACAAGGAGTTTGTAGCAGAACAGTGCCTGTTGCAGTACGTAAAGTCAGGCCGTGTGGCAATCACAAGAGACTATAACGAAGACCTTAGCGAGCAGCTCTTCAACGAAGACGCCAAACGCAAAGGCTTAAAAAGATAAGAACCATTAACATAATAAAGATTTAAGAAAAATTATGGCAGAATTGAATTTTGGCGGAGTCATCGAGAACGTGATGACTTCGAAAGAGTTTTCACTTGAGAAAGCTCGTGAAGTTTTGAAGAACGAAACAATCGCAGTGCTTGGCTACGGCGTACAGGGTCCCGGTCAGGCATGCAATCTCCGCGACAACGGCTTCAACGTAATCGTAGGCCAGCGCGAGGGCAAGACATACGACAAAGCCGTTAGCGACGGCTGGATTCCCGGCGAGACACTCTTCTCTATCGAAGAGGCAGCAGAGAAAGGTACAATCGTATGTATGTTGCTTTCAGACGCAGCACAGATTGCAGTATGGCCCAGCGTAAAACCCTACCTCACAGCAGGCAAGGCACTTTACTTCTCACACGGTTTCGGTATCAACTGGAGCGACAGAACAGGCATTGTTCCTCCCGCTGACATCGACGTAATCATGGTAGCTCCCAAAGGTTCAGGTACATCATTGCGTACAATGTTCCTCGAAGGCCGTGGCTTGAACTCATCATACGCTATCTACCAGGATGTTACAGGCCGTGCAATGGAGCGCGTGCTCGCATTCGGTATCGGTATCGGTTCAGGCTACATGTTCGAGACAACATTCGAGCGTGAGGCTGTTTCTGACCTCACAGGCGAGCGTGGTTCTTTGATGGGTGCTATCCAGGGACTTCTCCTTGCACAGTACGAGGTATTGCGCGAGAACGGCCACACACCCTCAGAGGCATTCAACGAGACAGTCGAGGAACTCACACAGTCTTTGATGCCCCTCTTCGCAAAGAACGGTATGGACTGGATGTACGCTAACTGCTCTACAACAGCACAGCGCGGTGCTCTCGACTGGATGACACCTTTCCACGATGCCATCAAGCCCGTAATGTACCAGCTCTACGATTCTGTAAAGACAGGTAAAGAGGCACAGCGTTCTATCGACTCAAACTCTCAGCCCGACTACCGCGAGAAACTCAACGAAGAGTTGAAGGCACTCCGCGAGAGCGAAATGTGGCGTACAGCTGTAGTTGTTCGTCAGCTCCGTCCCGAGAACGACGCTCCCCAGAAGTAATAAGGCTTTATAACAGGAAGCCGGGCATGGCTTCCTGATATAAAAACGGTTCAAGCAGGTCAAGAAAATGTTTCTTGACCTGCTTTCGTTTATGCACTTCGAAATAATAATTGAAACACAAGGCAAAAACAGAAATCTTCCTCAAAGAGCAACGGAAGAATACACAAAGGAGAATTGCAGAGGGAGGTTCAATACGACCGGCAAAGACATCAGTTGCGCTTACATCAAACAACGTGAAACTCAAAAAGAGGAGTCCGGTTCTGCGCAGAACCGGACTCCTCTTTTTGAGTTTCTATTATCAATCCATCCCGAAACGGGGGATAAGGATGATAATTATCGGGATTTTACTTTACCAATATCTTTGTTGACTTCACAACACCGTTAGCGTAAACAGTCTTGACGATATTGATGCCCTTGACGGGAGCAGCAACAATTGCACCGTTTGTAGTGTAGTATGTTGTAGATACAACCTCGTCGCCCTCAACATCTACTGTTGTACCGCCGATAGAAGTAGGATCGCTTACCTTGCGGAGTGTCCACTGTGAAGAAGCGTCTGAGCCTGCCCAGTAAACAATGTCGCCACATTCGCCTTTACCGCCGCTGTTGCCTTCGAGGTGCATTGATGCGTTGCCGTGTGAAGGATGCCAGAGGTCGAACTTGTATATACCCTGTGAGCGCACGATGTAGGGCTCTTCAGCTTCAGCTGTAAGACCGATGTCCTGTGAACGTGCTCCATCAACGCTGGTACCTGCATACTGACCTACTTCGCAGCTCTTGATGAAGTAAGCATTTGCTGCCTGCTCTGCTGTGATTACGCTGTCTGTCAACCACTTCTGTACCTTTTCGCTGTTTGCAGCAGAAATGAACTGGAACTTGAAGTAGATGGGAGCATTTTCGTAGTCAGTAGGACCGTCTGCCCACCAGAGGCTGTACTGGCTTGTGCAGTTGGGGCTGTTTGCCTCAAAGTCGTTGTAGTATGTACAAATAGCCTTTGTCTTACCTGTATTGGCAAGGAAGTTGCCATTTGCAGACTCGATTACATAGAAGCCTTCTGTCATGGGGTTGATTTCAGCAGACTCTGCTGCACTTACAGCAGCTTCGAGCATGGGAAGTGTTACCTGTGCGGTTGCGTTGTCGTTGGTTTCGATAGCCAACTGTGCCTGTGCAAGTGCTGATGCAAATGCTCCTGCCGATGCAACTGAGTAGTAACCGGGATCTTCGCTAACCTTGATGTCCATCTCCTGAGCAGATGCTACCAATGACTTCAACCAATAGCAATAGGGGTTGTCCATTGTTGCCTTGTAGATGTACCATTCGCCCTCACCGTCCTTGTCGTTGGCGTCGAGGTTAGGCACTGAGAATGAAGCCGACTTGCTGCCCCAATCCTGGAAGATGAGGTAAGGACACTGAACGTTGGGTGTGTCGATTGTGTCGCCGGGATATTTGTAGTTGCGGAATGTAGAGTCTCTGTATTCGTAGAGTACAAATGTAGATTCGAGGTCAGGGTTGTTTGCAGGAACAATGTTGATTTTAGCTGCAAGCTCTTTATTTGCGGTTGCTGTACATGCACCCCATCCGTCAGCCTCCTCTGTGCTTCTCCAGTAGTAGCCGTCAGCCAATGACTGGATGAGGAACTTGTCATCAGCAGCCTTGCGGATAGAGAACATCGCAGGTGCGCCAATCTTCTCACCGTAAGGCACCATGCCTGTGTAGAATTTGGGATAGCCTTCGCCATTGCCGTCAACGGGGTCGCAGTTGAGAAGACCTACGAGTGTGTAGAAGCCGTCATCGGTAATCTGTGAAGCGTCTGTTATCTTCTCGCCGAGTTGTGTATTGTAGAAGTCGGGGAGGTCTACGTCTGCGGGCTCGTATCTGATGTCCGCTTCACCAACAACGAAGTCTGTGGGTGTGTTGACACCGTTCTTGCGGCCATACTGTACATATTTGAATGAGCTGATGGGCTCGGGGAATGTAATCTCGATGAATGAATAGTCGGGATTTGCATCATAGCTTGTGTTCTGGTTTGCACTCCAAACAGCATGGTAGTGCGTATCGAGGTTGCCGTCGCAAAGTGCAGGATATCCGACTTTGTCGCCTGTGCCGCCTTCTACCATGAATACAGAGTTTGCATAGAAGCTTTCAGATGTAAGTTCAATCTTCTTGCCGCTTGCATCGTAGAATTCCATTTCGGCAAATGTGGGGAATACGTAGCTTGTACCGCTGTATACACCCATGTTATTGGTCTTGAAGAATGTGAAACGTAGTTTTTCAACCTCGCCCTGTATGTTGTAGAGGGGTGATTCCCATTTGTAACCGCCATAGCTCTGCAGTGTACCGGGAAGTCCGTCCTCGGTTGTTCCTACGCGGAAGGGGAGCTCTTTTACATTCTTTACCTCTGAAGCCCAGAACTGGTCGATAGCCTCGTAGATTGATGAGATTGCCTGGTCGATGTCAGCCAATGACTGGTAGGTGTCAATTACAGCCAATGCCTCGTCTGCAGTAGCACGCATCTGGTCGAGTGCAACTTCGCTGTATGAACCCTCAATCCAGTTGGGAGCCGATGAAGTAAGGATTTCGCCATTGTCGGCTGCGTCATAGAGTGCGTCGATAGAGTCAACATATGCCCAAATGGTGATTGCGGCATAAGCGGCTGTGAGGACGTTGAGTTCTCTTTTGCAAGAAATGATGTCTGCTGCGGGAACCTCTGCGTCTGCAACAAGAGCATTTGCTTTTGCAACAGCTGCTGTGAGTGCGTCAAATTCACCGTTGTCTTCTTCTTCGATAAGACCTATCTCATCGAGACGTCTTTGTGCATCGTCGATGTCAGTCTGCAACTGCTCTGTGATTGCTGCACCGTTGATGTTGGCCTTGTAGATTGTCCATGAGAATGATGTGGGGCGTGCAAGTCCGGCTTTTGCATCGTCGTTGTTTTCAACGATGCTCATTTTACCCAATGCGTCTGCTCCAAGAACCCATGAACCTTCGTTCATTGCAAGCTGGAAGTTGCCTTCTGTCTCCTCGCACTCGCCGAATGTGATGAATGCGGCTTTGAGCTCGTCGTTTGTCCAATGTGCCCATGTGCTGCCTGTTACCGATGTGGGGGCAATGATGTAGTGCTTGTTGTTCAACCAGCAGATTTTATAGACATTTTCGTTGTTGGCATCGGGCACAAGGTAGAATGCCGACGCTGCCGATGCTGTCTCTGCTGCACCGTAGGGCGAGTGGTAATATACATTTCCGAGACATGTGCGGGCGGGGTCTTCTGTAATCTCATAGTCGGGAGCGTTACCCTTGATTATGAAAAGCGCACCCTCTTCTTTGAGCTGGTCCAATGAAGTTACCTGCTCACCTTTCTCGAACTGCTGTTCGGGATAAGGAAGGTACTCTGTACCGGGAGTAATACCCATGTAGGTGATAAGGTTCTTGTAGTAGCGTGAACGTGTGTTCCAGTTGAAAGAGAATGTGCTTACAGGGCTCTCAAGTTCAAGCTCGATGTAGTGGTAAGCATGAGGCATACCTCCTTTTGAGTATGTACTGTGGAAGTAGGTAAGTTCGTTCTGGTCGTTGAGAGCTTCTACGCCGCCACCGTCGCCAATCTGGGCTGCATTTGTGGTTGCAGTGTAAGGAACAAGGTTGCCGTCGCCATCGTAGATGCGAAGCTCACTCATTGTAAAGAAGGGGAATCCGGTACCGTTATAAGCCGAAATACCGTCGTGGCTGTTGCTTGTGAGTTCATCGACAGTAGAGGTTGAGATAACAGTGAAGCGGAGTGTAGACACAGCCTCTTCGAGGTTATAAACATTAGATCTGTACACATAGTTCTGTACAATCTTTTCACCGGGCAGTCCGTCTGCTGTTGTCAGCGTGATGGGCCACTGTACGGTTTCTTGTGCAAAGCCTGCAAAAGCAAACAGTGACAAGATGGTAGTTAGAAGTAAATTTTTTCTCATAATAAAAAAGTTGATTGTTAGATGTTACCTTTTGCAAATATAAGTTTTTTTAGCAACACCATGAATTCTATACGTTTTTTTTCAATAATTGTTTCATTTTGCAATATTCCAAAGGCATTGCTAAAGCAAATTTTTGATTTTATAGAACTTTTTCACTATCTGGAGTGTTATAGGAATACAACCGACAAAGAATTATATACAGAACCACCCTTAATGATGCGTACAGTAATATCCATATATTTAATGACGGTACTCTTACCTCTTCTGCCTTGTTTGGACAACCGATATTTATATGCAGCGGATGAAGTGTATCCGGAGAGGGCGCCTATTGTTGCACTCTTCTCCTTTGTCGATGCAGACGAGAACAACGTAATGCTGGGACCGGTGAGATTGATTGGCACTGACGACGAAGCGACATTCTGTACAATGCTTGCACCTTTCACCTCCTCCTTTTGGAGTTGCCCGCTGTTTCACCGAGGAGCATCGGACGAGAGGGTGGTTGCCATGTATATTGCCGAACGCGGCTTCTCTTCGTTCCATCCTGCATGCTGGCGGTTCTGCACCATGTCGGCAAAGCCCGATGCAGGATGTGAACTGACATTGGAGATAAATTACTCCTATAGAATCGAAAGTGCATTGGGAAGCGGGTATGTAGAAGGGATGGAACGCCTGCCGTTGTGCAATTTTCCCGAAGCGACTCCCGTAAAATTGCCGAACGAGACACTCCCGTTCACTGTCATATGCATTTTTGTCAGGAGTTTTAACGTATATTATATCTGATTATAACTGAAATTCAAATTATAATTCCGATCATTGCATATCATAATATCTGTAGACATGAAGAAGAATTATAGAATAGAAGCAGCCATTTTAGCGTTGAGCATTGTGCTCTTCGGGTTTATCATAAAGAACGCCATAGACCATTTTATAGACAAGGAGCGTGTGGTAAGCGTCAAGGGACTTGCCGAAAGGGACGTGAAAGCCGACCTTGTAGTGTGGCCGTTGGTCTACAAAGAGGCAGGCAACGACCCTGCCGCAATGTATGAGACACTTACACGCAAGAATGCCGCCATAGTGGAATTCCTTAAGTCAAAAGGCATTGCAGACAACGAGATAAGCGTCTCGCCGCCGTCCGTCTACGACAAGCAGGGCGAGAGATATTCATCGGACAACAGCCCTTACCGCTACAAGGCTACAAGCGTCATTACCGTAACATCGGACAAAGTGGATGCCGTGCGCGAAATGATGCTCGAACAAGCCGAATTGATGAAGCAAGGAATAGCCATCGTAGGCGACGAATACCAGTATCGCGTTACGTATGAGTTTACAGCCCTCAACGACATCAAGCCTGCAATGATTGAGGAGGCAACAAAGAATGCGCGCAGCGCTGCAGAAAAGTTCGCTAAAGATTCGGACAGCCGTTTGGGCAAGATACGCAATGCCAATCAGGGCACATTCTCCATAACCTCACGCGACGAGAACACTCCGTATATCAAGCATGTGAGGGTTGTTACTACGGTTGTATATTATCTTGAAAACTGATTTGCTGAAAAAAGCACTGTCACTTGACAGTGCTTTTTTTCAGCAAATCGATTCAAGGCTCGGCACATAGTTCTGCTGGATAGATTCTGCAATGGCGTTGGCAATCTCTATTTCGCTGAATCCTACGCTGTCTCCGAACTGATAGATCAAATCAACCTCTTCCTTGTTGATGAGTTTGTCGCACAGCACAATGTGTATTATATATTTTAGCATATCATCGCGCATGCCGGGGTTTATCTTCAGGATATTCTCTACCGAGTCGTTGAAAATCTGTCCCACATCCCCCTCTGCTGTCTCTTCAAGGAATTTGCGCGGGAATATCTTCAATCCGGCAAGCACTTCGATAATGTTGTTTACCTCGTCCTTGTTGATATCCTTGTCGCAGCCGGAGACAATGAGTCCTGCCGAAGCAATGAAAAGCGCCACCTGTTCGTCCAGTTCGCTGTCTCCCACCTTCAGCAGTATGGATATGAGTTCGTCCATTCCTTTGTTCAATGATTCCTCGTCGTCCGAGGTTGCAAAAAGATTGAGTGCCTGGATACGTATAGGATTCACCGGATGCGATGCGCGGCTGATGCCTTTGTCCTTGAGGAAATATTCCAGACGGCGGTTGTTGTCGGCAATGAGAGCCTCAATGCTTACATTCATCTTTTCGAGGTCGAGCCCCGATGCCATCTTGAAGAAAGCCGTCACGCACACTCCAAGGTTCTCGGTTGCTATATATCCGTATCTGTCAGCCACAAGTTCAGCCAACTGTTCGTGCAGCCTTATCTTGTATTGCAAACTGACAGGAGGATTTGCGTTTGGCGGGAATACGAACTGTATGAGACGGGCAAGTGCAGTATCCTTGTTTATTATATGCCCAAGCTCGTGTCCTATCACAAACTTCAGTTCTTCGCGGTTCATGAGGTCGAACAAAGCAGAATTTATGTTTACGATGTGAGGCTCGCCCTCGTCAGCCGATGCTACCGAAAATGCGTTTACTGAGGAGTCGCCCGTGATGTAGAAGTCCACTTTCTCTTCGAACTTCAGTTTATCCTTAACCTCGTGGCAAAGGTCGTAAAAATCACTCAGCAGTTCCTTTTCCACCTTCAGACTGTGCCCCTCCATTATACTGCGCCAATAGGTGTCGTGGCTTGTAATCTTGGTCTTGCGCAACACCTCTTCGACAACGCTTCCCTGGAGGGCATTGTATATCTGTTCTCCAAGTTCCCTTTCGAGTTCTATCACAGGATTGAAGTTGTTCTTGCTTCGGGCAATCTTATCTTCGTCAACAGGTTCGGTGAACCATTTCAACAGGCTTGACAATTTGTTTTTCATAATAGATGATATAAGTGTTTGTTACAAATGTACATTATTTTTATAGAAAACACTCTTTTTTACATCCAAAAAGGAACTCTTTTGTCTGTTTTTTTGTAAGTTTGCATAAATTTTAAATTGCGATAACTATGTTTTCCGGAATAGTAGAAGAATTTGCCACCGTTACGGGGCTTGTGAAAGAACAGGAGAATCTGCATTTGACGCTCACCTGCTCGTTTGTAGGCGAACTGAAAATAGACCAGAGTGTGTCCCATAACGGGGTTTGCCTCACAGTAGTGAAGCTCACCGAAGACACATATACCGTTACAGCCATGAAGGAGACGCTCGAACGCTCAAATCTCGGACTGCTTAAGGTTGGCGACAAGGTAAATGTCGAGCGCAGCATGATGATGAACGGACGTCTCGACGGACACATCGTGCAGGGACATGTCGACGAGACAGCAGAATGTGTCGAGGTGCGCGACGCCGAAGGCAGCTGGTACTACACATTCCGTTACAAGAAAGACGATGTGATGGCAGCCAAAGGATACATGACAGTCGACAAAGGTTCGGTATGTGTCAACGGAGTGAGCCTTACGGTATGCAATCCCACAGAAGACTCGTTCACAGTAGCCATCATCCCCTACACCTATGAGAATACGAACTTCCATACACTGACAACAGGTTCGGTAGTGAACATAGAGTTCGACATCATAGGAAAGTATATTGCACAAATGCTCAAACGCTGATTGCAGCCATGAACGGTTTTCTTGAACTTGTCAATGCCCGTCAAAGCGACCGTGCATACGAACCCGGACGGAAGATAGAACGCGAAGTGCTCGAACGCATCATCGAGGCAGCACGCCTGGCACCATCGGCATGCAACGGACAGCCATGGCATTTTACGGTGATAACAGAAGAGACGCTCCTGAAAGAAGTTGCGGCAGCAACAGCAAGCTTAGGCATGAACAAATTTGCAAAAGACGCTTCGGCGCTTGTGCTGATAACCCATGAGTCCACTAATATAACCTCTCGTCTGGGCTGCGGCATCAAGGACAAGGACTTCCCGATGATGGATTTGGGAATAGCGTCGGCATACATGACATTGGCGGCAGAGTATGAGGGTATAGGCTCATGCATACTCGGCTGGTTTGACGAAAAGAAGATAAAGGAACTCACAGGAATCCCCAAGAACAAGCGCCTGATGCTCATCGTAACGCTCGGTTACGCGGCAAAGCCCAAGCGCAAGAAAGTACGCAAGGAATGGAATAAAGTTGTCTCCTTTGAACGCTACAAATAAGAAATACAAGTAATATATTATGAAAAAACAATTCATTTTGTGTCTTACACTGCTTCTGATTGCAGTGTTTGCCGGCAATTCAACAATTTCGGCTCAAAGCACTTCCGAAGTATCGGGCTTTTCCGTCGCGCCTATAATCCCTGTTGCAAAGGATGGCAAGACAGAATGGAAATACACGACCGATTCTCCCGCATCCACATGGATGAACAGTGATTTTGACGATTCGTCGTGGCAGACAGGCCAAGGCTCGTTTACAAACAGCGGCACCTACAAAGGTACAACATGGAACACATCAGACATTTGGCTGCGCAAGTCGTTTACCCTTGAGGGATATACGGAGCAAATCGTTGACAGTCTCTTCCTCATGGTATGCCACGACTACGACTGCCAGATATACATCAACGGTGTGCTTGCAGTAGATAACGGCGGCTATGTATCAGGCTACAAGAACTTTGCAATCTCAGACGATGCGAAGAACGCCTTGTCCTTTGACGGAAACAACCTGATAGCCGTACACTGTTACAACGACGGTGCTCCCCAGACAATTGATGTAGGTCTCTACCGACACACATTCACCACATTCAAAACCTTTATGAGCACAGCCGATGTCGCTCCCACCACATGGAAGTATGCAACAGAGGCTCCCGATTCGCTCACATGGATGACCTCTTCGTTTGACGACTCAGCTTGGAGCGAGGGTGCAGGCGGATTCGGAAAGACACGTACAACGCATCCTATAAACACCCAATGGACCACAAACGATATTTGGCTCAGAAAAAAGGTGAATTTCGAAGGCGTTACAAAATCAGACCTCAAAACACTATCGTTGAAGGTAATCCGCGACGGAGTGTGCCAAATATATTTCAATGGCGTATTGGCAGCTTCGCTCGAAAAGAATGGCATCAAGACCGAAGATGTGGTGGTTTCACAGGAAGCGCTGGATGCCATTTCGTCCGAAGGAGAGACAACAATAGCAGTACATTGCTACCGCACAAACTCGCTCAAGTACTTTGATGCAACCCTTTCTTGTCAAATCTCAGGAAAGATGGGCAAAATAGAGTGGCAGATGCAGAAGGCTCCCTTGATGAGCGTCTTTGCCGATGATGTGGATGTAAACAACGTATGGAGCGAATATCCCCGTCCCCAGATGGCACGTAAAGAGTGGCAGAGCCTTAACGGCATTTGGGACTTCCAGCCTCTCTTTGCCGACCGCGACGGCAAGCCTGAGGATGCCTACAGCATGGAGATTCTCGTGCCTTTCCCCGTGGAGTCGGCACTTTCGGGTATCATGAAGAGCTACGACCGCTTTGCATACCGCCGATACTTCACAGTTCCCGAAGAGTGGGAGGGCAAGAACCTGCTCATCCACTTCGAGGCAGTAGACTACGAATGTGAACTTTTCATCAACGGACAGAGCGTCGGCACTCATGAGGGCGGTTACGACCCATTCTCGTTCGATGTAACGAAATATCTTACAGACGAAGGCGAACAGATGCTTGAGCTAAAGGTCTATGACCCCACAGACAAAGGCGGCCAGCCTCGCGGCAAGCAGACACTCAGCCCCGGCGGCATCATGTACACATCAACATCGGGTATCTGGCAGAGCGTATGGATGGAGCCTGTGGAGGACATCCGTATAGAAAGATATACAGTAGTTCCCAATGTAGATGAAAGCACTGTTGCCGTAAACGTAAAGGTCGAAGGCGACAGCGAAGCCGAAGTGCTTCTCACAGTCAAGGATGGCGATGCAGTCGTATCAACAGTTGCCACAGTTCAGGGCAAGGAGACAACAGTGCCGGTTCCCGATGCAAAATTGTGGTCTCCCGACTCTCCTTTCCTCTACGACATAGACATTGAGGTTATCTGCGACGGCGACACACTCGACCGCGTGAAGGGATATTTCGGAATGAGAAAGATTTCTCTTGGCAAGGATGACGGCTACACAAGAATATACCTCAACAACAAGCCCATATTCAACATCGGCCCCCTCGATCAAGGCTTCTGGCCCGACGGCATCTACACAGCGCCCACCGACGCGGCAATGCTCTACGATATTCAGGCGACCAAGCAGATGGGCTTCAACATGATTCGCAAGCACATCAAGATTGAACCCCGCCGCTGGTACTACCATTGCGACAGACTGGGTATGCTTGTATGGCAGGATATGCCCTCAGGAAACTCATACGGAGGTGTAGGACTCGACCAGCCTCAGTTCAAGAAGGAGATGACAATGATGATAGAGGAATTGTACAATTCTCCCAGTATTATCATGTGGATTATCTTCAACGAGAGCCAGGGACGCCACAATGTCGAAGGACTTGTAAAATATGTGAAATCGCTCGACTCCTCACGTCTTGTGAACCAGGACAGCCAGTATGGAGTACACTCGACATACGTGGGTGATGTATGGGACATACACCAGTACCCGAACCCCGCTTGTGTCATCTGCCCCAATAAGGAACTGGCAACCGTGTGCGGCGAGTATGGCGGTCTCAAATACAAGGAATCGGGTCATGTGTGGGGCTCAGGCGACTGGGGCTATGCAACCATGGGCAGCAGAAAGGAACTTATCGACACTTATGAGAAATACATATCAGACCTTGTGAGATTCCGCGACTGCTTCGGCATGTGCGGTGGTGTATACACACAGATTACCGACGTGGAGATTGAGATTAACGGTCTCATCACATACGACAGAGCAATAGTGAAGGTGGATTTCGAGAAAATGGCAGAAATAAACAACCGCCTGGTTAAAGGTTTCCTCAAGAAAGACACAATCATTGCAACAGCAGCCGAAGGCGGCGAGAAGTGGAAGATGACAACTTCAACGCCTGCCGACAACTGGTATGCAACGGACTTCGACGACAGCTCATGGAGCGAAAAGAAGTCGGGCTTCGGCAAAGCCGGCACTCCCAATTCAAAGATAGGTTCCCAGTGGACAACCTCAGACATTTGGATTCGCAAGAATTTCCGTCTCGACGGCATGGACAGAGAACTTGCCGACAGCCTTGTGATGCTCCTGAACCACGACGAGGATTGCGAAATATACATCAACGGCGTGAAACTCGCATCGTTTGAAGGTTACAAGAACGGTTATATCTTAGTCGACTTCACAGCAGCAGTGAAGAATGTATTGAAATATGACGAAGAGAACGTAATTGCCGTACATTGCCATCAGACAACCGGAGGCCAATATATCGATGTAGGCATATATCTTCTTTCGCAGGACGGTCTTGCCACCTCTGTAAAGAATGTGGTTGCCGACGGCACTCCTAAGGTCAGGATCGACAAGGAGGCAAAGAAGGTTGCTATTGCAGGCGGAGGCTTCGGCGAGAACACCCGCATGGATATCATTTCAGCAGCAGGCTCTGTGTTGAGCAGTGCAGTTATAGGAAATGCAGCCGCAGACCTCTCGGCACTTCCCGCAGGGATGTACATGTTCCGCTTCATTGACGGCACGAAAAGATACACCTGCAAGATACTTCTCTAAGAGCAGAATCCTTTAATTTAAATGGAGATGAGAAAATTAAACATTTTCTCATCTCCATTTAAGTTTGTTTTCAGACATTCGGCAGAGACAGCCAATCAATAATTGAAAAACAGAAGATATTCCCCTTCTGCCCGAATGGTAACGCTTTCACCGGTACACTCGTTGAGAGTCCCCTGCCACCAGTTTGTAAAGTCATATATAGGATATAGCAGCCCTTCGGCACGCAGCGATTTTGCTGTAATGCTGAAGATGGAAAGCTGCTGTCCCTTGCGGCATTTGTGGGTGGTTGTACCATTGCACGGGACAAACACTCCATAGTCGGTGAACGAGCAGACTGATGCTCCGGCGCGGGCATACTCCACAAGCAAGCTGACGTTGCCTATCGTATGGTCCTCGCGCCTGCCGGTTGCGCCTACGATGGCTATCCGGCGTTTGCCCTGTGCCATCAGGAAACGTACGGCTTTTGTCTGATCGTTGCTCTCCTGCTCGTTGACAATGTGCAGTATCGAAGCAAATTTTTCGCGATTGGCTGCACTGATGGAATCGCCGTCGCCAACAATTGCATCGGGTGTGTATCCCAAGGAGATGTAACGGTCGGCAGCACCATCGCAACAGACCACATAATCTGCCTCCTGCACCACCCTAAGCGGTATGTCGGTCGTGGGATAATCGCCTCCTGCAATTACCACCGCATCGAATCTCTCTATTGCTCTACTGCTCATATTGCATCATTCTTTTCCATTTGGCATATCCAAAGATAACGATTATTGCGTAAACTGCATAAAGCGCAGCCGTCAAATAGAGTTCCTTGTAGATATATAGTGCCGAACTTGCGACATCGACGATGCACCACACCCACCACTGCTCTATGTACTTGCGTGCAAGCATCCACATTCCTACAATGCTCAACGCTGTGGTAAACGAGTCGGCTATGGGCACGGTGCTGTCGGTGTAGCTTATCAGTATCCAATATATGAACAGTTGGGCTGCAATGTACATGGCTATAATCTTGTACCACGACTGCTTAGGGGTGCGACTGATGGGCAGTTCTCCGCTTTGCTGCTCCTTTCCACACTTTTTACCGGACAAACGGAAGCCTGTTTTCCATGCAACCCACCCGTAAAGGGCTATCAGCAGATAGTAGATGTTTATGCCAAAGTCGGCATACAGTCCTGCATCGTAGTAGATGAATATGTATATTGCCGGCATAATGATGCCTGCTATCCACAGATAGATGCTGGCGCGGTATTCAAGCCACAGGTAGATGATTCCTACCACTGTTCCCAAAAGTTCAAGTATCATAGAGGGGTTGTCTAAAAGTCTATATTCAGGTGTCCTAATATATTTGTTCCTGCCTGTGCAGCATACCCTGCATAGTTGTAGCGGTGGCGTGTGCCGTCGCCGTCGGTGTAGTATCCGCTTCCGGCATAGCCGTTGCTCTCATACTCCTCGTTGAAGAGGTTGTATATTGTCGCGCCTACGGTGATGCTCTTTGTCTTTGGGAGCCTGAAGGTGTAGGCTATACGCAGGTTGCTCACGAAATAGGCATCCAGACGGTGCTCTTCCTGCCCGGCGTTGCTCATGTATTGCTTGCTCACATAGTTGGTCTGCAACGATGCGTCGAAACCTCGCCAACGGTAGGAGAAGGTGTTGTTGACGATGATGTCGGGAGAGAATGACAAGCGTGTGCTGCCATGATTGATTTCCCAACGTTCGTATGTATTGTCGTCGTAAAGCACTTCGGTGAAATTCTTTATGCGGTTGCGGCTGAGGGTGGCATTGGCGTCCCAGCTGAATCCTGACGGATGGTCTATGCCTGCCATAAGCTCTATGCCTGCGCGGTAGCTGTCGGGGATGTTGGCGGCAAGCGGCTCGCCTATCTCATTGAGCTCGCCTGTGAGCACAAGCTGGTCCTTGTAGTCCATGTAGTAGAGGTTTGCACCGACATGCAGATATTTATTGCCGAAGGCATAGCCAAGTTCGTAGTCGGTGAGACGTTCCGGAGCGGGATGTTCGTCGAGCTTGCCATCGGTATAGTTGTTGCGTGTGGGCTCCTTGTGGGCTACGCTCACCGACGCAAAGAGGCGATTGTTCTCGTCTATCTGCCACGACGCTCCTGCCTTGGGGTTGAAGAAGTCGAACTTTTCGTCGATGGCAAGCCGCTGAAGAGCACCCTCCGCGTCGTTCCACTTGTCATTATTGCCGTTTATCTTGTAGTCTATGTGGCGATACTGGAGGTCGGCGTATATGTTGAGCCTGTCTGTCAGACGATAGTCTGCCTTAAGATAGATGTTGGCATCGTTCTTGGCACCGTTGTTGCGGTAGTATTCGTGGTCGGGAGCAAGTTCGCCTATGTAGTTCTTCACCCACAGCACGTGCCCGAAGTGCTTGCCATAGTAACGGTTGGCACCTCCGCCGA
Organism: uncultured Bacteroidaceae bacterium; assembly: GCA_964458275.1. Classification (GTDB taxonomy): domain Bacteria; phylum Bacteroidota; class Bacteroidia; order Bacteroidales; family Bacteroidaceae; genus HGM04593. Next base: position 17,838 of record CAYWIE010000023.1, read on the forward strand.
GCGAGGAGTTCAGACGGCCGTTCCTGTAATTGAGCGAGAAGACTGCTCCGCCAAAATGGTTGTCCATAGCCTTTTTGCGCACAAGGTCGCTCTTCTTCACTTCGCTGCCATCGAGCATGAAAGGTTGCAGGGCATATTCCACAAGCTTGCGGCTGTCCTTATATTCTTGATAGTAGCCGTCGCCTTTTGTGTAGTGCACTCCGGTGTTCAGGCTCCAATTGTCGCTGAAGTGGTGATCGAGCAGCAGTTGCCAGTTCTTCTGTATGTAGTTGTCGGTCTGCCCGTCGTAGTAGCGGGCTTTGCCGTTGCCGTCGGTGTACATATAGCCGCAACTGTTGTATCGACGGCCATACAGCTTCATCTCCTCCTTGCTTGCATAGTTCCAAGCGTGGTAGGTCTCCTCCTCGCCTGCAAAGGCAATCAGGCGCACAGTGGTGTTTCCGCCATAATATGCACCTTGAAGGTAGTATGAATTGAGGTTGGTCGAAGCGCGGTCGATGTAGCCGTCGCTGCCGATGTTCGAGAGACGCACGTCGAGTGCCCAATGGTCGGACAGCAGTCCTGTTCCTGCACGCAACGTCTCCTTGTGTGTGCCAAAGGAACCTGCCGAACCGCTGAAGCCTGCGTACGGCTTTGTATTGAACTCGCTTGTCTGCATGTTGATGCTTGCTCCGAAGGCTCCGGCTCCGTTGGTGGATGTTCCTGCTCCGCGCTGAATCTGCACGTCTCTCACCGAGGATGCAAGGTCGGGGATATTTACCCAGAATACCGTGTGGCTCTCGGCATCGTTGACGGGGATGCCGTTGGCTGTTACGTTGATGCGTGTGGCATCTGTACCACGTATGCGCAGGCTTGTGTAGCCTATTCCTGCTCCTGCGTCGCTCGTTACCACTGCACCGGGAGTCATTTTCAGAAGATAGGGGAAATCTACTCCCGTATTCTGTTTCTTGAGCTCTTCCTTGCCTATGTTCGTATAGGCCACCGGAGTCGTCTTTGTCGCACGTATCGACATTATTTCCACTTCCTGCAAATTGCTGTGCAGGCTGTCTTTCACATCCTCCTGTGCTGCGAGCAAGGAGGGTAAGGCTGCCATCAGAAGGCTGCCGAGCAATGTTCTTTTCTTCATTGCAATTTCCAATTTTGTGGAGCCGCAGGGACAAAAAAAGAATCCTCCAAGCTCCGTTGTTAAACAGAAAATGGGGATTTTCCTGCACCGCTTATATAAAATTGGAATGTGTATATAAGCTTTTTCCTACGCCGGCATTACCCGGATCAGGTTCTTGGGTATGATCTCAGCCCATGTCTTAAGGCACCCCTTATTTGAAATCTGGTGCAAAGATAAGGCAAATTTTGTTTATTGCAAAAAATCATCGGCGGGCAAATGCCCGCCGATGATTTTTTGCAAGGGATGCTTCTTATTTGCAGTAGTTGACTACTTTGAAGTTTGTTATACGGCTCTTGAAGTTTCCTGCCTTTTCCAACGGGAAGGCAAGTGTGCGCACATAGTACATCTTGTCTTTGCCGTCCTTGTTGAACATCATTGTCTGACGGTTCATCTTCTCTATCAATTTGCCGTTCACATAGAGACTGGTGCTGTGCTGGTCGCCGCTGATTTCGATGTGTGCCTTTTCGCCGGGGAAAAGACGGTAGCTGAACTTGTTGAGATAGCCGTCGCGTGCAAAGCCCATCATGCCCGAAATGGGGTCGTTGAGGTAGAAGACTGCATCGCGGCTGCGGAACAGCTCTGTACCGCATGTCTCCTCTGCTGCTGTGATGTCGAAGCTGACTGTGTAGGCAAATCCTATCTCTTCGATGTCTGTAACGGTACCGGGTTCAAGTGTAGCGAACTTCAATATGTCGCGGTTGCCGCCCTTGAAGCGTCCTGCTATTCTCTCGCCGGGAGCATCACTCAGTGTGAGACGTGCCTTGTCGAAGACATCGTAGCTGGTCTGAGGTTTTGCACCTGTCCACATCTTCACGGCGAGTGTCTGCATTGCAGGATAAACGCGGTAGTGTATATCCTTTGTGCTGATGCCGTTGCCTGCATGGTCGTTCCACACTGCAAACATACCGCCTTTTATCTGCGGGTGAAGTTCTTCGAATTTCTGGTTTCCTATCTGTGCGGGTGTCCAATTTTCGTAGAGGTATTTGCAGTTGAGGAAGTCGTAGTAGTAGCCTGCGGCAGGTACCAGATAGAGGTATCCGTCGGGGATGCTCACAAGGTCGTATCCCTGCTTGATCATTTCTGTCGGGTCGGCATATCCGTTGTACCATGCGTGCATGATTACATTCTCAGACTTTACAGGAGTGTCGCCTTTGGCGTGTGTGAGCGCTCCCCAGACACATGCCTGCTTGCCGTAGCTCTCGACCAATTTGATATAGTGGTCGGTGAATGAACGGAATTTCTCTACAACATCCTTCTTGCGGTTAGAATACTCGTCTGTACCGATGTGCACACGGGGACCCATGAATACGGGGTTATCGCCGCCGAGATATTCATCGTAGAGTGAATCGAGGAACGAGTATGTCTCTTTCTTGAAGAGGTCGAGGTGGTCCATGCCATACTCTTCGCTGCCTATTTCGGGACGGTACTTTGTGAATGCCAATGAGTGTGCAGGAGCGTCAATCTCAGGGATGATTTCAACGCCGAGGCTGTCGGCAAGCATCTGCAGTTCTCTGAACTCTTTCTTGGTGTAGTGTCCGTCGCGTGCTGTCAAGCCGGGGAAGTAGTCGCTCTCAAGACGGAATGCCGCAGGGGTCTTGCTCCAGTCGTTTTCGAAATATTGTCTGAAGGCATTGTCGTTGAGGTGTATCTGCAAGGTATTCATCTTGTAGTATGACATGAACTTCACATACTGGCGCAACATGTGCATGGGTATGTACTTGCGGCCGCAATCGAACATGAATCCGCGAAGTCCGTAGTCGGGGTAGTCGCGAATGACACCTTTGGGTATGCTCTGTCCTTCGTTCTGTTCGGCTATCTGCAAGAGTGTACGGGTCGCCCAAAATGTACCCTCCTTAGCAGGAGCCGTAATCTCTATTTTGTCGCCTATTTTGATATTGTAGCCCTCTTTGCCAAGTTTGTTATCCTTTTTGATGCTGAGGACTATATCTCCTTTTTTACCTTTGCCTGCCACAACTTCGGGCTCCACGCTGAACATGGCGCGGTAGTCTTTGGCAAACTGCACTGCAATCTTCTTAAGTGCTTCATCTTTGGCGGGGTATGCAATGCGGAGATTCTCGCCGGGGATGAATTTGCCTTCTGCGCCTTTCCACTCGCGAAGTTCGGGAACTACGAACGGTTTTTCGTTTATCTGTGCCATTGAGGGGAGAGCTGCCAGCAGCGCTATGACTGCCAACATTGTTGCCATCGAAAACGTTGTCAAACTTTTTTTCATGGTTTTTGTGTGTTTCGGGTTATTCTGAAAATCAGGATGCTTGTTTTGAATTGTTCCCGATTGGAAACAATTCAAAACAGGCATCCTAAGAGCTTATTATTCGAGTGTTACAAGAACTGCACCGTCTGCTACGGTGTCGCCTGCGGCTACTGCTATCGAAGCTACCTTGCCATCACGGTCGGCAGTGATGTTGTTCTCCATCTTCATGGCTTCGAGCACTGCAACTGTATCGCCTTTGGCAACGGCGTCGCCTACGTTCACCTTGACTGAGATGATTACTCCGGGCAGAGGAGTCTTGATTGCATATCCGTTTGCGGGAGCAGCAGCGGGCGCGGGTGCTGCGGTGGGGGCAGCTGCGGGTTTTGCGGCAGGTGCTGCGGGCTTGGCAACAACTACGGGCTTGGGAGCTGCGGGCTTTTCCCATTCTACTGTGTAACTTGTGCCGTTCACCTCAACCTGTGCTGTTGTGTCGGCTACTTCATTGATTGTTACGTTGTACTCTTCTCCGTTTATCTTATATTTGTACTCTTTCATGATACCTTTTGTTTTAATTGTAGTTATTCCAGTTCTTATTCACGTATGTGATGGTTATTATACCGCTCTCCTCGTCGTGAATGTTGTCGCCGCTGTACGCACTGAGTGCCATTGAGATGGCTGCAATTACGGCACTGTCGATATTTTTGTTCTTATCTTCCATAATTGTATTGTTTGGTCGATTCTTCTACTTCGTGTTTTCTCTTAGAGGGGTATGTTGCCGTGTTTCTTTTCGGGAAGGCTCTGACGCTTGCTTTCGAGCTGGGCAAGAGCGCGTATCACTCTGAAACGGGTGTTGCGCGGCTCTATTATGTCGTCGATGTAGCCATATTTCGCCGCCTGATAGGGGTTGGCAAAGAGTTCGTTGTACTCTGCCTCCTTTTCGGCTTGAAGTGCTCTGGGGTCTTCGGCTGCCTTTATCTCTTTTGCATAGAGGACTTCGGCGGCACCGGCTGCGCCCATAACGGCAATCTCGGCACTGGGCCATGCGTAGTTGACATCGGCACGCAACTGCTTGCAGGCCATCACAATGTGTGAACCTCCGTATGATTTGCGGAGCGTTACGGTTACTTTGGGCACTGTTGCTTCGCCGTATGCGTAGAGGAGTTTTGCACCGTGCAGGATTACCGCGTTGTACTCCTGAGCTGTTCCGGGCAAGAAGCCGGGAACGTCCACAAGGGTTACAAGAGGGATGTTGAATGCGTCACAGAAGCGTACGAAACGTGCTCCTTTGCGCGATGCGTTGCAGTCGAGCACTCCTGCGTAACGGCAGGGCTGGTTGGCTACGATTCCTACCGACTTGCCGTTCATGCGGGCAAAGCCTACTATGATGTTCTGGGCATAGTCGCGATGTACTTCGAGGAACTCGCCGTTGTCAACAATTTCGCCTATCACACGATACATGTCGTATGCCTGATTGGGATTGTCGGGGATTATTTCGTTCAAGAGGTCGCTCTTGCGGTTTAAGGGGTCGTCGCAGGGCTGTACGGGGGTTGTCTCCTTGTTGTTCTGAGGTATGTAGCTGAGGAGTTTGCGGATGAGCATCATGCCCTCCTCTTCGGTTGCTGCTGTAAAGTGTGTTACGCCCGACTTGCCTGCGTGCACGCTTGCGCCACCGAGTTCTTCCTGAGTTACCTGCTCGCCAAGTACGGTCTTTACTACTTTGGGACCTGTAAGGAACATATACGATGTTCCCTCAGTCATAAGGGTGAAGTCTGTGAGTGCGGGTGAATATACCGCGCCGCCTGCACAGGGACCGAAGATGCCTGAAATCTGAGGAATTACGCCCGATGCAAGGATGTTGCGCTCGAATATCTCAGCAAAGCCTGCGAGTGAGTTGATACCCTCTTGTATGCGTGCGCCGCCGCTGTCGTTTATGCCAATGACGGGGGCACCCATCTTCATTGCCATATCCATTATCTTGCATATCTTTTGCGCCATTGTCTCGGAGAGCGAGCCGCCGAAGACTGTGAAATCCTGAGCAAAGACATATACAAGACGTCCGTCGATGGTACCGCATCCGGTTACAATTCCGTCGCCGAGGAAGCTCTTTTTCTCCTGTCCGAAGTTGGTGCATCGGTGGGTTACGAACATGTCTGTCTCTTCGAAACTGCCTTTGTCGAGCAGCATCTCTATGCGTTCGCGTGCTGTGTATTTGCCACGCTCGTGTTGTTTCTCTATTGCTTTTTCTCCGCCGCCCAAGCGTGCTTTGGCACGCATTTCGACGAGCTGTTTGATCTTTTCAAATTGTTTGCTCATTGTTGTATGTTTTTTGAACGGATTCTATTTGTTTTCCTCACACAATTCCGTAAGTACTCCTTGTGTTGATTTCGGGTGCAAGAAAGCGATATTCAACCCTTCTGCCCCACCTCTGGGAGATTTGTCGATGGTACGTATGCCCTTCTCCTCACACTCTGCAAGCGCCTCTTTCACTCCATCTTCCACGGCGTAGGCTATATGATGTATGCCCTGACCGCGGGTTTCAAGAAATTTTGCGATTGTACTGTCGGGAGAGGTGGGTTCAAGAAGTTCGATTTTTGTCTCGCCCACTTTCAGGAACGCAGTCCTTACTTTCTGTTCTTCAACAGTTTCTATGTTGTAGCAGGAAAAACCTAATACATTTTCGTAGTATGGCAATGCCTCCTCTATGCTGGGTACGGCTATACCGAGATGTTCTATTTTTGATATTTTCATACTGTAACGATTTGTAAGCGTTTGTCGTTGCTTGTTTTACAATGTATCTGACAAATGTACTCTTTTAATTTTTCAATTGCAAGGATAATTATATTTTTTGCGTACAATGTGATATAGAAAACACCTAATGTGATAGAAAAATGTAACACGCCACATTTTTCTTGTCATTTGACACACCAAGCGGGCAGCATCAAAGGTCGTTTGATGCTGCCCGCTTAGTGGGGAGACTCTTAGTCCAATGTCGCTATTATCTCTCCGATTACGCGCGGGAAATGCTCATATTCAAGAGCATGAACTTTTGCCGCAACATCATCGGGGGTGTCTGTCGGAAGCACCGGACAGCTTGCCTGAAAGAATGTTGTTCCGCAATCGTAGCGCTCGTCGATGAGGTGAATCGTTATTCCGCTCTCCTTATCGCCGGCAGCAACTACTGCCTTATGTACATTGTCGCCATACATTCCTTTGCCGCCATGCTTGGGGAGAAGCGCGGGATGTATATTGACGATTCTTCCGGGATATGCTTCTATCAACCCGGCTGGTACAAGAAGCAGGAATCCTGCAAGTACAATAAAGTCGATATTGTACTCCTTCATTATTTCGAGCACCTTGCCAGCCTCGCGGAACTCTTTGTTTGTTACAGTTACCGATGCTATTCCAAGCCTTTTGGCTCTTTCGAGCACGAATGCTTCGGGATTGTTTGCCAAGATAAGCGCTATCTCTACTGAGTCTGAGTTCTTGAAGTAGTTTGCTATGTTCTCGGCATTGCTGCCCGAACCTGATGCAAATATTGCTATACGTTTCATATCTCTTGAGTTATTTATCCATTGGAATTATTCTTTTCAGCACCGCCTCGCCATAGGTCTTGGAGATTGGAATTTCCTTCAATCCGGGATGTCCGAGCTCTATGAACATATTCTCCTTCTCGCGTCTCAGCACCTTTACCTGCCCCAGATTGACCATGAACGAACGGTGGCAACGCACTATATCCGTGTCTGCCAACTGAACAGCAAGTTCCTTGAGGGTTATACGGATGAGCTGCTTTTTCAGCTGTTCGTTCTTCAGATACCAGATTGATATGTAGTTGTCTGCCGACTCTATATACAGCAGATTCTCTTTTGCCACCGTCAGCTGCAACACTCCCCTCTCGTCGCGGAAAGATATGAAAGATGTGGATTTATTTCCGATGTTTTCTTCCATTATTGTGCGCAACTTGGCGCTTTTGTCCTGATAGGAGAGATACATTATGCCTATGATGTACGGGATAAACATAATGAACACAGTATTTTGCAGCGCATTCTTGTATATCTCCAACGGGTCACGTACGGCACCGCCATAGCTGGTTATCAGAGCCAGCACTGTAAAGGATGCAGATAGGAGCAACAATTCTATTATAATCCAGCAGATGTACTTCAGTATGGTTATCTTATGCGTATACTTCTTGCCATAGTGATACATTATAACTCGGCTTATGGCAACAATGCTCATACCCATCGAAACAAGTATCGTAGACCATGCGAGATATTCCGTGCTTGTGAATTTACCTTTAGTCATCCACTCCTCTGAGCCGAACGGTTTGAATATATTTATAAAAATAATCGCAAACAGAGAGACAAACAATACCATCATTGTCTGGTTCTGCTTGGTCAGCAGATATTTCGGGAGTCTCTGAAACAATATTGAAGAATAATCAGCCATTTTTTATTTCTGTTTTTTCAAAGTTGCGCGGAAAGGAGAGCAATAATCCCGCCCACGTTCCTGTCTTTACATATTGACACAAATCATCTGCAAATATAGCAACAAACGAGCAAAAGTTGTGCAAGCGAATGGGTGAAAATTCATTTTCACACACAATGAGCACAGCTAAACTTCGCTGAAAGCAAAAAATATCAAGCTCGCTTGAATATTTATCACAGCGAGTGCAAGCTATATTCGAGGTTTAACAAAATTCGGATAAAAAACTGCATAAAAAAATCACAATAAAATAATTATTGTGATTTTTTATGATTCGGCAGAGAGCCAACAGGCTTCCACCTGTTATTTGTTACTATTAGAGACGGAAGTCTACACCAATAGTTGCATTGTGTGTCTTACGCTCGTAACGTGTGATAGTCTCCATAGCTGTACCTGCATTCTTAACGCAGTTGTCGGGAGCATAGTTTGCATAGCAGTAACCGAAGTTGATGTCGATTTTGTCTGTAAGGCTATACTTACCACCAACACCTGTCATGAATGAGTCGTTGATGAACGCAAGGTCGCTTGTGTACTGGTCGTTGATACCGAAGTTGCTGAACTGGATACCAGCGCTTACAAGGAACTTCTCTGTTACTTTGAACTCAGCACCGAAGAGATACTCGATTGTATTGCGAGAGAGCTTTCTCATATTGTCTCCACCCATGAGAGACTCGATTTTAGCATCCTTGTCGAAGTAGTAGTTCCAGCCCGCCATCACCTGAAGAGGGGGAAGAGCCTGCCATGAACCGGCGAGTGTCAAAAGGGCGGGAGCATCGCTGCGGAGTGTCTTGCCATCTGCGAAACCTGCAAGTGCGCCAAGAGTGGGGCTTGCTTGGATAGCAGCATTCAACATTGCGGGATTTGTGAGGTCCATTGTAGGCATCTGACCTGTTGTCATATCCATCTTAGAGAGGTTGAACTTGTTTGTCTCGTTCTCCACTGTTGTGATTGCGCGGAACTCATACTTTGCAGCGAAGTTGAAGTTGCCAACCTTGTAGTCGACACCTACGATGGGAGCGAATGCGATACCGCTCTGGTCGAGGTCGAGGTCAATGCCGAATACGGGAACATTGCCATTAGCTGTGGGCATAGAAGCACCTATGCTGCCCTCATAGTTTGCAGAAGTGTAGTTACCACGAACACCTGCGTAAGCAGAAAGGTTGTCGTTGATTTTGTAAGCTGCACCGAGCTGCAATGCAAACACGTACTGTGTAGAGGTGAACTCTGAGTTGCCGGGAAGACCGCTTGCAGCCATGCTTGCAAGACCGTTGAAGCTGGGAAGACCATCGGCAAATTCACATTTGCCACCACCGCCGGGGACTCCGAAGAAACCTGAGAATGTCCAATCGCCGGTCTTATACGCTGCCATGAAAGTAGGCAATACGGGAACATATACTTCACCGTCGTATTTTGTGTTGGTCTTAGCGTTGATAGCATCACGCTGCTGCCATATCATCTGCCAGTTTGCAGAAAGGTGCCAGCCATCCTGGAGGAATGCTGTACCTGCGGGGTTGAAGTATACAGCATCTATTCCGAGTGATGCATAACGCGCGGGGTTGCGAACGAATGCTGCATGCTGGTTTGTGTTTGTGAGCAGACCTCCTGCGAATGATGCCACTGCAAAAGCTGCCATAACAATTGTTGTGAATAATTTTTTCATTTTGTTAATTTTAAATTATTACTATGTTTTTCAAAAACTGCACAAAATTACACGGTTTGTGCAACACGACAATAAAAATACCCGTTTTTAACATTTCAAATGCTCATAAATACAACATAATAGTATTTTTTAACAAACAAAATGCACAAAAAAAATCAAAACCTGAAACAAGAAGCGAAGCATGTATACAAAAGCAGACAAGCCGCGCTGAACACGCGACCTGCTGTATGAGAAAAAGTTTTGCTACACCGATAGAACGATGAAACTCCGAGTAAGTAAGATTTGAGAGTTTCACCTCTTTGTAATCCACCGGCATAAAGCTACCCGAAGGCGTGGCCCGCCATTGAGAATGAAACTGAACTCGGTTTTCTGATTATAATTGATGAGTTTCCCAGTCAATCAGATGCAGCAAAACCTATGGCAAATATACAAACCGAAAACTTAAAAACAAATTTATTTGCCACTTTTTTTACAAGTTCTTTTGCTAAAAAAAGCGAACAAAGCCTAATTGCTTGACTGACAGCCCACACAAATAAACGAAGCGGCAGAGTTGACTCTGCCGCCCGTATTTTAAAACCCAAAAGGCTTATTTTACCTTGTTTACGATTGCTTTGAAAGCTTCGGGGCTGTTCATTGCGAGGTCTGCAAGAACCTTACGGTTGATTTCGATACCTGCTTTGTGCAATGCACCCATCAACTGTGAGTATGACATACCCTCAAGGCGAGCAGCTGCATTGATACGCTGTATCCACAATGCACGGAACTCGCGTTTCTTGTTACGACGGTCGCGGAATGCATATGTAAGACCTTTTTCCCAAGTGTTCTTGGCTACTGTCCATACGTTCTTTCTTGCACCAAAGTAACCTCTGGTCAAACCTAAAATTTTCTTTCTTCTTGCTCTTGAAGCAACGTGATTTACTGATCTTGGCATAGTTTTCTTTTTTTTGAATGTTAGCGCCGCTGTTTTTTTGCGGTCTTTAGGCTAAAAACATTCGGTTAATAATTAATTACTTAGCGCAGAGCCAACAACTCTTTTACATTCTTTACGTTAGATGAATCGAGAACTGCAAATTTAACAAGGTTGCGTTTCTGCTTCTTTGTCTTCTTTGTCAGAATGTGGCTGTGATAAGCATGTTTTCTTTTGATTTTACCCGTTCCGGTAAGAGCGAATCTTTTTTTGGCACCGGAGTTAGTCTTAACTTTTGGCATTTCTTAAAAATTAAATGTTAATATATATACGATAATGTACTATCCAACATTACTCGCTTTTAGTTTCTGTCTTCTGTTCGGGCTTTGCATCCTTTGCAGGTGCCTGCTTTTTAGGTGCCTGCGCCTTTTTGGGCGAGAGCATTATTGTCATGCGCTTTCCTTCGAGCACGGGCATCATGTCTACTTTGCCATACTCTTCGAGGTCGTTTGCAAAACGGAGCAGAAGCACTTCACCCTGCTCTTTGAAGAGAATTGAGCGGCCTTTGAAAAAGACATATGCCTTTACTTTGTCGCCATCCTGAAGGAAACTTATGGCATGCTTCAGTTTGAAGTTGTAGTCGTGCTCATCGGTCTGAGGTCCGAAACGGATTTCCTTAACCTCTATTTTCACCTGTTTCGCTTTTTGCTCTTTTGCACGTTTCTTCAACTGGTAAAGGAACTTAGAATATTCAATCAATCGGCAAACGGGAGGGGTTGCATTGGGAGAAATTTCCACAAGATCAAGTTCTTTTTCCTCGGCTAATGCCAATGCCTTGTTCAAAGGCATCACTACAGACTCTACGTCTTCACCGACAATACGTACTTCGCGTGCACGGATCTGCTCATTTACGCGGTACTGGTTTTTCAGGTTGTCGTTCTTCATTAATTAATTTATAAGTTCCTTTTTACGTTTTATATTATTTTCAGCGTGCAAATTTACTACTTATTTATCAAATAATTATATTCTTCTCCTATTTTTTTTGCAAAAATTTCGATTTTGCAGTTCCAATCATCCGTTTCATGCTTGCGGCAGCCGTGCAGAGCCGCCTCCCTACAAACGCAGCAAGAGTCCCCAAAGTTTTGGAGACTCTTGCATTTTGCCTATAAGTAGTGTATTATTACTTCTTGTCAAGGCTCTTGATACGAACATTGCGGAGCCAAAGCTCTGAACCGTGTCCGAGGAAGCCAATGTAACCTTTCTTGTTGAGTGCGCCGGGGTGATTCAAGCCATCCTTACCGATGATTTTCTTTTCACCGTTCTTCTCCTCAATCTTAACAAAGTCGTTGATGCGACCCTCTGTGATAACGATGCCGTTTACAGTTACGCGGATGTAGTCGCCCTTTGCGTAAATCTCCTCTGTATTCCACTCGCCGACAGGCTTCAATGCGTCAAATACCTTAGGAGTGATGATACCGTAAACAGAACCATGGTGCTGGTAGGGTTTCAACCACGATGTGTAGATGGGGTTGAAGTGGTCGAGAATCTGAATCTCCATTCCGTGGTAAGCGGCGTCCTTGCCCATGGGGGTGCGGATACCTACACCGTTGTTTGCTGCTGTTGTGAGCTTGAATTCGAAACGGAAGATGAAGTCGCCGTACTCTTCTTTTGTATAGAGGTTACCGAAACCGCTGCCGCGTTTGCGGACTGCGATTGTACCGTTCTCTGTTGCATAGTTAGTCTTGTCGCCCTGCCACTCGTTGAGTGATGTACCGTCGAAGAGGAGTTTGAAGCCCTCTTTCTTCTCCTGTGCTGAGAGTTTGTAAGGCTCTGCCTGTGGCAACTCTTTGATGTAGAGGTTGCGGTAAGCTACCTTGCTGCCATGAGCCTGAAGCTCAATCTGCTCTTTGAGGATTACGGGGAGCGCACGGTTCCAGTAGTTCTCCATGATTACGTTGTTTACAACGAGTTCGCCATTGAGATATACAGTTACGCGCTCGTCTGCCATCTTGATGTAGAAGCTGTTCCACTGGCCTACGGGATTGTCGGCAACCTTCAAAGGCTTGCTGATGTTGACACTGTTGTTGTAGAGACCGCCTGAGCCTACCTGTGCACCTACATCTGTACGGCGTGTATCCCAGATCTGCACCTGAGGTGTACCGCGGAGATAGATACCTGCATCGGGCTCTTTACCATCGTAAAGCATCCAGTCTACATACATTTCGAAGTTGCCGTACTGCTTCTCAGTGCAGAGGCTGCTGCCCTGACCGTTGAAGAGGATTGTACCGTCAACTGCTGACCAGCTCTTAGCCATTGCCTCGTCAGCCTCTTTCTGAAGCTTGGCGAGTTTGGTCTTGTTGAGTTTTGCACGCTGGTAGGGGTTGTCGTAAGGTGAAGCCAAAAGACCCTTCCAACCTGTAAGGTCTTTGCCGTTGAACATTGAAACGAAACCTGTCTCGTTGAGTTTGGCAAGTTTCTCAAGGTGCTGTTTGATAGCGGGGATTTCATAGATAGCGTCGCCACCCTTGATAACCTCTGTTGCACGTGTGAGAAGAGCAACAACTTCGGGACCGTTGAACTCGATGTTGCCCAATGCGAGTACGCGAACAGCCTGAGCTGCTGCCTGCTGCAATGCGGGAACTTCGATGAACTGTCCTGCATAGATGATACCGAGGAATGTGTTTGTCTTTGCTACAGCCTGAAGAACTCTAACCTTCTGAGCATCAGTTGTAGCGAAGCCCATTGCATTGCGGTACATCAAGAGACGCTGTGCGCCGGGGAGCTTGTTGTCGACGCTCTTCATGTAAGCCTCAAATGCAGCAGAAAGGAGTTTTGTATCTTTCTTTGCTACAAGGTCGTTGCAGATAGCAAGAAGCTGCTGGTTGCTTGCTGTCTTGAAGACGATGGGCCAGTAAAGGTTCTGCTTGTTGCTTGCAACTGTTGCTTTCTTTGCGCTGATTGTCTTGAACTGCTCATCCTTGCTCATGCCTGACATTGCTGCGAGGATAGCATCCTGAACGGCGGGAACATATTTAGCATCGCATTTCTCAAGAAGAGCATAGAGCGAACCGAGGTTGTCCTTTGTAGATACATCCTTCAAAGCCTTGTAGGCAGCGTCTTTTACACCGTTGTCGCTTGCGTTCAGCTGCTCGTTTACGAGACTGTTGAATGAAGCGGCCTTGCGAGCTGAGATGATGTTAAGGGTAGCTGTCTCGCCCTGAGCGGTCTTGCCTTCAACAGCAACAGCGGGTTCGCATACATTGCCTTTATACGATTTGAGAACCTTCTCGGCAAGAGCAACCTTGTCTGCATCTGCTGATGCGAGCAATTTTGCAACGTCTGCAATGTTGTCGGGGTTACCGATGCGTGCCAATGCCCATGCAGCAGCCTCAACAACCTCTGCATTTGCCGATGAGAGCAAAGGAGCAACAAGTGCTGTATTGGCAATTGCAGGGTGATTGCTCATCCAGTAGAGGAGGTCAACCTTTGCACAGTCTTTTGCTTTTGCAATCTTCTTTGTAGCCTCGTCCATAATGGGCTTGATAGCCTCTTCGCTTGCAGCATTTGCATCGACAGCATAGATTGTTGCAAGACGATACTGGCGGCAGTCGTCCTTCAGAGCCTTGAGGATTGTCTTCTGGCCTGCCTCGATGCCTACACCGTCAACGTATGCGCGGATAGCAGCGCAACGTGCAGCGTTGTTTGCAAAGTTAGGCTCAAGCTTAGAAGCAGCCTTGAGGTTCTTTGCAAGTGTCTTTGCATCAGCGGGAGCTGCTTCTACCTCTGCGGGTACCTTAATTACGCCGAGGAGTCGCAATTGGCGTACAAGGAACTCTTTGTTTGACACCAAAAGGGGCTGTGACTGTGAGTCTTTGATATTGTCGCCTGTAAGTTTCTTGTTGATTGCATCGTACTCTGCCTTGATGGCGTCAACTACAATCTGACGTTTTTTAGCGTCGAATTTGGGATCTGCAACGAATGAAACATAACCGTTGATTGCATACTCTGCAAGGCGGCGTGTGTCGTCCTGCTTGTTCAAATAGCCGAGAAGCATTTTGATGCCTTCTGCACCTGTCTCGGCAATGTCGCCCATAAGCTTGTTGTACTTCTTCTGTGTATCGGCGGGCAACATGTTAAGCGCGTCTCCAATCTTTGTTGCTACAGCTCTTTCCGAACCCTGCGCATTTGCGTTGAGACCGAAGAAGAGGGCAACGAGGAGTGTTAATATGATACTTTTATATTGTCTCATTTTATTTTCTTTTTATATGGTTAGAATTTCCAGGGACCTCTCATAGGTTGGTAAACGAGTGCGTTTGCTGCTTCGTCGTTTACAAACTCTTCTTTCTCAGAGTCGAATTCGAGTGTACGGTTGAGCTGCAATGCTACGATACCCATGTTCACAAGTGTACAGCTGCGGTGTCCGTTCTCCTCGTTGAGAGCAAACTTCTGACGTGTTCTTACGCACTCCTCGAAGTCTGTGTTCTGGGGCAGAGGATCGGGGAACTCGGCGAGTTTCTTCTGCCAATCGGGAATGTCGCACACGAAGTTGTTGTATACGTTACCCTTAGGACCTGCGATGTAGGGAGTGTTGGGGTTACCGTAGTCGCCGCCCCAAAGTACAATCTGACAGCCGTCTGCGTATGTATATGTGATAGAACGCCATGTACCGATTGCATCTGAGTGCTGCTGGGGTGCGTCAACCTCAACCTTAACGGGGCTTTCGTTGTCTTTACCGAGGAAATACTGTACGGGGTCCATGTAGTGCTGTCCCATATCGCCGAGACCGCCACCATCGTAGTCCCAATAGCCACGGAATGTCTGGTGTACGCGGTGAGCGTTGTAGGGTTTGTAGGGAGCCGGACCGAGCCACATGTTATAGTCGAGCTCTGCGGGGATACGCTGGGGCTCAAGCTTGTCCTTACCTACCCAATAGAACTTCCAGTCGAAACCTGTGTGCTTGGAGATAGTTACCTTCAAAGGCCATCCGAGGAGACCGCTTGCAACGAGTTTCTTCAAAGGCTCAACTGGTGTACCGAGACCATAGAAAGTATCTTTGAAACGGAACCATGTGTTCAGACGGAATACGCGATTGTACTGCTGCACTGCCTCGCGGACTCTCTTGCCCTCGCCGATTGTACGTGTCATGGGTTTCTCGCACCAGATGTCCTTGCCAGCCTTTGCAGCCTCGATAGCCTGCAATGCATGCCAATGGGGAGGTGTTGCGATGTGTACGATGTCTACGTTGGGATCGTAAACCAATTCTCTCCAATCTTCGTAAGCCTTGGGATTGGAATCAACTTTCTTGTCGCCGGCCTCAGCTTTTCTTTTTGCGAGGTCGAGACCCTGCTGCAAGTGTTTCTTGTCGCAGTCGCAAATAGCAACCAATCGTGTATTTGCGTATCCGTAGTGTCCGCGACCCATACCGCCGACGCCGATGATACCTTTTGTCAATTGGTCACTTGGGGCAATATTGCCATTGCCACCCAATACGTGCCGTGGAACGATAGACAGTGCTGCCAACGCTCCTGATGCCTTCAGAAAATTACGTCTGTTGATTGCCATTTTTCTATAAATTTATAAAAGTTATTTGGGATATTAATACTATTTACGCAAATTAATCTCCCAAAGGTAAATCAAAAAAATGATAAAAGCGTAAATGTTTTCAACAATTTTCCGTTTTTTTTGTTCCGTACGGTTTTTTACAGAGGGAATCAGCGAATCATATCGAAAAAGCGGTCTCCGACTCTGCTCTCGGAGACCGCCTGCGCGTATGGTAGAAGATTCTACTGTCAATATGAAACTTATTATATCCTTTTCAGCCCTTCGAGCATCGGAATGCCAAAGAATCCATTCTTGAAAGTAATGTTATACATATCGCCGATGCTGTAATCATCTATTTCGTCAGCGCTTATACGCCTTTTAAATTCAGTTTCGTCCAGTTTTCTCGAATAATCATTGTCGGCATTGTCCAGTCTAAATACAATATCTGCACTTGACACATCTCCATTGTCGTCTTCGTTGATATCAATCCCCTCAACAACCGCACTTACCGTATATGGCTCATCTCCGGTCGGCAAACTGGTATTCAGCATATCAAACACACCGAAAACATGGTACGATAAAACAAACGACAGCAAGAGTGCCCAGAAAACGCTTATAGTCCAAAATTTCTTCCACGCAACATGAAGCCATTTGTTTTTAATGAAGAGGATGCAACGACAGATAAGAAACACAGTCGTTATGAGCAAGAAAAAGTAAGGAAAAACGTGATAGAATGCAATAAAAGCCTCTTTCACAATTGCCCTTTGGAATGGAACCAGCACTAACAGTCCAATGAAAGACGCAGTCAATATATATACCGGATTAGTACCCATGCCGCCACAATACAGAAACAATGATTCTTTCTCGGGATAGTCGAAATCCCTGCCTTCTATGTAGTTGGCATACTTAGCATTGTCGTAGAATTTATATAGATTCTTTCCGCAGTAAGGACAGAAATTCCATCCGTCTATATGCTTTTCATAATCCTCCGGTCCCTCATCGTCTCCCTGGTTCTTTTCGGATTTCGGCTTTGCGCGGCGTTGCTTGTACAGCAGGCCAAAAGAAAGGGCGCTTATGGGCTTTAGATAATTCCTTTCAACGCCGCCCTTGTCTATTGTATAATATTGAGATCTGTTCTTCTCCAGTATATGCTCTTTTATAATGAATTTTACCGAATCATTAACCTTTGGCCGATCGCACAGACATTCCAGTTCGCCACAACAGACTTCAAGCCCGTACTTGCGCCGCACTTTTGCTTCGTTGCTTTCTTTCTTTTTCGTTACTTCGCTATCGTATGCGCTCGGCGAGGTTCGCACAATATTGAAGACATCATCTATCTCCGTGTTTATGTAACAGTCGTCGGCATAGAACCTCGACAAACGTTCACCGCAATAAGGGCAGTATTTTATTGGTACAAAGGCATTTCGTTCGTTCCAGACACGTAGATAAAAATGCCTCTTCTTTTCTCCGTCGCGCTCGTGTTCAACTATGCACATGTGATTCTCTGATGTAGAGAGTTCTTTGTATTCCTTTTCGAATTTGTTGCAACAGAAGTTCATGGCTAAGTTCTCTTTTTGCAAACTTACATAAAAATTCCGATTTTTATGCCCGTTATAATAAAAATCA
>CAYWIE010000024.1:0-34298 GCA_964458275.1 uncultured Bacteroidaceae bacterium
GAGTCTGCATCTCAGTGATTTCGGGATAGGTGTTACCCAAGCGGCAACCGCGGTGGCCAAGCATCGGGTTAGCCTCGCAGAGGCTCTCAACACGCTGTTTGATGTACTCAACAGTTACGCCCATAGCCTCAGCCATCTCTTCCTGACCCTTCTGATCGTGGGGAACGAACTCATGCAAAGGAGGATCGAGAAGACGTACGTTAACGGGACAGCCGTCCATTGCCTTGAAGATACCGTAGAAGTCAGCCTTCTGGTAGGGCAACAGCTTAGCGAGAGCAGCCTTGCGGCCTTCAGCATCCTTAGAAAGGATCATCTCACGCATAGCAACGATCTTCTCAGCCTCGAAGAACATGTGCTCTGTACGGCAAAGACCGATACCTACTGCACCGAACTTGCGAGCAACCTCTGCATCGTGGGGAGTATCAGCGTTGGTACGTACAACGAGCTTTGTATATTTCTCGCAGAGAGCCATCAATTCAGCGAAGTCGCCTGAAAGCTCAGCTGCCTTTGTCTCAACCTGACCGTTGTAGATCTCACCGGTTGTACCGTTCAAAGAGATGAAGTCTCCCTCCTTCAATACAACACCGTCTACCTCAACAGTACGGTTCTTGTAATCGATATTCAATGCACCTGCACCTGATACGCAGCACTTGCCCATACCACGAGCAACAACGGCAGCATGTGAAGTCATACCACCACGTGCTGTCAAGATACCCTGAGCAACAGCCATACCTGCGAGGTCCTCAGGAGATGTCTCGATACGTACCATGATCACTTTCTTGCCTTCCTCTGCCCACTTTGCAGCGTCGTCTGCGAAGAATACAATCTGACCTGTAGCAGCACCGGGTGATGCGGGAAGACCGCGTGTCAACACCTTAGCGCTCTTGAGGGCAGCCTTGTCGAATACGGGGTGGAGAAGCTCGTCGAGCTTGTTGGGCTCGCAACGTTTGATAGCTGTCTTCTCATCGATGAGACCCTCGTGGAGGAGGTCGATAGCAATCTTAACCATAGCCGAACCTGTACGTTTACCGTTACGGGTCTGGAGGAACCAGAGTTTACCTTCCTGTACAGTGAACTCCATATCCTGCATATCGCGGTAGTGATTCTCAAGTTTGTTCTGGAGAGCGTCGAGCTCTTTGTATATCTCGGGCATAGCTTCTTCCATTGAAGGATATTTAGCTACGCGCTCTTCCTCGCTGATGTTAGCGCGCTCAGCCCAACGCTGTGAACCGATCTTGGTAATCTGCTGAGGTGTGCGGATACCTGCTACCACATCCTCACCCTGAGCATTGATAAGATACTCACCGTTGAAAAGGTTTTCACCGTTACCTGCATCACGTGAGAAGCATACACCTGTAGCTGATGTGTCGCCCATGTTACCGAATACCATTGCCTGTACGTTTACAGCTGTACCCCACTCTGCGGGAATACCTTCCATCTTACGATAGAGGATAGCACGTTCGTTCATCCAGCTGTCGAATACAGCGCAGATAGCACCCCAAAGCTGTTCGTAAGCATCTGTGGGGAAATCATTGCCGGTCTGTTCCTTTACAGCAGCCTTGAACTTCTTAACGAGCATCTTCAGGTCTTCAACCTCAAGCTCATTGTCAAGCTTAACACCCTTAGCCTCTTTAACCTCTTCGATGATAGCCTCGAACGGATCAATGTCCTCTTTGTTTACAGGCTTCATGCCCAATACTACGTCACCGTACATCTGTACGAAACGACGGTATGAGTCCCAAGCAAAGCGTGCGTTGCCGGTCTTGCGTATCATACCCTCAACTACTTCGTCGTTCAAACCGAGGTTGAGGATTGTATCCATCATACCGGGCATTGAAGCGCGAGCACCTGAACGTACAGAAACCAGCAAGGGGTTCTCGATGTCACCGAACTTTGAGTTCATCAAAGCCTCGACATGTGCTACCGCAGCATGAACGTCGTCCTTCAACAACTCTACAACTTCAGCTTTGCCCAAACGATAGTAATCGTTACAAGTGTCTGTAGTAATGGTGAAACCGGGAGGAACGGGAACACCAATCAGGTTCATTTCAGCCAGATTGGCACCTTTACCACCGAGCAGATTTCTCATATCTGCTTTACCTTCGGCTTTACCATTGCCGAAAAGATAGACTCTTTTGTCAGTCATAAATCTTAAAGTTTGATAGTTATGTTATTGATAATAAAAATTTTATAGCTTTTGACACCATAAAGCACCTGCATCTTGCCGCGCAATACGCACTACACAAGATGCCGATGATTTGCAAAAATACAAAAAAAATAGGAATAATAAAAATAACATTCGGAAAACTTCTGCAAAATATATTGCTCTGCAAAGTTCAGCTGCGAATATTGTGTTTATTTCGCGAAATAGATGTATTTTTGTTGTTTAAACACATCATAGACAGCAAAGAACACACATTTTTACGACTCAACACAATTGTATATATGGCAAGAAAGAAGAAAGAACATCCGATACTCGAACAGATAAGAATAACAGCGGTTGCCGCAGAAGGCAAAGCATTGGCGCGCGTGGACGACCTTGTTGTGTTTGTACCGTACGTGGTACCCGGCGACGTTGTCGACCTGAGGATTCGCCGCAAGAAACACAGCTACGCCGAAGCCGAAGCCATCAAATTTCATGAATATTCCGAAGAACGCGCAGTGCCGTTCTGCAAGCATTACGGAGTGTGCGGAGGCTGCAAATGGCAATGTCTGTCATACGAAAACCAGCTGAAATACAAGCAACAACAGGTTTTCGATGCCCTCAAACGCATAGGCAAGGTAGAGCTTCCCGAAATAAGCCCCATTCTCGGTTCGGAGCAGACAAAATGCTACAGGAACAAGCTTGAATTCACGTTCAGCAACAAAAGATGGCTCACACGCGAAGAGGTTGAGAAAGATGTAAAATACGACAACATGAGCGCACTCGGCTTCCACATACCAGACGCATTCGACAAAGTGCTCGACATAGAAGAGTGCCACCTTATGGAGCCGCTCAACAACAGAATACGCAACGGCATACGCGAATTTGCCATCAGAGAGGGAATCCCATTCTACAACCTGCGCTCACACACCGGAGTACTGCGCAACATAATGATACGCACCTCCACCACCGGAGAAGCAATGCTGCTGCTTCAAGCAAGAGTAGAGAGCGACACAGACAATGAACAGTTGATGAAAGTAATGCAGTTCTGCTCTGAAAATTTCCCTGAAGCGACATCGCTGCTCTACGTCATAAACAACAAATGCAATGACACATTCGGCGATCTCGAAGTACACACATTCAAAGGCACAGACTTCATATACGAAGAGATGGAGGGATTGAAATTCAAAGTAGGCCCGAAATCATTCTACCAGACAAACAGCGCACAGGCATACAATCTCTATAAAGTAGCGCGCGAATTTGCCGCACTCACAGGAAACGAGACCGTTTATGACCTGTACACCGGCACAGGCACAATAGCCAACTTCGTTGCACGCCACTGCAAAAAGGTGGTGGGAATCGAATATGTGCCCGAAGCCATAGAAGATGCAAAAATAAACGCCGAAATCAACGGACACACCAACATGCTCTTCTATGCAGGAGACATGAAAGATGTGCTGACACGCGACTTTATCGACTCACACGGTCGCCCCGACGTGATAATCACCGACCCTCCCCGCGCCGGAATGCACACAGACGTCATAGACACAATACTGTTCGCTGCACCCGAAAGAATAGTCTACGTGAGCTGCAACCCCGCAACACAAGCCCGCGACCTTGCCCTGCTCGACAAAGACTATAAAGTAGCAGCAGTACAGCCCGTAGACATGTTCCCGCACACCCACCACGTAGAGAATGTGGTATTATTGGTAAAGGGAGATTCTATAAATTAGTAAACTATAACTCTTTTTAGGGTATGTTCTATTTCGGCCGCTTTTTGTTTTATTCAAAAATCAACTCGAACTAATTTATAGAACCTCCCTAAAGAGACAACTATAAGCACCGAACACAATATGAAAAGAGGAGACAAGAAAAGCCAACTGACATTCAACGTCAAAGAAGAGACAGAACTTATAACATTCCTTATGAATGCCATGCACGGCATCAGCCGCAACCGCGTAAAAGCGTTGCTTGTAAACCGTCTGGTACTTGTAGACAACATAATAACCACAAATGCCCTCACCCTCCTGCACCCCGGACAGGTTGTACAGCTCGACCGTTCGAAACAGAAGATGGCATTTCACAGCAACGACCTCGGAGTGGTTTACGAAGACCCCTATCTTCTGGTAATAGACAAACGTGCCGGACTGCTCTCCATGAGCAACAACACACGCCAGCAGACAGTGCAGATGGTACTCAACAGATACTTGGAAAAAGGCGGTTCGCGATGCACATCACACCTTGTGCACCGCCTCGACAGAGACACTTCAGGACTCATGATATATGCCAAGGACACTATGACGCAGCGCCGGCTTATAGAGGAATGGCAACAGCTTGTAACCGACCGTCGCTACGTCGCACTTGTAAGCGGAGAGATGAAACAGGAGAGAGGCACCATACGCTCATGGCTCACCGAAGACAAACGTTTCATCACCCACTCAAGCCCCGTAGACAACGGAGGCAAATATGCAGTAACACATTACAATGTACTGCGCAAAGGCAACGGCTACACACTTGTCGAACTGGAACTCGAAACAGGCCGCAAGAATCAAATCCGCGTACATCTCTCAGACATGGGACATCCCATTGTCGGCGACATAAAATACGGCAGCAACGACGAAAGCCTGCGCCGCTTGGGACTACACGCATACATATTGGCATTCCGCCACCCCGTAAACGGCAAGTTCCTGCGTTTCGAGACACCGGTTCCCGAATCATTTGAAAAAGCGCTCAAAGCTACTTCCACGAGATAGTACCCTCCCTGCAAGGAATTATTTCATAGAACCTCCCATAATACAACACACGAAACATGAAACACAAGACAGCAGCACTCCTTTTGGCGCTTCTGCTACCCGCAGGACTGCTCTTCGCCAATGACAACGACACACCCGTAACAGAAAATCTGAAATTGGAAATAAGCAAGACAACATACAGTCCTGCAACCATAGCATCCGCAGACGCAACAGGCGCTCCCTACAATTCGCTGAACGTAGAAATAGGATTAAGCAAACTGCGCATATTCGGATACGCACAATCGACCTACTATTACAACAGGACAAACGGAGCCGACAAGAACGGACTTGACATTCAGCGCATAATACTCATGGCCGACGCACAAATAAATTCAAGGTTGAGTTTCTTACTGATGTACGATGCCGTAAAATCGGAACTCCACGAATATTATGCACAATTCCAAATAGCACCGTACGCCAAACTGCGGGTGGGACAATACAAACAGCCGTTTACGCTCGAAAGCATACTGTCGCCCACATACATGAGTACAATACAGTACGACCCCTCAGTATTATATCTTGCAGGCATCGCCACCGACCCTCTGATGGGCAACAATGTAGCCCGCGATGCAGGCGTAATGCTCACAGGCGACTTTCTCAACAACGGCGAACGCGACCTTTTCAACTACAGCATCGGAGTATTCAACGGTCCCGGAATGAACCAGAAAGAGAACAACAACCAGAAAGATGTTTCAGGCATGCTGCAATACAAGCCAGTCAAGAACCTTCTGCTCGAAGGTTCATTCCTTGCCGGCACAGGACACGCTCTCACCCCCTCGCCGTTCGGAGCCTTCCCGCAAGGATACAACTATGCGCGCCACCGCTGGAATCTTGGTGTAGAAGCCAATTTCCGCCCCATATACATGCGTGCAGAATATATACAGGGATACGACGGCGGCATACACTCACGCGGAGGATATGTAAATCTGCTTTGCAGAATCTTCAAGGACTGCGACCTTATACTCAACTGGGACAACCTCGACAAGAACACCCACACAAGCCGTGCCCAACAAGCAGCACTCTACGAAACAAGCCGCTTCGTAACCCGCATAAACACATACACAACAGGAGTCCAATGGTGGTTCCACAAACGTTGCCGTCTGCAAGGTCAGTTCATTTACAGCCAGCCACGCGTCGGAGAGATAACAAGAGAATTCATCACACAACTACAATTGGTATTTTAATATGCAAAAGACAACAGCCACACTTATCGCAATGCTCATAATGCTCTGCTCATGCAACGAAACAGCTCCGGTACAAACCTCGTCGCAAGAAGCAGAAGGACTGATAGCAGCAACATTCAACGACACCACCACACTCTATTTCCGAGCAACAGCAGAAGACGAAGTACAGCTTACGTGGGATGCCACAGGCGGAAAGAAATACAACAACCCGACCCGTTACCAACACAAGGGCAAACTGGTAATTCCCGCAGAGGTAACCCACAACGGCAAAAGCTACAAAGTAACATCGATAGGCGACTACGCTCTGTTTCAGCAACGCTCGCTCAAAAGCATATACATACCCGACGGCATCAAACACATAGGCACAAAAGCACTATCAGGATGCGACAAGATGAAAACCCTTCGTCTGCCTGCCACACTTGAGACCTTAGGTGAAGAAGCCATCTCCCGTTGCAAACAACTCAAAGCCATAGAACTCCCAAAGAGCATAAAAGAAATAGGCAAATATGCGCTCTACGACTGCAAGATGCTAAAGGGAATAACCATCCCCGAAAGCATCACCGCATTGCCCGAAGGAATGTTCGAAGGCTGTTATTCACTAAAGAAAGTCAACCTCCACAACAAGCTCAAAGCAATAGGCGCACACACATTCAGCCGTTGCGAAACACTCGAAGAGATAATCCTCCCCGCATCCATAACAGAAATAGGCGTCGAGGCTTTCTCTTCCGCCAATTCATTGAAAAAAGTGATTCTGCCCGACAGTCTCAAGTATCTCCCCGAATCGTGCTTCCACGACTGCAAATCGCTTAAAAGCATCGACCTTAAGAATATCGAAACAATCTCACACAGCGCATTTGCACATTGCAACACACTGATGTCTATTAAATTGCCCGAAACACTCACAGCGATAGGCAACAGCGCATTTTCGGGATGTATCAACATTACAGAAGTTACGATTCCCGTATCCGTAAAGATAATAGCCAATCACGCTTTCGCCAACTGCAGCAAACTGAAAGATATTAACCTCCTGCGCACCAAGCCAATAGAGATAGAAAGTGAATCGGCACTCCCCGCCGGCCCATGCAGAATAAACATTCCCAAAGGAAGCATCGACTCATATCAGTTCACTCCCAAATGGAAGAAGTTCAATTATCGCGAAGTGCGCTACTGACCCCACACCATTTAAGGAGAATATAGCAGCTGTTGTTGTAAAACAACTATAAAACTCCTCCATCTTCAAAAGTTACGTCTTTGAAGATGGAGGAGTTTTATATAGCAATCAGACACACGTTGTTCCCGATTATTGAGCGTTTTTCAAATTATCCGGTAACAATAATCTCACTGACGCCGGCACTCTTTCTTACCTCGATTTTTGTATTTATCCGTTCATACAGTTCATTCACATGGCTGATTATCCCCACCCTTCTGCTACCAATGTTATGCAACACCTCCAATGTTTCAATCACAGTGTTCAGACAGTCGCCGCTCAATGTTCCGAAGCCCTCGTCGATAAACAATGTATCGGGAGTAAAATTATTTCTGTTAAGCGTTGAGAGTCCGAGAGCAAGTGCAAGGGAGACCATAAAGCTTTCGCCGCCCGAAAGTGTGTTTGCCGCACGTATGGTATCGCCATCCTCGCGGTCGTTCACCAAAATGACAAGGCTTCCGGGTTGAGTGGTAAGCTCATATCTCGATGTGAACTGACGAAGATAGAAATTGGAATTTTCGAGCAATTGCAGCAGTATGTAACTTTGTGCAATGGACTTGAACTTGCCCCCGTCAGCACTGCCGAAAATATCCGAAAGCCGCTTCCATCGGCTCGCCTCTTTTTCGAGGTCGGCAAGCTCTTCGCGTTGCTTCTTCATAAGCTCTACTTTTTCATCATCCTGCTTAAGCTCGCTGATGCAGGCACCGAGCCGCTTTTCACACTCCGAACGGCGCAGCTCAATACTCTCACGCTTTGCGGCAAGTGTCTGCGGAGTCTCATTTTCGACAATCATGGGGCGTTGCGACAACAGTTCCTCATGCCTCTTCCTGCTTGCAGCGAGAAGAGCCTCATACTGTGCAACATTTGAGAGCAAAGTGTTTATTTCATTCTGCATGCCCGACACAGCCTCCTGTGTAAGCAGGCACAAGGCATCTGCCCTTTCGCGTGTAATTGCCGGATTGGCATTGTGAAAGGAATCTATAAATCCGTTGCAGCGGTCTGCCTCTTCAACAGCTTTGGCAAGTTCGTTCTTGCACAAGATTGCATCCTGCGACAGTTCTATCCATTGGTTTTCTATATTGGGGTTGACTGCTTTTACAGCAACAGTCTCCGTTGGACGAAAATCAGCATATATTTCCTCTATCTTCTTGCGATGCAGTGCTATTCTCTCTTGCACCTCGTTTATACGCACAATCTTCTGCTGTAAGGTCTCAACATCGTTCTTTGCCTGATTGTATGCAGATGAACGCTGTCTGAACTCTTCGATAAAGCCTTTTATATCTGTGTGCCAATCTGATACGGCTATTTGCGGCATCAATTCAGTGCGCAACTCCTCGAAAGCCTCTGCCGAACGTTCTCTCTCTATTCTAAGCGTTTCTATTGCACTCTCTGTCTGTTTGTGCCTGCTCAATGCGAGACCATATTTTGCAAGCGCATCATTCACTTGCGTAGTCATCCTTTCCGTCTCCGTTGTCAACCGGCGATATTCCTTTGCAAGTTCTTCCCTCTCCTGCTGTCGGCAGTCAATCTCCCTGCGTATATCATCCAGCACACTTTTCAGTTCCGCATCAGAGGAGGATGTTATTTGCAATTTGGCACAAAGTTCTTCGAGCAGCGCAGTATGCTTCCGCTCTTCTTCTCTTGCAGCAGCGAGTTGCAATGCCGACTCCTTGTACATCTTTTTTGCAGCACTTACAGCTGCAAGAGTTGTATTATACGCAACGTTGCACGCCTCAGCCTTTCTTTTGGCTTCGTCAAGTTTCTCTTTCAGCGGCAAAAGAATAGCATTTATCTCGTCGTCCTGCATGAGTGTGCCAATTGTTTCGCCGCATACCGGGCAGATGTCTCCTTCTTTGAGCCGCGCACGCAGAGCCTTTGCATGGTCGTCAATACGCAAATGAATCTTTTCGTACAGTTCGCTCTGATTCTTATAATCTTGCTCTGCATCGCTCTTCTCACGCATGCATATCGCAAGAGCATCCTCTGCCTTTTTCGCTTCATCTGCCAGACGCTCACATTTCTGCAACTCTCTCGCAATGGTCGACAGAGCCGTTTCCTTGTCTTTGAGCAGCGATGCAAGAGACTCAATCTGCCCTCTCTGCTTCAGAAGAGAACCCACCGACGGTGCTTTCTCTATCTTCGCTTCAACATCAGCAACCTGTTTTCTCATCTCTTTCAGAACGGTTTCTGCTTCGATTTTGCTCTTTTCCGATTCATGCAGTTGCTGACGGGTTAACGGCAGATTCTTCTCGTTCAGTCCAATATCGCTGCTCTTCTTTGCTATTTCACGCTCTATGCGCAACACCTCCTCCATCTTTGCAATCAGAAGGGCAGCATTATCGTACATGCGCTTCTCTTCAGAAGAGATTTCCAGACTTCCGGCTATTCTTTGCATGCGGTCTGTGTACGATTCAACTAACCTGTTGAGTCCGACACACTCTGCACAAAGTTGCGAATACCGGGCATGCAACCTTTTTTCGCCGGCTGCAATCTCAGCCATACGCGGAAGCAGTTGCTTCAGACGCACGTAACAGCCACGCAGTTCATCCGTTGCGTTCCAATCTGCAATGATTTTCTGCTTTTCTACAGTTTCGTCAGATGATGCAACCTTCCTTGCTTCAGACAAATTCAGTTCTTCTCTTTTTATGGCACTCTCCGTTTCAGCAACATTCATCAGCCAACGGCTCGCCGTTTCAATCGACGTTATTCCGTCGCGCAAAGCAACAAGTTCCTTTTCAATTGCAACAATTGCACCATTCCTCTCCTCACGCTCTTGCGGAGTAAGGAACCTGTAAGCCTCAAGCACACGCCTCTTTTCTTCAAAGGCTGAGTTCTTCTCACTGTATGTCTGATAAATCTGCTTGCTTATTCGGGAATATATTTCTGTTCCTGTCAGTTTTTCCAGTATCTCGCTTTTTTCACTGCTTCTGCTGTTCAGGAAACGCGTAAAAGCCCCTTGTGCCAATAGAGTCGTTCGGCAAAATTCATCAAATTTCAACCCTGTAACCTCAGGACTTGCCACTACATCTGCAACACGTTTGTTCACAGTTGTATCGTCGTCGTGGCAATATAGTGTGGATTCGGCTTTCAGTTTGACATCGAGTCTCTTTTTCAGTCCACGCATCGCGTGCCACGAGGCCGTATAGCGTTTGCCGTTGTTACCGATGAAAGTAAGACGTGCAAAGGCTTCGCCTGTGTTTCTGCGCACCATCTGGCAGGGATTGCTTATCTTGACGGCATCCTCGCTGCCGGCAACATTCAGTTTCTTGTCTTCGAAACTCTCATTGCCATACCCGTCGAGTCGCGGGGCAGTACCATACAGCGCAAGACAGACTGCATCGAGGATGGTGCTCTTGCCAGCGCCTGTTGCGCCACAGATAAGAAAGAGCGGTTCGTTGCACAAAGGCGCCGAATCAAACGATATTCTTGAATAACCTATCGACGCTATGTTCTTTATTTCGAGTTCTATGAATTTCATACTAACAGCTTCTAAGATTCCTTTTCGGTCTTGTCGATACTCTGCATCAACATCTCTTTCAGTTCATCGTCCATTTCTCCGCCGAAGCGCACCTTATAGTAGTCAAGCGCAATATCCAATGGGGATATCTGTTTGATCTCTTCGACAGCGACATTCACTCCCGGCATCGACCGCTTGCTCTCCCTCACCGGCTGCACCTCGCAAAGAAGAAGTTCCGTGTCCGCAACTGCGGTCTCTATTGCCACTCTGTCCTGCATAGGAACCACATCTTTCACTTTGAGCCTTGCACGAAGATAGGCTCTGCCCCTCGGCAAACTCTTTATAGCCTGCACAACCTCGTCGGCATCCCCACCGTCAGCAGGTACTGTAAAGACAGGGAGAAGAGGTTCAATTTCTCTCTCCTTTATTGAAACACCGTCGGCATCGATATTGACTACCGTTACCGAATGGGCATAATCCTCATCGAAACTCATGGCAAACGGACTGCCCGAATAGCGCGCATTCTCCACCACAAACTGCGGGCGATGTATATGTCCGAGCGCAAGATAATCATAACCTTTGCCCATCTCTTCTATGTTCTCATATACAAGACGCATCCTTTTTGCCTCATGCCCCTTGATGTCGGCACCGCTGAGGGCAAGATGTCCTGTCATTATAACCGGTAATTTATTAATGTTGATGGCTGCCACACTGTCGAGAAGTGTCTGATGAAAATGACGCATTGCGCTCACATTCCCGTCATCCGTGCGAGGATAGTTGGCTGCATAGACATATGGTACGGCAATCACATAGCCTACAACGGCATTCTCGCTGTTCCTGACCTCGACAATATGCCTGCCGTAATCGGTTCCCTCGCAGTCTCTTGCTATGCTGCCGACCACTTTCACATCAAATGCCTCCCATAGTTCGCTGTGCAGTTCGAGACGGGAACTGCTGTCGTGATTGCCTGCTGTAACCACTATCTTCATCTCCGGCAACACATTGTGCAATTCAAGAATCATTCTATTATATAGCCTCTGGGCAGCAAGCGTAGGTGCGACATTATCATATACATCGCCACTTACAATAAGGACATCGGGAAGTTCCTCAGCAATGATTTCCTTTAGCCGGGCAAGGAACCACAAATGTTCCTCAGAGCGCTCCACCCCATGAAACAACTGCCCTATGTGCCAATCGCTTGTATGAATCGCTTTCATAAACAACTTCTAAACTTTCAAAAAAACATTGGCTTTATACATGCCTCTCAATATAAGGAACACAATAAGGAAATTTGCAAACGTAAGCCATACAGAGTAGTAATCACCCATATACTGCTGCAGTCCATGAGTGAGAGAGTGAGCTACACAACGGAAATTCACCACCTCGCCCAAGACATATGCAGCAATGGAATTCATTCCATAAATCTTGAGCCACGAAAGACCACGTTTCCAACCTTTGTAATCGACAATGTAATAGAACAGTGCCATGAGCATCATGCACAATCCGCCCGAAAACAGAGTCATACTGCTGCTCCATATTGTCTTTATTATAGGCATCTGGACAGAGAGCAACAAGCCTCCTGCGACAAGCAGTAGGGCTGCGACCGCCAATCTCTTCACCACCGTGCAAGGATTATCGGCAAAGCGACGTATGGTGCTGCCTGCCATAAATCCAAGCATCACTGTAACCGCAAAATTCAGCGAACTCCATATCCACGTATAGTGATAATAAGGTGCAAAACTCCACACACCATCATCACCCAATCGCGCACCGTCGCGGAAACGACCGAGCAACAGCGAATCGACCTTCTCTGCAAAATTGCCGTCGGGAGAGTAATCGCCCACCAAAGTCATTGGCAGCCAATACATAAAGAACAACAGGCACATACCTGCAAGCACGCCCTTTTCATTAAAGTAAAGATAGAAAAGTGCCGTAATGATATAGCCTGATGCAATAGCCTGCAAAGTGTTGCTGTAAAGATAGATACGGTTCGCATCCAGCCCCAAGAGGTTGCCCTGCACAACAGCACCGAGTACCCACAACAGCACAAAGCGCTTAAAGACACGCTTCAATGCTTCGCCTCTATCTCCCCTGCCGTCTACATATTTTTTCAACGAAAAAGGCATAGAGACACCTGCCATAAACATGAACAGGGGCATCACCAGATCCCATAAAGCAAATCCTTCCCATTGGACATGCGTAAACTGTTCCACAACAGGACTGAGCACCGGCAGATTCAACCGCGAAGCAAGCGACATAAATACCGGCTGAAAAAAGACAAGCAGGAAAAGGTCGAGTCCTCGCAAAATATCGAGCGACTCCACTCGCCTGCCAACAGCAGGGTTATTCGGATTATTCATAGCAAAAGTTACTTTCAACTATGCAAACTTAAGGAAAAAGAGTGAGAATATTGAAATTTATCAATACAATCTTATTTCGTACTGTCAGTTCATTTAAACTTTAAACAACTTCATAAAACAGCTTTTAGAAGCTGTTTGAATTTTATTGGAAAATGTTTCTATATTTGCGAGGTTGTTTCGGCTTCTAAATTTTATTGCTAAATTTGCATCACTATGGAAATATTGAAATTTAAAGGCGAAGACAAAAGGCTATACGAACTTGTAGCACCGCTCGTAATGAACCCTGCCGTAATAAGGAGCAACAACAACTACGCATTCAAGACAGAGAAAGAGTACATCTGGTATCTTTTGGCTGAGGATGACAAGGTTGAGGGATTCATGCCCTTGAAACCTACAACTACGGGATACTACATAGACAACTACTACATAGGCGGCGACAAGGCGGAAACAATAGAGAAGCTGCTTGCAGCCATAATAGAAGAACTCGGCAAGAGCAACGAAATCACTGCTCTTGTGAAGAAGCACCATGTAAATGATTTTCTTGAATTCGGATTCATCTCATGGCTCGAACTGAAGAACTACACAAAAATGGACTACAAGAATCTTAAGGAATGACACGACAGCTCAACGTATATGACGCAACCATGCGGCGTTTAGAAATCATATTCGAGAACCACGAATATGTATACGTATCTTTCTCAGGCGGCAAAGACAGCGGAGTGCTGCTCAACCTCTGTATCGAATACATACGCACCAGAGCCCCGCACCGCAAACTCGGAGTCTTCCACATGGACTACGAAGCACAATACACGCAAACGACAGAATATGTACGCCGTACATTTGAATCAAACAAGGACATACTCGAAATATACCATTGCTGCGTTCCCTTTAAAGTAGCAACCTGCACATCTATGCACCAATCCTATTGGCGTCCGTGGCAGGAAGAGATTAAAGAGATGTGGGTGCGCCCGCTCCCCGAAGGAAGCTACACCAAAGAAGATTTTGATTTTTACGATCCCGCAATGTGGGACTACGACTTTCAGGCGCTCTTTGCCCCATGGCTGCTCAAGCGCAAAGAATGCAGAAACATCTGCTGTCTTGTAGGCATACGTGCCTCAGAGAGCTATAACAGATGGCGCATAATCAACAGCGAGCGCAATTACAAGCGCCTGCTCGGCCTCAGATGGACACGCCGCATAGACGAGACTGTATGCAATGCTTACCCGATATACGATTGGAAAATCGCCGACATCTGGACAGCCAACGGAAAATTCCATTGGGACTACAACACCCTCTACGATCTCTACTATCAAGCCGGTGTGCCACTCAACCGCCAACGTGTCGCAAGCCCTTTCATAAGCGAAGCCATAGCATCGCTCAATATATACAGAGTGATAGACCCCGACACATGGGGGCGCATGATAAGCCGTGTAAACGGTGTAAATTTTGCCTGCATATATGGCAACACAATGGCAATGGGATGGAAAAACATAAAGTGTCCCGAAGGTTTCTCATGGAAAGAATATATGTACTTCCTGCTCGATACCCTTCCCGCAAAAGCAAGGGAGAACTATCTTGAAAAGCTGAACGTAAGCAAAAACTTCTGGCGCAATCGCGGGGGATGCCTCAGCGACGAAACGATAGAAAAGCTGCGCAACGCCGGAGTGGAATTCACCATAGGCAAGACCACCGCATACCGCACCAACAAAAGACCGGTGATGATGGAATATATCGACGACATCGACATCGCCGAGTTCAGGGAGATACCCACCTACAAGCGCATGTGCATCTGCATACTCAAGAACGACCACCTATGCAAATACATGGGCTTTGCAGCCACCAAACATGAGGTTGAAACAAAAAAACGAGTAATGGCAAAATACAAGTTACTGAAAAAAGAGGAGGAGAGCAAAGATGAATAACGAAAAAAAGAGTCCTGTATACAATGTAATTGCAGTCCCCATAGAAAAAGTCGTAGCAAACGACTACAACCCCAACGTTGTCGCCCCGCCCGAAATGAAGCTGCTCGAACTCTCCATTTGGGAAGACGGCTACACAATGCCTTGCGTCTGCTACTACCACAAGGAGGAGGACAAATACGAAATAGTCGACGGGTTCCACCGCTACACAGTGATGAAGACCTCGCGCCGCATATATGAACGGGAAAAAGGTCTTCTGCCGGTAACCGTAATAGAAAAGGAGATCTCGGAGCGCATGGCATCGACCATACGCCACAACCGCGCCCGCGGAACACACCAGATAGAACTGATGAGCAGCATAGTATCCGAACTTACAAAATCGGGAATGTCCGACTCATGGATAATACGCAACATCGGAATGACAAAAGACGAACTCCTGCGCCTTAAGCAAATAACAGGCCTTGCAGAACTTTTTGCCGACAAGGAATTCGGAAAATCCGAAGACTGGATAGAAGAATAACCATCCGAGAGCTACCGAATGGAAACGACACATATACTCATATTCATACTTACGATAGCAGCCAGCTTCATACAGCGTGTCAGCGGCTTCGGATTCGGGATTTTCGTAATGATGTTCTTCCCGTTTATCCTGCCGTCGTATGGAGAATCCATCACCTTGTCGGGGCTGTTGGCAGGAACAACCGCACTGCTCATAGCCATAAAGAATCTCCGCCACATACGTTTGGATGTAATGTGGATAATTGTACTTTTCAACGTAGCAGCATCATACCTCGCAATAGAGTTCATGGCATCCGTAGGCAACGAAGCCTTAAAACGCTGTCTCGGAGTGATACTTGTGGCCATAGCACTCTATTTCATATTCTTCGACGGCAAGATAGAAAAGCCTTTCATCAGCAAAACCGCACAGGCAATCATAGGAACAATAAGCGGAGTAATGGGCGGAATGTTCGCAATGCCCGGTCCGCCTGTGGTGCTGTTCACTGTGCAAGCCATAGAGAACAAATTGCAATATATAGCCACATTGCAAGCCTTTTCGGTAGTATTCAACATATTCTACACAGTATTCAGAGCCAATGCCGGATTTGTAGGCGAACACACCCTCACATACTGGGGGATAGGGCTCTTCGGTCTTATCGCAGGTGCATGGCTCGGAGCACGATGCTTCGAATACATCAGCAGAGAGATGCTGAAAAAGATTGTCTACATAATGATGATAATCAGCGGCATTGCTGCAATCGTTTGAAAATGCCCCTGAGTCAGCTCAAAAAATCAGTATCGAAAGAGAGAGGCAACAGTTCCTTTGCCCCACCCTCTATAATATAACATCCATCCCTGCCATACAATACTATTCGCATGGCAGACTTGTGGCGACTCTCCATTTCGAGCATCACCTGCCTGCAAGCTCCGCAAGGAACTATCGGGCGCGACAGCTCGCCATCGGCAGTGCGGGCAGCAATGGCCATTGACTTCACAGCCCTGTCTGGATAATTTGCACCGGCATTGAACAGAACCACACGCTCGGCACAAAGCCCTGACGGATATGCCACATTCTCCTGATTGTTACCACTGAGGATTGTTCCGGATTCAAGTTCCACGGCAGCACCTACATTGAAACGCGAATATGGTGCATAGCTGTTCCTTGCCGCATTGCGGGCGGCATCCACAAGAAAGCGGTCATCATCACTCAGTTCACCGTATGGGCAGACCTTTACCTTAGTCTGCAATATTATCTCTTTCATGGTTTATTCCATATATACCATTATGGTGCCGCTTATCTGCAAAAGAGATATTTCGCACAGTTTCGTATTGTACTCAGCAACAAGTATGCGCTCCTCTGCATCGAGCAGACTCATCTGCGCCTCGCGCATCTCAATGCCGGAAAGGTCGCCCAAGAGGTATCTCTCGTGTGCCATTTCGTAATTCTCGCGGGCAGCAAGCACATTCATCTTTTCGAGAGCAAGCAGTTTCTTGTTGTTCTCATAAGCCTGCCAAAGGTCGCTCAGGTCGGCATAGAGCGAAAGTTCGAGGTCCTGCTTTTCGAGCTCGGCGTTGCGGATGGCAATCTTGGCATTGCGGCGTTCGCGGCTTCTGTTGCCGTCAAAGAGTTTGAATCCCATTGTTACTCCGAAGTCGGCACCCCACTCTTTGCGCTTTTCCGTTGCACCTGTTTCATATTTATTCTGCGTGTAGCCGTATCCGGCATTAAGGCTCAGATAAGGATAGTCGCGCGAACGGATGCTCCTGAGGTCAGCCTCGGCAATTCTTTTCTCCTGAGCAGCAATCAGCAACGAAGCATTGTTCTGCATTGTCGATTCCCACAGTTTGTCAAAATTCAGAGGGCGGTTGACATCGACCATTGTATCAACAACAGAAAACTCCTTGTCAATGTTGCTCTCAGCCATAAGTTCCTGCAGACGAATACGCGATGTTGCAAGCAGCTCGTTCTGCTTGACGCTCTCGGCACTGTCGGCATTGAAATCGACACGCGCCTGCAAAAGGTCGAGACGCGAATTGTCGCCAATCGCATATCTGGCATGTACTATTCGCAGACGTTCACGCGACAACTGCACTGCATAGTTCAGGTTGCGCATGCGTGCACGCTGCTGCACAAAATTGTAGTACTCAGCTGTCAGCTTTGCCACATAATCCTCAACAGCCAGACGTGTCTGTGTCTCGCTTTGCAGCTTGAGTTCACGCAAACGGTTGTAGTCCGCCTGCATCTTGAAACCGTCGAAAATCTTCCATTGCACATCCACTCCGGCACGCAATGTGTGGTCGGTTATGTTGCGCAGTTTGCTCACCGAACCATCTTCGCGCGCGGTATTGTCGCTGTTGTCGAGCGTTCCGCTGTATCCGGCACTGATGTCAGCCTTAGGCAACATTCCTGCATTTGCCCATGTTGCATTGTTTTCTGCAATCTGCTGGTTGTTGCGGATGATTCTGAGAGAATAGTTGTTTTCGAGTCCTCTTTCGAGACAAGCCTTCAGATTGTTGGTCTCTTGGGCAGATGTCTGCATAGCCGCAAGAACAAATGCGGCTGCATATATAAGTCTGTTAATTTTCATTATTGTTTTTATTAGCAAGATTGGTCGATACGAATGAATAAATTGTAGGAACGATGTACATTGTGAGCAGTGTGGAGATGAGCATGCCTCCGACAACGGCAGTTCCCATTGCTATACGGCCGTTACAGCCCTCACCCGATGCAAACATCAGGGGCAGAAGTCCGAGAATGGTCGATGCACTTGTCATGAGGATGGGACGCAGACGAAGCACAGAAGCCTCGCGTATAGCCATCATCTTGTCTACTCCAGCCTTCTGCTTTTGGTTGGCAAACTCAACAATAAGAATACCGTTCTTTGCAACAAGTCCTATGAGCATGATTATACCTATCTGACTGAAGATATTCATAGTCTGTCCGCCGACAACCATAAATATAAGTGCACCACAGATGGCAAGAGGCACTGTGAGCATAATGATGAACGGGTCCTTGAAACTCTCGAACTGAGCGGCAAGAATCAGATATATGAGTACAAGTGCAAGCGTGAAAGCAAACATAAGGCTCGACGAACTTTCGCGGAACTCCTTTGAGTCTCCCGCAAGTGCAGTGCGGAATGAGTCGTCAAGAGTGCTTGCAGCTATTTTGTCCATTTCGTCGAGACCGTCACCGATGGTCTTTCCCTCGGCAAGTCCTGCCGACACGGTTGCCGACACGAATCGGTTGTAGCGGTAAAGCTTAGGCGGTGCAATGCCCTCGATAAGTTCCACAAGGTTCTCCATCTGTATCATATCTCCGTTGCTTCCGCGCATGTAGATAGATTTGAGGTTCGAGGGAGTGTTGCGCTGCTGGCGATTGATTTCGCCCACAATCTCATACTGCTTTCCGTTGAGATAGAGATAACCCAAGCGCTGACCGCTGAGACCGTATTGCAGTGTCTGTGCAATGTCCTTTGTGCTTACACCCATCAGGTTCGCCTTTTCGCGATTAATTTCGATGCGCAGTTCGGGCTTGCTGAATTTGAGGTCGACGTCAGCCATCTGGAAGACCGGACTGTCATAGACCTTTGCCATGAACTTGGGCAGCACCTCTTGCAGTTTCTCTATGCTTGTTGCCTGAAGCACATACTGCACAGGCATACCTCCTCGACGTCCGCCGAAAGTAGAACGCTGCTGCACAAAGGCGCGGGCATCGGTCTTTCCGCGAACTGCCTTAGAGAGCTTTTCGGCAACCTCCATCTGGGTATAGTCGCGATCCTTTAGGTCTTTCAGTGTAATCTGAATATTGCCGCCGCCATCCGACACGCGGGCAGTGATAAAATCAGCATCGGGCATTATCGAGTCTGCCATACGGCTGATGTCCTCAGTGTAGTCGCGCATATATTCGTAAGTAACGCCCTCGGCACCCATTGTGCGTATTGTGATGCTCGAACGGTCTTCGAGAGGTGCCATTTCCGAAGGAATGGTACTCCACATCCAACCGATGCCGATGAATGACAACACCATTATCACTATCGACACATAGCGGCGGCGCAGGAACCAGTTGAGGCTTCGGGCGTAGTAGCTGTTAAGCCCTTCGAAGAAAGGCTCAGTCTTGCGATAGAACCACCCTTGTTTCTCGCGTCGTACAAGAAGCTTGGTAGCGAGCATAGGTGTAAAGGTGAGTGCCGCAAAAGAAGAGATTATCACCGAACCTGCAACCACAAAACTGAATTCGCGGAAAAGTCGTCCGGTCGTTCCCTCCATAAAGACTATGGGGAAGAACACTGCAAGCAGTGTGATGGTTGTAGAAATGACAGCGAAGAAAATCTCCTTTGCGCCCTCGATTCCGGCAGCAATCGGGCGCATTCCGCGCTCTATTCTGATGTATATGTTCTCCGTCATTACAATAGCGTCGTCAACCACAAGTCCCACCGAAAGCACGATAGCAAGCATCGAAAGCACATTGATGGAGAAGCCGCAGACATACATTATGAAGAACGCTCCCACAAGCGACACGGGAATAACAATACAAGGCACAAGCGTTACGCGCCAGTCGCGCAGGAATAGGAAGATGATGATGATTACAAGCACAAATGCCTCGTAAACAGTGCTTTTAACCTCGTCGATAGAAGCGCGGATGAACTTTGTGTTGTCGAATCCGTAGTTATAGGTTACATCTTCGGGAAGGTCCTTCTTCATCTTCTCCATGCGGTCGTACACCGCTTCGGCAATGTTTATGTGGTTGGCTCCCGGTTGGGGAATGACTACAACACCCACCATAGGCACGCCGTTCATCTTCATGTAGCTTTTGAGGTCGCGTGCGCTCAGTTCGGCACGGCCTATGTCGCTGAAGCGTATCACACGGCCTTCGTTGTGCTTAATGACTATGTTGTTGAACTCATCGGTCGTGTGCATCAATCCGAGCGTACGTATCGCAAGCTCTACATTGTCGCCCTCGATGCTGCCCGACGGCAGTTCCACATTCTCCTTGTCGAGCGCATTCTTGACATCCATCGGTGTTACACCGTAACCCGACATTTTCACCGGATCGAGCCACAGACGCATGCAGTAACGCTTTTCGCCCCAGATTGAGACACTGCTCACCTCAGGGATAGTCTGCAACTGCTCCTTTACCGTAAGGTCGGCAATCTCGCTTATTTCGAGCAACGAACGCTTCTCGCTC
Source organism: uncultured Bacteroidaceae bacterium (assembly GCA_964458275.1). Taxonomy (GTDB): domain Bacteria; phylum Bacteroidota; class Bacteroidia; order Bacteroidales; family Bacteroidaceae; genus HGM04593. The sequence continues at coordinate 20,746 of CAYWIE010000024.1, forward strand.
TGTATTGCCACCATAAGGATAGGCGAAGCATCAGCATCAGCCTTTGAAACGGTGGGAGGGTCGCAGTCGCGCGGCAAATATCTTTGGGCACGCGACACCTTGTCGCGCACGTCGTTTGCAGCAGTTTCGAGGTCTACCGAGAGTTCGAATTCCACTGTGATGCGGCTCTGTCCCTGCTGGCTCACACTTGTGAGCGAACGTATGCCGGGGATACCGTTGATATTCTGTTCGAGCGGCTCTGTTATCTGATTCTCTATAACATCGGCATTTGCTCCGGGATAGGAGCATGACACCGAAATTATCGGATTGTCGACCGACGGATATTCTCTGACGCCGAGACTCACATAACCTATGAGACCGAAAAGCACTATAATAAGTGTCAGCACTGTTGCGAGTACCGGACGCCGTATGCTAAGTTCTGAAATATTCATACTCTGACTTCTTTTGGGAGGTTACTTCTATTTGCTTACATTGTCGAGTATGACCTTTTGTCCTGTACGCAGCTGCATCGTACCCGTAGTGATTACAGTATCGCCTGCCGCGAGGCCTTCGATTACCTGAACAAGCGACTCTGTGCGAACGCCTTTCTTAATCTCTACAGGCACCGCCTTTCCGCTTTTATAAAGGAAGACCTTGTCGATACCCATTTCGGAAACGATTGCCTGACTGGGTACTGCAAGAGTCTTTTCGAAGGTCTGTGTGGTGAGTGCGACGCTCACGTATCGTCCCGGATAGAGACGGCCGTCCGAATTGTCGTAAAGAGCACGCACTCCGAATGTACGTGTTTCGCTGTTTACGTGGGAGTCTACCGCATAGATTTCGGCTCTTTTCTCCTTGAGGTCGCCCTCCACAGTGAATGTAAGAGGAATACCAGCCTTGATTGTTCCTGCATATCTTTCGGGAACGGCAAAATCTATTTTCAGAGGATTGGTCTTTGTCAGTTTGGCAATTGTGATTGTAGGCGAAGCGTATGTTCCCGTACTCACTTGACGCAGACCGATGATGCCGTCAAACGGTGCGCGAAGCTCGGTAAGCTCTATGTTTGCCGATACTTTGTCAATCTCTGCCTGAAGGGTTGCAAGATTGGTCTCTGCCTCTTGGAAAGCCTCCTGACTGACAGCCTCCTTTTCCAACAACGCATTCTGACGGTAGAGACGGTCGGTGTACAGTTTCAACTGCGATTTCAATTTTCTCAGTTCCGCCTGCAAGGGAGCATCGTTGATTTTTGCTAAAAGGTCGCCTTTAGACACGCGTGTACCCTCCTTGAAGAAGATGTCTGTTATTTTTCCTGAAGTTTCGAACGAAAGGTCAACCTCCTCGTCGGGGAGAATACTTCCGCTGACAAAAAATTCGTCCGAAATGACAGTTTCGTCAAGCACAACGGCTTTTACATTCAAATCGCGGCTCTGTTTGCCTTTTGCAGGAGCCTTTTCCTTAATCTCTTCATTTACCTGCGGGGTGAATGTACGGATGCCCAACACGGTCGCAAGACCGGCAACCGCAACTGTTACTACTCCCCATTTGATATATTTATTCATGGTATTGTGTGTTGTGATTTTTATTAACTTTTATTAGACACAACTAAAAACGCTTTAGTTTAAAACCGTAAACCTTTTTTAACTCACTTGTTCAAGTTTTAACCCAATTATACAGTGAGACAATTCAAACAATAAAGTTAAGAAAAATAAAAGAGTGTTCGAAAATTTATTGGAAAATAATTTTATATTTGCAATTGCAATAAAAAATCACACACAGCACACAAAGATGGCAAAGAAAATCATACGCCCCACAGATATTAAGGAGAGATATTCCCAGCGCGACGAACTTATCCCAAGCATAGTAAACGGAAACTGCATACTTATAGTTGGCAGCGAGATAATGCTGTCAAAAGAACAGTTCCCCGAATATGACGGCGACAGCAACAAAATGCTCTTTGCCAACCTCCGGGAGTGGCTTATCGAAGAGGAAATTATTGGCAAAGAGAACAGTGCGCAAACGTTCACGCAACTTACAAAGACCACAAAGAGCATCGACGACAGAATTAAAAAATTGCTCGACGACACAGAGCAATATTCAACAGAGGAGATGCCTCCGACATTTGTCGAACTCATCAAGAGCAGATATTTCCGCACCATACTCACCACCACCATCGACCCATACATATACAACCTCATGCGGGAAGTGTGGGGAGAGGAACTCAGAGTGATGAGCGTGTTCAGCAACGCATGGGACGACGGCTACGACTATGAGTACGAAATTGAAAGAGACTCCATCATACAAACGCCGCCCACACTCTATTACATCTTCGGGAAAGCATTTCCCGACAAGAAAGACACACGCTTTGCCATCACCGACAACGACTACATAGAGGTATTGACAAAATGGATGGGAGCCGGAGCCCCCAACAAGCTGCTGAACTACGTCCGCTCGAAGCGCATAGTTGCATTAGGCTGCAAATTCGACGACTGGTTCTTCCGGTTCTTTTGGTACCTTATGCGCGGCAACATAAAAGGGCTCACCGAAGGCGAAGTTGCCATCTCGCTCAACCCCGAATCGGAGAGCGACACCAAGCTGAAAGAGTATTTCGAGACCGGAAACATACACTTCGAACCCGATGCACGCAAATTCATCAAAGAGACACTCGAACTACTGAAAAGCCAAGAACAGAACGAAGCCGAAACAATCAAAAAGGAGCGCAAGCATGGAGAGATTTTCCTCTCATACGCCCACGAAGACTACGACGTTGTAAAGAAGATATTCTACCGCCTCACCAAAGAGGGCTTCAAAGTATGGTTCGACAACGACAAACTGAAGGGCGGCAACAATTACGACAAAGAGATTGCCGAAGCCATAAGCGAATGTCGCATATTCATCCCCATACTCAGCGCCCGGACAGAGGAAGACCTGCAAAACGGCAACGAGAGATACTACAAAGATACTGAGTGGAAACTGGCACAGACACACATCAACGCCGACGAGACAAGAATATCTGTCATACCGGTAAGATTGCCCGGATACGACGAACGCAACAGCGACAACTACAACAATCTGCCGCCCTGCATACAAAAAAGCAGCGTGTTCAATTTAGAGACCACCCCTATCAGCACACTCATAATAATAAACGAAAAACTCAACAAATAACTCCACGACCATGAAAAACAATCCCTGGTTAGGCCTTGCCACCTACGACGAAGAATCCATAAGACAAGGATATAAATTCTGTGGTCGCGAAAGAGCCACAAAAGAGCTCTACTCCGTTGTTGAAAACAACATCATCACTACGCTCTACGGCAAGTCGGGCATAGGAAAATCATCGCTGCTGCAAGCAGGACTCTTCCCTCCCCTGAGAGCAAACAACTACTTTCCCGTAATGATTCGTCTCGGCATTGGAGAGATAAACGACGGATATTGCGAGACTATAATCTCTGCCATTAAAAGCGCCATCGCCTCTGCAGGAGGCAAATGCTGCGGCACCCCACCCCCACCCTCCACCGACGAAGAGCGGCTGTGGAACTTCTTCCACCACACCGAGTTCCGCAACAGCAAGGACGAAGTGGTATTCCCGGTAATGGTACTCGACCAGTTCGAAGAGCTCTACTTCCGCGACCGCCGTCATCTGAACATCCTGCTCAAAGCCATCTACCTGCTTGTAGACGACACTATGCTTGCCACAAGCAACGAGGAGAACATAATCAACTACCGCATAATAATATCCATACGCGAGGACGACCTCTTCCACATAGAAGAGAGCATCGACAAGCTCCGTCTCGTCGAAATGAAATACAACCGCTACCGCCTGCGCGAACTGAGCGGCCAAGAGGCACGCGACATCATTCTGCGCCCGCAGGAGGGGCTCTTCGCCCCAAGCGACAGAGAGACCATTGCCGACACCATCATTGCAAAAGCAAAAGGCGAGAACGAGGAAATAAGCACCGCCATCCTCTCTCTTATATGCAGCCGCATATACGACACTGCCGCAACGCAAGGCGCAATCACCCTCGATACGGTATCTTCATTTTCAAAGCCGCCGAAGGCAACTTCCTTAAATCGTTCTACGATGATATAATTAAGGAGCTTCGCTCACCGTCAAAGTGGTACTACATAGAGGACGCCCTCGTTACCGATGAAGGACGACGCAACTCTGTGCCAAAATCGGAATTCGAAAAAAGAATCCCCGATGCAGATTTCTTGTTCAAGGGCGAGAAGAGCATGCTCAGATACGTTACTCTCCCCGGCAACGACGAGCCACGTGTGGAAATCATCCACGACATGCTTGCACGACAACTGCTAAACAGCAAGAAGGAGCGCAAGCTGCAACAGCAAGCCGCAGCACTGAGAAAACAACGGTTTACTGCTGCCGCAATCATTGCTATTATACTTGCAATAGGAGCTACATTCTTTGTACAATATCGCTCTATTGTTAAAGAGCGCAATAATATGTATAAGATGCAAAGCCATTATATAACCGAAAAGGCAGAAAGACTTATAGAAAATAATGATTTAACTAATGCCATCAGAATATTACTGCCTGTACTTCCCCCAAAAACTGACAATTCAGACAGACCGCTTGTAGCTGAAACAGAATATGCATTAAGAAATACCGATTGCAGATTAACACAAGATTATATTACAGCATTGTATAGAATTACAGAATCAGAAAAGATAATGTGCGCCGAAATTAGTCCAAAAAACAAGTACATTGCAACATCAACCGGTAATAATATTAGAATTACAAATACAGATATAGGCTCAACTCAAATAACTATCAACACAGCCAATGTACATTCATTTGATTTCAGTCCTGATGAAAAATACATACTTGTAGGATATGAAAATGGAGATGTAAAATTGTGGAACATTGAAACGGGGAAGCAAGAACAGAAAATTATAAAATGCAAATACGCAACTAAAGTACGTTTTTCCCCCAATGAAAAATACATTGTAACTGCATCTTATGATTCAATAAAGATTTTGGATAGCAACGCAAAGAATATACAGAGAGAGATAAACATTCAAGGAGAAATTGATAATATAGAAGTTTCTCTGGATGAAAAATATTTGGGTGTAGGATTTTATAGTTCATATGACTCTTACTATGTAAAAATATTCAACATAGAAACTGGTAAACAAGTTGGTAATACCATTAAATGTAGTTCCTTATACTACTCGTCATTCAAATTCTCTCCTACCGGCAAATACTATTTAACAATTGACAAAGAGTGTGTAAATGTTTGGGAAACAGAAACCGGAAAACTGTTCGGAGAGTTGCTAAGTGACGCCAACGATTTGAGACTACTAAGTTCATTTAAGGGTTCTCAATTTACACTGAATGAGAAATACATATATAAACTTGATTACGATTCTGAGTATTTTTGGGATTTCAGTAATAGTAGCAATAAGATATTTCATTACAATTCTAATACTAATACTAAGATAAGTTTCTCAGATGATATACAATGGAGCAAAGACATGAAATATTTTGTAACAAACAGAGATTTATCATCGGACCCGTATATGACTGTATATAAGCGCAATATAAAAAACAAGACCTATAATACCAGCGATTCTTACTGGCACCAAATTAATCCTGACGGAACGCAATTCCTCACAACATCCAAAGACAGCACCTTGAGAATATGGGATGCAAATGGCAACCAAATTGGTAAATCCATGAAACACCACAACGTAACATATAAAGCCAATTATAGTCATGATGGAAAGAACATTGTTACACACTCGGACAGCATAGCTTATGTTTGGAATGTTGAAACAAATAGTGTTTTATGCAAATTCGACTGCAAAAAAAGATTGCGAACATCTAAGTTTTCACCAAACGGCAAAAAAATTATAGTTACGGCAGATTCAATCATTTATATCTGCGACATTGAGAATAAAACTAAAGATTCAATAGAATTAAACAACATTCCGTTGTCTGCGTCGTTTGACCCAAAAGGGAAACACATAATATTTGCTACAAGAGATTCTACAGTCATAATCTTAGATGCTGAATCAAAAAATGTGATAAACATGTTACCCAAACAGAATAATTATGTGAGTACAGCAGAATTCAGTCCTGATGGAAAATACATTATAACAGAAGCCTGTATTTCAAACGGATATGAAAAAGATGCTGTTATAAAATTGTGGGACTCTAAATCATTAAAACAAATTGGTGATTCAATTAAAAGAGAACACGAATGGAGTTACATCCAATTCAGTCCTGATTCAAAGTATTTTATTGTAAGCAATCGTGGATGTCCATATGTCTATCATACAGAAACAGCAAAGTTGTTACTTAAAGTTTCCGAAACAAACAGCTACAATTTTGCAAAATTCAACAAAGACGTAAAATCTATTCTTCTGATAGGGGGAAATAAAATCAAACAAATCGAATTCCCCACCTTGCAAGAACTTTTGGACAAATACAACAAGCTATTCAAAGATTGGCCACTCTCCGAAGAGGAGCTAATAGAATACAAATTCAAATAACAGATTCTCTGGTTTGCAAAAAGTCAGAGAAGCAGATATCGCATTATAAGAGTTCTCCCTCTTGGCTATTGAAACGCCAAGAGGGAGAACTCTTTTTTGATATGAATAATGCATTATATAGGCATTATCTGTATAAATGCGAATGTATGCAATATAAGAACAATCATCAGCCACAGTGGAAATAGCGCTCAACCAATTTGAGCATCTCCTCCTGATTACCCTCGATTTCGCTGCGCAGGGTCTTGTCGCCGTATGAACGCAGACGCTTGATGATACCGTCAATCATTGCAGGGCTGAAGACATTGTACTGCTCAAAAACGGCACGCTGACGCTCGATGCAGTCTGCCGAAGCCTCACAGCTGTCGGGCAGTTGGGCAAGGCTCATCATCTTGTCCTCGTTCTCTTTCTTGTGGATGTTTACATTGACGTAGGTCTTTTCGGCAATTTCGAGAGCATTTTCAATCTCGAATCCGTGACGGCAGGCAACAGCAAGACCGGCAATGAGCTGATATACATCGGCTGAACCGTCGGGAGAACGCATCTCCACTGTCTGCTTCTGAGTGGTATCGTAGTTGCTTTCCGACTCAAGGGGATTGGCTATCTTGCACATGTCGCTCTTAGCTGCCCAGCCGAGAGGAACTCTCACAAGCACCGAGCGGTTTCTGTCGCCCCAGCAGACATTTGTGGGAGCCTCCTGATGAGGAACGAGACGGAAATATGATGTGGGGTTGGTGTTTCCGAACGCAGTTATGGAGGGAGCAAGCTCCATCATTCCCGCAATTGCCTTGCGTGCTGTTGCAGAGAGCACTCCGCCATCGAGCATCTGATTGTTGCCATCTTTTACGATGCGCATGTGTATGTGCAGACCTGAACCTGCCTTTCCTGCGGTAATCTTCGGTGCAAAGGTTATGTCGTAGCCCATGCGGTAGGCAAGATTGCGGATTATCCATTTTGCAATCATCAGCTGGTCGGCTGCATCGGTTGCTGCAACGGGCAAGAACTCTATCTCGTTCTGTTCATAGATGAGTCCGTCGATAGAGAAATTTCCTACTTCGGAGTGTCCGTACTTTATCTGTCCGCCTGCCTGAGCGATGTATGCCATGCACTGTGTGCGGAACTCGTTGAACTTGGCATAAGGAGCCGACTCGTGATAGCCTTTCTGGTCGGTTGCGGGGAATGTGCCTTCATCGGGAGCAATTACATAATATTCGAGCTCGCCCATAGCCTCGAACTCCATACCCGTAACTTCGTTGAATGCCTTGCATGCCTTGCGCAATGTATTTTCGGGAGAGCTTTCAAGCAGTTCGCCGTCCTTGTTGAAATATGAGCATAGCATGGAGAGTGTGGGAATCTCGGCAAAGGGGTCGAGGAACGCGGTGCTGAAACGGGGCAGCACATAGAGGTCGCTGCTGCCTGCCTCTATGAACGGGAAGAGGCTCGAACCGTCGACGCGCTCACCACATGTGAGGATAGCGTCGAGGTATGCTGCGTTGTTGATGACAAAGTTCAAGGTCTTCAGGCGTCCGTCTCCTGCGGGATACATGAAATTGACCATTCTGATTCCATTCTCTCTGATGTAGCGTACAATGTCGGCTTTTGTAAACTCCTTGTTGGGTTTACCGAGGTAAGCCACCACCCTGTTGGGGTTCATATCCAATTCAAAATTCATGGTATTATAATTTTCGTTGTAGTATTTTCGTTAATACAGTCCGCTTTTATCACTCGGTTATAAGGATTCCCGAAAAGCCTGTCAAGGCAAAAACTGAACGCACTTCGCGGGTTAATCCTCGCAACCATTACTTACCTATCAGTGTAATTATTGCGAAGATAGTAAAAATTTTGGAAGCTACTTGAATTTTGTTTCACAAAATAACGTAAGTTCGATATAAGCAAAATAATTGAGGAAGATACCTAATTCAAAGGTTTGCCCAAACATAGGCGCAGACTGTAGACGTGGCAACTGCAACCAGGAGCAAAACTGTGACGTTTCGACACGCGACAGCTACTAGCGCCTAAGTACCAGGCACCACCACGAAGAACGCGATCAGAGCTTCCGCAAGGTCCTACCGGATTTGATTGCTCTTTGCTATCATATGCACGCATGCCATCATAGCACCACTCCCAAACATTACCGCTCATATCATAAATCTCCAATTGATTAGCTCTCTTTGGGTTTTTGTCGACAGGATGAACTTGACCAGAAGAATTAGTTTTATACCACGCTACTTCATCTATATTATCACTTCCCGAATATTTAAGGTCTTCGCCACAAGCTTTACATCCCCCACGGGCAGCATATTCCCACTCTGCTTCGGTAGGCAAACGGAAGACCATATCCTGAGGACGGGAATTTACTGTCTTCTCATTTAACTTCTTTATAAATTCATCGCATTTGTTCCAACTTACATTATTAACCGGATTTTTATCACCGCCAAATTTTCTGAGACTTGGATTGAATCCCATCAATGCTTTCCATAACTCTTGAGTAACCGGGAACTCTCCAATATAAAATTCACTCAAAGTAACCTTATGGGCAGGCTTTTCATCTGCATATGCATCGCTCATTTGTTTAGGAGTTGCACCCATCATAAAAGAACCGCCATCGACTTTTATCATTTTGAACTCAATGTCGTTTACTGTTATTGTTTGGGTAGAGTGTGAATATGAAGAATTCTGAAAACCGAATTTTTCTTTAATATTTCTCCACTCCTGTTTTATCATCGATATTACAAGCGACAAAGCGATATTTTTTCCCTTGTTCCCTTCCATATGTTCAAGTATTTAATTAGATTATAAAATTATGTATCGACATAGATTGCCCGATTCATAAAAATCTATCATTTACGCCTTATTCGAAACGTATTGCCTTAGTCGGTTCTATCCTTGAAATAAGCATAGAGGGCAACACAAGCATTGCTGTGGAGAGCAGAAACATTGCAATGTTCAAGGGCAGAAGCCACCATGTGAATTCAACCGGTACTCTATCCATATAATACATCTCTGCATCGAGTTTGACAATGCCAAAATAGTGTTGCAACAGACACAGCACTAAGGCTATGGCATTGCCATACAACATTCCGCGTCCGATGATGAACATTGCGTAATAGAGAAAAACCTTTCTTACCGAGACATCTTTGGCTCCTATAGCCTTAAGCACACCTATAAGGTTGCTCTTTTCGAGAATAAGTATGAGAAGCCCCGAAATCATTGTGAACCCGGCGACTCCAAGCACAAGCACAAGAATTACCCATACGGTGCCGTCGAGAATGTCGAGCCACGCGAAAAGTGCGGGATTCATCTCCTCTACCGTCTGTACATACAGCTTTTCGTAGTTCGAAGACGCCTCTACATCCATCACCGCAGCCACCGTATCGCATACCTCGCCAAGATTGTCGTAATCGGCTACAGTAATCTCTATGCCTGTACATTTATCGCTCTCCCAGCCGTTGAGTCGTCGCACTGTGTATATATCTGTTATTGCTACCACATTGTCCATCTCCGAAAGGTTGGTCTCGTACAACCCTTTGACCGTGAAACGTCTCGCCTTGACACCCGACTGCACAAAATAGACATTCACCTTGTCGCCGGTCTTAATCTTCATTCTGTCGGCGAGCGCCCCGGAGAGAAGAATGGAGCCAGACGATGCTGTGTCGCCGAATTGTGGAATTTCACCATCCTTAAGATACTCTGCAAAGAAAGAGAAGTTGTAATCGGCGCCGACACCCTTAAGCATAATGCCGTCAAACTCGTCTCCTACAGCGATAAGTCCGGGCTTCTGCACATATGTCTGCACATTGTCCACGCCTGGAAGGGCCGCAAGAGCGGCGAGCAGGGAATCTCTTGCCGTAACCGGCGACTCGCCATACATGGTGCCTTCGTAATTGCGCACCTGAATATGCTGCCCGAAACCTACAATTTTCTCTCTTACGCTGTGCTTGAATCCGGTAACAATGCAAACGGAGAGAATCATCACCAATATGCCTACGGCAACACCCCACTGCGCAATAAGCACAGCGGGTTTCGATATTCTCTTTGCACCCTTTTGGGAGACAAAGAGACGGCGCGCAACAAAAAGTTCGAAATTCATCCTCGCTTCAATTAATTCTGCTAATATACATCAAAAGTGTGGCAGAGTAAAATATCTCGCAAAATTTCGGCAAAAATTGGCAAAATTCATAGAACTGTTGCTATCTTTGAGGCAAAAATATAAAGGCTGGTTCTATAAAATAGTTAATACAATTGAAGTTGCTCTCACTCGCTATGCAATTTGTAAACAAGTTCACATTGCGCTCGTTTAACCGCAACTTTTGAGACGATTTTTGAATTTATTCTGAGTAAAAAATGAACAAGATGCCGGAATAAAACAAAAAGCGAACGAAATAGAACCCATCCTGCAAAGAATTATAGTTTACTAATTTATAGAACCTACCTAAAAATATGAAAATGAAACTTATTTTATCCCTTACGCTCTCTTTTTTTGCGCTATTAAGTCTCAATGCCCAACGTATCGATACAGTTAAAATTCATAGTAAGGCTATGGATCGCGACATTTACAACGTCATTGTTACTCCCGAACAATACAACGATGCGTATGCCATGCCGGTTGTCTATCTTCTTCACGGACACGGCGACGACCACACAAAATGGGTAAACAAGACACAGCCTAAACTTCCCCAACTTGCCAATCAGTATGGCATTATTCTTGTTTGTCCAAACGGAGAGCAGTCATGGTATTTCGACAGCTATACAAACCCCAAGAACCAATTCGAAACGTATGTCAGCAAGGAGCTGGTTGAGTATGTTGACAAGAATTACAAGACTATTCGAAGCCCACATGCCAGAGCTATCACCGGATTCAGCATGGGAGGACACGGCGCGCTTTGGCTTGCGTTCCGCCATCAGGATGTCTTTGGTGCGTGCGGCAGCTTAAGCGGTGGCGTTGACTTTAGAGCTTTCCCTAACAATTGGAACATTAAAGACCATTTAGGCGAACAGAAAGACAACAAGAAACGCTGGGACAGCAGCACAGCCTTAAGCCAAATTGACAAAATCAAGCCCGGATTATCCATTGCTATTGATTGTGGTACAGAAGATTTCTTCTACCCTTGCAATGTGGCTTTGCACGAAGCGCTGTTAGAGAAGAAAATCGCTCATGACTTTACAATCCGGCCGGGTGGACACAACCACTCTTATTGGCGTAACGCAATTTTATACCAGCTTATTTTCTTTACAGAACATTTCAAACGCAATATAAGCAGGTAAATAATAACAGTTTCTAAAAATCTTAGTAACTTTGCCAAATAGATAATAACCCTAAAAAAACAGATAGAGATTATGTTAGAAAGCTGGTTTGAATGTAAAGTAACATACGAACGCCCCGGAGACAAGGGTGCGAATACCAAAGTAAACGAATCGTACCTGATGAAAGATTTCACATTCACAAGTGTGGAGAAACGTCTCACTCTGGAGCTTCAGCCCTTTGTTACAGGCGAGTTCAACATCAACGAGATGAAGCGCGTGAAATATGGCGAGATTGTAGACACACAGGACGAGAGCGCCGACAAATGGTACAAATGCAAGATTGTACTTGTTACCATCGACGAGTCAAGTGCTAAAGAGAAGAAGACTCCTGTACTGATGCTCGTGAAAGCCGAGAGTGTGCCCGACGCAATCACACGTCTGAACATTCACATGAAAACATCTGTCATGGACTATGAACTGACATCAGTCAACAACAGTCCCATTGTGGATATTTTCCAGTACGAAGCAATTTAACGGCCGTTATGAGCAGCATTACAGAAAGGCTCAATGCAATACGTGCAACTATCCCTAACGGGGTACGTCTGGTTGCAATTTCAAAATACCACCCTGCTGAGGCCATCGCAGAGGCATACAATGCCGGACAATTGGATTTTGGCGAGAACAAGGCGCAAGACCTTGCACAGAAGCAACAGATTCTGCCCAAAGAGATAAGATGGCATTTCACCGGACACCTCCAACGCAACAAAATCAAATACATTGCTCCGTTCATCTACATGATACACAGCGTTGACTCCTATCAACTTCTGACTGAGATTAACAAGCATGCTGCCAAGGCGGGACGTGTGATACCCTGCCTGTTGCAGATACATATAGCAAAGGAGGAGACAAAATTCGGCTTCACACCCGAAGAGTGCATTAACATGCTCGAACAGGAGGATTGGAAAGGTCTTGAAAACATAAGAATCAGAGGGCTCATGTGCATGGCAAGCAACACCGACGACGAACATCAAGTGGCGGAGGAGTTCAGGAGCGTAAGAAGACTGTTTGACGAGATACGCACAAAATGGTTTGCCGACGACAAGGAGTTTGACACGCTGTCAGCAGGAATGAGCGGCGACTATCTTTCGGCAATCGCCTGCGGAAGCACCTGTGTACGTGTCGGTTCAAGCATATTCGAAGGTGAATAGAGACCAACTATATATAAAAAGAACGCCGCAATTCTCAAAAGTGCGGCGTTCTTTTTATATATAGTTGCCAATTGAAAAAATCATCAGTTGGAAAACAGAATCTCTCCATCCCTTCCATCGACCGTTACCGGACGAGAACGATCTACTGTGCCGGCTATAATCTGCTTCGAAAGGTCGTTGAGCAGACAACGTTGTATGGCACGCTTGATAGGTCGTGCACCAAACTGCGGGTCGAACCCTGCATCGGCAAGAAGAGCCACTGCCGCATCAGTTACATTCAACGTAACGCCACCCTCTGAGAGACGGCTGCTTATTTCGGCAACCTGCAAACGTACTATCTGCTCAATCTCCTCTCTGTTAAGCGGTGTGAACATTATTGTCTCGTCTATGCGGTTGAGGAATTCGGGGCGTATGCTCTTCTTGAGCATCTCCATCAAGTGATTCTTTGTCTCCTCAATGACAGCCTCGCGATTGGCGGCATTTATCTTCTCGAACTGCTCCTGTATGTAGCTGCTTCCAAGAATGCTTGTCATTATTATTATGGTATTCTTGAAATTCATCACCCTGCCCTTGTTGTCGGTGAGCCTTCCATCGTCGAGCACCTGCAACAGGATG
>CAYWIE010000025.1:0-34031 GCA_964458275.1 uncultured Bacteroidaceae bacterium
TGAGGTTCTGACTACTCGCTAATGGTAAATTGAATTTATAGAACCTCCCTAAGATATGACTGGTTGGGGAAATTATACTCCTCGGCAAGTTCTTGCATGGACTTGTCGCTGTTGCAGAGTTCATATTTAAGCTGAACGGAGATGTAGTTGTCTATAACCTCTTTTGCCGAGTGTTCGCAGACGTTGTGGCACACTTCGTTAAGGTAGTTGCTGCTTATTTTCAGTTGATTGGCATAGAAGAGCACCTCGCGCGATTCTCTGAAATGGGCAAAAAGCTCTTTAATGAACATCATGAAATACTCCTTTTTGCTCGAAGAGGAACTGTCCTGCTGTTCTCCGTCAATAACCTCTTTCTTCTGAAGATATGTCTTAAGAAGATTCAAATAGCAGAAATACTGATTTATGGCGGTTGTCTTGAACAGTTCATAGTCGTCAAACTCCTTGCAAAGGGCTATTGACTCGAATAGATGCTCTATGTACTTGGCATATTGGCTGTCCCATTTTATTACATTGTTGCGACGCGAGGCAGCCAGAAAAGAAAAATTCATCTTCTGCAATTGCCCGCTTATCAGCATAGGCGAAATGGAGAGACAATGACCACGAAAATCGTAACTTTCATAGACGCGCGACACTATATCCATATACACAAGAGAAACTGTACTGTTTGGCACAATACTATACTTGCGGTAATTTATTTCGACTACCGCACTGCCGGATGTACATAGAATAAGCATGGTGCGGTCGCATTTTCCATATTTTCGGGCAGATTCGTTATATGTTAACGGCGCATAGAAGACATCTTCTTTGTCGGTGGAAAATTCATTCATATAATGGATGTATCAGGAATTGTATGATTTTTTTAATCTTATGCGAAGATAATGATTAAATTTCAAACGCACAATAGACAGAGACACGAAAATGAAAAACAGAACGCAGAAAACGGCATAAATGGAGATATTTTTGTTTGTATTTTTGCAAACGAAAACAAATTAGCAGATTACTTTGAAAAACCATGATATAACCATATGCGCTCTGCAAGGAGTGTGCAGGCGCATCATAGATTATACATATTTTTTACCATTTATTGCTGTAACGGCTCTAATTGCATCGTGCGATATGCTCGAATATCATCCATACGACTGCAACATCAAAGGAGCGCATGGCTTGACAGAAAAGAACATCGAAGCCATTGAACTTTCAGAATATTCCGATACGCTGAAATTTGCAATGATCACAGATACACAACGCTGGTATGACGACACATACGATGCTGTGAAGGCGTTGAACAGGCGGAACGACATCTCGTTTGTGATTCACTGTGGCGACATTTCGGACTTCGGAGCGACAAAAGAATTCGTATGGCAACGGGATATTCTACAGAAATTGCGCCACCCGTATTTGTGCATTATCGGCAACCACGACTTTTTGGGAACAGGAGAGAGTGCATATAGATACATCTTCGGCGAGCCGGATTTTGCATTTACGGCAGGATGCACACGCTTTGTTTGTCTTAACACGAATGCACTCGAAAAGGAGGATGCTGAACATGTGCCGAATTTCGATTTTCTTGAAAATGAACTTGACTATCTTGATGCAGGCATCAGACAGACGATTGTAGCCATACACGCACAACCCTTTTCGGAACAGTTCAACAACAATGCCATGCATCGTTTCCACGAAAAGATTAAGGAGTTTCCCAACCTGCTGTGCGTACTTTCGGGACACGGCCATTCGTTAAAGGACAGAGAACTGTTCGACGATGGTGTAAGGTACATCATGGCACCCTGCATACACAAAAGAGCCTATCTTCTCTTCACTGTAACCGACAACAGCTATAGCTATGAAGTATGTGATTTCTAAATTCGCCATGATTATAGTGGCTTCACTGTTTCTTGCAACATCTGTGCAGGCGACGGAGAAGAAACGCCACCCGATGATTCCACGCAGCATTGTAGGGCAGCACGCAGGAAGCATCGGCTACCTCTCCATAGGGTGTGAATGGGAATATGGGAAAAACGACCAATGGGCAACTGCACTTTTGGTCGGAGTGATTGAAAAATACCAATCGAACAGAGCAAAAGCAACGCTTACACTGAAACAGACCTATTCGCCATGGCATATCTCTCTGAACAGCAAAATAAGCCTTAGACCGCTGAACTGCGGGCTGTTCCTGAACACAATATACAGTCATCACTTCTGGGCGAAAGAGCCCGAAAAATATCCGTCGGGATATTATAGGTTCTCCCCACGCATACGCCCCAACATTTTTATAGGGCAAGAGATTACACTGCATATTCCCCAAAAGGAGAAGATGAACCTGAAGAGTGTGTCGTTTTATTACGAATTCAACACAAGCGACATCTATCTTTGCAGTTATTTTCCTAACACAGGAGAGATAAGGCTGAAAGATATTCTCAGTTTGGGATTAGGGGTAAAGCTTAATTTCTGACAGAGCAGACAGATGTTTGACACAACGCAAAAAACGAGCTACTTGCATAGAATATCGGCATCGTACCACAATGTCGGTTCATTGCACATCTCAATCACAAGCTTGCCGCCTTTGACAATATCTGCATGTTCAATATAAGGCAGATTATGTTTATTGCCATTCAATTCGATGCTCTTTATATATATGTTCTTATCGCTGTTATTGGTTGTCTCAATGGTAAAGGTTCCGCCTTGCACAGCAAGTTCTGCCCTATCCACAATAGGCGAACCGAACCAATATCTGCCACCTGCCGGCTCCACCTCATAGAAGCCGAGGGCTGACATTATGTACCACGAAGACATCTGCCCCATATCCTCATTTCCCGACAATCCGTCGAAACCGTTGCGGTACTGCGTGCGAATAACCTCACGCACTCTTTCGGCAGATTTATGAGGTGCACCCAACATTGTATAAAGATACAAAATATGATGACTCGGTTCGTTTCCATGAGCAAACTGCCCTATCAGTCCCGAAATGTCAGGAGATGCGTTCCCCTCATCCATCCACGGAGCGAGGAATAGCGAATCGAGACGCTCTATACAAGCTTCTCTACCGCCGAACAACTGAACATATCCGCGCATGTCATGTGGGACAAGCCACGTATATTGCCATGCATTGCCCTCGCAATAATCATTTTCGCGATGGGCAGAGAAATAGGGATTGAATGGAGAACGGAATTTGCCCTCACTGTCAACTCCGCGTATAAAACCGATCTCCTTATCGAAATAGACACGATAGGAATGGCTCCGTCTTGTAAAATGGTCATAATCGGCATCGAGACCTAACACACGGGCAGCGTTTGCCGCAGCGCCGTCGGCAAGTGCGTATTCCATATCAAAGGCTATCGCTTCGCCACGCAAGTCGCATGGGATATATCCATATTCACTGCGGAACTCCTTGCCACGTTCCAATCGTGCTGCAGTCTTTTTGATGGCACCGAAAGCTTTAAGGCGGTCAAAACCGTCCAGCCCTTTCACTATCGCATCGGCAACAACAGGGATTGCAGGATCACCGACCATGCAATCGGTCTCGTTTCCCCAAAGATGCCACACCGGAAGGTCGCCCTGCTTGTCGCAGATGTCAACCATTGTTGCAACAAATTCGCCCGCTTTCTTTGGTTGTATGATTGTCATCAGCGGCTGCTTTGCGCGATATGTATCCCATAGCGAAAGCCCGGTATATCGCGGGACATCGCTATTGTAAACCTTGTCATCGGCACCGCGGTAATCTCCGTTAACATCACTGAAGAGCATGGGAGCAATCATAGAGTGATACATTGCCGTATAGAAAATGTTTCTGATGCTGTCATCTCTCACAGAAATCCTGATGCGTGCAAGTTCATTGTCCCAAGCCTTTACAGCCGCCTTTCGGATACCTTCGAAGTCCCATCCTGGAAGTTCGCCTTTCATGGCAAGCCTTGCACCATCAATGCTCACAGGCGAAATTGCCACCTTTAAAAGAATCTCTTCACCGGCAACGGTCGAAAAGGAGGCACGTCCATACATTCCGTTCCCTTTAATGCCGAAACTGCTGAAAGGCTTTTCGAACTCGGCGACAAAATAGACACGTTGATTGGCAGCCCATCCGTTAGAGTAACGGTAGCCGACTATGCGATTGTTTCCCTCAGCCTGCATATGAACTTCATAAGGACGGTCCCAGCAACCGCCATTCTGCAAGTCGAAGACTATCGCTGCTTCATCAGATTCCGGGAATGTGTAACGATGCAAGCCGACACGTGCCGTAGCAGTAAGTTCGGCTTTGATGCCGTATCTCTCAAGCGGAACAGAATAATAACCGACTTCGGCAACCTCTTGTGAGCGGTCAGCCATCGACCACAAGCCGCTTTCTGGTTCGTCAACCTTACCGCGTGCATACACGACATCTCCCGTTACAGGCATCACTGTAACATCGAACATGTCGCCAATGCCCGTACCGCTAAGATGTGTATGTGAAAATCCTATAACAGTAGCCTCGTCGCGATGATAGCCCGAACACCAGTCCCAATCCTGACTTATGCTGGTTGGTCCTAACTGCACCATTCCAAAAGGGACATTGGCGCCTACAAAAACATGTCCGTGCCCGCCACTGCCGATAAGAGGATTGACATATTCAGTAAATCCCGCATCGCCGGCATTTGTACATGACACCGCAAGGAAAAGAGCCAGCGCAGATAAAACGTTTAAGATTCTCATAGACATTGACAATTCAGACTTGCTTTGTGGAATTTTCCATCAGGCGACGTCTGTCTTCTGCCCTCTTCTTCTCGCGTTTGGCATAACCCTCTCGTGTACGTTTCCATCTCTTATGGGTCCATAGCCAGAGCCACGGTTCGCGTTTCAAGTCCTCGCTCACCAACCTGAAGTATTCGTTTGTCAATGCAAATTCTTCGGTTTTAGAAGCATCGTCGTGCATCTTTATTATACGTCCCTGGAAATATCCTCGCTTCACACGGGTCATCGAAAGATAATAGACAGCAGCTCCGAAACGTCTTGCAATCTTCTCAGTGCCGGTGAAAACCGGTGTATCCTGATTCATAAAATTGACCCAATGGTTGATTGCCTCCCATGTGGGAACCTGGTCGGCAAGGAATCCGATGATGAAGGGACGTTTTTCGCGATTATAGTCTACGATCCGTCTCAATGTATGTGCCATTGGAATAGATATTGAACCGAAACGTTCTCTCAGTCTTATGAAGGCTTCGTCAAAATAGCGATTCTCAAGCGGATGATATATTTGGGCAAATTGCGCTCCCGTATCTTTCATGTGCAGGGGAATAGAAGTTATATACTCCCAGTTCATGCTGTGTGCAATATATAGCACAACCGACTTTCCAGCCAAAGAGTCTTCTTCAATTCCTTCGACACCGGGGAACTGCATGCGCCGACGAACCTCTTTCTCACTGATTGTACGCATCTTGACAGTTTCGAGAAAATAGTCGCACAGAGTCTTGTAGAATTTTCTCTCAATCGTGGCAATTTCATCTGCTGATTTTTCGGGAAATGAATTCAGCAGATTCTTGTGAACTACTTTTCTCCGGTAGCGTATAATATAGAATACCACCAGATAGATTACATCTGATATCAAATATAGAATGCAAAATGGGAGCAATGAGAGCAAATAACATATCCCCCAGGCAATTCTACACAGCAGTATTTTCATAGTTAGGAAGATGCTTTTTAAATGAATTTGTTATGCAATGTTATAAAGGCAAAGATGGGTATAAAGGCGAATGTGCCGAAAAGGACCATCAGCATAAAGTGCACATCGGAAACTGAATAACCGCTCTTGGTGTAATTGTCCGAAACCCATCCGTTGTAATTTCTTCTCATCTTGTCGCTTATATATGAATAGAGACGATAAATGAGCATGCCGCACAATATTCCGACTACTGCACCGCATAGAATGTCTCCGGGATAATGCACGCCTAAATATATACGCGAATAACTGTTTATCAATGCCCAGACAATTACCGAAATGCTTAGAAGCCTGTGCTTGACAAGCAACATCACAAAGACTGCCACTCCGAACGAATTGGCTGCATGGCTCGACATGAATCCATACTTGTAAGCACGGTAATTGTTTACAATATCAACCATGTACATTATATCGGGGTCGTGCGTGGGGCGGAAACGGGCAAAAAGCGGTTTGCAGATTGTAGAGGTTATGCCGTCGGTAAGGGTGATTACAAGAGCAATCATTATGAGCAGTACTACAAAATTCATTATACTGTTGTTCTTGATCAACAGATAGACAAGAGACAGCGCAAAAGGTATCCACACCACTGTTGTGGTATACACACTCATTACACCGTCCCAATAGAGTGATTCACTGCCATTGAGCATCAAAAGCAACTGTTTGTCAAATTCTATAATCTGCTCTAAATCAAACATAATTCCCAAATTTGGCAGAAGACCCTGAACCGAGCGTTTTGCTTTATCGTCGTATCTTCTTAGATTCTTTCGAGTGAGGATACCGGTACCCAACCTTTGTTGCCATCCTCAAGTTCTATCTCTGTCCACTCCCTCATGGTGTCATCGGAAATCTTCACCTTGCGGCCCTCATGTATTACAAAGAGTTCTGTTCCCGATTCGCTCGGTGTGCTTTTGGCTGTAACCGACTGTGCCATGATGATTGCATCGTTGCGCTCTGTCAGAGAGTTGTAACGGTGGAATGCCGAGAGATTAGCAAATATAGTAATAAAGAGAGAGATTATGGCAACAATGAAGCCTGTTTTTTTCACTCCAACGCTTTTTCCGAACAGGAAAAGCAATATGGTCAGAAGCATAGCAACAAATGATGTTACAGCCAATATGCTCCAAGCCGACATTGTCAACAGATTGGCAACACCCTCTAACCAACTGACTAAGAAAAATTTATATACCGGAGCCACTTTGTCGACAGTTTTGCTGCGTGCAAGTTCGAGATTGAATTCGGTGTCATTGTCTCCGGGATTGAGAAGAAGTGCGCGTTCATAGTTTAGCACAGCCTTAGCGATGTTGTCGCACTTGTAATATGCGTTGCCAAGATTGTAATAGACTTCGGCAGACTCGCCGTTGGCAGCCGTCAACGCTTCGTATATTCCGATGGCAGTCTGATAGTCGCCATTCACATAGGCGCTGTCGCCGGCAATTTTATCTGTCGGTGCCGAAGCATCCTGTGCTGCCACAGCAAACGGCACTGTAAGAAACAGTATTATGTATATGAGCTTTTTCATCGTATATCGTATAATCCGGTTATCTTTTTATTGTATCTTCCAACTTTGTGATTACATTCATCGCCATGCTGTAGACCTTGTCCATAGTCTCTCCGGGATTGCCGGGTGCATAACGGGCAAATTCACTCTCACTGAGAACTTTTTCGAAATCGTTTATCAATGGTTCGTCCACTCCCCTTTCGCTGAGTCGTGCAGCAATATTGTCTTTTGAAAGTTTCGACACTGGGATACTGAGCTTGTCGCTCACATAACCCCACAAAGTTTTAAGGATTTCATCGTAAAACTCACTGCTCTTGTTCTCTGCCATCATCTGCTTTGCTGCTTTTAGGCGCTTGACAGCCACCTTGCTTGCTTTCTTGGTACGCAATTTTGTGATGTTGGCATTCTCTGTCATTCTTTTGCGGCAGACAATTATGTAGGCTACGAACAACACGAATGGAAGAAGATAACAAAGCATGTATGCTGTTGAAGCGAAGAACGATTTTTCCTTGCTGAAATATGATGTCTTGCCGTTTTTGATGAAGCGGACATCCTTGCCCAAAAGTTTAAGGTCCTCTTTGCTCACATAGCCGGTGGCAATCTGCGAATCTCCATCCTTGCCTTTTGCAACTGTAAGTGTATAAGGCTCTGTTTCAAGCGTGCGGTACTGAGACTGCTTGACATCGAAATATGAGAACTTCACGGGAGGAATTGTGAACGTGCCTGCATGACGGGGAATCACAAGGTATTCTATGATTTTGTTTCCCGAAAGTCCGATGCTCTTGACCGAGAAGCTGTTATCTACCTTTGGGTCGTAAACCTCGAAATCGGCAGGGAAATTCACTTCGGGCGCTTTCAGAAGCTTCATGTTTCCTGCACCAGATATTGTTATGCGCATGGTAACAGCCTCGTTCGCCTTCACGTCTGTTGCGCTTATGCTCGATTTAATGCTGAAATCTCCTACTCCACCCGAAAATCCGTCGGGCTTGCCTGCGGGCAGGCTCTCGACATTGAGTGTCAAAGCGGGAGTTTTTATTGTTCTCTTTACCTCAGTATATTGACTGCCACCATTAAAGAAAAGATCAAAAGGATCCATGCTGGTGCGTACCTGCATGGCAACTACACCTTCGAAATCGATAGAGGGAATTTCTATTTTTCCCGACTGCTGCGGGAAGAGCAGATATTGCCTCCAAGTGAGAGCACGGTAATTGCGTCCTTTGTAATGTTCGAGCTGCCACTCCTTTTGTTGCGGAAGCTCTATCTCCTGAACATGAAATTCCTTAAGTGCAGGCATTTTGTTGTTCAGTGATGTCAAATTCACTGCCGAATAGACTTTGTATGTCAATAGCACAGCCTCCTGCTCAAACACTTTTGTCTTGTTGAGCGTGGCTGCTATGAAGAGGTCGTCCTTGCTGATTTCTGCCGAAGAAGCGCCGCCATTGGATTGTGTAACCGACTGTGAGGCTGTCTGTCTTTTATCCTGAGGCAATACCTTTATATCCACAGAATTTGACTTTATATTCTCGCCATCCACTTCTGTTGCAGCAGCAGGCAATGTAAATGAACCTTCCTTATCGGCTCTGAGTACATATGTGAAAGTCAAGGATTTTGTAGAAGTAACCTCACCGTTTACATTACTGTAACTCATTTGCGAAGAACGGGAAGGCCCCATCAATATTGTAAAGCCATCCATTGAGGGTATGCGGGGCTCTTTGGCATTTCCACGGTTCACCTTGTAGCTCAATCTGAATTGCTGACCGACTACCACGGCGTTCGGTGCAGAGGCAACAAATGATATTTCATCGGCAATTGCTACTGCCAACATCACAAAAAGCCCGGTTAATGTAAATAATAGTCTCTTCATTTTATCATTTATATTCGTTCTATCCTGTTGTAAGAGTGTGTTTTTTATTATTCAGCTATATATAATAGTGTTTACCAGTCCTTTTCGAGTTTACGGCCACGCATCTGCATCATTTTCTTCACCTTTTCCTGCACATCCTTTTCGTCCTGCATAGCAGCCTGCAACATCTGCTCGGCATTCTCTTTCGACATTTGCTGCTGCTGTTCCTGTTGCTGCTGTTGTTGCTGTTGCTGCTGCTGTTGCTGCTTCAGATGGTGCATTGCAAGGGCAAGGTTGTAGCGTGTCTCATGGTCATGCGGATTCTTTCTCAAAGATTCCTTGTAGGACTCCACAGCCGAGGCGTAGTCCTTGCTGCCATGATGAATGACTCCCTTGTTGTGATGGACCTGAGCGAGTTTTTCAGGATCGGTCTCTTTCTTCTCCACTATCTGATATTGGTCCATTGCATCCTTTGCCTTGCTCTGCAAAAGCAGCGAATTGCCAAGATTATACAACGCATCAACCCCATTCGCATCCTTTTCGAGTGCCTTACGGTATTGAATTTCAGACTTATCGAACACACTATCTGTATAAAGTTTATTTCCACCCCGCAAATAGTCGCGATAGTCTCTCTGTGCATTCACCAATGTGCATGCAGAAAGAATCACGAGCAGAAAACAATATCTTATTCTTGACATAATGCTATTTTTTTGTTTCTTTTTTTTCTCCGAAAAGATTGAAGTTTCTTGTCAGGCGGCTTTTTCCCGGAAGAATCAATATATCTGCCACCAGCAGAATTAGTGCCAGCCATGCAATCAGATGAAACTGTTCGTCATATTCTGTGAAAACCTCTGTAGAGACATCCGCCTTTGCAAGCTTATCAATCTCCTTTTCGAGTAATTTCTGGGCGTTGTTAGTGTTATCCACGCGGATATATGCTCCGTTGCCTGCCTTTGCAATGTTGCGGCTCATCTCTTCGTTCAGTTTTGTAACGACGATATTGCCGTCTTTGTCGCGCCGGTAGTCATTGGAAGATTCATCGGGAATAGGTGCACCGTCGGTAGAACCCACTCCAAGCATATATATTGAGATTCCGCTCTCAACGGCAACTTTTGCAGCATCTTCGGCTCCTCCTTCATGGTTTTCGCCGTCGGTGATTACAATTACAGCCTTTCCGACCTCCTTATTCGGCGTGAAACTCTTCATTGCAAGGTTGATTGCGGCACCTATGTCTGTTCCCTGCCGGCTTATGAGCGATGGAGTAATTGTCTCCATAAACATCTTTGCCGAAACAAAATCGCTGGTAATGGGAAGCTGCACAAAGGCATCACCGGCAAATACTATCAATCCTACTTTATCGTTTTCGAACTTGTCGATTAACCGCGAAATTATCTTTTTTGATTTCTCCAAACGGTTGGGAGCGATATCCTCGGCAAGCATAGAATTTGAAATGTCGAGAGCAATAACTGTTTCTATACCCTGCCGTGTAACAGTCTCCAACTTAGAACCGAACTGCGGACGGGCAAGCACCACTGTCAACAATGCCATAGCTATCAATGAGAGTGTAAACTTCACTCCCGGACGATAGGCTGATACATCTGGCATCAATTCCTCAAGCAACGCTACGTCGCCATACTCCTTTAACCGCTTCATGCGATGGCGGGCAGATATGTAATATACCGCCACAAAGAGCGGAATCAATATCAAAAAATAGAAATATTCCGGATTTGCAAATCTCATGGCTGTAATAATTATGGTATTGTTTTTAGCAAGGTGTTGCGCAACAGCAATTCAAGCATCAGCGCTGCCAATGCCACAATTGCAAAGAAAGCATACTCCTCTTCCTTGCGGCTGAACTCCTTTACATGCAATTTTGTACGTTCAAGTTTGTCGATTTTTTCGTAGACCTCTTTCAGCTTCGTGTTGCTTGTTGCACGATAGTAGTTACCGTCTGCCAGAGTAGCTATCTTGTTGAGTGTTGTCTCGTCAATCTCAACCGGGACATTTATTACCTGACCGTTGTAGGGGTATGGAGCCTCGCCTGTTGTTCCCACGCCGATTGTGTAGACTCTTACACCGAATTGCTTGGCAATTTCGGCAGCAGCTTCGGGCGAAATTTCGCCTCGATTGTTCGAACCGTCTGTGAGCAGAATTATCACTTTCGATTTTGCCTTGCTCTCCTTCAGTCGGCTGACAGCATTTGCTATGCCCATGCCAATTGCCGTTCCATCCTCTATTATTCCTTTTGATGCAATGTCGCATTTGACGGAATTGAGCATATTCAGGAGGACTGCATGGTCGACTGTCAAAGGACACTGTGTGAAACTCTCTCCTGCAAAGATTGTCAGACCAATATTGTCATTCGGACGGCCGTTGATGAACTCCGCAGCTACCTGTTTTGCTGCCTCTAACCTGTTTGGAGCGAGGTCCATTGCCAACATACTTGTAGATACGTCCATCGCCAGCATTATGTCAATGCCTTCTACATCGCTGTTCTGCCAGCTGTTGGTAGACTGTGGACGCGCAAGCACCATTATCAACATCGCCAGCGCAACGACACGCAAGACAAATGGCAGGTGCAACAGATAGTTTTTATAACTTCTGAGACCGCTCTTAAGGAAGGGGACGGCTGTAGAGACCTTCAACGTCGGAGTTTTACGGTGTCCGAGCAGAATATACCAGACAATATATCCTATCAGCGGTATAAACAATAAAAATGCAAATATATTGGAAAAAACCATAATCTTATTTTCTATATTATGCAAACAGATAGTATACTTCGTAAACAAGCATCACCAGCAACACAACGGCAACAACCGCCAGCACTGCAACAGAGAGGAGTAACAGCATCTTGGCTCTTTTGGAGCGTTTGTTCACTATCTTCTTCTCTACCGGACGCAGAGATTCGGGGTCTACCTCAATCTTCGTGCTGTTCACGAATTCGATGGCGTTGACAATATTCCTGTCATTCTCGTTCATTGCAGGTTCATACTTGGCAAATTTCACGAGGTCTGCCATCACCAGCAACTCATGAAGTTCTTTAATGCTCTCATTATCACAGACCTTGAGAAGATTCTCTATAATCTCGGAAGTTGTCATTTCGGTTGCATTGAAGTCGAATCTGCGGTTGATGTATTCGCGCAAAGCATCGGTAATCTCTGTATAATACTCTTTTGTCATTCCCGAATCGCGCCACTTTCCGTCGCCCTTTATGCGCTCAAACTCCTTGAACGCTACAGTATGCGGAGGCTCCTGCGGCTTTATCTTCACTATGCGGATGATAGGCTTGTTGTTGAGATAACGTACAAGTACCCATGCAAATGCGGCTGCAAAAAGAACAAACAGGAGCAGATATAGCAAAGTCGCCTTATAGTCGTCCCACATAAGTTTTGTACGCCAAATATCCTTAGGACCGAAAAAGGCATCAAGGTTAGTGGTGTCTATCGGCATGGTATAGACTGCAAGAGCCAGCTCTTTGGAATAGTACGGAGAACCGTCGACAACCACCTCGAACGGCGGAATCACATAGAGCGACGAATCGAAAGAGGTAACTGTATATACCTGCGTGATTTCCATTCGTTTCCTATTGTTAAGGTATTGGGTATCAGGCTCTGCCTTGTGTACTATTTCTACACCCTCGACAATACAGTTCTCTTCGAACGCAGGAAAAAGAATCTTGCTGTCGCTGTTTGCTGTTACCTCAAGTCTTATATTGGCCTGCTCACCGATGAGCCTCTGAAAAGAATCGATTTCTGCGTTTATCGTTACATTCTGCGCATCTGCACCGGCAGCACAGAATAAAGACATCAATATATATAGTAGAAAAACTCCTGTTCTATTTTTCATATCCGGTTATTCTCAATGAATAATTCCATTTGCTCGCAGGCACTATCCTCTCTTTGCAAACAGAGCGATAAGTGCCTTGACATAATCCTCGTCTGTCCTTATGGATACAGAGTCTACACGGCTTTTGGCAAAAACAGTCTCACGTTTCGAACAGAGGCCGCTCCACCATTCCCTATGTGCTTTCTGCACCTTCGACGAAGAGGTATCTATATACACTTCATTGCCGCTCTCCGCATCAAGAATTTTCATGAGCCCCACCTTTGGCAACTCAGCAACTCTGCGGTCATATACCTGTATGGCTACAACATCGTGCTTGCGATTGGCAATTATCATTGCATTCATATAATCCGACTCTGTCAAGAAGTCGCTCAAGACAAATGCCGTACAACGTTTTTTGATGGCATTGGTAAGGAATTCCAACGGGACTCTGAGGTCTGTCCTTTTGCTCTCAGGTGCAAATCCGAGAAGTTCGCGAATAATATAAAGAATATGCTTTCTGCCCTTTTGAGGGGGAATAAACTTCTCCACTCTGTCCGAGAAGAATATGACACCGATTTTGTCGTTGTTCTGTATCGCTGCAAAAGCCAATGTCGCAGCAATCTCAGTCAACATATCCCTTTTTGTCTGAGAGGCTGTTCCGAAAGAGAGACTTTCCGAAACATCCACTATCAACATTACAGTAAGTTCGCGCTCCTCTTCGTACACCTTTACGAAAGGCTTGTGGAAACGGGCAGTAACATTCCAATCAATATCGCGGACATCGTCGCCATATTGATATTCACGCACTTCGCTGAAAGACATTCCGCGTCCCTTGAATGCAGAGTGATATTGTCCCGCAAAAATATTATGCGAGAGTCCGCGAGTCTTTATCTCTATTTTACGGACCTTTTTAATTAGCTCACTCGTCTCCATAAAACTTTTTAGGGTACCTCGACACTGTTGAGAATCTTGCTTACTATCTCATCGGCAGTCATATTGTTGGCCTCTGCCTCATAACTGAGACCGATACGGTGTCTCAACACATCGTGTGCCACCGCGCGCACGTCTTCGGGAATTACATATCCGCGACGTTTGATGAATGCATAAGCACGTGCTGCAAGAGCAAGATTGATTGATGCACGCGGTGATGCACCGAACGAGATATAGTCCTTCAAATCACGCATATTGTATTTGTCGGGATAACGTGTCGCAAATACTATATCGGCAATATACTGTTCTATCTTTTCGTCGATATATACCTGTCTCACGACCTTTCTTGCCTCTACAATCTCTTCAGGCTTGAGTATGGCCTTCACTTCGGTCTTTTCACCGGTAATATTTTGTCTGATAATCCTTTTCTCCTCTGAAATTTCGGGATAACCTATAATGACCTTCAACATGAAACGGTCCACCTGTGCCTCAGGCAAAGGATAGGTACCCTCCTGCTCGATGGGGTTCTGTGTGGCAAGCACAAGGAAAGGCTGCGGAAGTGCGAATGTCTCTTTTCCGATTGTAACCTGTCTCTCCTGCATGGCCTCAAGAAGCGCACTCTGCACCTTGGCAGGTGCACGGTTAATCTCGTCGGCAAGCACAAAGTTTGCAAAGACCGGTCCTTTATTTGACTTGAATCTTTCCTCTTTCTGACTATACACCATTGTACCTATAACATCGGCAGGCAAGAGGTCGGGTGTGAACTGTATGCGGCTGAAATCGCCGTCGACAAGACTTGCAAGAGTCTTTATGGCAAGAGTCTTTGCCAATCCGGGAACACCTTCGAGCAACACATGGCCATCTGCCAAAAGACCGATGAGCAATGACTCTATCAAGTGTTTCTGACCGACAATCACTTGATTCATACCTGTCTGCAAATTGGTAACAAAACCGCTCTGCCTTTCAATCATTTCGTTCAATTCACGAATGTCTATTGTACCATTCATAAACTTATCTGTTCTTTATATTTTTGTTTAATATTATTTCTATACTTGCGAATTATGCGAAGCCAAAATTAAGCTTTTTAGTTAAAACGCTATGTTAAAATTCATAAAAGTGAATTAAGCACTGTTGAATTTATGCATTTTTCATAATCATAGCCCTATTATCCTAAAACAAGACTCAATTGCGCGGCACCAAAGAGGGTATTTTCAACACCATTCCGCATGCCAGTTCATCGGGCTGCGACAAATTATTGTGCTGGACTATGTATGGCCACAATCTTTTGTCGCCGTAATGTTTCAACGATATTCTTATCAGTGTCTCGTCAAGTTCCACTGTATGCTCCACAATGGTTCCATTGATTATATAATCCGTTGTATCTTTCACCGTTATAACAGCAAGCCTGCGTTTTGCCAATGTGTCTATCAGCACAAAAGGAGGCATCTCTTCCTGCGTGTCCTCAACAACAGAATCAGTTGCTACGTTCCCGGCAACTGCTACGGCCTCTGTTGGTTCAGCCAATTTTTCATTGAGCGGCTTCTCTTGAACAACTTGTGAGGCGTCGTCATCGCTGTCAAAAATATTATAACCGACAACAACAATTAGAGCTGCGAGAATTGCAGCAAAGGAAAATGCCGCTACCCTCTTCGCTCTTCCTCTACCGTTGCCTTTATCGGGCTGTTGCAACTCTTTTCCGACAGTTATCCCGTCTTCAGTTTCATTGACGGAGCCATTGCCTACGGTTCCATCATCCGCATCCTCCTTTTGTTCTTCCTGAATCACAATAGCTTCAACAGCAGTCTCTTGAGTCTCTTCTGCAGCTCTTTCATCTGCAATAGCAGAAGAGAGCCCTACCGCATTGTCCAACGGCTGCTCCTCCTCTATCGTTTCTGCAAGGTGCGTGTCTGCTACCGGGGGCTGCTCATCTGAAGCAGGCAACTCCTCTTCGACAAATTCTACAGAAGGAGCGTTTGCTTCTATATTCGCTGATTCGGAATCAGAGTTGTCTATGGATAAATCTGCCGACGGAAAATCCGGCTCAATACTGGTCTCTGAAACATCTTCATTTTCTGCATCGGCGTCCAACGGCATCACCTCAGTCTCTTCTTCAATCTCATCGTCGACCTCGACCGGCTGAAACATTGCAAAAGGAGCATTTATAGTCTCTTTCAATGACTCGGCAGGAGTGAATGAAAGTTTCTTGTGTCCTTTAATCTCGAACCTCTCGCCGGTGTTTACGTTTACACTTTCCCTGCTCTCTACCGATGTAATTCTGAAAGTACCCAAGCCATTGACTTTTACTATGCCATCGCTCTCAAGCCCCTCAACTATAAGCTCGAAAAACTGAGAGGAAAAGGCTTCGGCATCGGCAAGCGGCACACCGCAAGCCTTTGAAAAGAGCGCGATTAAATCGGAATGGTTCAATTTTGCATCCATAACTACGCTATTTGAACTTATCCTTCAGTTTGGAACTCGGTCTGAAAGCCGGAACCAATTTAGGAGGTACAAGCATACGCTGTCCGGTCTTCGGGTTTACAAGAATTTTTTCGTTTCTCATCTTAACCTCAAAAACCCCAAAACCTGAGATATTAAGCTGGTCGTTGTCTTTTAGGCGCTCAACCATAACAGAGAGCAACGCCTCTACATTTGCAGTAACGTCTGCAACGTGAAGCGATGTCTTCTTAGCAAGCTTGCCTATAAATTCTTTATTATTCATACTCAACGGCTTACTTCAATTAGCACAAACGACCCATCAAATCAAATTCCGTAGCATCAGTAATCTCCACATTATAGAAAGAGCCTATCTTCAATTCAGCCTCTTTAGCAGAAACGAGCACCTCTGTATCGACCTCCGGAGAATCATATTCAGTACGGCCTATGTAATAATCGCCCTCGATACGGTCTATTATCACCTTGTATGAACGGCCAACCTTTTCGTAGTTAAGTTTTGTGGATATGCGCTGCTGAACAGCCATCAATGCATCCAACCGCTCCTGTTTTTTCTTTTTGGAAATTCTGTCCTTGTAGTTCAACGCTGCGTATGTACCCTCCTCTTCGCTGTATGCAAATGCACCGAGACGGTCGAAACGCGCCCAACGTACAAACTCCATCAGTTCATCAAAATCCTTGTCTGTCTCACCGGGGAAACCCACCATCATGGTGGTACGCAGACAGATGCCGGGCACCTCGCGGCGAAGTTTCTCGACAAGCCCGTATGTCTCCTCTTTGGTTACCGGACGCAACATCTTTTTCAGGATTTTCGTACTTACATGCTGCAAGGCTATATCAAGATATTTGCAAACATTGTCTCTCTCCCTTATTACTCGCAAGAGGTCATCGGGGAAATTTGTCGGATAGGCATAATGCAGCCTTATCCACTCGACACCCGGCACATCGGCGATACGTTCCACAAGTTCGGCGATTGCCGAGCGATGATACAAATCCTTGCCGTAATATGTAAGTTCTTGAGCAATAATCTGGAATTCCTTCACTCCCTCGCCTACAAGATAGCGGACCTCGTCGACAATTTCCTCCATCGGACGCGACACATGCGAACCTGTGATTATAGGTATGGCACAATAGGCGCAACGTCTGTTGCAGCCCTCCGAGATTTTCAGATAGGCATAGTGCGAAGGAGTTGTAAGGAACCTTTTATAACCAGCATCATCTCTGTAGTCTTTCTTGAGTTCCTCAACAATAGCGCTCCAATTGAATTTGCCATAGAACTTGTCTACAAGCGAGATTTCCTCTTTAAGCTCATCAAGATAACGTTCTGAAAGACAGCCCATCACATAAAGCCTGCTGAGGTCGCCCTGCTCTTTGCGCTGACAGAATTCAAGAATCATATTTATAGATTCTTCCTTGGCATCACCTATAAATCCACAAGTATTAATCACAGCAATTTCCCCTTCGGGGTTTTCGCTGTCGTGTGTAACCTCATAGCCACACTCCGAAAGACGATGCATCAACTGCTCAGAATCGACAAGATTCTTCGAGCAGCCCATCGTGATAATATCTACCCTATTCTTAATCATTTGAACAACGAATCAACAAATTCGTAGCGGTTGAATACCTGCAAATCCTCCATCTGCTCACCAAGACCGATATACTTTACAGGTATCTTGAACTGGTCGCTGATACCTATAACCACACCGCCTTTGGCTGTACCGTCGAGTTTTGTAATTGCAAGCGATGACACCTCAGTGGCTTTTGTAAACTGTTTAGCCTGTTCAAAAGCATTCTGTCCTGTGGAGCCGTCGAGCACAAGAAGCACATCATTCGGCGCATCGGGCAGAACCTTCTTCATGACATTCTTTATCTTTGTAAGTTCGTTCATCAGACCGACCTTATTGTGAAGTCTGCCGGCAGTGTCTATAATCACCACCTCGGCATTGTTTGCTACTGCCGATGCCAATGTATCGTATGCCACAGATGCAGGGTCAGAACCCATATTCTGCTTAACAACAGGAACATCTACACGGTGTCCCCACTCCACAAGCTGCTCGACCGCAGCTGCACGGAATGTGTCCGCAGCGCCAAGATAGACCTTTTTGCCGGCTTTCTTGAACTGATAAGCAAGCTTGCCGATAGTGGTTGTCTTACCAACTCCGTTTACTCCAACCACCATTATAACGTATGGTTTTCCTGGAGTTGTCGGCATATCAAAACCTTCGCAATCCTGCGAATTGTTCTCTGTCAACAACTCGGCAACCTCGTCTTTCAGCAATGTGTTAAGTTCAGAAGTTGTCATGAACTTATCACGTGCAACTCTCTTCTGCACGCGGTCTACGATTTTCAACGTAGTATCGACGCCCACATCAGATGTTACAAGTATCTCCTCAAGATTATCGAGGACATCATCATCAATCGTTGTCTTTCCGGCAATCGCGCGGGCTATTTTGCCGAAAAAGCTCTCTTTGGTCTTCGACAATCCCTTGTCAAGAACCTCTTTCTTGTCTTTTGAAAAAAAACTGAAAAAACCCATATTCAATCTCCATTAATCCAATTTCAACACAGCAAGGAACGCCTTCTGTGGAACCTCTACGTTTCCAATCTGCTTCATGCGCTTCTTGCCTTTCTTCTGTTTCTCTAACAATTTTCGCTTACGCGAAACGTCTCCTCCGTAACACTTCGCTGTTACATCCTTTCTCACCTGCTTGATAGTCTCGCGGGCGATTATCTTTGTCCCTATAGCAGCCTGAAGAGCAATATCGAATTGCTGACGGGGGATAAGGTCTTTCAACTTCTCGCACATCTGACGTCCGAGCCCGTAGGCATTGTCAATGTGCGTTAGTGTAGAAAGCGCATCCACCGGCTCGCCATTCAACAAAATGTCAAGTTTTATGAGTTTTGAAGTACGGAAGCCCGCCGGGTGATAGTCGAACGATGCGTATCCCTTGGAGATACTCTTCAGCTTATCGTAAAAATCAATGACAATCTCACCAAGCGGCAAAAGGAAACGTATATCCACACGGTTACCTGTTATAAACTCCTGCTTCTGCAACTCTCCACGTTTGGAGAGGCAAAGAGTCATTATAGGACCTATGTAATCGGCACGGGTAATTATGCTTGCATTGATGTATGGTTCCTCAATGTGGTCGATAAGTGTCTGGTCGGGCATGCCACCGGGATTGTGCACCTCCTGCACCTCGCCCTGCTTGTCATATACCATGTACGAAACGTTGGGCACGGTTGTAATAACGCTCATGTCAAATTCGCGGTCGAGACGTTCCTGCACAATCTCCATGTGCAACAGGCCCAAAAATCCGCAACGGAATCCGAATCCCAATGCAGCCGACGATTCTGGCTGGAAAGTAAGTGAAGCATCGTTCAGCTGCAATTTTTCCAGCGAAGCACGCAAGTCCTCATAATCTTCGGCATCAATTGGATAGACTCCGGCAAACACCATCGGCTTGACCTCTTCAAAACCATCTATGGCATTATCGCAAGGACGGGCTATGTGAGTAATCGTATCACCCACCTTGACCTCTTTCGATGTCTTTATGCCTGATATGATATAACCGACATCTCCTGTTCGGAGCTCTTTGCAAGGAACCATATTCATCTTCAGCACGCCTACTTCATCTGCGACATACTCCTTGCCTGTATTAAAGAATTTCACCTTATCGCCCGAACGGATAACACCGTTGACAACCTTGAAATATGCTATGATACCCCGGAAAGAGTTGAACACCGAGTCGAAAATCAATGCCTGCAAAGGAGCCTCTTCATCGCCGACGGGCGCAGGAATACGCTCAACAATCGCTTCGAGCAACTGCTCCACTCCCATACCGGTCTTTCCTGATGCAAGAAGAATATCATCGCGGTCGCAACCAAGCAGGTCTACAATTTCATCCTTCACCTCTTCGGGCATAGCATTTGCCATATCGCACTTGTTGATGACCGGGATAATCTCAAGCCCGTGATCAAAAGCCATATAGAGGTTCGAGATTGTCTGTGCCTGAACACCCTGAGTGGCATCTACAACCAACAATGCACCTTCACATGCAGCTATCGAGCGTGACACTTCGTACGAAAAGTCCACGTGTCCCGGAGTGTCAATCAAATTCAGAGTATATGTCTCACCTTTGTAAATATACTCCATCTGTATCGCATGACTCTTGATGGTTATACCTCTTTCGCGTTCAAGGTCCATATTGTCGAGCATCTGGCCTTCTGTTACCTGAATCGTCTTTGTAGTTTCAAGCAAACGGTCGGCAAGCGTTGACTTTCCATGATCAATATGAGCAATAATGCAAAAATTCCTTATATTCTTCATATTATGTAATAATTCCCATTTAAGAAAAATCCGATGTCTTTTACAGACACATACCTATATAGCCTATTGCCGGATAATGATACACATCAACAAGCAGAATTAGGCTATATACAATTAATTCATGCAAATTTACAAAAAAAGAGCGATATAACCATTAAGTATCCACAATTAATTACACTCAAGAAAAATATCAGCCGGGCATTAGGTCAAAAAAACGCGCCTTGCATTGCAAGGCGCGTTTTTTTTGATTATCTGTTCAGATAAGAATTATGCCATCCACTTAACGAAAGCAAAATCCTGTCTGTGGGGAAGATCCTCATGTTTAGGATAAATACGGTAGCAAACTTTGAATGCACCGGCATTATTCACAGAGTAGTTGATGTTGAATGTATAGAGGTTACCCTCATTCTTGACCATCTCCATAGGCTCAACAGAGTAGATATCCTCTCTTCCGTTAGCATCAGCTGTAAGAGTTACAAGCTCAATGCCTACTGCATTCTCAAGACCTTTCTCGTCGATAACGACTGAAATAGGATAGCTCTTGCCTACCTCCATGTTGCCGTTTACAAGCGCCTCGTCTCTATCGATAGACACAACCTCGATGTCATTCCACTTTGCTGCAACTTCCTCTTTCCATTTAGCAAGTGCACGTGCTGCCTTTGAATCGTTCTCAATGAGGTGGTGGTAACGTTTAGCCTGCTTGTTGTAGAACTTGCTGTAGTAGTCATCAAGCTGACGTTTCATAGTGAAGTGAGGTGCAACCTGTGCGATTGAGTTCTTGATATACTTAACCCACTCGTCTGAATACTCCTTGCCACCTCTGTTGTCGTGATAGAGGGGAAGAATCTCATTCTCAAGGAGAGCATAGATGGTAGCTGCGTCGAGCTGGTCCTGATGCTCCTGATTCTGGTATGTACGCTGCTCTTTGAGAGCCCAACCTGCGCCGGGTTTGTAACCCTCTACCCACCAGCCGTCGAGTACAGAGAGGTTGAGTACACCGTTCATAAGAGCCTTCTCACCGGAAGTACCTGAAGCCTCCATAGGACGTGTAGGTGTGTTCATCCAGATATCAACACCTGATACAAGCATCTTTGCAAGGTCCATGTCGTAGTTCTCGAGGAAGATAATCTTGCCGAGGAACTGAGGCATCTTGGAGATTTCCATAATCTTCTTGATCAAGCCCTGACCTGCGCCATCGTGGGGGTGAGCCTTACCTGTGAAAAGGAACTGGATAGGACGCTCCTCGTTGTTTACAATCTTAGCAAGACGGTCGAGGTCTGTAAAGAGGAGGTGAGCACGCTTGTATGTTGCGAAACGGCGGCCGAAACCAATGAGAAGCGCGTTGGGGTTAATCTTGTCGAGAAGGTTAACGATGCGCATGGGGTCGCCCTGATTCTTCAACCATGTCTCTTTGAAAGACTTGCGGATGTGCTCGATAAGCTTTGTCTTGAGCTGTTTTCTGATTGACCAGATTTCGTCATTGGGTACGTTATAGATAGCCTCCCAGATGCTTGCATTTGACTGGTCGCCACGGAATGTGGGGTCGAAATATTTCTCATAGAGAGAATCCCATTCGGGTGCAACCCATGTGGGGAAGTGAACACCGTTGGTTACATAACCTACGTGGTTCTCCTCTGCGAAATAGCCTTTCCATATGCCAGCGAACATGTACTGAGATACCTTTCCGTGAAGACGGCTCACACCGTTAATCTCCTGGCAAGTGTTGCATGCGAATGTTGACATGCAGAAACGCTCAGACTTGTCTTTTGCATTGATACGTCCCATACCCATAAGCTCGTCCCATGTGATGTTGAGCTTGGCAGGATAGTTTCTCATATATTTGCTGAAGAGAGCCTCGTCAAAGTAGTCGTGTCCTGCGGGAACGGGAGTGTGCACTGTGTAGAGTGAGCTTGAACGTACAATCTCAAGTGCCTCCTCGAATGTGTAGCCATCCTTGATGTACTGTGTCAAACGGTGGAGGTTGCAGAGTGCTGCGTGTCCCTCGTTGCAGTGATAGATATCCTTCTTGATACCGAGTTTCTCAAGCATAATCATACCGCCGATACCGAGGAGAATCTCCTGCTTCAAACGGTTTTCCCAATCACCGCCATAGAGCTTGTGAGTGATAGGTCTGTCATACTCGCTGTTCTGCTCGAAGTCTGTGTCGAGAAGATACAAGGGAACGCGTCCTACATTCACGCGCCATACGTTAGCCTGAACAATGAAGTCGTTGAAAGGAACATCAATCACCATAGGAGCGCCGTTGCTGTCCATAACGCGCTCAAGGGGAAGGTTGTTGAAGTTCTGTGCCTCATAGTTTGCAACCTGTGAGCCATCGATAGAGAGAGACTGTGTAAAGTATCCGTATCTGTAGAGGAAACCTACAGCACACATGTCTACATTTGAGTCAGAAGCCTCTTTGAGGTAGTCGCCTGCGAGTACGCCGAGACCGCCTGAATATATTTTAAGAACGTGTGAAAGACCGTACTCCATACAGAAGTATGCTACAGAAGGTCT
This sequence comes from uncultured Bacteroidaceae bacterium, assembly GCA_964458275.1. GTDB lineage: Bacteria > Bacteroidota > Bacteroidia > Bacteroidales > Bacteroidaceae > HGM04593. Next base: position 23,078 of record CAYWIE010000025.1, read on the forward strand.
GTTTGCATCGGGCTTGACGTTCATGTATTTTTCGAAACGAGCATATACGCTGTCCAATACAGCAAGAACATTCTTGTCCTTAGAGAGCTCTTCGAGTCTTTCGAAACCGAGCTTTTCGAGCAAGAGCACAGGGTTCTTTCCACACTCGATATACAATTTCTCATCGAGCATTTCGAAAAGATCTTTTGCATCCTGATTCCACGCCCACCACATATTGTGCGCAAGGATATCGAGTTTCTTAAGCGCTTCGGGTATCTGAGATTTTACATTAATTGTCTTCCAATTAGGAACATTAGCATTACTAATTTCAATCATATCTATTTCTTTAAATTATAGTTCTTTTCTGTTTTCTGCTTGTTGCAACGCAAAGTCGTAGGCGTCGAAATAATTGTTTATAAAGCATTTCCACAATGCCTTATCGGCTATTTTCGCAGCTTTTTTTCTTATCGCGTCAACATTTTTCTCGTTTTGAGCCGCAAAGTTACAAATTGTTTTTGTAATTACATCGGACATTTCGAAATAATTGCTGTCTGTGCGCTGAATAACTTCAACTCCATCACTGAGTTCGCCCTGTTTTCCGAGCAAAGAATTCACCCAAAGACCGAAGCCTGCGAGGTTGGTTGTGATAGTAGGTATACGGAACGCAACGCTTTCAAGCGGTGTATAGCCCCAGGGTTCGTAGTACGAAGGATATACGCTCAGGTCATTACCGATAAGAAGATCATAATAATTCATATCGAAGATTCCGTCTCTGCCATTCATGTAGCAAGGAACATAAACAACCTTCACACGGCTGCCATCTATTCTGTCGAGGCCCAATGAACGGATTGCACATACAATTGCGTCTTCGTTCATATTGTGGAGCTTATGAGTGATAAAAGGATTCTCAAGCGGAGTGTCCCACTGGACATTCTCCTGAGAAAGACGTTCGAGCAAATCCTCTCTTGCAGTATCCATCCATGCAGGAACATCCACAAACGCAATTATGTCGCGTTCGAGCCCCTCTGCACTTCTAAGACCCTTAACTGCCTGAAGGAACAGGTCGATACCTTTGTTGCGCATCTCCATGCGTCCGCCGATGCCGATAAACAAAGCATCTTCATCTATTTTTGTACCTGTGAGCGCCTCAACAACCTTTATTCTGTTCTGACGTGCCTTTTTGCGCTTGCTTGCAAATGCCGCACCGGAGGGAACAAAGTCCTTTTCGAAACCGTTCTCAAGAATGACATCAATCTTGCGCTCGATAAGCTGTTCACATTCACGAGCAGTAAGTTCACTTACAGTTGTAAAGCAATCGACATTGTGTGCAGTCTGTTTTTCAACCGAATGTTTAGACTGGACATTCAACTCCGCAGCCATCTGGTCGCCATTGTAACCCTCGAAATAATCGTACAGGGGCTTGCCGTTTGATGCAATCGAGCGGCCGATGCTTGTTGCATGGGTTGTAAAGATTGTTCCCGCCTGAGGCAGATTCTTTTTTACATAGAGAGCCGCGTAGCCGGTCTGCCACTCATGAGCCTGAACAACAACCTTGTTGTCCTTATTCAAATAGTAGTTATAAAAACTTTCGATTAATCGTCCGGCAGCGTATCCGAACATCATGGAATCATCATAATCGCCGTATCCGTGCAGTGAGTCAACCTGAAAATCGTCCCACAATTCAGCGTATAGTTCCTCTTTCTTTTCGAAGTAAGGTTTGAAATCAATAAGTACAACCTTCGGTCTTCCGGGAATCTCCCAATATCCGCAACGTACGTTTATACCCTCTTCGCCTGCCTTTTTCACCCAGCCTTTCCACATTCTTTTATCTTCTTTGAAAAGCGGGTTGACATTCTCTTTCCACAAATCGGGGCCTATGTATATAGCTTCAATCCCCTCTTCGTCTGCCAAGGTGCGGGCCTTTGTAGATACCACTGTATATATGCCGCCAACCTTATTGCATACCTCCCAACTGATCTCGAAAAGATATTCGGGAGACATTTTTTTATTTTTCATGTTCAACAATAAAATTAATATATAAGGTAATTCACACTCGAATCACCACGTTATAGTAACAACAAAAATAGGGAGAAAGCTTCCTTCCTCTCTATTCGCATGCAAAGATAATATATTTTTTTCAAATACTAAAATCCATACATATCTAATTGGTGTATCAGCAGTTCCAAAGGAAACAACGCCGCCAGACACGGTTTGTCAAAAAGCAAACGGCTCTGCTTGATTTGCAAAAACTATTGCACCAAAACAGAACTGCCGTTGACAAAAAGCAATCAAGGGCGCTGTTTTGCTGACAGCACCCTTGACTATATAAAACTGATATTATTGTACCAAGATTACACCAAGAACGTTGCTACCAACGCAAGAATAGCATAAAACTCGGGGAATGCGGCATAAATCATAGTATTTGTCTGCACGTCATATCCCTGAGACATGCCTACGATACCATTGGCACAAATCTGTCCCTGACGGATGGCTGAGAAAAGACATACAAGACCAACTCCCAAGCCTACGCCGAACCACAAGAATCCGGTTTCTGCATTTACCTTGCCAAAGTGAAGCAAGAATGCCAAGAAGCCGTAAAGACCCTGTGTAGCGGGAAGTGCAGAGAGAATCATATAACCAGCCGACTTTGATGTGTCTTTTTTCAATGCACCCTCAGCAGCATTACCTGCGATTGTTGTACCATAACAGCTGCCGATTCCGGCGAGTCCCAACATGAGACCCATGCCCAAATAACCTAATAATTCATTCATAATGTTTTTCTTTTTTCGTTATTTTAATTTGTTTATTTATTCTTGAAAGGTTTGTATTCAACGCCCTTGCCATCGTATCCTGCATTCTTGAAATACTCCACGAATGTCAGACGCAGAGGATGCACGAATGCACTCAGGCAGGACATTGCAATATTCAATGTATGTCCAAAGACAATAATCAGTCCGAATCCTATCCAGCCGAACACAGCTCCTATTCCTTCCTGACCGTCTACGACCATCATTGCAAGACTGTTGAAAGTCTGTCCCAACATACCGCCGGCAAGACCCAATGCAAACAGACGTATATATGAGAGAATATCTCCCAACAGTCCCGATGCCATATTGTAGGTATCCCACAAGCCGACACCTATATTGCCAAAGATATTGCCCTTAAGGTCGTTAAGCAAATAGACGCCTATTGCACCTAATCCTGCTACGGCAATAAAAGCCCACTTCGACACTTCGGCAGGAATAATGCTCATAAAGGACAAAGAGCCTACTATTACACCTCCCACAACTATCAGCCACCAGCCCCATGCACTCAACGACTCCTTGAAGCCGTAGAAAACAGTGCTGTTGATAGCCTTCACTGTCATAGCTATGGAAATGTGCACGACACCGATTGCCAATGCCAGAATCATCTGCTTGTCGTATACAGAGCCGAAGAGTTCTATGTTTCCGGAAATGATAAACTCTTTGAGTCTTTCGGGAATATCCGAATCCAGAAGGCTCATGCCGAAGAAAGTTCCGAGAAGAGCGCCTATGCAGGTCGTAAATATACCGAGTGTTATCACAAGGTTCATCATTCCTCTCATATCCTTGCCGAGCTTGCTTCTCAACACGAATCCGAGAAGGATAAGAATCAGTCCGTATCCGGCATCGCCCATACAGAAAGCAAAGAAGAGAGAGAAGAAAGGAGCTACGATGGGCGTAGGGTCAAAGTCAGTAGCACTTGGCATGCCATACATCTTTGTCAACACCTCATACATGCGCGTGAAGGCATTGTTCCTGAGCTTCACCGGAGCATTGTCACCACGCTTGGCACTGCGTATCTCATAGAACACACTGCTGGCGGAAAGTTCTTTCCGGGTATTCTCAACACTGTCCTCAGGCACCCAACCCTCAAGCAGCACCAGTTTGTCGCCTGATACTTTCTCACCGTCGAGTCTGACTTTGGAGAACTCCATTTTTCTCTGCAACAGACTTGAGAATGTCTTCAATACCGGCAGATACTCCTCGGCATAACTCACAATGCGGTCGTCGCTAATAGCAATTTCAGCATTGATTTCGCGTAACTTCGCCTCTGTTTCGCTTAACGACTGCGACAAGAGACGAACTTTCTCCGCCTCTATTTCAGGCATCTCTCCCTTGTGGGTTACGGTTACGAAATAGAGCTTGGAACCAACACTGTTCACTACAACTGCGTTATATCTCTTTTCCCACTCCGCATCAAATGCCTTTGCTGCTGTCTGGAAGAAATTGAGTTCATAACCCTCGTCGGAGAGTTTGTCGAGAAGTGCGCGGTCGAAGTCGCCCCATACAGACATGGTTGCAACATCCTTTTCAACTCCGGCTTTCTCCTGCATCAGTTGCTCGCGGTATCTGAAGAGTTCTTCGCATTTGCCAATCACCTGCTCTGCATCCTCTGCTTTTGCAGGAAGATTGTCATTTTCGTGCGATACAGATTCAAGCCTCTTTATCATCCTCTCGCATCTGCCTTGCAAGGCAAGCAAAGACTGGAGTTCGGGTGAATCTGCCGTACCGTGTCCTTTCTCCGCAATGTGCACAACACCAATGTCGCGCAGCTTCTCAAGAAAAGCCTCATACTCCTTGTGATAGACGAGCATGGTCAATTTATACATTTTGCTAATCATACGGCTGCCTCCTCTCTGTTTTCGAGCAACGACTTGAGGATTTTCTGAGAAGATTTTGACAGGTTCTCTTCATCCTCCATAAATCGTTTGATTTTACGTATAGCATCCTGATAGCCGGGTATCTGCACCTTTTCGAAAAGATTCACCTTTTGAGTGGTCTTCTTTCTTGCTCTTTCGAGCAGCATAAGTTTCTTTTCGAGCAATTCGCGCTTTATTGCAGTCATAGCCATCTGTTTAAGAAGTTCTATGCCGTCCATATACCATTTGGGTGCGCAGAACATGCTGTAAGGTGCCACAATGAATTCCACATTCTTCAGTACGGGAACCTTCACACCAGCCACTTTCTGCCTTTCGATTTCGAACTCGCCGGTTTTCACAAGCGAAGCATCAAAATCGTTCCACAGAGCAAACAGACCTTTATAATTTTCCATCTGCCTTTCATGCTCTGCATCATATTCGGCCATCTCGCTCTTGCACTTCTTTACCTCGACACGCAATGCACTCTCCTTGTTCTTTATGATAGGAAGAGTACGTTGACGCACCTTCAACTGCTTTTCGAGATGCTGTAACGATGTTTTATTATATTGAAATGAAATCATTATTTTTCAAGCATTACCTTTCCATAAGTTTCAATAAGTTCCTGACGGATGTTCACCTCCTCCGCTTTGAAGTATTTTGCGAACAAAGACCATGTAACGTCGAGCATCTCCGTTGTATCGAGGTTGACGTCGATGGCAAGCAGCTTGTCGGAATAATCTTTTGCAAATGAAAGTGTACGTTTGTCATAATCGGTAAGGTCGAATCCGTTCTCCTGCTTTGTCTTTGCATTTGCAGCGTCGGCATAGAGACGGACTGCGGCATTCATCACCTGAGGATGGTCCTTGCGGGTCTTCTTTCCTGCAACAAGCTGTTTAAGACGTGAAAGCGAACGGAAGGGATCTACAATAACCTTGCCGATGTCACTGTCGCGACGCAAGAAGAGCTGTCCCTCTGTAATGTAACCGGTATTGTCGGGTACGGCATGGGTAATATCGCCTCCGGACAGTGTCGTTACCGCAATGATGGTGATTGAACCGCCGGTGGGGAACTGCACCGCCTTTTCATAAATTTTCGCAAGGTCGGAATAGAGCGAACCGGGCATTGAATCCTTTGAAGGAATCTGGTCCATGCGGTTAGAGACAATAGAGAGCGCATCGGCATACATTGTCATGTCTGTCAAGAGCACAAGCACACTCTGGTTTTTCTCTACAGCAAAGTACTCGGCTGCGGTAAGCGCCATATCCGGAATAAGAAGACGCTCTACCGCAGGGTCCTCTGTCGTGTTCATGAAGCAGATGATACGGTCGAGTGCACCCGCGTTAGAGAAGAGGTTCTTGAAGTAAAGGTAGTCGTCGTTGGTCATTCCCATACCTCCAAGAATAATCTTGTCGGTCTTTGCACGCATCGCCACGTTTGCCATCACCTGGTTGTATGGCTGGTCGGGGTCGGCAAAAAAAGGAATCTTCTGGCCGGTTACAAGGGTATTGTTAAGGTCAATGCCGGCAATACCTGTTGCAATAAGCTCTGAGGGCTGCTTGCGGCGGACAGGGTTCACTGAAGGACCGCCAATCTCCACCTCGCGTCCCTCAACAACGGGACCTCCGTCAATAGGGTCGCCATAGGCGTTGAAGAAACGGCCGGTCAATTGGTCGCTCACCTTGAGAGATGGAGCCTTGCCCATGAACACCACTTCGGCATTTGTGGGGATACCGCCGGTACCTTCAAAAACCTGCAATGTAACCTCATCACCCATGATTTTTACCACCTGTGCAAGTTTGCCGTTCACAGTGGCAAGCTCATCATAACCCACACCGGTCGCCTTAAGCGAACAGGTAGCCTTGGTGATAGCTGTAATTTTAGTATATATTTTTTGAAATGCTTCAGTTGCCATAATTATCTGTTTTATCTGTTATGCAGATTTTTTTGTTGCTATAAGTTCCTGCAATTGTGCAAGGTAATCATTGAACTTGTCCGACTTGTATTCTGAATAGTTCATCTGCTTGCACAAGTTGATTGCTTTCTTGAAGAAAGTTGTTACCTCCTGGAAGTGCTCGAATTTGAATTTCGTATGGCAAATATCCATAACCAGATTCAGAATCTGTTCCTGACGTTCGAGAGGAGTTACTGCATCGACCTCGTCAAAGGCGTCCTGCTGCAACACCACGAAGTCTATAAGCTCGGACTTCCAGAATGTAACGTGATATTCAACGGGTACACCATCGTCGCCGAGGATGTTTATCTGCTCTGCAATCTCCTTGCCGCGAAGAAGCCTTGTCTTTGCTTCGTTGACCTTTGCAAGCCAAGCGTCGTTCAACAATCCGGAGATATATTTGCCGAATTCGGGATACTCGATATATTTCGAATAAGAATCGATGGGATTCACAGCCGGATAACGTTTCTTGTCGGCACGGTCCTGTTCGAGCGCATAGAAACAACGCGCAACCTTCTTGGTATTCTCCGTTACAGGCTCCTTGAGGTTACCTCCCGCAGGCGATACTGTACCGATGAATGTGATTGAACCAACCTCGTTGTTGTTCAGAATAACGTATCCTGCACGGCTGTAGAAGTTTGCGATGATAGCCGAAATATCCATAGGGAACGCATCGGGTCCGGGAAGCTCCTCCATACGGTTTGACATCTCACGCAAAGCCTGAGCCCAACGCGATGTCGAGTCTGCCATAAGCAACACCCTCAATCCCATAGCACGGTAATATTCGGCAATTGTCATTGCTGTATATACGGATGCCTCACGTGCAGCCACAGGCATATTTGATGTATTTGCGATGATGATTGTACGTTCCATCAACTTGCGTCCTGTATGCGGGTCGATAAGTTCGGGGAACTCAGTAAAGATTTCCACAACCTCGTTTGCACGCTCGCCACAAGCAGCAATAATCACGATGTCAGCTTCAGCCTGTTTGGAGATTGCGTGCTGCAGCACAGTCTTTCCAGTACCGAAGGGACCGGGAATAAATCCAGTTCCTCCTTCCACTATGGGGTTAAGCGTATCTATTGTACGCACACCGGTTTCGAGGAGTTTGAAAGGACGCGGCTTCTCTTTGTAGTTGCTCATAGCCACGCGAACCGGCCATTTCTGAATCATATTGATGTTCATCTCCTCGCCTGCCTCGTTTGTTATCACTGCGATTGTATCGGTGATTTTATACTGGCCTGCCTTTGCTATGGATTTTACAGTCCAAGTGCCTTCTATTGAGAAAGGAGCCATAATCTTGAGCGGCTGGTTGTTCTCATCCACCTTTCCGAGCCAAGCGGCAGCCTGCACTTTGTCTCCGGGCTTGACAATAGGCTCGAATGACCATACTCTCTCTTCGTCGAGGGGATTGGTATAATCTCCACGTTTCAAGAATACTCCCTCCATCTTGTCGAGGTCGTTCTGAAGTCCATCGTAGTTTTTGGAGAGCATACCGGGAGCAAGAGAGACCTCAAGCATGTGGCCGGTAAATTCCGCCTCTTCACCGATTTTCAGGCGACGTGTACTTTCGAACACCTGAACATAAACTTTTGCGCCGTTAATCTTGATAACCTCAGCCATCAGCCGGTCGCCTCCGGTCGAAATATAGCAAATCTCGTTCTGAGCGACAGGGCCATCCACTGCCAAGAGAACCATATTTGCAATTACACCGGTAACTTTTCCTTTTGTTGCCATATATTATTTTTTGTTTTTCTATTGATAATCTTCGTCATTGATAGTCATGGAACTTTTAAGTCCGTCTACCAACTCTTTGTAACGTCTGGTTCCTGCCTCGGTATCGAGTCTTGTCCAACGTGTCAGAATATCGAGCTTCTGCAAAAAGACATATATACGTTCTATTGTAAAATAGTTGAAGATAGAGTTATCGTCCAACCAGTTCCACCTAAGTTCATCCATCTGCCTTTCGCGTTCCTGCAATTTGTCCGATTCGCATATGCGAAGCACTTGTTCAAGATAATCGAGGGTACCTGTCAGTCCGAAGTCCCTTGCGGCAGAATTTCTGATAGTTTCGCTTGTTTCATCGCTGCCCACTATGCACTCCGAGATGTTCATCTTGTATTTACGCGCGATATATGCCACTTGCAGATTGTTTATATTTCTGTTGAATGTAAACCAGGATTCAAGGAATCCGTTTCCGCATCTTGTTGCATAGTCATAATAACGTCCTGCGAGCACATCCTCGAAAAGTACATCTTCGCGGGCTTCGTTCTCGAAATAATAGACAAGAAAATCGTACATGTATGCGGGGAACATGGCAGGGCACTTATCGCCGCTCTTTGCAGCTTCGATAAGCTCTGCAATCTGCTCGCCGTCAAACTTTCCTGTCCGCGACAGCTCTGCATCATTTCCGTGGCGCAGCACCTTCAAGATATTCTCGTTGTCCCATCCATAAAAGAAGAGGTCGATTTTTGCTGCATCGTCGGCTGTAAGATTCGGATATATATCGCTCTTGAAATTATCGACGGTAAAGTTAATCTTGTTTGCGTCGAAACTTATATCCGGCAATCCTGCCACCAAATAATGATATTCGCTCATTTTCTTGTTATTTAAAGACTTAGAAGAGTAGCTCTACGATTTGGGGACGGAGAAACGATTTCAAGAATGCCTCAAACTCGCCGGCGCCGAAACTTACTTTGTATGAACCGTCTGCGGGCGACACTGTGAAGCCTTTTACACCGTTGACCTCCTTTATCTCTATTCCTTTGTCGAGAAGAGCTTTTGCCTTTGCTGCGAAAAAAGCCTTCAATTCTTCCGCCTCTGCTGTTGAAATAACCAGCTGTTCGTCAGAGTTCCATTTTTCGGCGATTTTCAATATCACCTCCTTGAGCAAGCCCTCTTTGATTGCAGCGTTCAGACTCTCCTTTACTATTGTATCTGTAACGATGGTAGCGACCTCCGACTTCAATGCTCCTACAGCCTGCGCTCCGTATAGTTTAAGTTCGGAACGTGTATTTGCATCGAGTTCGGCGGCAGCCTTACGGGCCTTTGCTGCTATCTCCTCAGCATCAGCCTCAGCTTTCTTGACTATTTCAGCTGCTTGAGCTTTTGCATCTGCGATGATGCGATCAGCCTCGGCGCGTCCTTTCTCTACTCCTTCGTTAAAAATTTTCTCGGTTAATTCTTGAATCTTATTCTCCATTATATTGTATTTTAATATTTCCTTAGTATACTGCAAACTCTGAATTTGTTTGCCTGATGCTCAGGTTCCACGCATACAGCAACAGAACAAGCCATTACATGCTTCAATTTGCAAACTTAACTCTTTTATTTTGTAAAAACATCTTTCGACCTTGTTTTTTTATATAAATTATCTAAAATTCTCACAAACGTTTATTACAAAGCATTGGACTACAAAAACAAGAAAAACAACAAGACAAAATTAGCGAATGTATGCAAATGTTGAATGTCCCGAACATTGTCAAAAATGTTCCATCGTCTCAGAAACTGTTTAGAAGCTGTTTAATTTTATTTGAAAGTTTTCTATATTCGCAGTTTTGTGTTAAGAGAGGTTATATCTAGCCCTCTCCTTGTATATATCGGCATGGACCGGCATCAACAAGTTATTCCGGCAATACCCCTCCGACAGTCTTGGGCTATAAATGCAGTCCCTGTACGGGCATCATTTACGCTTGAGCAGTAAATCGTAAAAACCCTTTCGTTTGTCGCTGAGTCCGATGCACCATGCTGTAAAATCCCCAATCTCCTGTTTGCTGATATCGTAGTCTACTCTGTGCATCAGGTCATCAGAGTAATATATTTTTGCCAATGTCTCGACACTTTTGGGGATTTAAAAAGTCTCATAAAGGTCCTCAGCTCCGAAGCAATGAAGCATTTCGTGCGCGATTGATGCAGCTGTTGTTTTCTCTCCATTCTCACATCTATCGTACAACACACAACTTTCAGTAAAATATCTACTGCTGAGCCCGGTCTCATATGGAACAGCATATGAGCGTCCTGCCTTATTCACAAATGCAATGATGAGACAGTTATTGCAACCCTCATTATTCTTGACCCTCTCATAGAACTGCCTGTCGTTGGTGTATCCGAGGATTTCCAAGGCCTTGTTTGCGACATTCGGGTCTTCATCCCGTCTGCCACGCCCCGCCGCCACACTCATTCCGATGCTTTTGTCAAAACCATACTGCCCATTCTTGAACTCTACATCTACATTGTATTTTTTTGCTTCTTTCTTTATCTTGTCTTCAGCTATATACAGTTTTTCAAAAAGCTTTTGCTTGCTTATTTTAGGGATAGTCATTTAATTCCTTCAATCTGAGTCAATCGGCAGACTATCCCGT
>CAYWIE010000026.1:0-33745 GCA_964458275.1 uncultured Bacteroidaceae bacterium
ACCACAACCTCGACATCCAGTGGGGCAACCACGACGTACTGTGGATGGGAGCGGCAGCCGGCAATCCTGCCTGCGCCGCAGCAGTGATACGCCTGTCGCTGCGCTACGCAAACACAAAGACACTTGAGGACGGTTACGGCATCAATATGGTCCCCTTAGCAACCTTCGCAATGGAGACATACGCCGACGACCCCTGCGACATATTCAAGCCCTTCATAGACTTCAACGGCGAAAATTCGCCCCGTCAAAAGACACAGCGACTGATTGCACAGATGCACAAGGCAATCGCCGTCATACAGTTCAAGCTCGAATCGCAGCTCTACAAGCAGAACCCCGACTGGAATATGGGCGACCGTTGCCTGCTCGAAAAGATGGATTTCGAAAAAGGGACAATAGAATACAATGGCAAAATCTACCCCATCGAGGACAAATACTTCCCGACAATAGACAGAGAGAACCCCTACTGCCTGAACGAAGAGGAGCAGGAGATAATGGACAGCCTTGTCCGCTCCTTCCTCACAAGCGAAAGGCTGCAACGCCACATGCAATGCTTGCTTGCCAATGGCGGAATGTACACCGTATGCAATTCGAACCTGCTCTTCCACGCATCAATGCCCCTGAACGAGGACGGCACACTGCGCGAAGTGGAGATACAGGGACAGAAATACAAAGGCAAAGAACTTATGCGCCGCATAGAGCAGATTATAAGGCTCGCCTACGAAGAGGGCGCCGAAGAGGACGAAAGAGCCTATGCACGCGACTTCTTCTGGTATCTGTGGTGCGGTCCCGACAGTCCCCTCTTCGACAAGTCGAAAATGACGACTTTCGAACGCTACTTCATAAAGGAGAAAGAGGTACACACCGAAGAGAAAGGATGGTACTTCAAGCTCCGCGACAGAGAGGATGTGTGCGAAAGACTGCTCGACGACTTCGAAGTGGACGGCAAGCACCGCCACATAATCAACGGGCACGTCCCCGTGAAGGTAGGAAAGGGCGAGAACCCCATAAAAGCCGGCGGCAGGCTCATGGTCATCGACGGCGGCTTTGCACGTGCCTACCACTCCACCACAGGCATCGCCGGATACACCCTTGTATTCCACAGCCGCGGCTTCCAGCTTGTGCAGCACGCCCCCTTCACCTCCACCGAAGAGGCGGTACTCGAAGGAATAGACATACAATCGACAACCTCCATTGTCGAGACCTCCAACCGTCGCGTGCTTGTAGCCGACACAGACATAGGCCGCGAACTGCGCAAGCAGATTGCTGAGCTCGAACTGTTGCTGAGAGCCTACCGCAAAGGCTGGTTAAAAGAGATGTAATAAGAAACTGTTTCAATTTTATTGAAATAATATTTTTATCATTGCGAAGCTGGTTTCGGCTTCTAAGAAACACCCGCATGAAGATAGCAGAAATAGAACTTGGACGCTACCCGGTGCTGCTCGCGCCGATGGAAGATGTTACCGACGCCGCTTTCCGCCTTATGTGCAAAAGTTTCGGCGCTGACATGGTGTACACCGAATTCGTATCGAGCGACGCACTCATACGCGACGTAAACCGCTCGGTACAGAAGCTTAACATCTGCGACGAAGAGCGCCCTGTAGCCATACAGATATACGGAAACGAAATTGAGCCGATGGTCGAAGCAGCCAAACGCGTTGAGCAGGCATGCCCCGACATACTCGACATAAATTTCGGATGCCCCGTAAAAAAAGTAGCCCGCAAAGGAGCCGGCGCAGGAATGTTGCAGAACATCCCCAAACTGCTGCAAATAACCAAAGCAGTAGTGGATGCCGTAAAAATCCCCGTAACCGTAAAGACACGTTTAGGGTGGGACGACAACAGCAAAGTGATAGTTGAACTTGCCGAAGCATTGCAGGACTGCGGCATAGCAGCACTCACCGTACATGGTCGCACCCGCGCACAGATGTACACCGGCGAAGCAGACTGGACACTCATTGGCAAGATAAAAGAGAACCCCCGCATGCGCATCCCCATCATTGGCAACGGCGACATCACCACCCCCGAACGCGCCAAAGAGTGCTTCGACCGCTACGGAGTGGATGCAGTGATGATAGGCCGCGCCAGCTTCGGCCGCCCGTGGATATTCCGCGAAGTGAAGCACTACCTCGAACATGGCGAACATGCCGTTCCCTTCACATTCAAGGAGACAATGGAGATATTGCGCCGTCAGGTGCTCGACAGCATAGAACGTCTCGACGAACGCCGCGGCATACTGCACATACGCCGCCATCTGGCAGCCACCCCGCTGCTGAAGGGATTGAGCGACTTTCGCCCCATGCGCATAGCCATGCTCCGCGCCGAAAAGCTCGACGAACTTTTCGCTATACTCGACAAGATAGAAAAGACATACGGATAAACATACAACCTCCCTAAAATGAAAAGAGCCCTATTCATACTCGTTGCCATTATGCTGCTTTGCACCGCAGCAATGGCACAAGCCCGGAAAGGCGAGCCGCAAATCCCCGTCTATCCCCAATTACAGGACGAAAAATCGTTCAACATGATACTTGTGCCCGACCCGCAGAGCTATGTAAAATTTGCTGCCAACCAACCGCTGTTCGAATTGCAGACAGCATGGATTGCACAGAATATCGACCGTCTGAACATAAAGGCCGCGCTCTTCACCGGAGATATGGTGGAACAGAACGGAAAGCTCATTTCGGCAGGAATCCCCAACGAGAACAACGGCGACCAGACAGGACGCCAGCAGTGGGAAGCAGTGTCGCGCGCGCTCGCACGCCTCGACAACCGCATCCCCTACATCGTTGCACAAGGCAACCACGACATTGGGCACATAACAGCAACCGACCGCCACACTGTTTCTCCGCAATACATATACCCCGAAAGGAACATCAAGTTCGAAAAGACACTCGTTGCCACCTGCCCCAACTGGCAAGGTGTGCACACGATGGAGAATTCGGCATACGAATTGAGCGACACGGCTTGGGGTAAGCTGCTCGTCATAACAATGGAATTTGCTCCGCGCGACGAAGCAATAGAATGGGCTAAGGAACTCGCAGGGAGCAAGCGTTTCGAGAATCATCGGGTGATACTGCTTGTACACTCATGGCTCAACAACAAAGGCGAAAGGATTGCTAAGGAGGGCTACACACTCTCCCCCTGCAACTGGGCAGAAGCTGTGTGGCAGAAACTTGTCTACCCATCAAAGAATATCTCGCTCGTCCTCTGCGGCCATACGGGAACCGCCCCCAAGATAGAGACGGACATTATCTCCACCGATTACAGCCCCACCTCCTCGATTCGCACCGACAGTGCCGCCGATGGACACAAGGTAGTGCAGATGATGTTCAACTCGCAACAGGGCGACGGCGACTGGAACGGCAACGGCGGCGACTGCTGGCTGCGGATACTGGAATTCATGCCCGACGGAAAGAGAATATCTGTGCGGACATTCTCTCCGCTCTTTGCACAGTCGCGTCTCACCAAACATCTTGCTTGGCGTACAGCTGCATACGACCAGTTTGAGATAGAAATAGAATAAGCATGAAATTTCTCTCGACCATATTCGCCATTTTCTTCTTTACCGCTCTCAATCTCTTTGCCAAAGATGGCGACAAAGGCACTGCACAGCCGGGACAGCTGATGCTTGCCGACCCTTTCATCATTGAGCACGAAGGGTGGTACTATATCTATGGCACTGAGGATGCCGACGGCATTGCAGTCTATCGTTCGCGCGACCTGAAGAGGTGGAGCCGCCGATGCGGAAATGCAAAGAAATCATTGGCACTGCACAAGGATGACGTCTGGGGCGACAACCGCTTTTGGGCACCCGAAGTATATAAATGTGGGGAGAAATTCATAATAGCATACAGCAGCGAAGAGCACATCTGCTGTGCCGAGTCGGATTCGCCATGCGGTCCGTTCGTACAGAAGGAGCATCGCCCCTATCTGCCCGACGAAAAGGGCATTGATGCCTCGATTTTCATCGACGACGACGGCAAGGCATATATCTTCTGGGTACGTTTCGACCGGGGGAACATCATTTGGGTGGCAGAGCTGTCGTCCGACCTTAAGGAGATAAAGAGAGAGACGGCGCGCAAACTGATTGAGTGCGAAGAGGGAACATGGGAAAAGAGAATGGGCAATATTGCCGAAGGTCCTTTTACGATAAAGCACAAAGGGAAGTATTACCTCACTTTCAGTTGCAACGACTACCGTAGCCAAGAATATGCCGTAGGCTATGCTGTTGCCGACCATCCTATGGGACCTTACAGACGACACGAAGGCAATCCGGTGCTGCATCGTCATTGCGGCTACGCAGGGACGGGACATCATGCGATACTGCGCTGCGGCAAACGCCTTTATATGGTCTACCATGCTCACAACAGCAGCAGTAAGGTTGGTCCCCGGCAGACGCTTATCGCGCCCATGAAGATTAAGCGCGGAGGCATTGAGGTATCGGAGAGAATAATTGTTCCTATGATTAACGGGAAGTAAGAGGCTACAACTGTCCAAGCGCATCGCGCAATGCCACAAGTTCATCCCTTATAGAGCGCAGACGCTCGATAGCAGAAGCCGTAACATCGGCCTCCTCCATCTTTCCTTTTCCTTTGAGATAGGCCTTAGCCCCTGCCAATGTCATGCCCTTTTCCTTTACAAGATGATAGACAATCTTCACCATCCTCAGGTCCTCGTTTGTGTAGCGTCTTACACCGTTTGAACCTTTTGCCGGAGCAATCTGCTTGAACACACTCTCCCAATAGCGCAGAGTGCTTTCATTGACTCCTACCTCAGCGGCAACTTCACTGATGGAGTAGTATAATTTCCGATTGCCTCTATTTTCTGCCATTAAAGAAAGGGTTTATAATCCTTAGTCAAAGACCTTTCCGTGATTCTCTGCCATACGTAGGAGTTCGTCATAGCCGTCGGCATCGAGGTCCATGAAGTAGTAGTTTATCGGGTTGACCTTACGACCTTTGTAGACAACCTCATAATGAAGGTGAGGACCGGTGCTCTTGCCTGAGTTGCCGCTGTCGGCAATTTGCTCGCCACGAACCACCTTCTGCCCTACTCTCACCTTTGAGCTGTGCAGATGGGCATAGCGTGTCCTGTACCCGTATCCGTGGTCAAGTTCAACAGTTGTACCGTATCCTGTTTCCCACTTCGAGGAGACAACGACAGCATCGCCCGTTGCATATACGGGAGTGCGCATATCGCACGAAAAGTCCATGCCCGAATGGAATTTGGTGGTCTTATAGATAGGGTCGATGCGGTAGCCGTAGCCCGATGCAGTCTTCTTGAGGTCTCTGTTGGCAATGGGCTGTATCGCAGGCAGATGCTTAAGATAATCTTCCTGTTCCTTGCTCAGTTCCACAATTTCGTCAAACGACTTTATCTGCAAATAGAGCTGTTTGGCAAGCATGTCCACCTTTTGTGTGGTCTCTACGACAAGGGCGGCATTGTCCATGTTCATAAGTTCGTCGTATCGGTTGGTGCCTCCATAGCCCGATGTCCGCGCTGCATCTGCCACCGGTTCGGTGTTAAGAAGCACACGATAGAGGTTGTCGTCGCGCTGCTGGATGTCGCCGAGCACCTCCATTGCATTGTCGAGACGTTGGGAAAGTATGCGGTACTGTGCAAGAAGTTTAGAGTTCTCGTCCTGTACCTCTTTGAGCGACGGCGTCTGAATACAAAGGTAAAAGACAAGAAAGGAGATTCCGCCGAATATCAGATAATAGAGTATGCTGCGCAGAAAGGTAAGGAACTTTTGCGCCGCATTGGGATACACTCTGTCGTATGTGCGTGTTTTTGGATTGAAAATGTAATATACCTTGCGCATTTACACCTGATAAGTATTCCGATTATAAATTAAGAAGCCGTTTGGTGGTTGTTTTTCATTCAAACTTTTGGCAAAAATAATAAAACTGACGTATCTTTGCAAATTAACAAGCTAACGTTTCAGTTTTCTTCACTTTTCGTGTCGGAAACTTCATAATGCAGAATTAAAAAAAACAAAAAATATGCTTACATCCAAAGAGATAAGAGAATCATTCAAGGAGTTCTTCAAGAGCAAGGAACACCTTATCGTGCCTTCGGCTCCGATGGTAGTGAAGGACGACCCTACACTGATGTTTACCAATGCCGGCATGAACCAGTTCAAGGATATAATCCTCGGCAACCGTCCGGCAAAGAGCAAACGAGTAGCCGACTCGCAAAAATGTCTGCGCGTAAGCGGAAAGCACAACGACCTTGAGGAGGTCGGACACGACACCTACCACCACACAATGTTCGAGATGCTCGGCAACTGGTCTTTCGGCGACTACTTCAAGGAAGAGGCTATCGCATGGGCGTGGGAATACCTTGTGGACGTTTTGAAGCTGAACCCCGAAAATCTTTATGCCACAGTATTCGAAGGCAGCAAGGAAGACGGTTTGGAACGCGACAATGAGGCTGCCGGATATTGGGAGAAATATTTGCCCAAAGACCACATAATCAATGGCAACAAAAAGGACAATTTCTGGGAAATGGGCGATACCGGTCCATGCGGTCCATGTTCGGAGATACACATTGACCTGCGTCCCGAAGAGGAGCGGGCAAAAATAAGCGGACGCGACCTCGTAAACAACGACCATCCCCAGGTGATTGAAATCTGGAACCTCGTGTTCATGCAATTCAATCGCAAGGCAGACGGTTCGCTCGAAGGGCTTCCGGCTAAGGTAATTGATACGGGTATGGGATTCGAGCGTCTCTGCATGGCATTGCAGGGCAAGCTTTCAAACTACGACACAGACATTTTCCAGCCTGTCATCAAGAAGATAAGCGAACTGTCGGGCAAGAGCTACGGCGACGACAGCCAGACAGACGTTGCCATGCGCGTGATTGCCGACCACATACGCACAATATCATTCTCTATCACCGACGGCCAGTTGCCCTCGAATGCAAAAGCCGGTTACGTGATACGCCGCATCCTGCGTCGTGCAGTGCGGTACGCATACACATTCCTCGGACAGAAGCAAGCATTCATGTACAAGCTTGTCCCCACACTCATCGATAACATGGGCGATGCATATCCCGAACTCATACAACAGCAGGAGCTTGTAACAAAGGTGATGAAAGAGGAGGAAGAGGCATTCCTGCGCACACTTGAGACCGGCATCCACATGCTCGACAAGATTATTGCAACAGCAAAAGCCGAAGGCAAGGAAGAGATTAGCGGCGTGGAAGCATTCACCCTCTACGACACATTCGGTTTCCCCATCGACCTTACACAGCTCATCCTCAGAGAGAACGCACTCACTGTAAACATGCAGCAGTTCGACGAGGAGATGCTCAAGCAGAAGACACGCGCCCGCAACGCGGCAGCCGTTGAGAACAGCGACTGGGTGAACATCGCCGAAGGCGAGAGCAAGTTCGTAGGCTACGACCTCACAGAGTGCGACACCACAATATTGCGCTACCGTCAGACAAAGCAGAAGAACCAGACACTCTACCAGATAGTTCTTGCCGAGACACCTTTCTACGCAGAGAGCGGAGGACAGGTAGGCGACACCGGCGTGCTTGTGTGCGGAGAAGAGCGCATAGAGGTTATCGACACAAAGAAAGAGAACAACCTGCCGATACATATAACAAAGAAATTGCCTTCTAATCCCGAAGCAACATTCAGAGCAGAAGTAAACATTGCCAAACGCAACGCTTGCGCCGCCAACCACTCATGTACACACCTCCTCGACCAAGCACTGCGCGAAGTACTCGGCACACACGTCGAGCAGAAGGGTTCACTTGTAACCCCTGAGGGCATACGCTTCGACTTCTCGCACTTCCAGAAACTGACAAACGAGGAGATCATCAAGGTTGAAAAGGCTGTCAACGCACGCATACGCGCGAATATCCCCTTGACAGAGTACCGCGACATACCCATTGCCGAGGCACGCGAACTTGGAGCAATCGCCCTCTTCGGCGAGAAGTACGGCGACAGAGTGCGTGTGATTAAATTCGACAAGTCGGTGGAATTCTGCGGAGGTATCCACGTTGCAGCCACCGGACAGATTGGAATGGTAAAAATCATCTCAGAAAGCTCGGTAGCTGCCGGAGTGCGCCGCATCGAGGCCATCACAGGCGAAGCCCTCGAAGAGAACTTCATCAAGATGCAGGAGATGGTGGCAGAGATAAAGGCTCTCTTCAACAATGTTCCTAACCTTAAGGCTACAATCGCAAAGGCTATCAACGAGAACAACGAACTGAAAAAACAGGTCGAGGAGTATGCCCGCGAAAAAGCCATCAGCACAAAAGACAAGCTCATCGGCGAGGTGAAAGAGCGCAAAGGCATCAGAGTAATCAGCGCAATACTGCCTTTGCCTGCGGCTACAGTAAAGGACATTGTATTCATGCTCCGCAGCGAAATGCCCGACAATCTCTTCTGTGTAATCGGCAGCATACAGAACGACAAGCCCCAGCTCACAATCTCGGCAAGCGGCGACCTTGTTGAGGCAGGCATAAATGCCGGCAAACTCGTCGGTCAGGCTGCAAAAGAGATGCAGGGCGGCGGTGGCGGTCAGGCACACTTTGCGACTGCCGGCGGAAAGAACATAGAAGGACTCAAGAGTGCTATAAGCAAGGTATTCGAATTGGCGGATATCTAATCAGTCCCGCACATGAACAGCCTTAAAGAGAGAATATCAATAAAATTTCATTGGAACGCTACCGTGTGGATTGCAGCCGCATTGGTAGTGCTTCCATTTATTGCCCTATGGACTCTACCAGACGGTTGGCAGAAATATCTGTATGCAGCAATCATTCTTGTGGTTGTTGTCGGAGTGGCGGGATTCATCCCCATCCGTTTGGAAGCAGACAAGGAGGGTGTAAGGCTGCGCAGACTGTTCGGTTCGCTGGTTATACCTGCAAGTGCTATTGTGGAGTGCAAGAAAATCAACAGTTCTTATTTTGACGGTTCCATAAAGGCTTTCAGCATAGGAAAAATAAAGAAAAACCTGAATGGCAGGTGGTACACCATGTATGCAACGGAATACAAGAATCTTGTTCTTGTAAGGACAGAGAAAATGGACTATATATTCAGTTGCACGAGACAGGATGATTTTGTGGAGTTTGTCAATGGACTGAAATAAGGAGTGCATCCCAATTCTAAAGTTCAAAGATTAAAAAAGGCTACACCCTTTGGTGTAGCCTTTTAATGTGTTATTATCTTCTTACAAAGGTAATGACAGTAGTTTCCCGCTTATCAGTAACTAACAAAGCCGTTTCAGTTATATCCTTAATAATCATCATTGAGCTATAAGTATTGTACTTGATATCAAGCTGGGTTCCGTTCAAGTTCCAAGTGAAAGGAGAAGCAGAATCTTCGCTTCCTTCATGATAGGAATTTCCTGTTCCGTCACTCCGGAATGTCATCAGCATACCCGCATTATCGGAATACTCCCAAGTACCAATCAGTAACTCTTTGTCAGTCTTTAGACCATCGTCATCATTGTCGCAAGCCGCAAAACCTGCACACATTAAAACGGCAATTAAAGCCATTCCAAGAATTCTTAAAGTTTTCATCTTTATATCATTTTAGGTACAACTTGAATAATGTTTGAATTTCAAGAGTTCAAGACTCTATTCAAACCAAGAAGCTGTTTAAGGAAGGTTCTAAGAGCTTCCTATATTGAAAATTGTTCATTTCTTCGTAAGCGGAGCTATCACGTTCTTGTAGAGATAGAGAGCACGATTCTCATTCTTGTCGAGCGAATACTTGCCATCGGTTATCTTCTCCAATGTGTAGGCCTTATATGCAATGGTATAACCACCGCCGCTGGTGCAGTATGTATCCTCTTCGTAGATGAATGCCAAAGCTCCGTCTGCCTGAAGAGTCATGGTGGAGTATGCCGAACTTGTGATGCTGCTGCGGTAACGGCCGTCCCAATCCTTTGCAAAATGGGCGGGAGTGAGGAAGTCGTTGTAATCCTCAAGTTCCTTATAATATATGCCCACATTGCTGCGTCCGCTGCCGAAGGGAAGCGACTGGAGGGCAATATAGAGCTGCTTGCCATCGCTGTTGCGCACTGCGGGCAGTATCATTATTTCGCCGTTGCATGAGTTGTTGAGCGCAGTTACTCCGTTGTTCCTTGCTCCCGAATATGCCATTTCGCCCCATTCGCCGGTAGCGGTTTCTGCATCCTCGAAGCGGAAGATATTGTAGTAGCGTCCGCCGCCGCAACGTGAACTTATGACGATGCTTCCATCGGGGAGTTCTTCGGTCTTAGGCTCATCGCCGCTATGAGGGATAGCACCCTTATCGGTGCTGCCGAGCACCTTCCACTGCCCGCCGAAGTCGTCGGAATAGACCACGAAGTTGCAGAATGTGCCGTCCTTGTCGCGGGCGAGCATGGCTGCATAGAGACGGTAGTAATCGCCTACCTTTGTCAGACGGCTCTGGAATATGCGGCCCGAACCTATGAACATAGAGCGTATGGGACCTACATTGCTGTTGTCAAAGGGAGTGTAGAACTGTTCGGTTATCACTTCGGGAGCACTCCATGTTGCACCGCCATCTTCGCTGTAGAGACGTGCCACCTGATTGGGTATGTCGCGTGTGGAGTAGAAGAATGTCTGATAGCCGCAGACACATAGCATAAGCACGCGGTTGCTCTCTCTGTCGGCAACAATGGCAGGGTCGCCGTATCCCGCAGTAAGGGAGATGTTGCGGTTATTGTCTACAAGCTTGCCGTCGCCCTCGATGATGGTGAATATTTCGCCCCATGTCTTACCGTTGTCCTTGCTGATGCGTCCGTGAAGGTCGATGCGTCCGTTACCGATGTCGTAACGGCAATGACGGTAGTCGGCTACTGCGAGAAGGTCGCCGTTTGCAGTGGTGGTGATTGCCGGAATACGATAAGGGATTGCAGCGGACGTCAGCGTCGGGAAGAGCTCGAAGTGTGGTTCGGGCTTTTCGAAATACCGGGTCAATGCAACTTCGAGGTCCTTAAGGATTATTCCGCTGTTCTTGCTGTCGCTGAGGGTTACAGTGATGCTCTGTGCGGGCTTTTCTCCAGCCTTGTATTCAAGGGCTTTGTCGAGGGGAATATTCTCGCCTTCGTATTCTATCCTTATATTGTCGGCAGTTGCGTCCTTGACAATCTTGCCCAACTTCAGAGATTCAATGCAATAGCCTTTAGGTGCGCTTATGGTGTATGTCGCGCTGTTCGATGTTCCTGTGTAGCAAGCAATGTCATTGCCCACATTCTTCATGTTGTTGGCGCTGCTGCTGAGTGTTACGGGTGTCTGTCTGTCGTTGCTTACCCATTTAGAGAACCATGTTCCTGACGCATTGCCGGCTGTGAATGTTCCGCTGAGTGCATCTATCGCTACACTGTTCTTGGCGATGGCTATCACGATGGACGAGCCGGTGTCGGCACCCGTTGTCCAGAAAGCGAGCTTTCCGCCACGGTTGTTGACGATATTCTTGCTTGCGCCCTTAGGAGCAAGGTAGTATGCGTCTACATTATTGCCGAGGTCTTTGGATGGAGCGAGTGTCCACACAGTGCTGTACGACTTTGCGCCATCTTCCTTGAGCACGACAAATGCGGTGCTGCCTGCATCGCCGCTCATTGCTACGGGGGCAGCAAGCACTTTGCCTGCACCTGCCTGCTTGTTGTATATCCTATAGCCGCTCTTTTCGTCGCCGGTGAAACACCAGAGGTCGGCATCGGCAAGCTCGCTGCGGTTGCTCTTTACGGCTATATGTTCTTTGCCGGCATTGTCCGATATGAAGAGTCCCGAACTTCCTATCGCCATTGTGTACCACTCTGTGTCTGCTGCAAAACCATCCTTTGTAACAGATGTTACACGGAAAGGCACTTCGCACCATGCAGCATTGCAACAGAGAAGCATCAGCAATGCTGCCATTATCTGTAAATGTCTTTTCGTCATAAATATCATTCAAGTGCTAAAGAAAAGAGTGCCACCATACGCGATGGCAGCACTCTTGTCTGTTGGTTATATTACTGTGCTATAAGCTCATATACTGCGCTACCAAGCTCTTTCTCGATGTTCAGGTAGAAGCCCTGAGACATAAGTGTCTTACCGCTGATAACCTTGCCCTCAAGTGAACCTTTGCTCTTGGGGTTCTCTTTGTTGAGCTCGCGGAACATGTACTTCTTGTTGGGGTCGAGACCTTTGAGCACTCTTGACTCGGCAGGATAGCTGCGGATGTACTGTGTGCGATAGAGGAAGTATACAGCGCGGTCCTTCTCAGGTGTTACATACATTACAGAAACATAGGGTTTCTTCTCATAAGGAGAGATGAGACGGTAGAGGTCGCCCTGCTGTATTACGGGACGGATGTTCTTGTATGTCTCAATGGCACGTTTTGCAAACTCCTTCTCCTTGTCTGTAAGGTCAGAGGGTTTCATCTCCATACCCAAACGGCCTGTCATTGCCACGTCGAAGCGGAACTTCAAGGGAGTTACGCGTTTTGTCTGGTGGTTGGGCGATGCACTTACGTGAGCAGCCATTACGTTAGAGGGATAGTACTGTGATACACCCCACTGGATGAAGAGACGCTGGATTGCATCGGTGTTGTCGCTTGTCCAGCACTCGTTGAAGTAGGGGAAGTAAGCAAAGTTGAGACGACCGCCACCGCTTGCACAGAGCTGGATAACGAGATCGGGATATTTTGCACGGATGCGCTCAAGAGTCTTGATGAGACCTCTGTGATACTCGATGTAGAGGTGAGACTGCTTTTTCTTGGGCAGATAGGGTGAAGCTGCGTTTGCGATAGAGAAGTTTGCGTCCCACTTCATGTAATAGATTTCGGGGTTAGCCTGCATGAGGTCGTCAACAACCTTGAATACGTGGTCCTGAACTTTGGGGTTAGTCATGTCGAGCATCAGCTGTGTACCGCCACGGCCCATAACAGGTTCGCGCTCGTCCTGACGGAGAATCCAATCGGGGTGTTTCTCATAGAGCTCGCTCTTTGAGTTTGTCATTTCGGGCTCAATCCAGATACCGAACTTGATGCCATACTTTTTGGATGTCTCGATGAGGCCTTCAACACCTTTGGGGAGCTTTTTCTTGCATACCATCCAGTCGCCGAGCGATGTCTCGCCGTTGTCGCGGGGATATTTGTCGCCGAACCAGCCGTCGTCCATCACGAAGAGTTCACCGCCGATAGCAGAGAATTCCTTCATCATCTGGTCCATGCCCTCCTGATTTACTCTGAAGTAAACACCTTCCCAGCTGTTGAGGAGAATGTCGCGAGGCTCAGTACCGCCGATAATCTGGTACTTGCGGCCCCAACGGTGGAAGTTGCGGCTTACGCCGCCCTTACCCTCTGTGCTGCATGTAAGCACAAGTTCGGGAGTCTTGAATGTCTCTTTGGGCTCCAGTGTGTATGCCGATGCTTCGGGGTTGATGCCGGCTACGATTTCGAGGTAGTTGGAGTTGCTCTCGTTGAGGAAAGAGAGTTCGTAGTTACCTGTCCACAAGAGTGTACCGCCCACTACAAAGCCGCAGTGTTCATTGGGCTTGCCACGTGATACCATGAAAGAGGGGTTTGTTACGAATGAGGTACGTGCACCGTCGTGGTTGCCAACAACCTTACGTCCGCGGTGAACGGGCTCTTCAACAAGCTGGCACTCTGCGCCCCAACCGCCTACAAGGTATGAAAGCCAGAGTTCGTTTGACTTCATGGGGAGGTAAGCCGAAGCGAAACGGTTGAGTGTAACCGCTTTTTTCTCCTTGTTGGTGATTACTGTAGACACTTTGATTACATCAACATCGGGGATAGCCTTGTAGAGTATGCTTACATAGAAGGGGAAGACTTTGTCCTTCATTACAAACTCTGTAACGTCAGCCTCGTTCTCTTTATACTGCTTAACCTCTTCGATTGCAAGTTCAAGAGAATTGTCGCCGCTGGGGTGTGTTACAAGCATTGCGTGCTCGGCTGTACAGTGTGTACCGAATGTGGGATATGCTCCCCAGTTGACTGCGTTGCCTGTGGCACGGATTTCATCCACCGGCGCGGTGGGACCGTAATAAACGAAATTAAGGCGTTCGCCCTTCTTGCCGCTCAACACCATAGTGGTGTTCTTTGTCGAGATTACATAATCCTCGGCATGTGCAGCCAAAGCAAAGATGGCGAGCACCAACAAAGAAAAGATTTTTTTCATAGTGTTATTTAATTATTTAATAGATAGAAATTCCTAATTAAATGCAAATATATAAAAAACGAGCAAAAAAGAGACAAAGCTTGCTTTGTTTTTTTACAGCGAGTGCAATATATATTCGAGCTTAGTCTCAAATATTGAATAAAATTCCCATCTCTGAGCAGATATAGCCTTTTTTTTGTACCTTTGTCGTATCAACCGAAGATATACCATAATCACAGCAAATGAAAAAGAGTACAAAAAGAATTATTCTGATAAACTTGATTGCAATGGCAATAGTAGTAGCAGCTACCCCATTCATAGTATTGGAATGGCTCGACAGCTACACACTGCACGGTAAGGCAATAGAAGTCCCGAATGTCTGCGGGTTGACACTCGACGAGGGAGCGGCCAGCTTGCAAAAACACATGCTCGGCTATGAGATTGTCGATTACAAATACCAGAAAGGCGCAAAGGAAAACGAGATACTCGAACAACGCCCTGCCGCCAATGCAAAAGTAAAGAAAGACCGCAAAATAATGCTCACTCTCAATTCGAACAAGGAACCCACCATAGCATTGCCCGACGTTGCCGACAACTGCTCTTTGCGCGAGGCAGTGGCACGTTTGCGTGCGGCTGGATTCAAGCTCACGGAACACGACACCATCAAAGGCGAAAAGGACTGGGTATACTCTGTAATGAAAGACGAGGACACACTCAAGAACGGCGAGCAAGTAGCCATAGGCTCCACGCTTACACTTATCATAGGCAGCGGTGCAGAGGAGGAGAACGCCGACTCGGTGGTTGTAGAGGATTCATGGTTCGAATAACATCGTCAAGAAAATGAATATCAGACAATGAGCACAGACAAATACATGGAGGAGTTTTACGAATCTCCCCTGCTCGACGAAGGCGGCGACGACGATGAGACACTATTCAAGGAATACCGTTGCGTAGCCGACAAAGGACAGACACCTATCAGGGTCGACAAATTCCTTGTAGACCACATAGCCCACATGTCCCGCAACAAGATACAGCAGGCGGCAGATGCAGGTTCGTTGACAGTAAACGGCAAGGTGGTAAAATGCAACTACAAGGTAAAGCCTTGCGATGTTGTGGTCGTTACGATGGATACACCCGCATACGACAACACCATCATCCCCGAAGATATTCCGCTCGACATTGTCTACGAAGACAATGACCTGATGGTTGTGAACAAGCCGGCAGGCCTTGTCGTGCATCCCGGTTGCGGCAACACACACGGCACATTGATAAATGCAATTGCATGGCATATGCGCGACAACAGCAATTTCGACCCTAACGACCCTCAGGTAGGCCTTGTGCACCGGATAGACAAAAACACTTCGGGCTTGCTGGTCGTGGCAAAGACCGTGCATGCAAAAGCCCATTTAGGAATGCAGTTCTTCAAGAAGACCACCAAACGCACATACAACGCCATAGTCTGGGGCAGAGTAAAAGAGGACAACGGCACCATCGAAGGCAACATCACCCGAAATCCCCGCAACAGATTGCAGATGTGCGTCTCCTCCGACCCCGAAATAGGCAAGAGCGCCGTAACCCACTACCGTGTCATTGAGCGCATGAGCTATGTAACGCTTGTAGAGTGCAACCTCGAAACGGGACGCACCCACCAGATAAGGGTACACATGAAGCACATAGGGCACACGCTCTTCAATGACGACTGCTACGGCGGCGACGAAATACTCAAGGGTACACACTTCAGCAAGTACAGCCAATTCGTGCGCAACTGCTTCAAGATGTGCCCCCGACAGGCACTGCACGCAAAGACACTCGGATTCATACACCCCACGACAGGCAAAGAGATGTATTTCGACTCGGAACTGCCCGACGACTTCAAGAACCTCATAGAGGCTTGGCAGGTCTACTCGGCAGCAAGCGCAAGCTATACGGATTGAACCATCTGCACAGGCAACTGTTTGTAACACAAAGACCAGAATATGCAGCAAGAGAGAGTATTGCTTGGAATGAGCGGCGGAATAGACAGCACAGCCGCCTGCAAGATACTTCAGTCGCAAGGCTACGAAGTTGTAGGACTGACACTTCTGACCTGCGAGAGGTCGCTTCCCGCATGCGAAGAAGCAGCCGCTCTTGCAGCGCGCTTCAACATAAGGCATCACATTGCCGACATACGCGGAGAATTCAAAGAGAGCGTCATTGAACCCTTTCTGCAAGCCTACCTTGCGGGACTTACTCCCAACCCATGTATCGACTGCAACCCGACCGTCAAGTTCAGAACACTCACAGAATATGCCGACAAGCTCGGTTGCAAATATATAGCCACCGGACACTACGTCCGCACATTGCACAGCGACGGCAAAGTCTTCATCAGACAAGGCGCCGACAACAAAAAAGACCAAAGCTATTTTCTGTGGCGGCTCTCGCAGGAACAGCTTCGCCGCACCCTTTTCCCCTTAGGAGAAATGACCAAAGAAGAGGCACGCAAGCTGCTGAAAGAGGAGGGATTGACCGAAAAGTCCAACGACGGCGAAAGCATGGAAATATGTTTCTTCGACGGCGACTACCGCGACTATCTGCACAGCGCCATCCCCGATGCCGACAGCATAATAAAGCCGGGATACTTCGTCGACAGCGAAGGACGCAAATTGGGAGAGCACAAAGGATACCCCTACTACACGATAGGCCAGCGCAAAGGACTCAACATAGCCTTAGGACACCCCGCATACGTACTCAAGATTAACGCCGCAAAGAACACGGTGATGCTTGGAGAAGCCGAGCAGCTGCTCACCCGCCACATGATTGTGGAAAGCCCCTCTTGGGTCGACGGCGTCCCATCGGCAGGGATAAGCGCCCGCATACGCCATCGCAGCAAATCCGCCCCATGCCGAATAGAGCGCAGTCTGCCCGACGGCAAATGGCTGGTATGCTTCGACGAGCCTGTATCGGCTGTTACGCCCGGACAATCGGCAGTTTTCTACAGAGACGACATTGTTGTCGGCGGAGCATATATTTCGTCGCAACGGGGAATCAACCAATGGATAAACAGCAATGATGGGCAACAATGACAATCCGCTTACACTCTCGACGCTCAACAGCCATGTGAGAGCAGCAATTGAAGAGCAGTTGCCCATGCGCTATTGGGTAACGGGCGAGCTATCCGAAGTGCGCACCGCATCCAACGGACACTGCTACATAGAGCTTGTGGAGCGCAACGAGACCACCGGCGAACTGCTGGCAAAGGCACGCGGCACAATATGGTCGCGCATATACTCGCTGCTCCGCCCCTACTTTTTAGAGCAGACAGGCAGCAATCTTGCGGTAGGGATGAAAGTGCTTCTGCAAGTAAAAGTAAATTTCCACGAGCTTTACGGATATTCACTCGACGTGTGCGACATAGAGCCGGCATACACCCTCGGCGAAATAGCCCGCCACCGTATGCTCATCATAAAAAGGCTCACCGACGAAGGAGTCATCAATCTGAACAAAGAACTGCCATTCCCCTTGCTTCCCAAACGCATAGCCGTAATATCCTCAGTTACAGCTGCCGGATATGGCGATTTCTGCGACCAGCTAAGCAACAACCCTTACGGGTTCCACTTCAGCACAGCCCTTTTCGCAGCCCCAATGCAAGGCAGCAAAGTGGAAGAGGGGATAATATCGGCACTCAACGCCATAGCAAGCGACACAATCCCTTGGGATGTAGTGGTGATTATACGCGGCGGAGGAGCCACAAGCGACCTCACATGCTTCGAGACATACGACCTCGCCAACAACTGCGCCCAATTCCCAATACCGATAATTACAGGAATAGGACACCAGCGCGACGAGACCGTGCTCGACGCTGTGGCGCATACAGCCGCAAAGACCCCCACAGCCGTTGCTGAGATATTGATACACTCGATGCTTGCTCAAGCCGAAAGAGTAGCCTGTCTGCAACAGTCAATCTCCAATGCCACCACACGCCGCTTGACCGACGAGCGCCATCGTCTGCAAGGCATTTTGCATCGTCTGCCCAACGCGGCGATGCTCCTGCTCCAGCAGCAACAGCACCGCCTCGACCTCTACAAAGAACGTCTGCGTGCATACTCGCCCGACAATATATTGGCACAGGGGTACACCCTCACACTCAGCCGCGGACGCATAATAAAATCGGCGGCAGACATTGAGGAGGGCGACGTTATTACAACCCGCTTTGCCGATGGCGAAGCGATTAGCGATATTATTGATGTAAGAACAAACGACTATGACAAATGATACACAATACAGCTACACACAAGCGGTAGCCCGACTCGAAGAGATATTGCAGGCAATACAGAGCGGCAACGTAGAGATTGACACCCTCTACAGATTGCTCAAGGAGGCTGACGAGCTTATAAAACTTTGCCGCACCCGTCTCTATGAGGTAGACGAAGAGGTGAAAATATTGCTCGACTCCATGAATGAAGATACTTTGTTATAGAGAGACGGGAGAATAAATCATTTTATAACTATCCTGTTAATATATCTTTTCTCAATGAAGCAATGGGGCTTTTACTGGGCACGATAGTTATTTATCGAAAACTTCTTATATTTCGTTTTTTTTCATTAACTTCGCCCAACATAGCATCAAACGAGCGAGAATCACAACCCTAATTAATAATCAAACACAATTAAAAGATGAAGAAATTTCTTTCATTGGCAGTGGTAGCACTCATGACAGTGCTCACTGTATCGGCTCAGAAGACAGCCACACTATCTTCACCTTCGGGCGAGATTAAGGCCAATGTAAGCATCGAAGACCAAAAGCTCTACTATTCTGTGGAGTTTGGCGGCAAAGAGGTGCTCACCAAAATGCCCATCGCCATGAAGTTCAGCAACGGTGTTGTTGCAGGTGAAAAGGTAAAATCGCTCAAACCCAAGACAAAGACCATCGAAGAGGTATTTGAGCCCGCAATCGCTGTACGTACAAGCAAGGCTAACATGAAGTACAACGAAAGCACCTTCAACTTCGGAAAATACTCAGTTATCTTCCGTCTCTACGACGACGCAGTTGCCTACCGCTTCGTTACACGCTTCGGCAAAAAGGAGATCAACGTAATTGACGAGACTGTAGCCTACAACTTCGCTAACGACAACAAGATTCTCTTCCCCGAAGAGGGTTCTATGTACACACACCAGGAGCGCAAGTTCATCGACACAACAGTCGGCGCCATTGCAAAGAACAAATTTGCAAGCCACCCCATGCTCGCAACAGACAACGGCGTGAGAATGATTATCACAGAGGTTGATCTTGAGAGCTATCCCGGTGTTTACTACCAGAAGGGCGAAGGCAACACTTTCAAGGGCATCTTCCCCGCATACCCGCTTGAGACAGAGAAACGCTCTGACCGCGACATGGTTGTAACAAAGAGAGCAGACTTCATTGCAAAGACCACAGGCAACCGTTCATACCCCTGGCGTGCAGTAGTCCTTGCCGACAAAGACACAGAGCTTCTCGAGAGCAACACACTCTATGCTCTTGCATCACCCTCACGCATCGAGGACACATCATGGATTAAGCCCGGTAAAGTAGCTTGGGACTGGTGGCACAACTGTTCGCTCACAGGCGTAGACTTCCGTTGCGGCGTAAACACACAGACCTACAAATACTTCATCGACTTTGCATCTAAGAACGGCATCGAATATATCGTTCTCGACGAAGGCTGGTACGACATCAGAAAGAGCGTACTCGACATTGTTCCCCAGATTGACCTCGCAGAACTTATCCGCTACGGTAAGGAGAAGAACGTAGGCATCATCCTCTGGATGACATGGTTGGGACTCGAAGAGAAGATGGACGAGGCTCTTCCCAAATTCAAGGAGTGGGGCGTAAAAGGTCTCAAGATTGACTTCATGCAGCGCGACGACCAGTGGATGGTAGACTGGTACTACAACACAGCCAAACGTGCAGCCGACCTACAGTTGCTCGTTGACTACCACGGTTCTTACAAGCCCACAGGTATCACACGCACATTCCCCAACATGCTTACATCTGAGGGTGTTTACGGTGGCGAGCAGAACAAATGGACAGACGATCTCTCACCCGAACACAATGTAACTCTCGCATTCACCCGTATGGCATGCGGTCCTATGGACTACACACCCGGTGCTATGCGCAACTCTAAGAAAGGCGAGTTTGTTGAGCGTTACTACATCCCCATGTCTCAGGGTACACGTTGCCACCAGCTTGGTATGTACGTAATCTACGAATCTCCCCTTCAGATGCTTTGCGACCGTCCTACAAACTATGAGAAAGAGGGCGACATGATGAAATATCTTGGCCCCGTTCCCACAACATGGGACGAGACACACGCTCTCGACGCAGTTGTAGGCGACTATGTTATCATGGCACGTCGCAACGGCAACAAATGGTGGATGGGCGGAATGACCGACTGGTCTTCACGCAAAAAAGAGGTTACACTCGACTTCCTTGAGGCCGGCAAAGAGTACACAATGACTATCTGGGAAGATGGCGTTAACGTACACAGAGATGCCGAAGACTACAAGATGAGCACACGCAAAGTGCGCAAAGGCGACAAAGTTCAGATCAACTTTGCTCCCGGCGGCGGCTTTGCTGCTACTATCGAATAATAGGTATAACGATTATATCTGAAACAACTGCGGCTGTGCCATGTGTGGCACAGCCGCAACTTTTTTATTATCCAAGAAGCTGTTTGATACGTCCGCCTGGATAGTTAAAAATCGCAAAATCCTGATTCTTCACCCGCAGACCGCAAACAAAGCCGTTGGCGGGTTGTTTTATATTTCGGCACACAAAGTGCCGCATATAAAACTAAAATTTATGGATGCTGCAAAATTTAGAAGAGAACTGCTGGAAGTTCAATCGGAGCTGCACCGCTTCGCATACAAACTGACAGCAGACAGAGATGAGGCGAACGATCTTTTGCAAGAGACATCACTTAAGGCCCTCGACAACATGGAGAAGTATATGCCCGACACAAATTTCAAAGGGTGGATGTACACAATCATGCGCAACATATTCATCAACAACTATCGGAAGATTGTGCGCGACCAAACATTTGTCGACCACACAGACAATCTCTATCACATCAACCAGATGCAGGAACTCGAAACAGAGTCTACCGAAAGCAACTACGACATCAAAGAGATACGCCGCGCCGTAAACAGCCTTCCCAGCGAATACAGGATACCGTTTGCAATGCACATTTCGGGATTCAAATACCGCGAAATTGCCGAAAAGCTGTCGTTGCCGTTAGGCACGGTGAAAAGCCGCATCTTCTTCACCCGTCAGCGTCTGCAATCGCAACTGCACGACTTTATCGCATAGCCGCTGTCAATTGCGTTCGAGCTCGTAGGAGAGCTGCAACATACCGACAAGCCTATCGTAACGGCCACCGAAATCGCGGTGATATATCATTATAAGATATTCATTTTCTGTATTATAGAAATCTCCCTCGGCACGGGCTGTAATGCCCGTGTTCCCACCGCGGGGCACCCAAAGATATTGGTAGTTGTAGAGCCCCAACTTAAGCAATTGGACGCTGCGGTAAACTCCCTCGACCTCGTCGTACTGCATACGGTTGTGTCTGCCGAAAAAGTTGCCGTTGAAATCGCCGCAAAGATAATAATCACCCTCGCCGTTGTATGGCGCGTCGAGGGTGAAATGTACTGCGACGTAATCTGCCTCAATCGGATGCCCCATGCCCTGAAGGGTGTTTATGAAATAACGCCCATTTTCGTCGCGGGAATTGGTGTATGTGGAACGGTCGTCGTCCACATAGAGTTCGGCATGGAAATAGGGTTCGGCAAACTCCACACGGTCGACATTCTGACCGGGCGCATAAGGGTCGGTAAGCTCGAAGCGACGATACTCATTGCCGCCCTTGAAGATAAGTTTCTCGTTGTAGACATATTGCAGCGAGGTACCGGTGATATATGTAGGCTTTATGCCGCTCACACAATTGTCGGGACGTCGGTTCTGATAGACGACCGGCTTAATGTCAGTCGCAGGAGACATTATATTGTATCCGCCCACGTGCACATCGAACGAGAGCTGCTGATGCGAATCGTTGGTGTCAATGTCGGTGTTTCCGCTGATTTTTGCCGAGATTTTCAGTTTCGGTTCAAGCGCGGCAAACGCATACACCGCAACGGGGGAATCAACTTCGTCGTCGAAAATCTCAAGTTTATAATTGCCGGACGCCTTCAAGCGCACATCGTCATTGGGTATTGTAAAAGAGTAATGCGTATACAGCTGCGTGGTGTTTACGGAATTCTCCCAATCGTCAACAGGACGGTCGTTGAAGCCGTCAAGATAATCGATCTGATGCAGTTCCGACGGAGTCCAATCGGAATTACAGTGAGTGAGACGATAGGTGAAACGCTTATATTCATGCGAAAGCTCATCAAAAGCAAAATACAGTTCATCGTCGCTGCCAAGAGTAATGACAGCCGGTTTCGACCAATCGCCATTGAGCACCATCTGCAATGATGCTATATTTGCCGACAGCGACCGCGCAAACTGCGCCGGGAGCAACAACGAGAACGAAAGCAGGAGTGCTGATAATACAAGTCTTTTCATCATTTGCTGTAATTTGCCATAAATTTCTCACGCGAAGATAACACAACAAAGGCTCATTACAAAATAAGTTTGTACATTTGCATCAATGCAAAGGGAGGTTCTTCTGCCCTTTTTCACATTTTTTACAGCAAAACAACTATCCACAATGAAAAACAGACTTCTTACATTCGCAATACTGCTATCACTATTCACCCAACTGCATAGCAACGAAATACGCTACACGGCCGGCGACAGCATAAAAATTGAAAGGATGCTCCTCCGGCTAAAGCCTTTTAAAGCCGCCGACAGCGGCAAGCTGCTTCTCGAAGCCGGCAAACTATTCCTTGGCACCCCATACGTCGGCGGCACGCTCGACAGGGAGAAAACCGAGAGGCTGACAATAAACATCAGCGAAGTAGACTGCTCCACATTTGTTGAACAGGCACTTGCGCTTGTGCTTACAGTCCGTGAAGGCAAATGCGACTTTGGCACATTCTGCAAGAATCTCGAAAAGCTCCGCTACCGCAACGGCACCTGCAACGGGTATGACAGCCGCCTGCACTACTTCAGCTGGTGGGTAGAGGACAACGAGAAGAGAGGGCATGTTTACGAACTTTCGGGAAAAGCATTTGATGGAAGGCAGGCACTGCACCTCGACTTTATGAGCAAAAACCCCGACAAATACATGCAACTCGACGGCGACAGCACGCTGACTGCCAGAATCGCCACACATGAGCAACCATTCAGGAACACCACATGCCCCTACATGCCAAAAAGCAAACTGTCGTCAAGCGCAAGGAAACTCCCCATACGCAATGGAGACATAATAGCCTTGGTAACCACAATAAAAGGCCTTGACGTATCGCATCAGGGAATCGCCGTGTGGAAGTCGGGCAAACTGCACATGCTGCACGCATCGTCAAAAATGAAGAAAGTGATACTCGACCCCGTATCGCTATACGACTATCTTGCACCAAGGAAATCGGCACCGGGAATAAGGGTGGCAAGAGTAAAGTAAACATTCCCCGGCACACAACGTTGCTAATAACTCGAAAAATTGCTAAATTTGCAAACGAAATTTTTCTCACTCAAGAGCCGCGTAACAAAACAGATATGACAAATAAAGAAGATATAGTATTTTCGCGCAACACAGTGGAATTCGTCACCGTTGCAGCCGAATATTGCGCATATATCGAACGCGCAAACGAACACACCCGCAAAGAGTTCACAAACACACTGCTTAAGCTCTTGCCCCTGCTCTACATAAAAGCACAGATGCTTCCCGAAGACACCCCAATCAACGACGAAGAACTCGAAATATTCGTAACAGAAGACAGCTACGAAGTAGTACGTCTCACCCTGCTCGACATATTTGCCGAGGCAGACACCTACCTCGATGTCTTTGTAGCAGAGATGAAATACAGCGACACCCCCATAACAAAAAGCATATCGGAAGACCTTGCAGACATCTATCAGGATGTAAAGAACTTCGTAACCCAATTCAGCATAGGCATAAACGAAACCATGCACGATGCGATACTCGAATGTCGCGAGCACTTCCGTCTCTATTGGGGACAGACCCTTGTGAACACCCTCCGTGCCCTGCACGACATCGAATACAACCTGCCGTATGACGAAGAAAATGGCAATACAGAAGAGAATGAAGAGTTTTAATCCGACAATAGAGAAAAGCGAAATAGCCACACTCCCCACGGCACAGTTCGAAGGCAGGATAATAACCATCGACACCGAAAAAGATGCCGACAAGGTTGCCGTCGCGCTATCCAGCGAAAAGGCAATAGGCATCGACACCGAGACACGTCCGGCATTCCGCAAGGGCATACACCACAATGTATCGCTGCTGCAGCTCTCCACCGCAGACACATGCTTTCTCATACGGCTGTGTCGCACCGGACTTACCGACAGCATCGTCAGCCTATTGGAAAACGACGGCATAAAGAAAATAGGCGTATCGCTGCACGACGACTATCAAGCCCTCTCAAAACTGCGCAAGTTCACACCCGGCAGTTTCCTCGACCTGCAAAAGGAGGTAAACAAATACGGCATAGAAGAGATGAGCCTGCAAAAGATATACGCAATAATATTCGGTAAAAAGATATCGAAAAGCCAACGGCTCACCAATTGGGAAGCCGATGTGCTCACCGACAAACAGAAACTTTACGCCGCAACAGACGCATGGGCGTGTCTGAAAATATACCAACACCTCGAAGAAAAGTAACAAAATGGAAAAATCAGTAATACTGAAAAAAGGCAAAGAAGAATCACTGCTCCGCCGCCACCCGTGGATATTCTCCGGCGCAATACAACGAATAAACGGCAAGCCCGAAGAGGGCGACCTTGTAACCGTCTACACCAACGACAACAAATTCATCGCACGCGGACACATACAAGTAGGCAGCATAGCAGTCAGAGTGCTCACATTCAACGACGAACCGATAGACCACAGCTTTTGGAAAAGACGCATCGCCACAGCATACGCCATGCGTCAAAGCATAGGAATAGCCTCACGCGAAGACAATGACACCTACCGCCTTGTACACGGCGAAGGCGACAATCTTCCCGGCCTTGTGATAGACATCTACAACGACACAGCCGTAATACAGGCACACAGCGTAGGCATGCACGTAAACCGCGAAGAAATTGCAGCCGCCCTCAAAGAGACACTCGGCGACAGAATAACAAGCATATACTACAAGTCGGACACCACCCTGCCCTACAAAGCCGACCTCAACCAGGAGAACGGCTACCTTCTCGGCAAGAGCGCCAACGACACAGCCACCGAATACGGGCTCAAGTTCCACATCGACTGGCTGCGCGGACAGAAGACCGGATTCTTCATCGACCAGCGCGAAAACCGCGTCCTGCTCGAAAAATACTCAAAAGGCCGCAAACTGCTCAACATGTTCTGCTACACCGGCGGATTCTCTATATACGCTCTACGCGGAGGTGCCGAACTTGTACACTCCGTCGACAGTTCAGCAAAAGCGATAGACCTCACAAATGCCAACGTTGCCCTCAACTACCCTGATGACACACGCCACACGGCATATGCCGAAGACGCCTTCGACTACCTCGACAAGATGGGCGACAACTACGACCTCATCATCCTCGACCCGCCCGCCTTTGCAAAGCACCGCGACTCGCTGCGTAACGCTCTCATAGGCTACCGCCGGCTCAACGCAAAAGCGATAGAGAAAATAAAGCCCGGAGGAATAATCTTTACCTTCTCCTGCTCACAGGCAGTAAGCAAGGAGAACTTCCGCACAGCAGTCTTCACAGCCGCAGCCATGGCAAAACGCAATGTGCGCATCCTGCATCAGCTGACACAGCCCGCCGACCACCCCGTAAACATCTACCACCCCGAAGGAGAATACCTCAAAGGTCTGGTGATATACGTGGAATAACATCTTTTAGCAACAGTTAGCACAAATGCAGCTTGCCTAACGGGGCATTTACACTAAATTTGCACGACACAAAGAACAATGGGCAGAATATTAGCCATAGACTACGGGAAAAAGCGTACAGGGCTCGCCGTTACCGACGAGCTCCAGATAATAGCCGGAGGACTGACGACAGTAGACACCGTCAGTCTCATCGACTTTATAACATCATATGTGGCAAAGGAGAAGGTTGAAAGGATAATAGTGGGCCTTCCCAAGAAGATGAACAACGAATACTCCGAAAATATGGTACGCATAGAACCTTTTGTCAACCGCCTGCGCAAACTGCTCCCGGCAACACCTGTGGAGTATTACGACGAAAGGTTCACCTCGCAGCTCGCCCAACGCGCAATAATAGAGGCAGGAATAAAGAAAAAAGCCCGACAGAACAAGGCGCTCGTCGACGAAATAAGCGCAACAATCATACTGCAATCATACCTCGACAGCCGCCAGTACAACAACAAGATATAAAAACAAGAACCATGATACTACCAATTTACCTCTACGGACAACCCGTACTAAGAAAAACAGCAACAGACATCGACGCAAACTATCCCGATCTTCAGGAACTCATCAAAAACATGTTCGAGACCATGTGGAACGCCGAAGGCATCGGACTTGCAGCACCACAGATAGGCCTCCCCATCCGCCTTGTGGTAATAGACCTCGACCCGCTCGCCGAGGACAGCCCCGAATTCAAGGATTTCCGCCGCGTCTACATCAATGCACACATAATAGAGACCTCCGAAGAGACAGAATCAATAGAAGAGGGATGCCTTAGCGTGCCCGGAATACACGAAAAAGTAAGCCGCCCCAAACGCATCAGAGTACAATACTGCGACGAAAATTGGGTAGAGCACGACGAATGGGTAGAAGGCTTCCTTGCAAGAGCCATGCAGCACGAATTCGACCACCTCGAAGGCAAAGTATTCGTAGACCGCCTGAGCCCCCTGCGCCGACAGATGAACAAGAACCGTCTGATGAATCTGCTTCGCGGCAAGGCACACTGCACATACAAGACCAAGAGAACACTGCGATGAAGTATCAGAGAGTACTGTTTCTTCTTGTAGCCATCATCCTCGCTGCCGGTGCAAAGGCACAGCTCAACACCGAGCGGGTGATGATAATAGGGCGCAATGCACTCTATTTCGAAGACTATGTACTCTCCATCAAATACTTCAACATGGTAATCGGCGTCCGTCCGCGAATGAGCGAACCATACTTCTACCGCGGACTGGCGAAATACAACCTCGACGATTACAAAGGCGCCGCAAGCGACCTCACCCTGTCGATAGCACGCAACCCATACATCGCAAAATACTATCAGCTGCGCGGTCTCTGCCACGCAAGGATGGAGCAGTACGACAGCGCACAGACAGACTTCAGAAAAGCCATCAGCTATGAGCCACAGAACATCAGCATGTGGAACAACCTCATACTCACAGCCATGCAGCAAGAGGAGTGGGACAAGGCAGACGCCATGCTTGACACAGCAACCACATATGCCCCACGCAACACCAACCTTTACCTGATGCGCATGCAGGTCTCAATGAAAAAGAGCGACACCATCCGCGCCCGCAAATGGGTAGACAAGGCTATACAGCTCGACAAATACTCCTCGGACATCTATCAGGCACGCGCAATGCTCCGCGCACAGACCGAAGAGTACGACAGCGCCGAGACAGATATCAGCCGCGCCATTGAACTGATGCCCGACCGTGGCGGTTATTACATAAACAGAGCACTCATCAGGTATCACCGCGAAAATCTCAGAGGAGCGATGGAAGACTACGACCTTGCACTCACAGCCGAACCGGGCAACCTCATCGGACACTACAACCGAGGACTCCTGCGTGCACAGGTAGGCGACGACAACCGCGCCATCGAAGACTTCGACGCAGTCATCAAAAGCGACGAAGAGAACACCCTCGCACGCTTCAACCGGGCACTCCTGCGCGAACGCACAGGCGACCTCAGCGGAGCCATAGAAGACTACACCATCGTACTCAAGGAATATCCCGAATTTGAATACGGCTACCACTGTCGTGCAGGCGCACGCCGCAAAAACGGCGACACCAAAGGCGCTGCAGAGGACGAAACATGGCTGCTCAAACGACAGATAGAGCAATACAACAGTTCGCGCAAAGGCAACAACAGCGCCGACACTGCCGCCAAAGAGGAAAAGACGCGCAAGAAATCG
Source organism: uncultured Bacteroidaceae bacterium (assembly GCA_964458275.1). Classification (GTDB taxonomy): domain Bacteria; phylum Bacteroidota; class Bacteroidia; order Bacteroidales; family Bacteroidaceae; genus HGM04593. The sequence goes on from CAYWIE010000026.1 coordinate 28,345, forward strand.
GACCGCAACGTACGCAACTACAACAAGGTGGTGGTTGCCGACAACGACGACAGCAAAGAGTACCTCAACACCTACCGCGGCAAGGTACAGAACCGCAAGGTAGAGATACGGCTCGCCCCGATGTTCGCAATATCCTACTACGAAAAGCCTCACGAAATAGGCGAAGCACTGCGGTACTACAAACCCATCTCCGACATAAACACCCGGCAAGTGCTCCCCTACCGCATACTGCTCACAAACGACGAACGCGCCCTGAGCGAGAACGAGGTACAACGCCACTTCGACAACATAGACAAGCACTCGAAGCAGATAGCCGACGACCCCGAAAACTTCTCCCACCGTCTCGCACGCGCACTCGACTACTACCTTGTGCAGGACTTTGGTTCGTCCCTCGACGACCTCAACGCCGCTCTTGCCCTCGACAGCGAAGACCTGTGGATGGCATACTTCATACGTGCCACAGTACGCTGCAAGATGCTCGAAGCAGAAGCCATGAACAAAGAACTTGAACAGAGCACCGACCTGCCGGGACCACATACAGCAAAGGAAACAACAAGCCTCGACTACCACCTTGTGTGCAACGACCTCACACAAGCAATAACCATAATGCCCGACTGCTCTTACGCCTACCACAACCGTGGCAACATATATGCCCGCATAGGCGACTACAAGTCGGCAATAGCAGACTACAACGAAGCCATAAAGACAGACCCCGACCTTGCCGAAGCATACTTCAACCGCGGGCTGGCATACATATACACCGGCAAGAAGAATGACGGCATTGCCGACCTCAGCAAAGCCGGCGAGCTTGGACTGTATGCGGCATACAACATCATCAAACGTTTCAAGGACAAGTAGAAATATGGACGCGAGTATAGCATTAGGGTTTGCAATCCCCTTTTTAGGAACAGTGCTTGGCGCTGCAACCGTATTCATCTTCCGCAAAGAGATTTCGGACCGCACACAGAAAGCCCTTCTCGGCTTTGCATCAGGCGTGATGGTTGCAGCCTCATTCTGGTCGCTGCTGCAGCCGGCAATAGACATGTCGATGGAAGATGGCAACAACACCGGAATCATAGCCGTGCTTGCAGGCTTCATCGGCGGCATGGGCTTCCTGCTGCTGCTCGACACATTCATACCCCACCAGCACTTGGACGGAGAACAGTCCGAAGGTCCAAAATCGTCTCTCACACGCTCCTCGAAACTGATGCTCGCCGTAACGCTGCACAACATCCCCGAAGGAATGGCAGTCGGAGTGGTCTTTGCGGGAATGTACACCGGAGAGACATCCCTGACATTAGCCTCAGCATTTGCCCTCGCAATAGGAATGGCAGTACAGAACATCCCAGAAGGCGCAGTTGTCTCAATGCCGCTGAGAGCCGAAGGATACAAGCGCGGAAAGACCTTCCTCTACGGAGCAATGTCGGGCATAGTTGAACCGATAGCCGCAACAGCCACACTGCTTTTTCTCGAATACACAGTGCCGGCAATGCCGCTGCTGCTCTCATTCTCGGCAGGCGCCATGCTCTATGTGGTAGTAGAAGAGCTTATACCCGCATCGCAATCGGGCAAGCACAGCAATCTCGGAACCATAGGATTCGCCATAGGATTCGCCCTGATGATGGTATTTGATGTAATACTCGGATGAATTGTTCATAAATTACACAAGAAATTACATTTTTCACCACTTTAGGGATATTTATACTTTATCAAAGAAAATTCGGGACAATTTTTCGTAAGTTTGCATTCTTGATACAACGATTATCGGAAGCCACATGAAACGCTATCTATTTATACTTCTGCTGATATTGACACTGCCCGCGAGGATGCAATCACAAAGCGTCGGCCTCGTAATGAGTGGCGGTGGAGCACGCGGACTGGCACATATAGGAGTGATAAAGGCACTCGAAGAGAACGAAATACCCATAGACTATGTTGCCGGCACATCGATGGGAGCAATCATCGCCGCGCTCTACGTCATGGGCTATTCCCCCGAAGAAATGGAAGCGGTAATAGAATCGGACGAATTCAAGAAGTGGTACAGCGGCAAGAAAGGAAAAGACGACATATTCTACTTCAGACGGAACGAAGAACCCCCCGACATTCTCAACCTGCGCATAGACACACGCGACTCGATACGTCTGGTGATGCCGTCGCTCACGCTTGTCGACCCCACACAGATGAACCTTGCATTCCTGCAAATGTTCAGTGAAGCAAACGCAGCATGCAAGAGCAATTTCGACAGCCTGCTCGTACCGTTCAGATGCGTAGCATCAGATGTCTACAACAAAAAGCAGGTCGTATATTCAGACGGAGACTTAGGCGATGCAGTCAGAGCCTCCATGAGCTTCCCGTTCGTCTTCAAGCCAATAAAGAAAGACAGCGTCCTGATGTATGACGGCGGAATATACAACAACTTCCCCGCCGACGTAATGCAGAATGACTTTGCACCGGACATAATGATAGGCAGCGTCGTGAGCAAAAACCCCACCCTCCCCAAAGACGGCGACCTCATGAGCCAAGTAGAGAACCTTGTGATGAACAAGAGCAACTACACGTTGCCCGACCCCGACGGCATACTCATAAACATGCAGCTCGACGAAATTTCGCTGCTCGAATTTGACAAGCTGAAACAGCTGTCCGCACTCGGATACAGCAAGATGAACGAAAAGATGGACAGCTTGAAAATGCGCGTGCACAGACGCATAAGCACGGACGAGCTAAGGGAGAAACGCGAAAAGTTCAAGGCACGCATGCCCGAAATGCGCTTCAGACGCATAGAGATAACCGGGCTGCCCGAAGAACAGCAGAAGTACATCAAAAGCGAATTCCACAAAAACGACAACGACATATTCACCTTAGCAGAGTGCAAGAAAGCCTATTTCCGTATTCTGGCAGGCGACGCCATCTCTTCGATGATACCCCACGCCATATACAACGCGAAAGACAGCACATACACCTTGCGCCTGAACGTCGAACTGCGCGAACCACTGTCGTTGCACGTAGGAGGCGCAATCTCCACAAGCACCTCAAACCAAATATACTTCGGCGCACACTACCGAAGCCTCAAGTACCAGCTGAACGAGTTCATCCTCGACGGACAAGTGGGCAACGCATACAACAACATACAGCTGAGCGGCAGACACGACTTCATGATAAGCGTCCCCGTCTCCATGAAATTCATAGCCGCCCACTCAGTCATAAACTACTACAACAAATACTACATGTTTGCCGAACAGAACGACATCATCCTTAACCGCGAAAGGGAAACATTCGTTAAGATGAAAATGTCGTTGCCCTTCCTCATGCGAAAGAAAGCAGAGTTCGGCATAGGCATAGCACAGATAAAAGACGAATATATCCCCTCGAAAGAGATAGACCTCGACACCCCCCACCAAGATGAGAACAAGATGACACTCGTCGGAGGCATAATGAAGTTCGAAGGCAACACACTCGACGCAAAGGCATACCCCACGAACGGTTCATATGAATCACTCGTCGCACAAGTATTTTCGGGGCAAGAGAAATACCGCGCCTACCAAAGCAAAGAGATAAAGAAGCACAACCAGTCGTGGCTGCAAATGAGCTACACACGCATTGACTATCACAACCTGTCGCGCCATTTCTCATTGGGAACCTACCTGAAAGCCTACTACTCCACACTCGGACTATCCGACACCTATCAGGCATCCATGATGCAGGCAGGCGCGTTCACCCCCACCATGAACAGCCTCTTCAACTACGACCCCGCCTACCGTGCCTACCAATACGGCGCAGCAGGCATCATACCCGTATACAAGATAAACGACATATTGCAACTCCGCGGCGAGTTCTACGGGTTCCTGCCATACAAGACCATCGGCGAAAAGCCCGACGGAGGTTCATACTACAAAAGACACTTCGACGGATTCGGATATATCGCACAAGTTTCGATAGCCTGCAAGTTCTCTACACTCACCCTATCGGGATGGGCAGATTATTACAGTTCACACAAAGAGAGATTCAAAGTAGGACTCACACTGGGCTGGTTCATGTTCAACGAAAGGTTCATTGAACAATAGCAACAAGTGAAATAGGGGATATTTACGCATATTCACATAAAAAAAGCCTCAAATTATTTGGTACATATAAAACTTTGAAGTACCTTTGCACCGCAAACGAGAAAGGTCCCGTAGCTTAACTGAATAGAGCATCTGACTACGGATCAGAAGGTTACAGGTTTGAATCCTGTCGGGATCACAAAAAGAGGTTATCAGAAACCCGCTCGGAGGCAAAAAACAAACAAGACGTTGGTCCCGTAGCTTAACTGAATAGAGCATCTGACTACGGATCAGAAGGTTACAGGTTTGAATCCTGTCGGGATCACACTAAAAGGTTGAAGCTAAGAAGTTTCGACCTTTTTTTTATTTTCACCCAAACGGAACCCACCCCATGAAGAAAGCATGCAATTTCATATCAAACAACATGGCACTGATAGTGCTGTTGGCGGCAATAGCGGCTCTTGTGGCACCGGAACCTCTCGCATCGTTAGAGATGAAGGTGATAAACCCGCTCTTAGGAGCAATAATGTTCGGAATGGGGCTGACGCTCAACGCAAACGATTTCCGCATCGTATTCAGCCGTCCGAAAGATATACTCACAGGCTGCCTCGCACAGTTCATAATAATGCCGACGGCAGCATGGCTGCTTGTGAAAGCACTCTCCCTTCCCGAAGGAGCCGCTCTGGGCGTAATACTTGTAGGCTGCTGCCCCGGCGGAACAGCATCAAACGTCATCACCTATCTTGCCAAAGGCGACGTAGCCCTATCGGTTGGAATGACCGCCGTATCCACCCTGCTTGCCCCGCTGCTGACACCGTTGCTTGTGTGGCTCCTCGCAGGGACATTCGTAGAGATTGACATCATAGGAATGTTCCTCTCCATAGTCTACATAGTGATAGCTCCGATTATCATAGGAATAGCCGTACAGAAAAAGCTGCCCACACTCACCCGCAAGACAGCTGAATACCTGCCCTCATTCTCATCTCTGACAATAGCCTTTGTGGTTGCAATCATAGTATCCCACACAGCCGATAAACTGCTGACAAGCGGAATATACATAATGCTCGCCGTCGTACTCCACAATCTTTGCGGGCTCATATTAGGATATGCGGCAGCACACCTCATGAAACTGCCGTCAACCAAACGCACCGCAATCTCAATAGAGGTCGGAATGCAAAACAGCGGGCTTGCATCGTCGCTGGCAGCAACGCACTTCGCAGCCTTTCCTCTTGCCACCGTACCGGGAGCGTTATTCAGCGTATGGCATAATATAAGCGGTGCCATTGCAACAAAATACTTCAGCAAGAAGTGAAAAGAAGTACTGCAAGTCAGTTTAAATTATTGTGGCATTTTACTTTCAA
>CAYWIE010000027.1:0-29932 GCA_964458275.1 uncultured Bacteroidaceae bacterium
ATGGAGAGTGCATCAGATTCTGTTGTCTGGTATTTCAATTTGATTTGAGGAATTGCCATATCAAGCGTAAGGTTTGGCAAAAAGCTGTATCTGTAATAAAAAATCGGAAACACAGGAATCGGCGAAAAAGTATTTGCCAGACCTAACAGCCCGACGCCAAACGAAGACCTTGACGTTTCGTGCAGCCTCAGGATGCCTGTCGCCATGCCATAGATTCGTCCAAAGCCATACTCGCTCGCCTCTGTACTGACAAAACCAAACAAATCCAGGAATTTTCCCAAAAATTTCTTGCGTCCCATCACTTGAAGATTGAGACCGCAGATGTGATGGTCATCATTCCCCAATCCAAAGTCGCGATACTGCACCGCAGGTGCAAACTCCTTGTGCAGATAAGCATATCTGCCTACAGCCTGCAAGAGAATACCGTTCTTGTAAAACAAAGGGGCATTTATGCGGAAACCAGTTCTTCTGCATTCGCCCATTTCTCCCTTTTCGTATAATTCGCCATCATTTTTCACCTTATAGCCGCTTCCTGTTTGTGTTTCCACATCTACACTTAACGAGAGACGGCTTATCCGGTATGCATTGGCAGAGCCCTTCTGAGCATGAGCCGAGAAGGAAACAAAGGAGAAGCATACCAAAAGAGCGAGCAAACGTCTCCCGACATTATTTATATGTATGGATATTGGCATATAGCATCCAAGAGAGGTTCTATTTATTTTGCGTAATGCAAATTTCACGCAGTGCAAAAATAGAGAAATTACGGAAATCACAAGCACACTTTACTCTCTTGTTTTTCGCAAATCCACGAATTTGCCAGAAGTTGCTTGCATTTTCCGCAAATTGTTTCATAGTATTGTCATAATAGTTGTTATATAAGGATGTGCCATGCAAAATAAAAAAAGGAAATTATTTTGTATTGCACCCGTTAAATAGTATCTTTGCCAAAATAAGTTAAGTATTATGGTGTATTATGCGATAATGCAAACACTTATACAGACAGACTAACGAATTATTAATTAAAAACAAATAGAAACTGCCCGGATAGACCCGAAAGCAGTTTCGTAGCGTCAAAACTTAGACCATGAGCGACCAACGTTACATGATGCGCGGTGTATCGGCATCGAAAGAGGATGTTCACAATGCAATCAAGAACATCGACAAGGGACTTTATCCCAAAGCTTTCTGTAAAATAATCCCCGATATTCTGGGCGGCGACCCCGAATATTGCAACATTATGCACGCCGACGGAGCAGGCACAAAATCCTCTCTTGCCTACCTCTATTGGAAAGAGACCGGCGACCTATCGGTGTGGAAAGGCATTGCACAGGATGCCCTCATCATGAATATCGACGACCTGCTGTGCGTAGGCGCAACAGACAACATACTTGTTTCATCGACCATCGGACGCAACAAGCTGCTTGTACCCGGAGAGGTAATCTCATCCATCATCAACGGTACAGACGAACTGCTTGCCGAGTTGCGGGAAATGGGTGTAGGCGTTTATGCCACCGGCGGCGAGACAGCTGATGTAGGCGACCTTGTGCGCACAATCATTGTCGACTCCACCGTAACCTGCCGCATGAAGCGCAGCGACGTAATAGACAACGCCAACATCACTCCCGGCGATGTAATAGTAGGCATGGCGTCATACGGACAAGCCACTTACGAAAAAGAGTACAACGGCGGAATGGGCAGCAACGGACTTACCTCGGCACGCCACGATGTATTCTCGAAATACCTCGCCGAGAAATACCCCGAAAGCTACGACAAAGCCGTACCTGACGAACTTGTATATTCAGGCGGTCTGAAACTGACAGATGCCGTAGAGGGTTCACCCCTCGACGCAGGAAAGTTAGTGCTCTCCCCCACCCGCACATACGCCCCCGTCATAAAGAAGCTGCTCGATGCACTCCGCCCGCAGATACACGGAATGGTACACTGTTCAGGAGGAGCACAGACTAAGGTGCTGCACTTCGTAGGCGACAACTGCCGCGTGGTAAAAGACAACATGTTCCCCGTCCCCCCGCTGTTCAAGACAATCAAGGAGCAGAGCAACACCGACTGGAGCGAAATGTACAAGGTATTCAACATGGGACACCGCATGGAGATATACCTCCCCGCAGAATACGCCGAAGAGGTTATCGCCATCAGCAAGAGCTTCGGCATAGAAGCGCAGATAATCGGCCGCGTAGAGGCGAGCGACAAGAAAGAGCTTATAATCAAAAGCGAGTTTGGCGAATTCAAATACTAAACTACAAAGAAATGGCAGAAAACAACACCCTGTTAGAAAAGCTTGAAAGCCTTGTAGCACGTTTCGAGGAAGTATCGACACTAATCACCGACCCCAACGTGATAGCCGACCAACGCCGATACGTCAAACTCACAAAAGAGTACAAGGAGCTCGGCGACCTCATGGCTGCCCGCAAAGAATACATACAGATACTCAACGGCATAGAAGAGGCTAAGGAGATTATAGCCAACGAGAGCGACCAGGAGATGCGCGAAATGGCACGCGAAGAGCTCGACGACTGCCAGAGACGCCAACCCGAAATGGAGGAGCGCATAAAACTGCTGCTCATCCCCGCCGACCCGCAAGACAGCCGCAACGCAGTGCTTGAGATACGCGGCGGTACCGGTGGCGACGAAGCAGCACTCTTCGCCGGCGACCTCTTCCGCATGTACAGCAAGTATTGCGAGATAAAAGGTTGGCGGATAGAAGTATCCAGCGCCAGCGAAGGAGCAGCCGGAGGTTTCAAGGAAATCATCTGTTCGGTAAGCGGAGAAAACGTATACGGAACACTCAAATACGAATCGGGAGTACACCGCGTACAGCGTGTCCCCGCCACCGAGACACAAGGCCGAGTACATACCTCGGCAGCCTCAGTGGCAGTGCTTCCCGAAGCCGAAGAGTTCGACGTAGTGATAAACGAAGGCGAAATAAAATGGGACACCTTCCGAAGCAGTGGCGCCGGCGGACAGAACGTCAATAAAGTAGAATCGGGAGTACGCCTCCGCTATAATTGGAAAAACCCCAATACCGGCGTAGTCGAAGAGATACTCATCGAATGTACCGAGACACGCGACCAGCCCAAGAACAAGGAACGCGCCCTCGCACGTCTGCGCACATTCATATACGACAAGGAACACCAGAAATACATCGACGACATCGCCTCCAAGCGCAAGACAATGGTCTCCACAGGCGACCGCTCGGCAAAGATACGCACCTACAACTACCCGCAGGGACGTATCACCGACCACCGCATAAACTACACGATATACAACCTTCAGGCATTCGTCAACGGCGACATCCAGGAGTGCATAGACCAGCTCATAGTAGCCGAAAATGCCGAACGAATGAAAGAAAACGAATTATAAACCCAAAATCGTTACAACCATGAACAGACAAGAACTCATCCAACAAATAAAAGAGAAGAAATCATTCCTGTGCGTAGGTCTTGACAGCGACCCCCGAAAACTCCCCGAATGTCTTAAGGACTGCGAAGACCCCGTATTCGAGTTCAACAAAGCCATCATAGATGCCACAGCCCAATACGCAGTAGCCTACAAGCCCAACCTCGCCTTCTACGAAGCACAGGGACTGAAAGGCTGGATAAGTTTCGAAAAGACAGTCGAATACCTCCGCACCAACTACCCCGAACAGTTCATCATCGCCGACGCAAAGCGCGGAGACATAGGCAACACATCATCACTCTACGCACGCTCATTCTTCGAAGAGCTAAAAGTAGACGCCCTTACCGTCGCTCCCTACATGGGCAAGGACAGTGTATCGCCCTTCCTTGAATACGAAGGATTCTGGACAATAGTCCTCGCGCTCACCTCAAATCCCGGCTCGCACGACTTCCAGCTCACCGAAGACAGCGAAGGCGAAAAGCTTTACGAAAAAGTGCTCAAGACCTCACAGCAGTGGGGCAACGACGAAAACATGATGTATGTAGTAGGCGCCACACAAGGCAAAGCCTTCGAGAACATCCGCCGCATCGTCCCCAGCCACTTCCTGCTCGTACCCGGCGTAGGCGCACAAGGCGGCTCATTGGAAGAGGTATGCAAATATGGCATAAACAGCGACTGCGGACTGTTGGTAAATGCAAGCCGCGCCATAATCTTTGCCGACAGCAGCGAGAATTTCGCAACAGCAGCGGGAGAAAAAGCACGCGACTACCAGCAACAGATGGAAAAGGAGTTATCCTTGCACAAGGTTATATAAGACAAGTTCTATAAAAAATATACACAAAAAAGCGAATTTAGCCTAAATAATCCACACAATTAAAAATTTAATTACTATCTTCGCTTGATTAAAGACAAGAACTTACCACATGAAATTTACAGCAAAACAGATAGCAGCATTCATTCAAGGAGAAATCGTTGGAAACGAGAATGCCGAAGTATACACATTTGCCAAGATAGAAGAAGGCACTCCTGGTGCCCTCTCTTTTCTGGCAAATCCCAAATACACAGAACATATCTACACCACAGAATCCTCCATTGTGCTTGTCAACAAAGACTTCGAAGCACAGAAGGAGATAAAGGCAACACTCATAAAAGTAGACAACGCCTACGAAAGCCTCGCCAAGCTGATGATGCTCTACGAATCGATGAAACCCAAAAAACAAGGCATCAGTTCACTCGCATCAGTATCGCCAAGCGCAAAAATAGGCGAGAATGTCTATATAGCCCCTTTTGTGGTAATAGGCGAGAACTGTGAGATTGGCGACGGATGCATGTTGCACGACGGAGTATCCATAGGCGACGGAGCCAAGATTGGCGAAGGAAGCATACTGTATGCCCACGTAACAATATATCACGACTGCCGCATAGGCAAGAACTGCATCCTGCACAGCGGCAGCGTAATAGGAGCCGACGGATTCGGATTCGCCCCCACCGCCGAAGGCTACAACAAGATACCCCAAATGGGTATAGTGATTGTGGAAGACAATGTAGAGATAGGCGCAAACACCTGCATCGACCGTGCGACAATGGGCGCGACAATAGTCCACTCAGGCGCGAAGATAGACAACCTTGTACAGATAGCCCACAACGACGAAATAGGCAGCCACACAGCAATGGCAGCACAGGTAGGCGTGGCGGGAACCACAAAAATAGGCGAATGGTGCATCTTCGGCGGCCAGGCAGGAATATCAGGGCACTGCACCATAGGCGACCGTACGACCGTAGGTCCGCAATGCGGCACAATAGGAAGCCTGAAAAGCGGCGTAACCGTACTCGGCTCGCCTGCAATGGATGCAAAAGAATACATCAGGATATCAGCCTACACAAAGAAACTGCCCGCAATGGAAAAGAGCCTCAAACAACTCAAGAAAGAGATTGAGGAGATGAAAAAGTAAGCACCTTAACCTACAAGACACCATTGAGGTAACATTGTAAAAGAAAAAAAGAATACAAACCGACAATAAACAGAACAAAGATGAGCAACAAGCAACAAACTCTAAACGGAAGTTTTTCACTGTTCGGAAAAGGCTTGCACACAGGACTGAACCTCACAGTAACCTTCAACCCCGCCCCCGAAAACTACGGATACAAGATACAACGTATCGACCTTCCCGGCGAGCCCATCATCGATGCTATTGCCGAGAACGTAACAGAGACAACACGCGGAACAGTACTCACAAAGAAAGAGGCACGCGTAAGCACAGTAGAACACGCAATGGCAGCACTCTTCGCCCTCGGCGTAGACAACTGCCTGATGCAAGTCAACGGTCCCGAATTCCCCATCCTCGACGGAAGCGCAAAGCACTATGTAGAGAACATCGAGCGTGTAGGTATAAAAGAACAGAACGCCGAGAGAGACACCTTCATCATAAAATCCAAGATAGAGATAAAAGACGAAAAGACCGGCAACTCCATCATTGTCCTCCCCGACGAGAAGTTCAGCCTCAACGTGCTTGTACACTACGACTCGGACATACTCTTCAACCAGTATGCCACACTCGAAAGCATGGACGACTTCAAGAAAGAGATCGCATCGAGCCGCACATTCGTCTTTGTACGCGAGCTTGAGCCCCTCCTCTCGGCAGGTCTCATAAAAGGCGGCGACCTCGACAATGCAATCGTCATCTACGAGCGCCAGCTGCCACAGGACAAATACGACCGTCTTGCCGACATCATGGGTGTTCCCCACATGGATGCCACCAAGCTCGGCTACCTCAATCACAAGCCTTTGGTGTGGAACAACGAGCCTGCACGCCACAAGTTGCTCGACATAATAGGCGACCTCGCCCTCATCGGCAAGCCCATCCAAGGCCGCATCATCGCCACATGTCCCGGACACGGCATCAACAACAGGTTTGCCCGCGAAATGCGCAAGATTATCCGTCAGCACGAGATACAGGCCCCCATTTACGTACCCGACCGCGAACCGGTGATGGACGTCAAGCGCATACGCCAGCTGCTTCCCCACCGATTCCCTATGCTCCTTGTGGACAAGGTGATAGAGCTCGGCTCAAACCACATCGTAGGCATAAAGAATGTTACAATCAACGAATCATTCTTCAACGGACACTTCCCCGACGAACCTGTAATGCCCGGTGTACTCATCATCGAAGCCCTCTCGCAGTGCGGCGGACTGCTGGTGATGAACATGCTCGATGAACCCGAAAAATACTCGACCTACTTCCTTAAGATAGATAAGATATCATTCCACAAGAAAGTAACCCCCGGCGACACTCTCATCTTCAAGGTAGAGCAGATTGCACCTCTGCGCCACGGCATATCCATAATGCGCGGATACGTGTTCGTAGGCGAGCGTTTGGTAGCAGAGGCACAATTCACCGGACAGATAATCAAGAACAAAGAATAACAACTAAATAGCGACAAAAATGATAAGCCCGTTAGCATATATCGATCCCGAAGCAAAAATTGGCGAAAACTGCGAAATAGGCGCTTTCGTCTACATCGACAAGAATGTCGTAATCGGAGACAACAATACAATAATGCCCCAGGCGACCCTGCTTAGCGGAACACGCATGGGCAACAACAACACCATCTTCCCCGGTGCAGTAATCGGAGCCATTCCCCAAGACCTGAAATTCCGTGGTGAAGAGACAACAGCCGAAGTCGGCGACAACAACACCATACGCGAGAACGTGACCATCAACCGCGGAACAGCATCAAAAGGCAAGACCATAGTAGGCAGCAACAACCTGCTGATGGAAGGATGCCACGTAGCCCACGACAGCGAAGTAGGCAGCGGCTGCATCATCGGCAACTCCACAAAAATTGCCGGAGAGGTAGTGATTGCAGACAATGCCATCCTCAGTGCCAATGTGCTTGTTCACCAGTTCTGCAACATAGCCGGATACGGAATGATACAAGGCGGATGCCGACTCAACAAGGACATTCCTCCCTACATCATAGTAGGACGCGAACCCTCACGTTACAGCGGAATAAACATTGTAGGTCTGCGCCGTCGCGGTTTCAGCAACGAAGCAATAAACAACATCCACAATGCCTACCGCATACTATACAGCGGCAAGGAGAATGTTACAGATGCAATAAAGAGAATAAAGGAAGAGATACCCCAATGCCCCGAAGTCGACAACATCATCAATTTTGTTGAGAATGTATCCGAACGAGGCATAATCGGGTAAATCCAATAATATGGCAGGTTTAGCACCATCGTTGGACCTGCCTTAAATCACATACGTTATGATATATAAATTCAGACTATTATCAGACGAAGTAGAAGATTTTCGCCGCGACATAGAAATTGACTCCGACGCAACTTTCTACGAACTCCACAAAGCCATTCTCGCCGCAACAGGATACAGCGACGACCAGATGACATCCTTCTTCCTCTGCGACGACAGATGGGAAAAAGAGGCTGAAATCACACTCGAAGATATGGGCGGACTCTCCGACGAAGACAACCTGATAATGCGGGAAACCGTCATCGGCGACATGCTCGAAGAGGAGAAGCAGCGCCTTATCTATGTATTCGATCCTCTTGCCGACCGTGTATTCTTCATTGAACTCAGCAAAATAAAATACGGCGAGAACATCGACGAAGCAAGATGCACAAAAAGCATCGGCGAAGCTCCTGTACAGCTGCTCGACTTCGACGAAATAATGAAGAAGAACGAAGCAAACGACACAAGCATCCTCGAAGACCTCGATGACGATTTCTATGGCAGCGACTCCTACAACGACGATGAATTCGACAGCGGCAATTACGATATAGACGATATTGCAGACCCTAATTCCTACGGCTACTAATAAGAAACAGCAAGAAGCCAAACACAAATGAACAACTTGGTTGTAATCATAGGTCCCACAGCAGTCGGCAAGACTAAGGTTAGCTTAGCTCTTGCCGACCATTTTAAATGCCCCATCATTTCGGCTGATTCGAGACAGATGTACAAAGGGCTTGAAATAGGAACAGCCATGCCCACAAAAGAAGAGTTGGAACGGCACAGGCACTACTTCATAGCACAACTTACCCCTGACGACTACTACAGTGCAGCCCGATACGAACAAGAAGTAATGGCTGTGCTCGAAAAGGAATTCCCCCACCACCCCACAATGATACTCAGCGGAGGCTCCATGCTCTACATCGACTCCGTATGCAACGGCATAGATGACATTCCCACCGTAGACGACGAGACACGCAACTTCATAAAAGAAAAGTACGAACGTGAGGGACTTGAGCAACTATGCAACGAGCTGCGTCTGATGGACCCCGAATATTACAACGAAGCAGACAAGAAAAACCCCAAGCGTGTGATGCATGCTCTCGAAATATGCTACATGACAGGACGGACATACAGTTCCTACCGCACACGCAACCACCAGAAGAACAAAAGACCGTTCAATATAATTAAAATAGGTCTCAGGCGCGAAAGGGAAGAACTCAACAAACGCATCAGCGACCGGGTCGACGAAATGATAAGGCAGGGGCTCGTGGAAGAGGCGCGCCGCTTCTACCCCATGCGCGAAAAGAACTCCCTCAACACCGTCGGCTACAAGGAACTGTTCAAATACTTCGACGGAGAATGGACACTTCCCTTTGCCATCGAAAAGATAAAACAGAACACACGGATATACTCCCGCAAACAGACTACATGGTACAGACGCGACGAAGAGATAACGTGGTTCCATCCCGACGAAACAGAGAAAATCATAACACACATAGAAAAAACAGTACAACCATGAAAACAAGGATTCTCATTCTCGCCATCGCCCTGATGACCACAATAAGCGGCATGGCGCAACGCCACGGCGGCAAGGTTATAGAAGAGAGTATGAAAAGCGACATTCTCAAGAAAGAGAAGAACTACTGTGTCTACCTTCCCAAGAGCTACGACAAAGAGCCCTCACGCAGCTATCCCGTACTCTATCTTCTGCACGGTCTCACCAACAACTACAAATCGTGGCGCGACCTCGGCGACATAGGCCCCATTGCCAACCAGATAATCAATGCCGGCAACGCCAACGAAATGATAATCATCATGCCCGACGCAGGTACAGACTATGACGGCTATTTCAACTGCGGCGACAAATGGCGCTACGAAGACTTTTTCTTCACAGAATTCATGCCCACCGTAGAGAAGAAATACCGTATAATGGCAGACAAGGAACACCGCGCAATAGCAGGTCTCTCAATGGGAGGTGGCGGCACACTCGGATATGCCATGCACCACCCCGAACTCTTCTCAACAGCATATGCCATGAGCGCATACATGGGAGCACGCTCAATGAAAGAGTCCATAGGCCATAAGAACGAGCGCGGAGAAACATTTACACAAAGCGTAATAGACAACAACTGCATCGTATATCTCGAAAAAGCCGATGAAGAGAAGAAAGCTGCAATGCGCACAGTACGTTGGTTCCTCGACTGCGGAGACGACGATTTCCTGCTCTTCCAGAATATCGACTACATTAAAGCACTGAAAATGGCACGCATCCCTGTACAATTCAGAGTACGAGACGGCATACACGATTGGTGCTATTGGCAAGAATCGCTCTTCATGGCACTCCCCTTCATCTCAAACGGCTTTGCGAAATAGCACTCCCCCAAAATCCCCTAAAGATATTTAAGAATCCGTTTGATTTGTTAGAATTTCTCTAACAAATCAAACGGATTCTCAGTAACTTTGCGCAAACAATTCACATAACATGATACAGGAGAACAGAAGCATATTCCGACAGCCTATGTGGGCAGCACTCTTTGCCCTCACTGCAGCTATCGCATGGGGATGGGCATATCCGCTCATCAAACAAGGGTTTACGGAATTTGGAATAACAGAAACAATGACGGGCAGCAAAATACTCTTTGCCGGCATAAGATTCACAATATCCGGACTGATTATACTCGCCATT
This sequence comes from uncultured Bacteroidaceae bacterium, assembly GCA_964458275.1. Lineage (GTDB taxonomy): Bacteria > Bacteroidota > Bacteroidia > Bacteroidales > Bacteroidaceae > HGM04593. The sequence continues at coordinate 10,357 of CAYWIE010000027.1, forward strand.
GCACTTGCCACACGCCGCAATTTCAAAATAAGGAAAAGCAGCGACTGGTGGTACATACTGCTGTTTTCGCTGCTTAACACCACCCTGCACTATGCATTCTTTTATATAGGATTATCACACAGCGCCGGAGCACGTGCAGCCATCCTCAACTCCATGAGCGTCTTTACATTGGTCTTGCTGGCATGCCTGTTCTTCAAAAGCGAGCGTCTGACAACGGGCAAGATAGCCGGATGTACGATAGGATTCATCGGAATACTGACACTGAACATCGGAGGAGCAGGAGAGACAGATGCGCATTTCACAATACAAGGCGACGGAATGATAATCCTGAACGCACTGTGCTCCGCCTTTGCCGGACTGATGACACGGGGAGTGAACAAAAGGATGGATGTGTTCGTCGGGACCGGTTACAGCCTTGCCATCGGCGGCATACTGCTTGTAATCACAGGGGCATGCTGCAACGGAAACCTGCCCATTGTAACGAAAGAGGGAATAATAATCCTCGTCCTTCTTATCTGCATTTCGGCATTAGGATTCGCACTATACAACAAGCTGCTTACCTGTAACCCGATGGGCAAGGTGGCAATATTCAATTCTCTGATTCCGGCAGTAGGAGCCCTGACTTCGTGCCTCTATCTGAACGAGCCTTTCCACATAAAATACATTGCAGCCCTACTTATGGCAACAACCGGAATCATTATAATAAACAGAGAGAAAGGCAAGGGATAACCCGTCCACATTACCGCACATTATCCATATGTGCTGTACATGTATATTTGCTATCGTTAGCGATTTTTACTATCTTCGCACTGAAATTATAAACCTAAGAATTGTGGGAAGAAAAAAATTTTCAGAAAAAGAGATAAAGGTCATACGCAAACTGTTAGGCAACAAAATGCGTGGCAACCGTTCGCAGCAGAAAATGTCGAGGCATATATTGCGCACTATATTCGGATTTAACATTTCGGACTTCAACGTACAAGGCAAAGCATTCGGTCCCGAAGACTTGGACGAGTGCGTGCGCCGCGGTCGCATACAGATTCTCGATGATGCCACCATCGAAGCAATGAAACTGCGCTATGCCGAGAAGAAACGACACGACGAAGCTGTACGTCAGGCAGAAGCCATTGCAGACGGTGAAATTGTCGACTGGCAAGAGGCATTAAAGGAGTGGAACGAATATTACGCCCAAAACCCAGAGTAACATATATCAATGACAACGGGAGCCGCACATGCGGCTCCCGTTGTCATTGATATAACAATCACGGATGAACAAATGTACCTATCTGCTCTCCATTCATCACGCGCTTGAGATTTCCTACAACATCCATATTAAATACATATATGGGCAGGTTGTTCTCTTTGCACATAGAAGTTGCAGTGAGGTCCATAACCTTCAGTCCGCGACTTATGACCTCGTCGTAACTGATGTCGTCAAATTTCACCGCAGTGGGGTCCTTTTCGGGATCGGCAGTGTAAATACCGTCAACACGGGTACCTTTGAGCATAACATCCGCCTCTATCTCAATACCACGCAACGAAGAACCGGTGTCGGTTGTAAAATAGGGATTTCCTGTGCCGGCTGCCATAATAACGACCTTGCCCTCCTTCATGGCAGAAATAGCTTTCCACTTTGTATAAAGTTCGCCGACAGGCTCCATTCTTATGGCAGTAAGCACCATATTTGAAACACCCACCGCTTCAAGTGCCGAACTTAGTGCAAGACTGTTGATGACGGTAGCCATCATACCCATTTGGTCACCCTTGACACGGTCGAAGCCCTTGCCTGCACCGCTGAGACCACGGAAAATATTTCCGCCACCTATAACAATGCCAATTTCCACTCCCATAGCCGAAACCTCTTTTATTTGTTCGGCATACTCCTGCAAACGCTTTACATCAATACCGTAACGCTGCTCGCCCATAAGGCTTTCGCCGCTCAATTTCAGAAGAATACGTTTAAACTTTGCCATTATGATTATATTTTAAAATAACTCTACAAGTACAAAACTACATATAATTTTGTTATATAGCCAATTTATCAGCCAATATCTTAAAAACTCACAAATTCAGAAACAGATGCAAGCAACATCGCTAATTGCCGTTTATGACTATCCGTCCGTCGACATCGCCATACTCTGCACCGATCCTTCCTTTTAGAATCTGTTCGAGATATATTGCCGGCACATCCACATCCTGTCCTAAATTTGTCTCCTTGACACACGCATGACGCAAAATGCCACTGTCTCCGTAGTCTTCGACAAGAAATGACGAACTTGCTATTGTATATGTACGTTCAGGGATGATAGGCAAATACTCGTTTGTGCTCTTGTCTAGCACCTCGACATCGGATACACGGCGGGCACCGGAAACATGGCTGAAAAGTCCATTCTCGTCCATCTGCACAGAGGAAGCAACCAGAGTATCGACCTTGAATTTTATTCCGCTTACTTGCAAAAAGCCACCATTCTCTTTGGGGAGCACACGTGTAGATACTTCAAGGGCATCCATTATCTGGGAGCCTGTCATCGTTGCGGTACAAACCGAATTGTTGAAAGGAAACACTTTTAACAAAGCATTGTATGTAACATCGCCCCGGTAAATGTCGGCGCGTATGGCACCACCATTCACAAATGCTATGTCACTGCCAAGAACTGCACGCAGAGCATCGGCGCAGAAGTTGCCTATTGCAGTTTCTTGTGTGCGCACAATGCGTGTACCGCTGCCATCCTTGACAGGCATTTCCACATCACTGACACCTACCACACGTTCACCCGCCGCCATAGCCTGTTCCTTCACTTGTTCAACGTATGTCTGTACTTTATTGTCTGCCTCGCAATCCTCCGCCGCAATGAGACGAGAAGTGAATCCTCCCTCAGTCGACAAGGTAAGCACCCCGACATTGGCAAATGCCGCTCCAGTAGAACTCAACAAGACTTTTTCGCCTACGCCGTTTATAATAGTCGTATCTGGAATAACATTATGGTCATGCCCGTCAAGTACTACATCAATTCCCATTGTATTGCGAATGAGGTCTATAGAACTTTGATAACCTCCGTCGCCACTATCGCCAAGATGTGAAAGCACTACTACGTAATCTGCTCCGTCGGCACGTGCTTTTGTGATGCTTTGCTGTATTATTTCAAAGAATTTATCAGGGTTGAAGCTGTATATTACATTTCCATTCTCATCGGTGAAGGTTGTGTAGGCGACAGAAGTGGCTGTAGATGTGGTAGTAACACCCAAGAAAGCAATATCAACTTTGTCGAACTGCTTGATTGTATATGGTTCGAACAGCAGTTTATTGCTTCTCAGGTCGCAGAAATTGGCATTCACAACATCGGCATTCAGACTGTTTGTCAGTGTATACATCTGCTCCAGACCAAAATCAAACTCATGATTGCCTAAGGTAACGACATCATATCCAACATAATTCATTATATCTATTATACCCTCTCCGCGAGTAACACTCCCAACAATATCGCCCTGCACAAAATCGCCGCACGACACAGTGGCAACATCGTATCCTCCTCGACGGAAAGTGTTGCGCACACCGGCAAGTCTGGCATAACCGTCGACTGCACAATGCACATCGTTTTCATATATGACAACAATAGGATTTGCAGACAGTTCGGGGCTTTCAAACAACGACTCTGTATCATCTTCTTGACATGCCGCAACAGAAAGAGTCAAGATTATTATTGCCAACAAAGAACTGAAATTTCCTGCAGTTTTAGTAAACCATGTATAAGCCATCATATTTATATCACATTAATATCACCTCAATACAATATCCGTAATAACCTGTGCACCGACATATTCATTAAGACGTCTGACAAGGATTTTTCTGTTCATCATCAGTTCCTGCCTCAGCACAGAAGAGTTCAGCTGTACATAAAGAGTCTGGTTCCTGATGAAGAGTTCTTTTGTGTAGCTGTTGACGGCTGCACCGAGAACCTGCGACCATGCCTTTATCAGACGATGCTCGTTAAGCGGTGTCTCAAGTCCCTCCTCGCGACAGGTTGCACGCACAAGTTCGCTTATTGCCTTTATTCCTCCCCTTTTCATCTTCCTTTTATCAATTGAGCAACGCCATCGGAAACCTCAAACAGACTGTAACCGCCATTCGTACATTCGAGGATGGAGTCTATGTGGTCTCTGTTGACATCGGTAATGAATATCTGTCCGAACCGCTCGCCTGAAACAAGGCGAACAATCTGCTCTACCCTACGCGAATCGAGTTTATCGAAAATATCATCGAGAAGCAGAATAGGAGTTTCGCCGTTGCAGCGATGCAGAAAGTCGAATTGTGCAAGCTTCAATGCAACAAGATAACTTTTGTTCTGGCCCTGCGAACCCTCCTTTTTTATAGGATAGCCGTTCAACTGCATCACAAGTTCATCTTTGTGCACACCCTTTGTTGTATAACCGACACGACGGTCGTCAAAACGAGAAGCAGCAAGAAGCTCGGCAAGCGAATAGTCTGAGAGATTGGAACGGTAGGAGAGACTTACAGCCTCGCTCTCACCGGCTATTTCCTTATAGAATTGTTGGAATATAGGTATCAGGCGCTCGACAAATGCAGTGCGTCCTTCATACACCTTGACCGCCTCAGCAGCCATCATCTGTTCCACAAGTTCCATCATTTCGGGGTCGAGTTCCCTATCGCCACGCAACATCACATTGCGCTGTGCAAGTGCGCGGTTGTAACGTATAAGAGAATGAAGATACTCCTTATCGTACTGCGAAATCACAACATCCATGAATCGTCTGCGCTCATCGCTGCCTGCCGATATAAGGTTGTAATCGGCAGGAGAAATCATCACAAGCGGCACAAGCCCTATGTGTTCGGAAAGTTTTTCGTAATTCTTCTTGTTGCGCTTGAACTGTTTCTTTTCGCCCCGTTTTAGTCCGCAAGAGAACTCATCGTTCACTCCGAGGTCTGAGACATACGAACCCTGAATCATGAAAAACTGCTCGCCATGCTTAATGTGCTGGCTATCTGCAGTGCCTATTGCACTCTTGCAGAACGAAAGATAGTAGACAGCATCGAGCAGATTGGTTTTTCCCACCCCGTTGCAACCGATGAAACAGTTGATTTTTGGCGACAAGGCAAGTTCAACCGAAGAGAGGCTCCTGTAATTGAGTATGGATATACTGTTTAATAACATGCAATAAATATTTAGATAGGACAGTGTGCCTTATATCATAAAATAACATCATAAATCAAGCAAACATAACAAAAAAAAACGAGAATATTGGAGTAACAAATAAAAAAAGAGGGATATTTCTTCTTTTCTAAAGAGAAAAGAGTTAATTTTGCAGTTCAGAATTTTGGAATCCTATTCGAAAATAATAAAAACAAAACAGATATGAAAGAAAAAAACACACAGCCCGCAGCTGCGAACGTAGAAGAAGTAGTGGGCAAATCAGAGGCTTTTATCAACAAATACAAGGTGCAGATTACAGTTGCCATTGCAGCAATCGTAATAATCATTGCCGGCAGCGTTCTCTACAACGACTATGTAGTAGAGCCTAAAATCAAAGCCGCATCTGAAGCCATCTTCCAGGCACAGAACTACTTCGCCAACCAGGATTATGAGAAAGCCCTCAACGGCGACGAGCAAGGCAACATGGGATTCATCCAGATTATCAATGAGTACAGCGGTACACCCACTGCAAACGTAGCAAACGCATACGCAGGTCTTGCACTCGCACAGAACGGCCGCTACGAAGAGGCAATCCCCTACCTCAAGGCATTTGACGGAGAGGACAGCATGGTTGCTCCCGGCGTACTGAGCGCACTCGGCAACTGCTATGCAAACACAGGAGACCTCTCAGCAGCAGTAAGCAAATTCATGGAGGCAGCAAAAGCAGCAGACAACAACACAATCAGCCCCTATTGTCTGCTTCAGGCAGGTCTCATCTATGAGAAGCAAGGCAAGAAAGAGGATGCATTGAAAGCGTACACCGAAATCAAAGAGAAATATTACGCTTCGATGCAGGCTATGGATATAGACAAATATATCAACCGCGTAAAATAACACAAACTATTTCTACCTTTAGAAACGTTTGGCATTACATAGCATAATCCATTAAATCACAAGGGGCTGCACGTTGGACAACATCGTCAGCCCCCTTTTTTGTCATACCCCCAAAAACAACAGACATCATGGCAACAGAAATGCACAATCTATCCGATTACGACCCCACCAAAGTACCATCAGGCAAAGGACGCCGCATAGCAGTGGTCTACTCAGAGTGGAACCAAGAGATAACATACGCACTGCGCGACGGCGCCATAAACACACTTTTGGCAAACGGCGTCGAGCAAGAAAACATAGAGACATTCAGCGTACCCGGCAGTTTCGAATTGATATACGGAGCATCGCGTTTGGTCAAGAGCGAAAAGTACGATGCAATAATAGCCATCGGCTGCGTAATCCGTGGCGACACCCCGCACTTCGACTACATCTGCGAAGGCGTAACAGCCGGTCTTTCCAGCCTCAATGTAACCGGCAACACCCCTGTGATATTCGGTCTAATAACCACAAACAACCTTGAGCAGGCACAAGAGCGCAGCGGAGGCAGATTAGGCAACAAAGGCGACGAGTGTGCAGTTACAGCCCTGCACATGATTGCCCGGTTCGGATAATCGGGCAAGAAGAGAGAATTCCACAACGAACAAGATAAGGAGACTGCAAACCTGCAATCAGTCTCCTTGTCTTTTTTGTAAATGTTTGTTTAAAGACGGATTATATAAAAAATCTATAAATACATAAAGATTTTTAGAAATATTTATAACTTTGCCAAAAGCGACTATAATTATTTCTAAAATATGAAAAAAGGTCTATTTACACTAATTCTTATGCTGCTCTGCCTGACAAACGTCCGGGCACAAATCAATCCATCTTCTCAACAGAGTGCCAAAATATCAGCTTTCAGCAAATTGGACATAGCTGTTACGGGAGGTACAACAGGTATAGGCATAGATTTTGCCACTCCCCTTAATAATATTTTTCGGCTCAGAGGCGGATTCACCATAATGCCACATTTTGAGTATGACATGGACTTTCCAATCTCTGTCGGGGATGAGGACAAAAGACAATTTGATGCAAACGGCAACCCCTTACAGACAAAATTCGAGAAACTGGCAGGGATGCTCGAAAGCATCACCGGAATGAAAGTAAATGACACCTTCAACATGACAGGTGAACCAAATTTCTATAACTTCAAGCTTCTATTTGACGTCTTTCCCCTCAAAGACAAGCATTGGCACATAACAGCCGGTGTGTACGCAGGTTCTTCGAATATTGGCAAAGCAGTAAACACCATAGAAGATGCCCCTACTCTTCTGGCAGTAAACATGTACAACCAAATGTATGACAAAGCAGCCAACGACATGCCGGTTCTTGATTGGGGAGACTATTGCATATATATGCCCAAGCTGGTTGAGTATGGACGTATGGGAGCCTACGTTGGCAAAAAGAACGACGGCAGCATCTACAGGCTGGAGCCCAACGAAGAGAATATGGTAAAGGCAAATATGAAAGTAAACAACATTAAGCCATATTTAGGTTTCGGATACGGCAACTCCATGATGGACAACAATAGGAAATATAATGTCTCAATGGAATGTGGTGTACTCTTTTGGGGTGGCGTACCCAACGTAATCATGCACGATGGAACAGATATAACGCAAGGCTTCAAAAAGGTATGGGGCAAACAAGGCGACTATGTCGACATAGTAAAGAAATTCAAAGTATTTCCGGTTTTCAACATAAGAGTTTCACGCAGGCTTTTTTAATCGGTAAGACCAACAATTTATCAGGAGGGCTATATGAATCAACAATGAGATTCATATAGCCCTCCTGATAAAAAGCTGTTTTTGAATCCTATTTTTACAAAAGCCGACTTTGCAATGATAAAAATATTTTCCAATAAGAAGCTGTTTCTAAAGTCATTTGTCTATTTTACAATAGCACGATTTTTTGTAACTTTGCGCGAATTTTGTACTATGCGAACCTTTCAAGGCTCAAGATACAAGGGAATTATTGTATGGACAAACATAATCTGGCTCAAAAAATATTTTACAAATCATTACTGTTGCTGATACTATTTCACCTCACAGGCTGCAGCAGTTTCACACCCATCAAGCGCGGCAATCACACAAGTTCCGACTCGGCGCTTGTCGCCTATCTTCGCGAAGAAGGCATTGAAGTAACAGACAGGAACAGCATAGAATTCCTCAACGGAGGAGAGGAAAAATTCCCGCGTCTGTTCGAAGACATCCGTGCGGCAAAGCATCATGTCCACCTCGAATATTTCAATTTCAGAAATGACTCATTGAATGCCATACTCATTTCACTGCTTGCCGAAAAAGCAGCCGAAGGCGTGGAAATACGCGCACTATTCGATGCATTCGGCAACATGTCCAACAACCGTCCGCTGAAGAAACGCCACATTGAAGAGATAAGAGCAAAAGGCATTGAGATTGTCAAGTTCGACCCCATGTCATTCCCATGGATAGACTATGCCTTTGCGCGCGACCATAGAAAAATAGTAGTCATCGACGGCGAAATAGCATACACAGGCGGAATAAATGTTGCCGACTATTATGTGGACGGACTCGAAGGAATAGGCAAATGGAGGGATATGCACGCGCGTGTAGTAGGCGAGAGTGTGGCAGAACTACAGAAAATATTCCTCGCCATGTGGAACGAAGAGACCGGACAGAATGTCGGCGGAGCCGAATACTACCCGCCGGTGAAGCAGGGAGCAGGCCATGCAGACATTGCGGTAGTCGACAGATGGCCGGGAAAGAACCCCAAGCAGATGAGACGCATATATGCAAATGCCATCTATGCAGCAAAAGACTGCATTCAGATAGTGAACCCCTATTTCGTGCCCACGCCGATAATACGAAAAGCGCTGAAGAAAGCAGCAAAAGAGGGAGTAAAAGTAGAAATACTCCTCTCCGAAAAATCAGATATACCCTTAACACCTGAAGTATCGCACTATGTAGGATACAAGCTGGTAAAAGCCGGAGCAGATGTATATTTATATACCGGCGGTTTCAACCACTCGAAAATAATGAGCGTCGACGGCAAATTCTGCACAGTGGGCTCAACCAACCTCAACAGCCGAAGCCTCTTCTACGACTACGAAGACAACCTTTTCATCTTCGACAAAGAAGCAACAGACACACTATACAGTTTCTACAATGCCGACAAGCAGGAGAGCTACAGACTGACGCGCGAGAAGTGGAAGAAAATATCGCCGTGGAAACGCTTCGTAGGGTGGGCAGCCAACATTCTCACCCCCTTCCTGTAAACCAACTGCAAACAACACAGAAAAGACAGACAAATGAAAAGCCCAAACAACGGATTGACAGCCCTCTCGCCCATCATTGTGCTGCTGGCGACATATCTTGGCGGTGCACTCATAGCAGGAGACTTTTACCGCATCCCCATCACCGTGTCATTTGTGGTGGCAATAATCTATGGCACACTTCTGCTCAGGGGAAAGAGCACGCTCCACAAAATAAACCTCCTTTCACAAGGAGCAGCAAACCCCGACATCATGTATATGATATGGATATTCTGCATGGCAGGAATATTTGCAAGTTCGGCAAAGAGCATGGGCGCCGTAGACGCAACGGTGATGCTGACACTCAAAAGCATTCCCGGCGAACTGCTTCCTATGGGAATATTCATTGCCTCATGCTTCATATCCATGGCAATAGGAACATCGGTAGGAACAATCGTGGCACTCATCCCCGTAGTAACCGCAACTGCCGAACACATAGGCTGTTCAACCGCATGGCTGGCAGGCATAGTGATAGGCGGAGCTTTCTTCGGCGACAATCTGTCATTCATTTCGGACACCACCATTGCAGCCACTCAAAGTCAGGGATGCAAAATGAGCGACAAGTTCAAGACCAATTTCATAATAGTGCTTCCGGCTGCAATCATCACCATCTGCATATACATATTCGGCAACCAGACCGGCGAATATATTGCACCGCAAGAGAGCGTGGAGTGGTACAAGGTACTGCCCTATCTGCTTGTGATTATACTCGCACTCATAGGAATGAACGTGCTTGTGGTGCTGTTCATAGGAATAGTCGCTACAAACGCGATAGGAATCATCGACGGCTCCATGGATTTTATAGGCATGTTCACCTCAGCAGGCAGCGGGCTCGACTCCATGTGTGAACTCATTCTGGTAACCATGCTTGCCGGAGGATTGATGAACATCATAAAGGAATTAGGAGGCTTCGATTACCTTATCCAAGTACTCACAGCCAAAATATCATCCAAACGTGGTGCAGAAGCAGTAATGGCAGTTACAACAGCCATTACAAACCTATGCACAGCAAACAACACGATAGCCATACTGACCACAGGCTCGATAGCACGCGACCTCGCGCAAAGATACTCCGTATCGCCACGCCGCAGCGCATCGATTCTCGACACATCGTCGTGTTTTGTACAGGGAATAATACCATACGGTGCACAGCTATTGATGGCATCGGGGCTCGCCTCTATAAGCCCGGTGGAAATCATTCCTCACCTCTACTATCCCTTTCTCATAGGCATCGCACTCATGCTGTCCATACTGACAGGATTCCCCAAAAAGTAAGAAGCCATGAAACAAATCAGCGAACAGGAGGCACTGAACAAGGCTGCCGCATACTGCACACTATGCGAAAGGTGCGCAAGCGAAGTTGCCGCGAAACTGTCAACATGGGGAATGGACTCCGCTCAAAGAGAACACATCATAGAATATCTCACAGAAGAGAAGTTCATCGACGAAGAGCGCTACTGCCATGCATTTGTCAACGACAAGCTACGCTTCAACCGTTGGGGACGAATGAAGATAGCCGCCGCACTGCGCGAGAAATGCCTGCCGCCGACACTTGTCAACGAAGCATTGGAACAGATTGACGAAGAGGAGTATACAGAGATATTGCAGACACTCATAGACACCAAGCGTAAAGAGATTAAAGCACCTGACGAGTACACAGCCGTACAGAAGCTGCTGCGTTTCGTAGCCGGAAGAGGATTCGAGCCGGCACTTGCATTGAAGCTGATAAAAACCTCAGAGCCGCATGAAATGGATTTCTGACCTTGTAAATATTATATTTCCCCGCAGTTGCGCCGTATGCGGCAAAGCACTTGCAACCGGCGAAAGAGACATCTGCATCAACTGCCTGCTTGAACTTCCGCGCATGGAACCATACACCCCCTGCAACGAAATCGAGAAACAGTTCTACGGAGTGCTCAACATCGAGCGCGCCGCATCTTACATACACCACACAAAAGGTTCACCGTACAACAACCTCATATACAACATAAAGTACAACGACCGTCCAGAAGTCGCAACACGCATGGCAACAACAGCTGCCACCGAACTCATGGAGCGCGGTTTTTTCGAAGGCGTAGACATCATTGTCCCCGTCCCTCTTTCGAAGAAGAAGAGACGCAGCAGAGGATACAATCAGTGCGACTACATAGCACAAGGGCTCTCCGAAGTTACAGGAATAGCGACAGACAACACATCGGTCATCAGGCACATAGCCAACGAGACCCAGACACACAAACAGCGGGAGGCACGTTGGAAAAATGTGGAAGATGTGTTCAGCATTGCATCGGCAGAAAATCTCAAAGGCAAACATATACTGCTGGTAGACGACGTACTTACCACAGGCGCCACGCTGTCGAGCTGCGGAAGAAGCATACTCTCCGGCGTCCCGGATGCCAAATTGAGCATCTTCACACTTGCTTGCGCAAGAAGAGGGATATAAGAAGCTGTTTGAATTTTATTGGGAAAGTTTTCTATATTTGCGGGGTTATTTCGGTTTCTTTAAGCCTGTTTTTGGCATCTTTTCTTTCTTGTCTTTTGGAAATAACCCGCTATTCCCTGCAAGACAACAAAGAAAATCTACTCAAAAACAGCCCTCAAATAATCCCGAAATAAAATTCAAACAGCTTCTAAAAAAATATAGAGCTATTGTCAGATATTCCCATTTTTTTGCTATTTTTGGACATTTCAATGTTTCAACAGAAATAATGTCCAAGAAAGTAATGAAAAAGCATATAAAATTCAAACAGCTTCTTACACTCGCCATACTGTTGCTATGCCTTACAACACGCGCCGAAGAAAAAATAAGAACAGCATGCATCGGCAACAGCGTAACATACGGATACGGACACCGCTCGCCGCATGAAACCTCCTACCCTGTACAATTGGGCAGGATGCTTGGCGAGAAATACGATGTAAGGAATTTCGGAAAATCAGGAGCCACACTCTTGCGCAAAGGCCATCGTCCCTACGACAAACAGACCGAGTACAAGGCTGCACTTGAATTTGCGCCCGACCTCGCCATAATACATCTGGGGCTCAACGACACCGATCCTCGCAACTGGCCAAACTACCGCGACGAATTCATACCCGACTACCTTGCCCTGATAGACACGCTGCGCGCCGTGAACCCCAAAGTAAAAATATGGGTATGCCGCATGACTCCGATATTCAATGCCCATCCGCGTTTCAAGTCGGGCACACGCGATTGGCACGCACAGATACAGAAAGCCATAGAAGAGACAGCCGCAATCGCAGATGTAGGACTAATCGACCTGCACGCGCCACTCTATAACCGACCCGACCTCTTCGCCGATGCACTGCACCCCAATGAAGAGGGAGCCGGGATAATCGCAAGAACAGTTTACAGCGCCATCACCGGAGATTGCGGCGGCTTGTCGTTACCCGCAATTTATGGAGACAACATGATAATACAGCGCGACAAGCCATTCGTGCTAAAAGGGACATCCAACGCCGGATGCAAAGTAACAGCCCGCTTAGGAAAAGAGAAAAAGACGACAAAAGCCCTTGCCGACGGAAGCTGGCAAATAGAATTTCCGGCATTGAGCAGCGGCGAAGGACTTTCCCTTGAAATAAAAAGCGACGGAAAAGAGATAAGATTCGACAACATCGCAGTGGGCGAAGTATGGCTCTGCTCAGGACAATCCAACATGGCATTCATGCTGAAAGAGGGAACATCGGCACAGAAACATATCGCCTCAACAAAAGGGAAGGGCATACGCATATACGACATGAAGCCCCGCGTAATAACCAACCCCGTGGCATGGGACTCCACAGAACTTGTAAAACTCAACCGGCACGACTATTACCTGCCCGCAGAATGGGCAGAACACACCCCCGAAAATGCCGCATCCTTTTCGGCTGTGGCATATCACTTCGGAGCAATGCTCGCCGACTCATTGCAAGTGCCCATAGGACTGATATGCAACGCTGTAGGCGGCGCTCCGGCGGAATCGTTCATCGACCGCCACACACTCGAATACCACCCTTTCCTTGTAGACATCCTCTACAATTGGCGTTCAAATGATTTCATACAGCCGTGGGTGAGACAACGTGCGTCGCAAAACATTGCCAACAGCAAGAACCGCCAGCAACGCCACCCCTACGAACCGTGCTATCTGTTCGAAAGCGGCATCGCCCCAATTGCCGCTTATCCGATACGTGGAGCAATATGGTATCAGGGCGAGTCGAACGCTCACAACGTAGAGGCATACGAAGCACTTTTCGGCACCATGCTGCGAAGTTGGCGCAAAGTCTGGGGCGAGCAGATGCCATTCTACTTTGTGCAGCTGTCGAGCCTCAATCGCCCTTCGTGGCCACACTTCCGCGATGCCCAACGACGCCTTGCACTTGCGACAGACAACTGTGCAATGGCTGTATCATCCGACCACGGCAACCTTTACGATGTTCACCCCAAAGAGAAACAGCCCATAGGACAACGCCTTGCACGCCAAGCCCTCTACGGCACATACGGCTACAAGGATATTACCCCCGAAGGACCCTCGCTGACAGATGCCACACGCCAAGGAGCAACAGTTTGCCTGAAATTCAAGAACGGCAAAGGGCTAACCACAAGCGACGGCAAAGAGGTGCGCACATTCGAGATTGCCGCAGAATCTGGGCTCTACCACCAGGCAACTGCAACAATCACCGGCGACTGCATCTACCTGACAAGCAAGAAAGTAAAACACCCCACACGCATACGCTACGGATGGCAGCCCTACACTACAGCCAACCTTATAAACAGCGACTCATTGCCTGCAAGCACATTCGAAACAAACATCAACAACAACTAATAGAATTACCATGAACAGAAGAAGAGTAAGCACGCTGTCAGCCCTGCTGCTTATATGCGCAACGGCGATAGCACAAGTAACAGTTTCGTGGGGAACAGTCGACAAACGCTACCCCGTAGAAGTAAAAGCAGAGATAAAACCCGTAAAAACCCCCACACTCACTGCGTGGAAAGGCGAAAGGGTGAATTTGCAGCTTGTAGTAGCCAACACCGGCAGTGAACAAGAACTGAACATCGTCTTCGGCGACCTCACAGACAGCAGAGGCAACATAATAAGCGCCGAGAACATAAAAGGCGGTATCGTAGAGCCTGTAATTGCCGACACATTCAGCGGATGTAGCAACCATGCCATAGACGCACACGGCACATACCCCACAGCCGACCGCATCACCTTTGACGGCACCACAAAAATAGCCGAAAATGCAATGCGCGGACTGTGGATGACCATTCAAGTGCCCCGCGACATAAAAGCCGGCACATACAGCGGCAAGGTAACCGTAACAGCAGGCGAGAAAAAGAACATTCGCGAATACAAGGTAAAGGTGCTTGAATCGGTGCTTCCCGAACCCAAAGATTGGCGTTTCCATCTCGACCTCTGGCAGAACCCATACGCTGTAGCCCGCTACCACAATGTAGCCCCATGGTCCGAGGAGCACTTTGCCGTACTGCGCCCATATATGGAAAAGCTCGCAGCAGCCGGACAAAAAGCCATCACAGCCACCCTCATCCACAAGCCATGGAACGGACAGACACTCGACCCCTTCGGCAGCATGGTAACATGGATAAAGCTTGCCGATGGCCGTTGGATATACGACTTCACCATCTTCGACCGTTGGGTTGAATTCATGTTCGATTGCGGCATCAGTCAAGAGATTACCTGCTTCTCAATGATACCGTGGCGCCTCTCATTCCGCTACTACGACCAGGCAAGCGACAGCCACAAGGAGATTAAATGCGCTCCCGGACAGAAAGAATACACCGAATTCTGGGGAGGAATGCTCAAAGCATTCAGCGCCCACCTTGCCGAAAAAGGATGGCTCGACCGCACATTCATCTCTATGGACGAGCGCAGCATGAAACAGATGCAGGCTGCGATAAAAGTCATAAAGGACTATGCTCCCGGCATCAAAATTTCACTTGCCGGCTACTATCACCCCGAAATCGAAAAAGACCTGTCGGACTACAGCGTAAACAACAACGGCGGCAAGGAATTCCCCGAAGGCATTGTTGAACGCCGTCGCAGCGAAGGCAAAAAATCGACCTACTACACATGCTGTTCGGCACAATACCCCAACGTATTTACATTCACCGACCCCGCCGACTGCGAATACGTGGCACTCCACAGCCTTAGAATAGATGTTGACGGTTATCTCCGTTGGGCATACAACAGTTGGACAGAGGACCCCAACAAAGACAGCCGCTTCCGCTCTTGGCCCTCAGGCGACACATATATCATTTACCCCGGCAACACAAGCTCTATACGCTGGGAACGTCTTGTAGACGGAATAGAGTCATTCGAGAAATGGCACATAATGATGGACGATGCAAAAGCTAAGAACGACAAAGGCATGCAACGCCGTCTGAACAAATTGCTCGAAATACTCGATATAAAGAAAATAGCAAACGAGAGCGAAAGAATGACAGAGGAGTTCCGCACAGGTCTCAATAAGCTGTCTGCTTCAAAGAAATATTAACCTTTATTATAATTACACGATTATGATCAGATTGAACGTATTTATCACAGTCAGCAGCGAAAATCGCGCAAAGTATCTCGAAATAGCTAAAGAGCTTGTAGCAGCATCACAGAAAGACGAAGGCTGCATTGCGTACGACATATTCGAAAGCAGCACCCGCCCCGATGTGCTCATGATATGCGAGACATGGACAGGCGATGAAGCACTCGCAAAACACGAGGCTGCCGAACACTTCACAACACTTGTTCCCAAGCTCGGAGAGCTTGGCAAGATGAAAATCGAACGCTTCGAATTCTAAAACCTGCAAAATGAGACTGCGCAAAGGCATATTGCGCAGTCTCATTATTTATTTACCATACAATCCCCCTTATGGACCAGCCCAAGATAGAACGCCTGCTAAGGTTGATGAAACTGCTGACACTGCCCGTCAACTACACGATAGACGAAATTGCCGAAAGATTAGGAATGTCGCGCCGAACGGTTTACCGATACATCGACACGCTGAAAGGAGCAGGATTTGCCGTTGCACGCATAGGCGACAGTTTCCATATCCTCAAAGAGGACAGCCGCTTCAACGACATAGAACAGCTGGTCCACTTCAGCGAAGAAGAGAGCTTTATGGTAAACTCGTTGCTCGATGCTCTCGACGACACCAACATGCTGAAGCAGAACCTCAAAAGGAAACTCGCCTCAGTCTACAACTCCACCTCTCTCGCCGACTGCGTAATAAGGAAGGAGAACGCCGCAAACACTCACGAACTGATAAGGGCGATAGAGAAGAAACAGCAGGTAATACTCCGCAACTACGCTTCATCGAACAGTGGAGACGTCAGGGACAGACTTGTGGAACCTTTTTCGTTCACCACCAACTATATACAAGTCTGGTGCTATGAGCCGCAGAGCGGAATGAACAAGCAATTCCGCGTCTCACGCATAGGAGCAGTAGAAGCAAGCAAAGAGGGATGGCAATATGCCGACAGGCATCGCAGCGAAAAGAGCGACGTCTTCAGAACCGGCGGCACAGCCGCTACAAAGGTAAAGCTTAAACTTGGAGTTATGGCAAAGAATCTTCTTCTCGAAGAGTACCCTCTTGCCGAGCGCGACCTCACGCAGATTGACAACGAACATTGGCTACTCGACACAGACATCTACCGTCCCGAAGGCGTAGGGCGCTTTGTAATAGGCCTCGCAAACGACATCGAAATTGTCGAGGGGGAATCCATCAAGACCTATCTTAAGGAGTTCATGACAAGGTATTGCAAGAAAATAGTCCTATAAAGGACTATACGAAACAGGCAGGCTTTCCACGACGGAGCCTGCCTGAATATAGAACCTGCCTGAATTCTCTACTTTAATTTTTCCGACAATTCGAGCATTCTTTCTATCGGACGAAGTGCATCTTCGCGCAACTTCTCGTCAAGTTCCACATAGGGCCACTCGAATTTGAGACAGTTGTAAAGTTTCTCTATTGTATTCATGCGCATATAATCACATTCATTGCATGACGCAGCAGCACCGGCAACCAGTTCCGGAGGAACAGGTATGAATTTCTTACCGGGCATGCTCTTCTGCATTTCGTGGAGAATACCGCTCTCGGTTACAACAAGATATGTATCACACTCATCAGTCTGTGCATACTTCAGGATTGCAGCAGTAGAACCTACATAGTCGGCAAGGGCAAGAACTGCATTCTTGCACTCAGGATGTGCCAGGACCTTCGCATCCGGATACTGCGCCTTAAGATCCACAATCTTGTTTACCGAGAAGCGCTCATGAACATGACAGCCACCGTTCCACAATTCCATTTTACGTCCGGTAATAGCATTGAGATATCCGCCCAGATTCTTGTCGGGAGCAAAGAGTATTTTTTCGTCTTCTGAGAAACTCTCTACCACCTGACGCGCATTTGAAGAGGTTACTACAATATCGGTCAAAGCCTTTACAGCTGCCGATGTGTTGACATATGCCACCACTTTATATTCGGGATGCTCTTTCTTGTACTGCGCCAAATCCTCAGCTCTGCATGTGTCGGCAAGCGAACATCCCGCATTGAGGTCGGGCAAAAGCACTTTCTTGCCGGGACACAGAATCTTATTTGTCTCTGCCATGAAGTGCACACCGCACATGACAATAATATCGGCAGTGGTTTTTGCCGCCTTTTGCGCCAATGCCAAACTGTCACCAACAAAATCGGCAACGTCCTGTATTTCGCCTGCTGTATAATAGTGTGCAAGAATTACAGCGTTCTTCTCCTTGCACATACGTCTGATTTCATTCTTAAGATCTGTTCCGACAGGTATCGGCTCGTCAGCATAGCCGATGTTTTTCCAAGACTCTTTCATTTGCAAAATTATTGAGGTTATAAAGTGGAATCATGATATATACATAAAACCGCATATCATCAGACACACTTTTCGAATGCTAAGATACGGCAACGAAAAGTGATATGCAAACCTATCATGTAAAAAAAAGGGAAAGGTAACTTAAAAACTGTTCTGCTGCAAAACCGGCGACGCTCTCATCATTAAAAAAGCATCGCCGGTTTTGCAACTATTTGTCCCTAATGTTTCAGAAAGGAATATTAAGACCTATATTCAAACTTGCATTGCTTGACAGCGGGATGAACTCCTCTGTAACCTTACCAAGCACTCTATCCATGCCGACAAAGAGATTGAAACCGGCGGGGTGGAAATTAAGCATCCATCCGAATCCGGCGCCGTATGTTCCTGCAGCAAAGTTCACACCTGCCGACAAGCATTTCAAAGGAGCCACATTTGCGGACAAGCGGAATTCGGTCCATGTGTATTCTCCCTGGAAACGAGTTGTACTCAACGCTCCAAATTTGAGGCGGTCATACACAGGCAAAGTGTATTCTGCGGCAAGGTTCAATGTTGCAGCCAGAGTCTTTTTGCGTTTACCCTGGTCGCCGGCATTGTCAAGTTCATAAAGCCCTACCAATCCGTCAGAGAGTCTGTCGAGTTCATCCTCAAAATTGTTAGAGTTGTCACTGTCGAAACTGAATTTGTAGTCATCTGTAGAGAATCTCTTATCACCGTTGGTGGTAGCAAGCATATTGTTGTCCCATGAAATGAATCCCAAGTCGAGCAACGATGCACCGAAACTCCAGCTGTCATTGAGCTTATACTCGGCTCCCAAGTCAACAGCAAGACCAAAGCCATTAATTCCGAAGCCGTCGATATCGAGGTCGTTCACATAAGGTTTGCCGGTATTTTCGCTTATCTCGGTTTTATACATGAGTCCTTTTACACTTGCCTGAATCTGGGCGTTTGTAACAGCAGTCCACTTGTCTGCACCAAGATTAATCTGTGCCTTGTTGAACTCCGCATCTATGTTGGCTACACCTACAAGGAACTTGAAGTTGGCACCTATACGCAATTTTTCGTTGATGTTTCTTGAATGTCCGAGAGCAATCTCAGCATAAGCGTTGGCGTGCATATCGAAGTCGCTGATGTCGTAAGTCTTGTTCGATAGCCCCTCCTTTGCAAATTGGAAGAGCGACTTCGGCAACATGGTATATACATTTGTGCGCATATTCACACCAATGGTATTGTATCCACCAAAACCTTTGAATCCTGCCGAAAGAATCTGTATTGTCGTATTGAAATTCAAGTTGTTCTCGTCATCGATGTTACCCAAGAATTTATCGGCATCTACTGAAGGATTCAGGAATGTCGTTGTC
>CAYWIE010000028.1:0-29869 GCA_964458275.1 uncultured Bacteroidaceae bacterium
CCGATGTAGTTTAATAAAGAACATCAATATCCATTACACGTGGAATGGTATTGAAGGTGTGGAGTTATTACCCACCATCGGCACAAGTGCATAAAGAAAATTACAAAACCCTAAACAGTATGACAACATCTACACTTATAGAGGCCATACAAAGTTTCTATAACTCACAGGTCGCTTGTACGGTTATGACGAGACTGTAAAATAAAGTGTGTCAAGTAAAGAATTTATTAACTTTACAGACGCATTTTATTTATAAACAATTCATTCGATTTTGAGCAGTTCAAGGCGCAAGCTATTGAACAATTGAAGGCCGGTGTGCCTCTTTCGGGTAAGGATGGAGTACTTGCCCCTTTATTGGAGAACCTTCTTAACAGTGCTTTGGAAGGAGAAATGGATAGTCACCTTGAAAGTGGCGAACGCGAGTTCGGCAACCGTCGTAACGGTCACATGAGCAAACAGGTCCAGACATCCCTGGGTGAAGTCACAATCAACACACCCCGTGACCGCGACGGCACATTCGACCCTCAGGTTGTACGCAAGCGTGAGAAGATTCTTGCAGATTCACTTGCTGACCGTATTATAGGCTTGTATGCCATCGGTAACAGCACAAGAGAGATAAGCGACATCCTGGAAGAACAGTTTGGCAATCGTATTTCTGCAGAGACTATCAGTAGTATCACGGAACGCGTTCTTCCCGAGATACAGAACTGGAAAAATCGTCCATTAGACCACGTTTATCCCATAGTTTGGCTTGATGCGGTACATTATAAGGTAATGGATGAGAAGAACCGGCCTGTGACCCGTGCCATCTATAATGTCCTTGCACTTACCAGTGAAGGAAGAAAAGAACTTCTAGGTATGTATATCTCCAAAAGCGAGGGTGCCAACTTCTGGCTTAATGTACTTACCGACCTCCAGAACAGAGGCGTTAAGGATATACTCATCGCTTGCGTAGATGGCCTCAAGGGCTTTCCTGACGCCATTGCAAGCGTTTTTCCTGAGACAACCGTGCAACTCTGCATTGTGCATCAGATACGCAACTCTATCAAGTATGTTGCCAGCAAGAATCAGAAAGAGTTTATGAAAGACCTCAAACTTGTATATCAGGCAGTCAATAAAGATACAGCCGAAAAGGCGCTTGACGACCTCGAAACCAAGTGGGGTGAAGACTATCCAATTGTCATCAAAAGTTGGCGTGACAACTGGGAACGTCTTAGTGCCTACTTTCAGTACTCCCAGCATATCAGACGCATTATTTATACAACCAACACCGTGGAAGGCTATCATCGCCAACTTCGTAAGGTGACTAAAAACAAGGGGGTATTTACATCTGATACAACATTGGAAAAACTGGTATATCTTGCCTTTACGAGAATACGGAGGAAGTGGACTCAGCCGGTTCAGAATTGGGGACAAACGGCTCAACAACTTGCAATACTATTCCCGGATAGATTCAAAATATTAGCCTAATAATCACTCTTATTTGGAGTTCTTTGATAAATTTGATAACTTAGCAGAGCCGTTTTGAGGTGTTAAACCACAAAACAGCTCTGAAAATATAACTTGACACAGTTTAATTTACACTACCCTTTTACAATAAAATTTAAACTGCTTCTTATTCAGCCTTTGCTGCTCTTTTTATGCCACGACGTTTTGTTGTGGGTGCTTCTGCCGGCTTGTCCTCCTTGATGCCTGCAAGTTCGGGGTCTATCATAATGCGGCCGCAGTTCTCGCATACAATGATTTTCTTTCTCATTCTGATGTCCATCTGACGTTGTGGCGGAATCTTGCTGAAGCATCCGGCACAAGCATCGCGCTGTACATATACAATGCCGAGACCGTTGCGTGAGTTTTTGCGGATACGCTTGAATGAGGTCAAAAGACGGGGCTCGATTGTGAGTTCGAGGTTACGTGCCTGCTCGCGCAGTCTCTCCTCTTCCTGCTTTGTCTCTACAACGATTTCGTCGAGCTCGCTCTTCTTCAGTTCGAGGTCCTTCTTGCGCTCTTCGAGTGCAACCTTCGCTTTAGCGAGTTCCTCGTTCTTCTGTTTGTCCAAAGCCAGCGCTTCTCTGATTTTTTTCTCGTTGTGCTGTATTACAAGATTCTTGTATTCAATCTCTTTGTTCAAGAGGTCAAATTCGCGGCTGTTGTGGATATTGTTCTGGTCCTCAGTATATTTTACAATGCTCTGTTTTGCCTGTTCGATTTCGAGTTTCCAGTCTGCTATCTTATCTTTGTTGACCTTGATGTCGTTTGCAATATTCTCTATACGTGTTCCAAGACCTACTATTTCGTCTTCGAGGTCTTTTACTTCGAGAGGAAGCTCGCCACGAAGAATCTTGATTTTGTCAATCTCGGAAAGTATTGTCTGCAATTGATACAGTGATTTCAATTTCTCTTCTACGGTATATTCCGCGGGATCTTTCTTTGCCATTTTCTTATATGATTAATTATAAATAATATACTGGGTTTGTTCTCTTCTCGGTTATTTTCAGCTTGAGCGTTGGGAAATTCCGTGATAGGATTTCTGCAATAAGCTCGGTTGTGTACTGTTCACTCTCATAATGTCCGATAACAGCCATTATCATTCTGCTGTCGTAGTTGAACATATCGTGATAATGCCCTTCGCCTGTGATGTATATGTCAGCTCCGGATGCTTCCGCACTGCCGGCAAACGACGAGCCTGCACCTCCGCACAATGCCACCTTGCTTATCTGCTTGTTGCCGATGGCTGTGTGCATCAGCCGCTCTACATGGAATATCTCCTTTATCCTGAGCAGGAATTCTTTTGCATCGACCGGAGAACTTGTCTCTCCTATAACCCCGGCGCCGGCTGACGCCCATTCGTTCTGCAAAGGGTATATGTCGTAGGCAGGTTCTTCGTAGGGGTGCACAGCAAGCATAGCCTTCACGGCACGGGCTTTTATATATGCGGGAAGGATGGTCTCTATGCGTATCTCCTTTTCCGTGTGCAATGTTCCTATTTCGCCGCAGAATGGCGAACAGTTGTCGCCGGCGCGGAATGTCCCTTCGCCAACGATGTTGTAGCTGCATGAATCGTAGTTGCCTATCGAGCCGCAACCTGCTTCGAAAAGCGCATTGCGCACTGCCTGCGAGTGCTCCACCGGAACATACACCGCGAGTTTGAGAAGCGTATTCTCTTTGGGAACAAGGATTTTCACATTTTTCAGTCCTAACTTTTCGGCAATCTTGAAGTTTACTCCGCCGGGAGCATTGTCCAGGTTGGTATGTGCCGAATAGACGGCAATGTTGTTGCCGAGTGCTTTCAGGATGCAACGTTCCACATAGTTGCGGCCCGTTATTCTTTTAAGGGGATGAAAAATGAGGGGATGATGGGATACAATAAGGTTGCATTCGGATGCGATGGCTTCGTCAATGACTTCTTCTGTTACATCCAAACACAATAAAACCCCTGTAACTTCCGCTTCCGTTAATCCTATCTGCAATCCGGCATTGTCGTATCCTTCTTGCAGCGGCAGAGGCGCGAATATTTCAAGGGCTGCTGCTATTTCCTTTATTTTCGCCAATTGTCTTGTATTGTTGTGCAAAGATAGTGTTTTTTTCTATATTGTCAGTTATTTGCCGATTTTTTTATTCTTATTATATATAGTCAGGCATCCTTCGATACGTTCAACATTCTTCCTTCAGCATCGAATGCTATACGCTTTATGATACTGAATGTTACGGCTATTGACAACATTGACGATGATATTGTTATCACAATTATCATCATCTGGTACTTGATGGCAACATCGGGAGTGCTGCCACCGAGTATCTGGCCAATCATTGTTCCGGGAAGCGCCACAAGCCCCATCACTGCCATATTTGCTATCACCGGTGTGAAGGTGCGTACAAGTGCCTGCTTGATGAATGGCGAAAGTGCTTCGGAGAGTGTTGCACCGTTTCCGAGCATATAGTAGTAGTATGTCTTTTCGCGGCGCAGGTGGGAATAGAAAGTATTGAGGGCTATTACATTGGCTCCCAACATATTGCCCATCAGAATACCCATTATCGGTATGAAGTATTGCACGCTGAATACATTGTCGAGTTCAAGGACAATGCCGAGAAAATAGAATCCTACAAGCAGCGAACCTGTTGCAAACCCAACAAGTATGGGGCAGAGCATCACGGAGCGTTTGAACTTTGTGCGTGTAAGTGCAGTCTCTGTGGCTACAAATACCATTATTGCCACCCAAAGGACGTTGAGCAGAGGATTGTCCCAAAGAAACAGATATTTAAGGTAGAGACCCACCAAGAAGAGCTGTATCACCATTCTGGCAAGACCTGTTATGGCAGCCGAGACTATGCCGGTCTTGTACTTCCATAGAAAGTACAACGGTATTGCCATCAGCAACAGTCCCCACAAAAGACTCTCTATTGATATATCTATCGTAGACATGATGCCCCCTTTTTTATAAATTTATATCTATCACTCTGTCGCACGCCGATGCAAAATTCTTGTCGTGTGTAACAGATATTACTGTTTTTCCGCGCAATGCCATATCCTTTATATATCGGATTACAAGGTCTACCGATGCCGCGTCGAGTGCAGATGTAGGCTCATCGAGGATGACCAGTTCCTTGTCGAGCAAAGAACAGAGCGCAACCATCATACGCTGACGTTGCCCGCCCGAAATTTCGTTAAGGCGCTTGTCCATGATGTCATTATCGAGTCCGAGCTTCCCGAAGCTGTCGCGCCACGATTCAACGGTTACCTTTTTCTCCCGGTTATTCTTGAAAGAGAATGGCATATCGAGCACCTCAGATACCCATTCGCAAGGGAATGAGAGGTCTTGTGGAAGGTAGGCTGTGTGCTTGCGTATCTCTGATGTACGCATAGAGACTCCATTGACAAACATCTCGCCTGACGCGATTGGGACAAACCCCAATATTGCGCGTATGAGCGAACTCTTGCCGCTGCCCGATGCTCCTACTATGGCTACAAGCTCGCCCCTTTTCAATTGCATTGAAAAGTTGCTTATCACCGGGCGGTTGTCATAGCTGACGGTTATCCCCTTAAGTTCGAGTATGGTCTCTGCGTTTTTCACAATTGCAAAGGTACAAAATGTAATTGGAAAATATCGTCATTATTGCGAAGCTATTTAGAGCTGTTTAATTTTTTATAAAAACATTTTTCATTGCGAAGCTGGTTTCGGAAACGACTACTTCGACTGCCAGAATTTCAGATATTGCTCGGCTACCGCACGCGGGTTGTGGTGTTTTTTGACCAACCTGATGCCATCTTCTTTCATTCCTTTTATAATACCGGGATTGTTTACAAGATATTCCAGCTTCTTATAGACATCCTCTTCGTCAGGGAGGACATTCACCATAGGACGGAGCTTGTCTTCGCCTATAATTGTGTAATACTCCTCCTCGGCTCCGCCTACTACCACCTTTCCTTTTGTCAGTGCAAGAAGAGCGTTCATTCCGGGAGAGTAGCCATATAGCTGGTCGAGAAGCACATCGCTGTCGGCAACCATCTTTGAGTATTCCTCGAACGGCACATTTTCGGCTTTCAGGATTTCACACTTGTCGGGATACTGTTGCTGCAGCCTGACTAGCGCCCTGAGCATTATGTCGGTACCTTTGTATTCGCTGCGGCTCTTCTGTATGCCGATAAAGAAACGTATCTTTTCGTGCAGTTCTGTTACAGCCCCGCAAATATCATCGACATTTATCGGCATGGGGATATGCGTGAGCTTGGAGGCGTATCTCTCTTTGTAGGCTGCATAATATTCATACATTCCGGCAATTATCCCGTCGCAATCATCGGCTATCATGTAGTTGAGTCGTTCCTTTGCCGTTCCGCTCCAATCGGCTATCAGTTCGCGCGTGCTTTTGTTGTCTATAAGCCTGTCGCCGATATTGAAATCGGAATAGCGGAATGTCTTTCGGTCTGTGCCTGCCTTCACCCACAATGCGTCCATGCCGAACGCTCCGAGGAATATCCGTTTATTGTGGCGGCGCAAGTAACGGTAAAAGGGAGCTATGCGTTCGGCTTTCAGTTCGAGAAACATCGGATTTATCAACTGTACAACATCATAGCCACGCATTTTGGGCAACAGCCTTATAGTGTCGACAAGATATTTTATGCCGGCAAAAGGGGTACCCTCTTCGCGGACAAGGGATATGTCGCGTCTGTAGTTCTTCCAGAAATCGCCGTTGCTGAGTACGCACACCTCATGCCCTGCCTCTCGCAACCCCTCGGAAAGACTCCAATGGAGATTGCTGTATTCGCCTATCAGTAATATTTTCATTGTTTCTGAGGTTTTTGAGCGGGTAATATCATACGTAGTATTTTCAGCCCTGCGAGACTGTTTGAAAGTGTAGCAAACACCCTGTATTTCAATGAGTAGTTTCTTTGCGGCAACGGGTAAAGCCCAAGCGAATACAGTTCGCCGCGACAGACAGATTGCACCTCATTTACATTCCATCCGTCGTGAAAAAGGTTTAAAAGAGTATCTACCGTAAGCATGGCAAGCTTGCGGTCTACTGCGGCACGTTGCACTGCGGTGCAATACTCCTGCTGTTCGAAGCGGAACGCCACCACTCGTTCAAGCAGCTTGAAGAGATGGTTTATGCGGCGTGCTTCGTGCCATATATCGGTTGCAGAGGTTATCGACCCTTTGCGCAGACAGTAGTTGTATGCAACGTTGCGGGTTACTATCAGTTTGCTACCATAGTAATAGATTTTCATATTGAAATCTTCATCCTCATGCATCACACCTTCGGCAAACTGTATGTTGTTTGTACGGGAGAGTTCTTTTCTGAAGATGTAGACACAGGGACTACCGCTGAGGTTCTTGTGCGACAAATACTCGGCTGCATTCATGTAGAGACGGTATTTTTCACTCACTACCGCACCCTCCTTCACCTGTTCTTCTGTTGTGCATACTCTGTAGCCGTGCTGCAGGATGTCGGGACGTTCATCCACAAGTATTTTCATACATGCAGAAAAAGCATCGGGAATGAGCGAATCGTCGGCATCGACAAATTGTATATATTCGCCCTGTGCAGCTTCGAGCCCTCTGTTGCGTGCCGCACCGGGTCCTCCGTGAGCTGCTTTTATCAGCTTCACACTTGCCTGCGGGAACTCTTCTGCCACCCATTCGGGAGGAGCATCGGAACCATCGTCCGCTATCACTATCTCGTAATCCTCTGCAGGGATTTCAAGCGCAACAATGCTTGCGAGGCATCTTTGCAGAAGTTCGCGGGGCAGATTGTAGTGTGGCAGAATAAACGTAAGCAGCATGGCGGAGAAATCAACAGAGTTTCTTGTGCATTGCAGCTATCAGCCTGCAATGGAATTTAGCGCCAAGAAGCGAATATGTAACAAACTTCAGCTTGCGCCTTATTGGAATTTCCATTCTGAACAGCGTTTTCAAATCTATCCTAACGCCCTTCAACAGGTTGAAAGCAGCATCTTTTTCCTCTTTTTTCCCATCGGAACAGCGCATGAGGTCGGTAAGCGAATCGAGTGTCCCAAGCAATATTTCGTTTGATTCGGGTATCAGATTGTAGTCGTTACGCACCTTGTTGTACAGTAGGACCTTATTCTTGTAGAGGCAGTATTGCGAGGCGAAAGAGTAGGAACGTGTGATTCCGTCGTTATGGGCATAATAGTAATATATTCCTCCATCGGAATAGTAGACGCTGCCGCAATTCTCATACAGTGCGGGTGTTACGAAAAGGTCCTCATAAACTTCGCCTTCGGGGTAACGGGTAAAAAGGAACATGTCGGCGCGATAGATTTTGTTCCACGCATAGCAATGTTCGTATGCCTTGCGCTTTATGTAGTCGACAAAAATTTCTCTGTTGCCGGTAACCTTTTCCGCATTGAATGTAAGTATATGGCTTTCGGGTGATTCGTAATGCACGTTTACAGGATATTCGAGAATATCAATATCGGGATTCGATTGAAGGATTCTCATATTGTAGTAATATGTGCCCGAAGCCACAGTGTCGTCACCGTCGACAAAGGTTATGTATTCGCCCTGAGCAACTGCAAGACCTGCATTGCGGGCAGAAGAGAGACCGCCATTCTTTTTGTGTATGACTTTCACCTTGTCGCACTCCTGAGCGTATCGCTCACATATGGCTCCGCAGTTGTCGGGCGAACCGTCGTCGACAAGTATCAGTTCGAAGTCTGTATATGTTTGCAACAAAATGCTCTCTATGCAGCTTTGCAAATGTCTGCGCACTTTGTATACCGGGACTATTATGCTTAGTTTCATTTAAGAAAATTCCTATGAAAGAGAATCTATATTGGTCAATAACGACAAAAATAATGAAAATATATTTAAGACTTGCACGAAATATACACATAATTTTGATATTTTTTTGATAAACAAATTCTTCTGTTGCATATTTTTAAAATCGAACTATTTGTATTATCTTCGCAAACTTGAAATGCTATCATCAATAAATGATTAAAGAAGACAAGAACAACAAGAAACAGGGAGGCTACGAACGTGCAATAAAGTACATGGGCATTTTCGGTGGCACACAAAGTTTTTCTATTCTTCTCGGAATTATAAAGACAAAATTTGCAGCCAAGCTCATCGGTGCGTCCGGACTCGGAATAATAGCAATGTACAACCGCACGCTGCAAATGCTCAGCGACTCTACCAACCTCAGTCTCTCGTTCAGTGCCATACGCCACATTGTCAAAGCACACGAAGATGGCGACGAAGAGCGTCTGAAACATTGGATAAAGGTCTTGCGCAGCTGGGCTTTTCTTACAGCCATAGCCGGTGTTGTTCTCTCGATACTGCTTACACCTCTATTGGGTGAATGGAACTTCGAAGGCAATGAATACTACACTTCACGTTTCTTCTTTTTGTCGCCGGTTGTGGGATTCATGGCAATCACAGCCAGTGAACTTGCCATACTCAAAGGAGTGCAACGGCTCTATAAAGTGGCTATGTACACTCTGTGGTCGTCGTTTTTTGGTCTTATAATATCGGTTCCTTTCTACTATTTCATGGGCATCGCAGGCATCTTCCCCGCAATATTCCTTGCAAGTCTTGCGCAGATGGTCATACTATTGACATACTCGTTGCCTCTGCATAAATACCAAATAGCACCATTCTCGAAAAAGATACTTCGCGACGGAGTGGAAATGGTAAAATTCGGAATCGGATACATAATTGCCGCCATGATGGGCTCAGGCTCAATGTGGTTCGTATGCAAGATGCTGCACGACATCGGCAACAGCATCACCGTCGGAATATACTCCACAAGCTATTTCCTGCTGATGTTGCTGCCGGGAGTGCTCTTTGCCGCCATCGACTCTGATTTCTATCCGCGCCTGTCGGCATCGGCAAACGACAGCAAGGCAACCAACAGGCTCATCAACGAGCAGGCAGAAGTGCAGCTGCTTATACAGGCACCCATACTCATAGCCTATTCAATCGCTCTGCCGATACTTGTGCCCCTATTCTACGACATTGAACTGATGGCAGCTGTCCCCATGACACAGGTGGCAATATTCGGAATGCTGGTACGCACAATGACATACCCGATGTCCTATCTGCCGCTCTCACGTGGAAATTCAAAGATATATATGCTGCAGGAGGGCATTTACGACATACTTTTCGCACTGTTCATCATACTCGGATACAAATCCGGCGGACTGCTTGGAGTGGGTATGGCTATGGCTGCCGCATTGATTGCCGACTGGTTTGTTGTCTATGCAATCACCAGCAACAAGTACACATTCAGTTTCGACAAGAGCGTATATACAAGTTTCTTCTTGCAGGCTACGATATTCATTGCCATGACAGCAACCATGCAACAGGTTGCCGGCGGATGGAGCTACTGGCTGACAGGCGGAGTGTTCTTTGCTATATCTGCACTGCTCTCGTTCTACATACTCTCTAAAAAGATGAGCTACGTTGAAAGATTGTTGAACCGCATCAAACGCTTTCTGAAATGGTAAACAAAGTATCCGTACTCATTGCCGTGCACAACAGCACAAAATGGCTGCCGCGTTGCTTTGCATCGCTATGTTCACAGACATACACAAACATAGAGGTCGTGTGCGTGGATGATGCTTCTACCGACGCATCGTTGCAGATGCTGCAAGAGTATGCGGCAAAATACAGTTTCATCAAAGCAGCATCGCTGAACAAGAACAGCGGTGCGGCAATCGCACGCAACGAAGCCCTTCGCCTTTCCACAGGCGACTACATAATGATGCTCGACAGCGACGATTGGCTATCGCACGATGCCATAGAAAAGGCAGTGGAAGTGCTCGACAAATATGACGACACGGGTGCTGTACTCTTCAGGATGATGTATCACGATGCTGAGACTGACGCAGAAAAGGAGTTTGAAAACAGATGCAGTTCCGAAGTACTCGATGGAGAAGAAGCCATGCGTTTGGCGCTTGACTGGGACATTCATGGGCTCTACCTTGCACGACGCCGGCTGTATGAGAGGTTTCCCTTTGACACGGCAAGTTTCTTGTATAGCGACGACAACACTGCACGCAGGCACTATCTGCATTCGGGCAAGGTGCGTTTCTGCAACGGCATATACTACTATCTGCAACATCCGCAAAGCACACTCCACAATCCCGGCATACACTATGCCGACTGGATGGAGGCTACTGCAAGCCTCAAGCAGATGCTCATAGAGGAGAAACAGCCCGATGCCTATGTCAACCACATAGAAGAACGGCTGTGGCAGAATATTGTAGCAGTGAGCGGATACTATTGGCGATTCGGAACAAAATTAAGCAAAAGAGAGAGCACTACCCTGCTCTCACGAATCAGGCACCACCACAAGAGAGCCGAACTCCAAAGATTGCCGTTGTCTCTCAAGAGCAAATTCGGCTTCATCCCTTTCAAGCACTCATTCAGGCTGTTTATGGTACAAAGCCGCATATATTTCTATCTTCGTAAACTAATCAAAGGAGTATGAGCAAAAGAATTACTGACACACTGCTGCTCATAATCCTTATTGTTTGCAGTACTACGGCAAAAGGAGACGACACGGCATTTGCACTGCCGTTCGACTTTCCAATTCTGTTGAGCGGCAATTTTGCCGAACTGCGCTCCAACCACTTCCACGGCGGAGTAGACTTCAAGACACAAGGAGCGATAAACAAGCCAATACATGCCCCTGCCGACGGCTACATTTCGCGTGCCACCGTCTCGCCGGGCGGCTACGGCAATGCACTCTACATAACACACTACAACGGTTATACCACTGTCTATGGACATCTCGAAAGTTTCACAGACGACATCGCAGCAAGGGTAAGAGAGAGACAATACAGCGAAGAGACATTTGTTGTAGACCTCTCATTCAAGCAGGACGAATATCCTGTACGCCGTGGCGATATTGTAGCCATGAGCGGAAACACCGGTTACTCATTCGGTCCGCACCTGCACTTCGAAATACGGGAGACAGAGAGCGGCGAACTCATCAACCCGCTTCTTTTCTACAAGAAACATGTAAAAGACACAAAAGCGCCAAAAGCATACGCCCTGTCTGTCCATCCGCGTCCGGGCAAAGGCAGCGTAAACGGAAAGAATAAAAAACAGATACGCAAAATAGGCGGAAACGCACATAAAGACACGATTAACGCATGGGGCGAAGTGGGCTTTGGAATCAAGGCATTAGACTTCATGGACAACACCGCAAACAATTACGGTCTCTACACAATAGAGCTTCGGGCAGACGGTAAGTTGCTCTATTCGAGCAAAATGGACCGTGTCGCGTTCAGCGAAAACCGTCTGATAAACGCATGGGTGGACTATGAGGCATACTACCGCCACGGAGAATGGTTCATGCGTTCACATCTGCTCGACAACAATCCTCTGCGCCTGCTCTCAACCGACGACAACCGCGGATGGCTCACAATAGACGAAGAACGCACATACAACATCGAATACACTCTCGGCGACATTCACGGCAACACCTCGCGCTACAAATTTGCAGTAAAGGGCAAGCGGTGCGGAATTCCCCCTCTCGATTCGCGCGGTGCACAACATTTCCGCTGGGACACAGACAATGAGCTTCGCGCTCTGGGCATGCGACTGAAAATACCCAAAGGAGAACTTTTCGAAGATGCGACACTCGACATAAGACACATAGAAAAGCCGGATGCAATCTCAGACAGATACGACCTCAACGGAGTAACCTACCCGCTATGGCGAGGATGCGAAATAGCAATACAATTGAAGAACCGGCCACAGGCAGCTGCCGAAAAACTATATATCAGGAGAGTAACCTCAGGTGGCGGCTACGGCATCGGAGGGGTATGCAAGGATGGCTGGATAAGCGCATCAATATCATCGCTCGGCACATACGAAGCAGCCATCGACACAGTCCCCCCGACCGTAAGGGACCTGACCAAAGACAAAAGAGGCGTACTCTCTTTCTACATCTCAGACAGCGAAACCGGGATAAAGAGCTACAAAGGATACATTGACGGCGAGTTCAGACTGTTCAGATTCAGTTCGAAGAACGTACGTCTCACATGCGACCTCAAGAACGAGGGTGTGCGCCGCGGAAGCCACAGCCTTCGCCTTGTAGTTACCGACAGAGCCGGAAACGAAACAATTCTTGAAAAATCATTTACATATTAATACACTATGAAAAAAATCCTATTAACCATCGTATCGGCACTGCTGCTTGTACCCGCAGCTGATGCCTGCACCAATTTCCTTGTCGGCAAGAAAGCATCCGCCGACGGTTCAGTGTTCATTACATACAGTTGCGACAGCTACGGAATGAACGGATTCCTTTACCACTTCCCCGCTGCCATACACCCTGAAGGAACCATGCGCGACCTCTACGACTGGGAAGAGCAGCGTTATCTCGGCTCAATACCCGAAGCCCGCCAGACATATAATGTAATAGGCAACATCAACGAATTCCAGGTAGCCATAGCAGAAACAACATTCGGAGGCCGCGAAGAGCTTGTAGACACTACCGGAATCATGGACTACGGCAGCCTGATGCATGTAGCACTCCAACGCTCAAAAACAGCCCGCGAAGCAATCAACGTTATAACCACCCTCTGCAATGAATATGGTTATTGCAGCAGCGGAGAGAGCTTCTCCATCGCCGACCCCGACGAGGCATGGATTCTCGAAGTAATAGGCAAAGGACAATACGAAAAAGGTATAGTATGGGTAGCAGTGCGCATACCAGACGACTGCATCTCGGCACACGCAAACCAGTCGCGCATACACAAGTTCGACATGAAGGACAAGGAGAATGTGATGTACTCCAAAGATGTTGTCTCTTTCGCACGCAAAAGAGGATACTTCAGCGGCAAAGACGAAGATTTTAATTTTGCGGCAGCATACTGCCCGTTCGACTTCGGCGGACTGCGCTACTGCGATGCCCGCGTATGGAGCTTCTTCAATATGTTCGGCAGCGAGGACATGAACAAATATCTCGATTGGGCAAAAGGCGATGCCACCGCAACAGCGATACCCCTTTACATGAAGCCCAAGAAACCGCTTACACTGCAAGATGTACAGAACGGCATGCGCGACCACTACGAAGGCACACCTTTTGACCTGTCGGGCGAAATTGGCGGCGGCATGTTTGATATGCCTTACCGTCTCTCACCCCTCAGTTTCGAAGTTGACGGAGTGAAATATTTCAACGAACGTCCCATCTCAACAATGCAGTCGGCATTTGTGTTTGTAGCACAGATGCGCCGCTCGCTCCCCGACCCCGTAGGCGGCATACTATGGTTCGGATGCGACGATGCAGACATGATGATATACACACCAGTATACTGCTGCACCGACCGCGTTCCCGACTGCTACGCCGAGCAATATGCCGACCCCGTAACATTCTCATGGAAATCGTCATACTGGGTGTTCAACTGGGTCGCAAACATGATTTATCCAAAATATTCGCTTGTGATAGACGACATGCGCCGCGTACAGCGCGGATTCGAGAATCGCACAATCGAAGAGACAAAAAGCATTGAGGCTGAGGCCGTCAGAAGCATGAAGGGCTCTCCCCTCTATGCCAAAC
The DNA here is from genome assembly GCA_964458275.1 of uncultured Bacteroidaceae bacterium. Lineage (GTDB taxonomy): Bacteria > Bacteroidota > Bacteroidia > Bacteroidales > Bacteroidaceae > HGM04593. The sequence goes on from CAYWIE010000028.1 coordinate 14,032, forward strand.
GCCTGCTCACCGACTACACCTGCCGCGTGGCTGAGGATGCTCTTTCGGAATGGAAGAAGTTTGCAGAATATATGATAGTGAAATACAACGACTTTGTCATAAAGCCCGAAAAGAACGGCAAATTCGAGCGCACTCCCTCAGGAGTAGGAGCCAACGTGAAACGTCCCGGCTATCCTAAGGCTTATCTCAAAGAGTATGTCAAACAGACAGGCGATAAATATGTTATTCCTGCAAAGAAGTAGAAATATTTTTGTACTTTTGCAGAGATTTTACAAACCCGTAACGAATAAAATTTACAAATAACATGGATAACGAATTGATTAAAATGGTGACAGCCAAAGCTAATGAGTGGCTCTCACCTTCATATGACGAGGAGACTCGCAAAGAGGTTCAGGCTCTGCTCGACAACGAAGACAAGAACCCTCTGATAGACGCATTCTACAAGGAACTTGAGTTCGGCACAGGCGGATTGCGCGGTATAATGGGCGCAGGAAGCAACCGTATGAACATCTACACTGTGGGCAAAGCAACACAGGGACTTGCCAACTATCTTAACGAATGTTTCAAAGATAAGGAGCAAATTTCGGTGGTAGTAGGCCACGACTGCCGCAACAACAGCCGTCTGTTTGCAGAAATCTCAGCAAATATCTTCTCGGCAAACGGCATCAAGGTATATCTCTTTGAGGACCTTCGCCCCACACCCGAAATCTCATTTGCCATCCGTCACCTCGGTTGCCAGAGCGGTGTGAACATCACAGCCAGCCACAACCCCAAGGAGTACAACGGCTACAAGGCTTACTGGGAGGATGGCGCACAGATGCTTGCTCCACACGATGTAAATACTATCAAGTGCGTCGAGAGCGTGAAGGTTGAGGACATAAAGTTCACAGGCAACCCTGCTCTTATCGAGGTTATCGGCGAGGATGTAGACAATGTATTCCTCGACAAAATCCACACTCTGATGATTGCTCCAGATGTAATCGAGCGCCAGAAGGACCTTAAGATTGTCTACACCCCCATCCACGGTTGCGGCCGCACACTCATCCCTAATTCATTGAAACGTTGGGGCTTCAACAATGTATATTGCGTTGAGGAGCAGATGGTAAAGGACGGCAACTTCCCCACAGTAATATCTCCCAACCCCGAAAATGCAGAGGCACTGACACTTGCACTTAAACTCGCACGCGAGGTTGATGCAGACATTGTGATGGCTTCTGACCCCGACGCCGACCGTTTGGGCATCGCATGCAAGGACGACAAAGGCGAATGGGTGCTTATCAACGGCAACCAGACCTGCATGATATTCCTCTACTACATCATCACACAGTACACCAAGCTCGGCAAGATGACCGGCAAGGAGTATGTAGTGAAGACCATTGTAACAACAGAGGTTATCAAGAACATCGCCGAGAAGAACAACCTGAAGATGTACGACTGCTACACCGGATTCAAGTGGATTGCAAAGGTTATCCGCGACAACGAGGGCATCATGAACTACATCGGTGGTGGCGAAGAGAGCTTCGGATTCCTCGCAGAGGACTTCTGCCGCGACAAGGATGCAGTCTCTGCATGCAGCCTCATATGCGAAGTAGCTGCTTGGGCAAAGGACAACGGCAAGACTCTCTACGAAATGTTGCTCGACATCTACATGGAATATGGCTTCTCCAAAGAGATTACAGTAAATGTTGTAAAGCCCGGCAAGAGCGGTGCAGACGAAATCCGTCAGATGATGGAGAACTTCCGCGCAAATCCCTTGAAGACCATGGCAGGCGAACCTGTTGTTGCATACAAAGACTTCAAGACACTCAAACAGATAGACGAGAACGGCAATGCAACCGACCTTGATATGCCCGAAACATCAAACGTGCTTCAGTACTTCACTGCATCGGGACACAAGGTGTCTGTACGTCCTTCGGGAACAGAGCCCAAAATCAAGTTCTACATGGAGGCTAAAGGCAAGCTTGCCGACCGCAGCCAATATGCACAAGCGCTTGCCGAAGCAGACAAGATTATAGAGGCTATGAAACAGTCTATGGGCATCTGATAGATTCAGATTGCATATATCAAAAAAAATCTTCCCCGCTGGGGAAGATTTTTTTTGATATATACTGCCCTGATTTTTCAAGAAAGAATCAATCCAATGAATAGGGCTTGCGATATTCGTAGTGCAATTTGGAATTTGCCTCCTTATCGTCGTTCATGAACTTCTGCACGATGGGGTTCCATACAAGAGGACGGTCGAGCTCATAAGCAATGTTTCCGAGTGTACACATTGTGCAAGAGCTGTGCCCTACTTCGATGGGAACGCTCGGATCGCGGCGCGAACGGACGCTGTCTATAAAGCTCTGATAGTGGGGAACATTTGTCTCGTACATTTTCTGCTCATCTACCTTTGTCGGCATAAATTCGGGTGAAGATGCAAGGAACTTGCCACGACCGACAATAATCCATCCGTTATCACCGTAGACCTTGACAGCCTGACCATGACCGAAGTTCATCTGAGCAACTTCGATGCCGTTGTCGTATCTGAATGTCAGACAGTCGTAGGGGCTTGCCGAAGGAGGAAGAATCTCCGATGGTCCCCAACCATCCTTACCTATGCACCATTGTGCCACATCGAACATGTGAGCGCCCCAGTCGGTAGTGAATCCGCCGCCCATACCCTGATACCAGCGCCATGCACCCCAACACTCGTCGTGTCCAGCCTCAGTGAGCAGCGGGTTCAACTGATGATTGTAATAGAATTTCTCGGACAAAGGACCGAGCCACAAATCCCAATCCAATCCGGCAGGCACCTCCTGTTTGGGCAGGTTATAGGGTTTAGGACCATCTCCTACATAAGATTTAATCAAAGAGACCTTGCCCAAACGGCCTTCACGGACAACATTTGCTGCATGAATGAACTCCTTCATAGAACGTTGCATGCTTCCAACCTGAAGAATGATATTGTTCTCGCGAACTGCCTTTACAAGCTGCTGTCCTTCGTAGATTGTAAATGTAACAGGTTTTTCAAGATAAATATCCTTGCCTGCACGACAAGCGGCAATAGCCATAAGAGCATGCTGATGGTCGGGAGTAGCAATCACAACAGCGTCTATATCCTTGCGGGCGAGAAGTTCCTCGTAGCGGATATACATTTTGAGCTTGTTCTTTATCTTATTCTCGGCATAATACTTGTTCACGCGCTGCTCGAAGCGGTTGCGCTTGATGTCATACACGTCGCAAGCGGCAACTATACGCACTCCGGGAATGGTGATGAAACCGTTCATCAAATAGATTGCCTGCTGACCAAGACCGATGAAACCGATATTGATGTTGTCGTTGGCACTACCCTTCTTGCCGCCCTTTGCAGACGGCACCATAGCTTCAACAGCCGAAGGCACCATCATTGCTGATGCTCCCAAGGCTGAAAAACGTAAAAAATTTCTTCTTGAAATACTCATAGTTATAATATATATGTAAGTTTGATATCTATCGTAAATATAAAGCGACAAGCTTCTTTGTGCCACACAAGCATATTAAACCAATATATGCTTGCTGTTAATTGCAAATATACACAATCCAGTAAACATAACAAAAAAAACTTATGGACTGTCCTTTTCAAAACAGTCCATAAGTTACAAAACCTCATGCAATTCATGAAAAATCTTCTTCGCTACTAATCCTCTTTATTATCACTTTATCAATACGCGGACCATCCATATCTACTACTTCGAAAGTAAATCCGTTCCAATCCATGCACTCGCCCACGTCGGGAATATGCCCGGATTTATCAATTATCAGGCCGGCAATGGTTGTATACTCGTATCCTTGTGTTTCGTCGTAAAGTCCGAAATGGCTCAGGAAATCGTACATCATACAGTTGCCCTCGACCAGCCAGCCATCACCGCCGGCACGTTCCACAATATCGGGTTTGTTTTCTGAATCGTCCTCCATGCTTCCAATGAGAGCCTCAAGAATATCCTTATGCGTTATCAGACCGCGACAAGAACCAAACTCATCACAAATGAGCGCCTTACTTATTTTCTTTTCCCTCATGGCAGCCAAGACGTCATAAACATTCATATTTTCATAGAAATATGTAGGCTTAACAAGCATCTTATCAAGCATGAAATTCTCCTTGCCCATATTTACAACGAAATCCTTGAGCCTCAATATTCCGACAACATGGTCAAGGTCATTGTCGACCACAGGATACTCTTCGTAAAGATTATTTTCGATAAGTTGCTTTATTTCAGCTTCGCTCATATCCTTTTCTATCCAGACTATGTCGCTCCTGAGAGTCATAATGGAACTTACCGGCAAATCGCCGAGAGTGAATACACGTTCCACTATGTTCTGCTCCACAGGAAGCACTTCGCCATCCTCGGCACTCTCCTGAATAATAGACTTTATCTCCTCCTCAGTGATTTTGTTCTCCCTGTTCTTGCCTCCGATTATTCTGAATATGACAGAAGTGCTTTCAGACAACAGCCATACCAAAGGTTTTGTAAGTCTCGAAATAAGATTCATTGGACCCACAACTCTTTTTGCGACCTTCTCCGCAGCACTCATTCCTATTCTTTTTGGCACCAGCTCGCCGAATACTATAGACAAGTAGGTAACAACAACGATTATAATAGTCTGTGCAACAACAGATGCCACCCCATGTTCGAGACCGGCATCTGTCAATGTCTGAGTAAAAATAATTGCAATCTTGTTTCCCGAAAACAAACCCGTGAGCAGTCCTACCAAAGTTATTCCTATCTGCACGGACGACAAGAACCTGTCCGGATTCTCTTGAAGTTCGAGTACTTTTTTAGCGCTTTTGCTTCCTTTGTTCGAGTCTGTCTGGAGATTGGATTTTCTGGCAGACACCAGGGCAATCTCAGACATGGCAAAGACTCCGTTAAGCAAGATAAGTACCAAGATTATAATTATCTCTTCCATATTAGAAGCTGTTTAAATTTTATTGGAAAATATTTTTATCATTGCGAAGCAGATTTCGGTTTCTTTGAGTCTATTTTAGGCATCTTTTCTTTGTTGTCTTTTGGAAATAGCCCGCTATTCCCTGCAAGACAACAAAGAAAATCTACTCTGAAATAGCTCTCAAATAATTCCAAAATAAAATTCAAACAGCTTCTTACTTTTCTACAAAAGCTCTCTTCAAGTCCTGCGAAATATTGATTATGAAATCACCCATTCTTTCAAGTTCGTTCACTATATCCATATAGTAAACACTTGTCTGATAATTCTTTCCGCCGTTCTCAATTTCCTCAATCTCGGCATCGCGAAGGTCATTTCTCATTTTATTTATTCTGTCCTCGGCATTATATGAATTGGTAATGTCGACAAGAGTACCTTTGTGTGCTGCCTCAAGATTTTCGAGCATGGCATTATAGGCACTGTCGACCGCATCTGCCATATCTTCGAGCTTTTTGATTGTAGTTGCATCGAAACTCTTCTTGTGAATATTCCTGCGGGAAAGAATTCTGCTGATAGCATCTCCTGAATCGCCGAGCGATTCCAGTTCACCGATTATCTTGTACATAGCCTTCACCCTCATCGAAGTAGCCTCACTGATGTCTCCTGCAGAAACTGCATTCAGGAACGAAGCTATTTCATACTCTATTCTGTCTGAAATCTCTTCGTACTTAATCAATTTCTTGCGAAGTTCATCGAACTTATCCTCACTACCCTCGGCAATCGCACTTTTTGCATACGCAAGACCGTTTCTTGAAATCTGTGCAAAGTGCATAATCTCCTCAAAAGCCTGTTCGGTTGCAAGTTCGGGTGTCGAAAGAGGACCGGCAGAGATGTACTTCAGTCTGAAAGCATCGCTTTCTTGATTCTTGGGACCCTTAATAATCCAAACTACAGCTTTCTCAATATATTTGATGAACCAGACAAGTATCAATGTGTTGATAGTATTGAACAGAGTGTGCAGCATTGACAAGCCATACAACGAAGCAGTTCCTTCCAATGAGGTAGGAGTGCTTACAACAAAACCTTCGGCAGCAGGATTGGGAAGACCGAAAAGCTCGATAATGCCTCCTACAAGAGCAAGGAAAGGACCGAAGAATATCAATGCCCAAATCACACCGAACACATTGAATATAGTGTGCGACATCGCTGCTCTCTTGGCCTGAGTATTACCTACCGCAGCTGCAATATTGGCTGTGATTGTTGTACCGATATTCTCACCCAATACCATTGCACATGCCATGTCGAACGGAATCCATCCCATACTGAGCATAATAAGGGTGATTGCCATTGTTGCAGACGATGATTGGAGCACAAGTGTAAGGACCGTACCGAATACAAGGAATATCAGCACCGAGCCGAAGCCGTGGCTCGACCATGTCTTTACAAACTCAAGCACCTGAGGTGTCTCGTTCAAATCGGGCACCGACTCTTTCATGAATGAAAGGCCGAGGAAGAGAAGGCAGAAACCGACTATAAATTCACCGATATTCTGTCTTTGGTTCTTTTTAGAATTTGAGAACAAGAAACCAAGCGCCATAAGTGGAATGGCAAGTATTGAAATGTCAGCCTTGAAGCCGAGCCACGACACAAGCCAAGCCGTAACGGTTGTACCGATGTTCGCACCCATGATTACTCCTATCGCCTGCGCAAGCGTGAGAAGTCCGGCATTGACAAAGCTCACCACCATAACAGTGGTTGCCGACGAGGACTGGATGATTGATGTTATGCCAAGTCCGGTCATCACGCCCTTGAACGGGTTGGAAGTCATTGCCGAGAGGAAAGTGCGGAGTCTGTCTCCCGAAGCTTTCTGAAGTCCAGAACTCATCAGGTTCATACCGTAAAGGAACATACCCAATGCTCCTAAAAGTGTAAAGATTTGAAATATTTCCATAGTTTAAGAAAGTTGATTTGCTACAAGATACCAATTATATACAATAAAACAGATAAGCATGAACAGACCGTTGAACCTACCCATTTTACCTGTCAGACCTATTATGAAAGGCAGCAAGGCGGCAGCTATCATAACAGTATAGTCTACATAAGTTATATCGGTGGAAGTCAGCGGCATAACCTGCGAACTGAGTCCCAGGATAAAGGTTATGTTGAATATGTTTGAACCTACGATATTGCCTAAAGCCAAATCTGTATTCTTCTTCAGCGCGGCAGCAATGGAAGCTGCAAATTCCGGCATGGATGTGCCGCAAGCAATAAGCGTAAGAGAGATAAAGGCATCATTGACTCCGAATGATTTTGCTATCAGCACGGCGTTGTCCACAAAGAAATCACAGCTTGTTATAAGCAATGCAAGTCCGCCGATTATTTTAAGGACAGCTACCCACATGGCTGTATTGTCCTCAGAAGTTTTCTCACCACCATCGACATTCTTTCTGTCACGGACAAACGAATACCACATGTAGCCTGCAAACATAAGGATAAGAAGCATACCGTCAAGACGGCTGATAGTAGCAGGAGTTCCGTCGAAGAAATTGAGGGCAAGAATTGTGAGCAGCAGAGAAACACCTATACAGAGAGGTATCTCGAACTTCATGTTCTTGCGGTCTATGGCAACAGGGAAAAACATGGCTGTAATTCCGAGAATTCCCAAAATGTTGAAGATGTTAGAACCAACGACATTGCCTATCGCCACATCTGCATTTCCGTTGACCGCTCCCATGAAACTCACTACAAATTCGGGTATGGATGTACCTATACCCACAATTGCTGCACCGATAACGAAATCGGATACACGGTATTTCCTGGCAACAGAAACCGCTCCTGATACAAGGTAGTCTGCACCGTAGAAAATACCAATCAAAGATATAATAATAATTATATACTCCATATTATATCACATTAAACAAACAAATCTACCACACAATAAATACCGCATGCCAATAAAGCACTCACCGGAATTGTCAAAACCCAAGCGACAAGCAAACTGCGTGTTACTCCCCATCTGACGGCAGACAAACGCTTTGTTGCACCAACACCGATAATTGCTCCTGTGATTGTATGTGTTGTACTGACAGGAATTTTAAGGAACTCTGTAAGAAACAATGTAAAAGCTCCTGCTGTTTCTGCAACAACACCTTCGAGCGGAGTCACCTTTGTTATTTTTGTACCCATAGTTTTAACAATCTTCCATCCACCGGACATTGTTCCCAATGAGATAGCTGTAAAACATGCAATTGCAACCCAATTCGGCAGTTGGTCAATGCTATCAATACCCCAATGTACACCTTGGGCATGAGCAGCGATAAGAGCAGCGGCAATTATACCCATCACTTTCTGAGAGTCATTGAGACCATGACCTATGCTGAATAACGCAGAAGAGAGCAACTGTAATTTCTTAAACCATCGCTCCGCTACCGAAGGACGCACTTTGCGGCAAATATTGTACACTAAAATTGTGAAGCAAAAAGCTATCACCATACCAATAAGCGGTGCGAGAAATATAAATGCAGCTATCTTCAGAATTATACTGCCATGTACCGACTCGAATCCGTTTGCCATAATCGCAGCACCGGCGAAACCGCCGATAAGCGTATGGGAAGACGAAGAGGGGATTCCCTTCCACCAAGTAAACAAATTCCATATAATTGCAGCGATAATGCCTGCAAGAATAATAGGCAATGTTATATATTCCTCGAAAACTGTTTTGGAAACCGTATTAGCAATACCAAAACCTCCTATTATATACTTTGCGATAAAAAATGCAACAAAGTTAAAACATGCAGCCCACAAAACTGCCTGAAAAGGGGTCAATACACGGGTAGATACGATTGTAGCAATGGAGTTTGCCGCATCGTGGAAGCCGTTGATAAAATCGAACAGCAATGCAAGTATGATAATAACGATCAGAAGTTCCATACCATCGACATTATGCGTATTTAACTATCAGGCTTCTCAAGACTTTTCCAACACGCTCTACGGCGTCTGTTGTATGCTCGAGCACCTGCATAATTTCCTTGATTTTGATTATCTCTATGCTGTCCTTCTCCTGTTCAAATAATTTTATCATGAATTCTTCATATATTACATCGCCTTCATTCTCAAGGTCGTGCAATGACTGACAATATGAATTCAATTTTGACGGATTCTTTCTGAACTTATCAAGTTCATCCATAGCGGCATCGATCAGTTCTGCGCCTTTGAAAAGTATATCGCTTAACTGCTTGCCGCTTTCTGATATAGGACGAGGATTGTATATAGCTATACGCTTGGAACAACTATTTATATCATCCAAGACATCATCAATGCTTGATGTAAGAAGATGAATATCCTCACGATCAAAAGGGGTAATGAATGTCGAACTCAATTCATCCAATATATTGTTTACCAACACATCGCCCTGTTTCTCTAAATCTTTGATTTTCTTGTGATAATCCATGCGTTCGCTCGGAGAGTTGTAGTTCAGGCTCTCCTGCAGTTTACAAGATGCGTCTTTCAATATATGCGCCAATTGCTTGAATAGGGGAAAAAACTTTGGTTCTTTGGGAGCAAAATTACTAAAGAATGAGTTGTTCATAGTTATAAATTTTTAAGATGCATATACAATGAAATAATTATTATTTAATAGTCCTGAATAAATCAAAAACCGGATACATATATATATTAAGGATAAGCAAATTTACCGCTGAAAGAATCAAGATATGGGGAAACTATATCATCAGTCAAAATACATATAGAAAGTTGCGAAACAGCTTGATGCGTTTCACTTATATGACCGCAATGTACTACGACTACAAATATTATTATGAGTATAATTAGCCTTGAAAGGGTTTTCATTTTTACAAAAAAATTCTCCTTTTTCTAATGCAAATATAGAATGAATTTTTCTAACAACAATAGCTATTTCAAAAATATAAAAGGATTAATCAATATAAGACAAAGATGTTACAAAATCATTACGAAAACGTTACAAAACAAGAAGTTATTACGATTATAACCAATAACCGGGAGTATACTGCATGTTCGGAAAAGGCACTATAAAGCTGTTATTTATCTTACGGTAATTATCACCTCCAAGAAACCGTCAGAAAAACAATATCAAAAAAAAATATATCAAAACTGTTGCACATATAATTTATTCTCCGTACCTTTGCAGAGCAAAAATAAAACGGCGCTTTCGTCTAGCGGCTAGGACACATGCCTCTCACGCATGGAACACGGGTTCGATTCCCGTAGGCGCTACTCCAATTGCGAGAAAAGTTATCTTTTCTCGCATTTTTTTGTTTTTACATACATAATTGGATTAAGATTATATATTTTCTCTCAAAACCGATAAATATACAAATAGTCATTATCCATATATATTTGACTTTGCATTTTCAAACAAAATCCATTCATCCCATCTTTTCATCAATATCATTTTAACAGCACATTTACCCTAACACAATCTTTTTGTCATATTTTGCATACATCACAAAACAATATGTCAAAAACACAAAAACCTGCAAAATGTATAATCAAGCAAATGGATTATTCAAAATTTAAGTATATTTATACACAAATATATTTTTTTAGGGTATTAATATAAAAAAACTTTCATAATTTTGCATTAGTTCCGATTTAATTTATTAACTTTGCAGCGAAGAATTAGAATAACAAAAGTTAAACGTAGAGAAGATATGAAAGTTGAAACTACATTGGAGAAGCTCAAACAGCGTTATCCCAACGAGCCCGAATATTTTCAGGCAGTAGAAGAAGTATTGCGTACAATTGAAGAAGAGTATAACAAACATCCTGAATTTGAGGCTTGCAACCTTATTGAACGTCTTTGTGTACCCGACAGAATTCTGCAATTCCGTGTTACATGGGTAGACGACAAAGGCAACGTACAGACAAACTTAGGTTATCGCGTACAACACAACAACGCTATCGGTCCATACAAAGGCGGTATCCGTTTCCACCCTTCAGTGAACACAAATATCCTTAAATACCTTGCATTCGAGCAGACATTCAAGAACTCACTCACAACACTCCCCATGGGCGGTGCAAAAGGAGGTTCAGACTTCGACCCCAAAGGAAAGAGCGAGGGCGAAGTAATGCGTTTCTGCCAGGCATTCATCACAGAATTGTGGCGTAACATCGGTCCCGACATGGACGTACCCGCAGGCGACATCGGCGTTGGCGGCCGCGAGGTTGGCTACATGTTCGGTATGTACAAGAAGCTCACACGCGAATTCGGCGGTGTATTCACAGGCAAAGGCCTCGACTTTGGCGGTTCACTCATACGTCCCGAAGCGACAGGATACGGCAACATCTACTTCCTTCAGGAGATGTTGAAGACAAGAGGTCAGGACATCAAGGATAAAGTATGTCTCGTATCAGGTTCAGGCAACGTGGCACAGTACACTGTAGAAAAAGTCATTGAGCTCGGCGGCAAGGTTGTTACCATGAGCGACTCAAACGGCTACATCTACGACGCTGACGGCATCACACGCGAAAAGCTCGACTTCATCATGGAGCTTAAGAACGTACGTCGCGGACGTATCAAGGAGTACGCCGACAAATACGGCTGCAAATATGTTGCAGATGCTAAACCCTGGGGCGAGAAAGGCGACATCGCACTCCCCTCGGCAACACAGAACGAGATTAACGGCGAACACGCCAAAATGCTTATCGCCAACGGTGTAATCGCAGTATCTGAAGGTGCGAACATGCCCTCTACTCCCGAAGCAGTTGAAGCGTTCCAGGCAGCAGGCTTGCTCTATGCACCCGGCAAGGCATCAAACGCCGGCGGTGTATCAGTTTCAGGTCTCGAAATGTCTCAGAACGCATACAAGCTCAACTGGAGCGCCGAAAAGGTAGACGAAAAGCTCAAAGAGATTATGAAGAACATCCACGCAGCATGTGTAAAATACGGTACACGCGAGGATGGCTACATCGACTACGTAAAAGGTGCAAACGTGGCAGGCTTCCTGAAAGTGGCACGCGCAATGATGGCACAGGGTATTGTATAATTGAAACCATAGAATACTCAAATAATAAAGAATATTTGCCCGGCTCTTGTCGGGCAAATATTTTTTGTGCAACCAAGCAAAGAAGAGTCATTTTGGGCATACTTCTGGATTTATACAGCCTACCGGCATCTATTACCCCCTCCACACTTGCATATTTGGGAAAAATTAACGAATATTGCATAAGAAAATTTAAACAGTTTCTAAAGGAAGGTTCTATAAATCAGTCGAGGCGATTTTTGAATTTATTCAGAGCATATTGTTTATTTTTGCGATGGCGCAACCTTTGTGTAGCAACTGAGCAAAAATGGACAAGATGCCGGAATAAATTCAAAAAGCGACCGAAATAGAGCCCACCCTGAAAAGAATTATAGATTACTAATTTATAGAACCTCCCTAAAGCCCCCAAAGCATGAAAAACATAAAGAAAGGCTGGCAATGGATACCAACTCTCTACTTCGCCGAAGGTCTTCCCTACTTTGCAGTAACAGCAATTTCAGTAATCCTGTACAAAAGTATGGGACTCAGCAACAGTGACATTGCACTATACACAAGCTGGTTCTATCTGCCATGGGTCATAAAACCATTCTGGAGCCCCATAGTCGATATGCTTTCTACGCGCCGCAAATGGATTATAGCCACGCAGTTGCTGATGGGAGCGACACTCGCTTCAATAGCATTCACCATCCCCTTAGACTCCTACTTGCAATGGACTATATGCCTATTTTGGCTACTCGCATTCAGTTCGGCAACACACGACATTGCAGCCGACGGATTCTACATGCTCGGACTCGACCAAGAGGGACAATCGTTCTTCTCCGGCATACGGAGCACATTCTACCGCATCGCAACAATATTCGGTCAAGGTGTACTTATATACGCAGCCGGCAAATTAGAAACATTCACCGGAAACGTCGCACTCTCGTGGAGCATCACATTCGGCATACTGTTTGCCATGCTCACACTGCTCGGATTATACCACAGCCGCACACTACCCACCCCCTCATCGGACACGGCACGCTCGATTGCAAGCATCAAGGAGGTATTCAGCGGCTTCAAGAACATAATAGTTACATTCTTCAAAAAAGAGGGAATAATCCCCGCGCTGCTCTTCATGCTGCTGTTCCGCCTACCCGAAGCACAACTTGTAAAGCTTATCAACCCCTTCCTCATGGACACAAAAGCTGAAGGCGGTCTTGCCATGAGTGTAGAGCAGATAGGAATCACATACGGCACAATCGGCGTTATTGGCCTGATTATAGGCGGAATATTAGGAGGCATCTGCATCTCGCGCGACGGTCTCAAGCACTGGTTGTGGCCGATGGTAATGGCAATATCCGTTCCCGACCTTGTATATGTATACCTAAGCTATGCACAGCCCGACAACCTTATACTTATAAACAGCTGCGTATTCATAGAGCAGTTGGGCTACGGATTCGGATTCACAGCCTACATGCTCTACCTAATATACTTTGCACAAGGCGAATATCCCACAGCACACTATGCAATCTCAACCGCGTTCATGGCACTCGGCATGATGCTGCCCGGAATGATTTCGGGATATGTACAAGAAAGTTTAGGATACTTCTACTTTTTCGTATGGGTAATAATCTGTTGCGCAGCCACATTTATCGTATCTGCGCTATTGAAGATAGACCCCGCATTCGGCAAAAAACAGTAAAACAACAAAACACAGCACCTCCATATGATACTTATATCAGACAGCGGTTCGACAAAAACAGACTGGGTACTTTTAGACAACAAGGAAATTGTAATGCAGGTATCCACACAAGGTTTGAACCCCACACAACAGACATCTGAATCCATAACAAAGATATTGAAGGAAGAACTTCTGCCACATCTCGACGGGAAGCCCCCCCGCACAATACACTTCTATGGCGCCGGATGTGCTTACGAAGAGGCAAACAACCGCATGAGAAAAGCCTTGTCGGGCATTTACCCCGACAGCACAATAGAGATAAACAGCGACCTTCTTGCAGCCGCTCGCGCATTATGCGGAAACAACGAAGGCATAGCCTGCATATTAGGCACCGGTTCAAACTCCTGCTATTACGACGGCAAGAAAATAGCCGACAACATCCCACCGTTAGGATTCATCTTAGGCGACGAAGGAAGCGGAGCCACACTCGGACGTACATTGATAAATTGTTGTCTTAAAAGGCATTTGCCACAAGAATTGAGCAACAGATTTCTACAGGAATACAATCTGGACATGGCAAAGATATTGGAAAAGGTGTATCACGAACCTATGCCCGGAAGATTCCTCGCAAGCCTCACCCCCTTTCTATACGAAAACCGCAAGCACCCCGAAATTCACAATATGCTCATCAAATGCTTCAAAGAGTTCTTCATCAACAACTCGATGGCATACCGCCGTTCGTGGTTGCCGATACACATTATAGGCAGCATAGGAGTGTGGTTCCAAGAAGAGATAAAAGAGGCTGCGGAAAGCCTTGCGCTATCAATAGGAAACATAGTACAGAGCCCTATGAAAGGACTTATAGAATACCATTTGCAATAACAGCTTGCCCCAGAACAGAGAAACCCGCCAAAGGCGGGTTTCTCGTCTGTATATAATCAGTTGTTTAGAGATGATGGGTCAAAGTTTCTTGCACTGTGTAACATGAAAAAGATGACTCATACTGATATAAGACTCAAAATATTCACATAGGTTTAAGAAGCTGTTTGAATTTTATTGGAAAATGGCGCAAACGATCGAAAAGTAAGCTTGCTTACATGTTATATCGAGTGCAGCCTATCTTATCAAAATAAGATTTAATCCATCATTTAAAATATTCAAGATTGCTAAAGCCAGGCTTAAGCTCTCCCTTTTCTATTTTATGAATAATCTCCACGACTGCATCGTTCATTGGAGTGGGACAGCCCACCTTTCTTCCATATTCTGACACTGCACCATTAATGGCATCCACTTCGGTGAGCTTGCCTTTTTCGAGGTCTTGCAACATACTTGCCTTCAGTTTGGCATGCTTTCTTATGGCAATGGGAATTATGAAAAACGAGAAGGCGCGTTTCAATGAATTACTGTAATCAAGCAACTTTACAATATCTTTACCTTGGACAGGTTCGATTCGTATGCCTCCCTTCTTGCAAACATCTATGCACTCTTTGATCAGCGCCTGGACTACCCTACGCGACTCGCGCGGCTTCGATGCCTCTCCGAAAGTACATCCCAACACCGTACTCATACCAGAAAAGGCTGCATTTATCAGCAGTTTGCTCCAACGTGTACCCAAGAAGTTCTCTTCTACATCCACAGTACCCATCAGTTCCAACAGCTCTTTCACCTTTCCAAAATACTTGTTTCTTTTTTCGGATATTGCGCCCAAAGAGAAAGAGAGCGCATCGGGTTCACTTGTCAGTTCACACACTCCCGGAGAACGAAGCGTTGCTCCCCACGCAACCGTACATCCAAGCACATGCTCCTCTCCCAACACGGCAGCGATACCTACTTCCGGAAGTCCGTTTTGAAAGGTGACCAGCACGCCATCCGGAGCCAAATAACCTTTCAACATCTCTACAACCTCTTTATTATGTTGTTGTTTTGTCATCAGAAACAGGATATCGTACAAGCCATCCATTTCGTCCGGTGTATACGAAATTACAGGTTGAGTGAACTGCACCGTTCCTACCACTTGTGCCCCATTTTTCTTAAGGGCATCGACATGAGCCTTGTTGCGGTTTATCAACTCAATAGGCACACCTGCCTTACTTATATATGCTCCTAAAATAGTGCCTAATGACCCTGCACCATATATTGCTACGCGCATAATTATAATTTTTATTATTAACTTACTTTAAATAGCTTCTAAATTTAGACAAACTTACATAAAAATTCCGATTTTTATGCCCGTTATAATAAAAATCAAGAC
>CAYWIE010000029.1:0-29135 GCA_964458275.1 uncultured Bacteroidaceae bacterium
GAGTTCCTTCAGTTCGACAGAATTGAGGGAACTTTTTTTGTATGCCTACGCGAATTCCCCTTTCTTGAAAGTTTGTCGTTTTTATGTAAATTTCTTGTTCAATTTGCAACCTTTCGGGATATTCTCTTGTCTAATACACAGAAACACTAAAAACACATATATCATGAAAAAGTTATTCAATTTATTCCTCATGGGAGGATTTTCTATTCTTATGCTATGCAGTTGCAATGTTGGTCGAAATGATGTTAAAGTAGATGCTGAGATTTTGCAGACATTGCCCGATTCTTTAAGGCAGGATGCACTTTACCGTATGATCACTTCTGTTGAGAATTATAATGCTCAAGTGTTTAAGTTTTGGAAGCCGCTTATGAATGATTCCGAGGATGTGATTATGGGGTTGGCTTTGTCTTTGTTTTTTTCTGTCTCTTTGGTCCTTATTATATATATGGTGCTCAAAGCACGTAGTCGTAATTTGAAATCCGAATTGGAGATTACTGAAAAACTGCTTGATAGAATAGAGCGCTTGCATGAAATGAATATAAATATATCTGATGTGAAATCGTTGATTCCATATCCCTTTAAAGAACAGAAATCTCCCTATATTATGGATGTTACAATGTTGGCAAGCGGTTTAGGTCTTTTTGTTTTTGGAATATGTGTAAGTGAGGATTTTTTTCTTGCTTTAGGAATGGCAATAGCAATTTTTGGGGCATTGCGTTTTATCATAAATATTATTGCTTATTATAATAACAAGAAAAAGTAAATGCGGAAATGAGCTGTCCCGATGAAATATTGTGGATATCTCAGGCAGTTCTTCTTAATGACAAACGCGCTTTCGGCAAACTGATGCAGAGGTATCATTCGCGTGTGCGCCGTTACTTCTTGATGATGACAAATGGCGACAAGCCTTTGAGCGACGACCTTGCGCAAGTAACCTTCATACGTGCATGGCAGGGGGTCGATGGCTTCAGAATGTTGTCCTCGTTCTCAACGTGGCTCTATCGCATCGCTTATACCACATGGTGCAATCACGTAGCCTCAGCCAAGCACCATCTGTCGCTTGACGACGCCGCGGCAGCCGGGATTGCAGATCCCTTGTGCGACGAGCCTCCTCCCGACGACGACAGGGCAAGCCGTTTGCGTAGGGCTGTGGCTCTGCTGGATGAGGCTGAGCGCAACTGCATCACCCTCTATTATTTGGAAGAGCTTTCCATACGAGATATTGAAAAAATAACAGGATACAAACAGGGTACCATCAAGTCGCACCTGTCTCGTGGAAGAGAACATCTGCGGTCGGTACTGAAAAAATATGATTGTGATGAAACGTGATGATAATGAACTGAAAAGTGAATTTGCCGAGCTTTATCCTCTTGAACAGGATGATGCTTTTGTTGAAAGCACGTTGCAGCGCTTGCCCTCGCGTGGCATGCAGCGGTTGTGGCTGATTCTTGGCAATGTTGCCATTTGGGGCTGTGTGTTGTCGTTGGCAGTCGTATATTCCCCGGAAATTGTGCGGTCGGTGGCAGATGTGATAGCCAAAATGTCTGTCAAGCAGATGCCCGATTACGATTCTATCGCTGTGCCGGTGGCTATTGCTGCCGTGCTGTTTGTGGCTGTTGTTCATAGCATGGAGCTTATCGATAATTATTATCGTTCGAAACTTCGCCGGTTGCAAGATGACTGATATAAAAAATGGAGCGCATGCGCTCCATTTTTTATATCAGTTTGTTTGTATATCGCTCAGGAATAACTACTTTCGGGTTGAATTCGCGAGCCTCTTCGGGAGTCATCGAGGCGTAAGCCATAATGATTGCAACATCGCCTGGCTGGAATTTGCGTGCAGCTGCTCCGTTCAGGCATATGACGCCTGAGTCGCGTTTGCCTTTTATGATGTATGTAACTATGCGCTCGCCATTGTTGTTGTTCACCACATGGACCATTTCGCCTTCCAAAAGGCCGGCTGCATCCATCAGTGTCTCGTCGATGGTGATGCTTCCCATGTAGTTGAGGTTGGCTTCTGTAACGGTTACACAGTGCAACTTCGATTTAAGCATTGTTACCTGCATGTTCGCTTGTTATTTCACCTCCTTGTATTTAATGTTGTCGATAAGGCGTATGTTGCCGCAGAACAGTGCTATGCAACCGACGATATAATCGCTCTCTTCCCACTCCTTGAGCTCCTGAAGTGTGTTTCCGTCGACAATCTGGAAGTACTCCAGCTTCAGTCCGGGTGTTGCATTGATTGCCTCTTCCACAAATGACTTTGTGGATGCCAGCGAGTTCTCCTCAGCGTGTTTTGCGCTGGCGAAGAGGGTGCGCGAAATTGTCAGTGCCCGTGTACGCTCTTCGCTGCTTAGAAGCATGTTTCTGCTGCTGAGGGCAAGACCGTCCTCTTCTCTGACGATGGGGCAGCCTATTATCTCCACGGGAATATTCAGTTCACGTACCATTTGACGGATGATGGCAAGCTGCTGGAAGTCTTTTTCGCCGAAGTATGCTCTGTCGGGATTTACAGCATAGAATAGTTTGCTTACAATCTGTGCCACTCCGTTGAAGTGCCCGGGACGGCAGGCTCCCTCCATCACAGTGTCGAGTGGTGCAAAAGAGAATACTCTTGTGTCGGGTTGAGGATACATCTCTTCAACTTCGGGTGCAAATACAATCGTAGTTCCGATTGATTCGAGCAGTTCGCAGTCTGCATTGAGATTGCGCGGGTAGTTCTTCAGGTCGTTCTTGTCGTTGAACTGTGTGGGGTTGACAAAGACACTTGCCACTGTTGCTCCATTCTCTGCAACAGCACGCTTTATCAGCGATGCGTGTCCTTGATGCAAAGCTCCCATTGTGGGGACAAAGCCTATGCTTTTGCCCTCTGCTCTGAGCCGGGAAATTTCATTCTGAAGTTCTGAGATGGTTCGAATTATTTTCATCTTCAATTTAGGTAGGTTCTATAATTGGTGTATTTTGAACTTTTGTGGTTTACATGACTCTTTGTGTGTCGGTGATGCGCTATTGACTATCATCATAAAAGTTGTCTGAAAACCGATGCAAAGTAACAAACATTTACTCAGATAACGAAATTATTAAGCGAAAAATAATTCCGACGTTCGTACAGCTTATTAATATCGCATCCGTTTAGGCTAAAAAACTTTAATAAAACAAAAGAGCGTGTTTATTCAGCCACAGCATGTTTGCTAATATTTTGATTTTTCCGTATCTTTGCAAAGCATAGACATAGAGTCTGATGACACAACAACAATGAAAGCTAACAAAATCCTATTTATTACACAAGAAATCACACCTTTCGTCCCGAAGTCGGAGATAGCAACAGTTGGAAGAGAATTGCCGCAGGCAACTCAAGAACGCGGGAAGCAGATAAGAATATTCACTCCTAAATGGGGCCCTATAAACGAAAGACGCAACCAGTTGCATGAGGTGCAGCGTTTGACGGGTATGAATCTTATAATTGACGAGACCGATCATCCGATGATAATAAAAGTGGCCTCTTTGCAATCTGCAAGGATGCAGGTCTATTTCATAGACAATGACGACTACTTCCAGAATCGTCTGATGACAGAGGATGAAAATGGTTGCGAATACAGCGACAACGACGAGCGTGCAATATTTTTTGCCCGTGGTGTTCTTGAGACAGTGAAAAAAATCAGCTGGTGTCCCGATGTTATTCACTGTCATGGATGGATTGCATCATTGGTACCTCTTTACATAAAGAGCGCATATAGAGAGGAACCTTCATTCCGCGACTCTAAAGTCATCTTCTCTCTGTATAATTGCGACTTTAAGTCTCCGCTTGATGAGTCTCTCGTCAAAAAACTTCTTTGCAAGGATATGGACGCCTCTTTGGTTGAGGATGTAAAGACTCCCATCACATACGAGGAACTGACCAAGCTTGCGATAAGATACAGCGACGGTATTGTATTGAACTCGCCAGATATACCCGAAACTTTGGTATCATATGCTAAAGAGCTCGGAAAGGAAATTCTTCCTTACCAGGCAGAAGGGGATTATGTTTCGGCATGCAATGAGTTCTACGAAAAGTTCTGATCTATATTTAGAACAATAGTTAAACAACAATAAATAACTGTGCGGTCTTTATCTTGATTCTTGCTTTAAGATAGAATCCACACAGTTTTTTTAATTACATGAAACGGATATTTTATTTATTTTTCATCGCAATATCAGTCATCGGGCTTTATTCCTGCGACGACAACACAGATATGTTGGGCAGTTCGATTGTGCCGGCAGGTGACGAAATGGAGATAGACACAATGACATTCTATGCCAAGAGCCGTTCGATATTGGCGAACGACTCCATATTGGCAAACACCAATCGTGTCTATTTGGGAAAATATACCGACCCTGAATCGGATGCAACATTCTCTTCCGATTTTATAGCTCAGTTCAACTGTGTAGAGGATTACGGCTTTCCTGCTGACGGTGTCATAGGCGACAGTGCATATAAGATAGAGCTGAAACTGTTCTATAACAGCTATTTCGGCGACTCGCTCAATACAATGAAGTGCGAGGTCTACGAACTTGACAGAACACTCGAAGAGGGTGTGCCTTACTACACAAACATAGACCCGACCGCTTTTTACGACGCGGACAAAGGTGCGATAGCCGAAAAGACATATTGTGCAATAGACTATGCCATCCACGATACCATCCGCTATGGCGACAGTTATACTCCAAGCATCACAATCCCCCTTCCGCAGGAATTGGGCAACAGATTCATAAAGAAATATTATGAGACAAATGCGAATGGCGATTCAATAGGGAAGAGCTACTTTGCAAACTCGGAGAACTTTATAGACAATGTCTTCAAAGGTCTGTATGTGAAGAGCACGCAGGGCGACGGTACTGTCATCTATGTGAGCATGGCGCGTTTGAATGTTCATTTCCGTCATTATATGAAGAGCGCGAGCGGCAAGAAAGACTCCATAGTGTCTGCCATTGCTACATTCTCTTCGACCAAAGAGGTGTTGCAGGTGAACAAGTTCGACAACGGCGACCTCAGCAGTTTGATAGAGGACAATTCCTGCACATACCTTAAGACTCCAGCCGGAATTTTTACAGAGGTGGAACTGCCGGTAAAGGAAATAATCGAGAATACAGATACTCTTAACCTCACCAAGATAATCTTTACAAGATACAATCAGACAAACGATTACGATTATAAGTACTCCATCCCCTCAGTGCTGCTCATGGTGCGCAAGAGCGAGATGTACGATTTCTTCCTCAAGAATAAATCATACGACAACAAGACTTCGTTCTATTCGACATTCAACAGCACATACAACCAGTATGTTTTCAATAATATATCACGTCTGATAAATTATTGCAACGATGAGTATGAGAAGGGCATGGCAAGCGACCCTGCCTGGGCTGAGAAGAATCCCGACTGGAACAAGGTGGTACTTATTCCTGTTAGTACAACAAAGGACAGTAACGGCAATATTGTAGGTATCACGCACGACCTGAAAATGAACAGCATCAGGTTGCGAGGCGGAAAGGACGATACTGCAATAAAGATTGTTACAAGCCGGTTCAAAGGTTCTTGGCAATAGTACCTTAACGGCAGCAAAGCAATGCTCCCCGTTTCTGAGTGTTCAGAAACGGGGAGCATTGCTTTGCTGCCGGTGTAGCACTTATTTGCCGCAATATGCAGCTGCTGACTCGGCGCAACGTTCGCCGTCTACTGCCGCTGATACTATGCCTCCTGCATATCCGGCTCCTTCGCCGCAAGGGAACAGCCCCTCTATCTCAATATGTTGCAGGGTGTCGCTGTTGCGCAGTATCCTCACCGGTGCCGATGTGCGTGTTTCCACCCCAATGACAGTTGCTTCGTTGGTGAGGAATCCGCGTGATGTGCGTCCGAATGTTTCGAAGCCTTTGCGCAGACGGTTGGAGATGAACCGGGGCATCCAGAAGTGCATGGGCGATGAGATAAGTCCGGGAGCATACGAACTTGCGGGCAGGTCGTAGCTCAGTTTGCCCTTTACAAAATCTGACATACGTTGTGCCGGAGCTGTCTGCCGACGGTTGCCCATGAGCCAGCAGAGCTGTTCGAGCGACTCCTGAAAAGCCATCACCCTCAGAGGGGAGTCGTGTGGTATCTCCATTGTCTCTTCGCACTCTATCTGGAGGTCGGGGTGCGAAAGGTCGTCGCTGTTTATCTGTACCACCATGCCTGAATTGCTCCATCGTCCTCCGCGGTTCGATGGCGACATGCCGTTTACAAGCAGCTGGTTGCCGGCTGTGGCAGAGGGGATGACCACTCCTCCGGGACACATGCAGAAACTGTACACACCCCGTTCTTCGACCTGTGTGGTGTAGGAATATTCGGCGGCGGGGAGATATTTGCCGCGTCCTGCGGGATTGTGGTATTGTATGCGGTCGATAAGTTCGGACGGGTGTTCAAGCCTTACTCCCACCGCTATTCCTTTTGCCTCTATGACAATCTTCTTTTCGTGCAGTGTGCGGTAGACGTCGCGGGCAGAGTGTCCGGTGGCAAGAATGACTGCATCTGCGAGAATTTCACCTTTATCGGTGCGTATGCCGCATACTCTGCCGTTGCTGAGGAGTATCTCCTCCATACGTGTCTCGAAATGCACTTCACCTCCACATTCAATGATTCTGTTGCGCATATTTTCAATCACGCGCGGCAGCTTGTCGGTGCCTATATGCGGATGGGCGTCGGAGAGTATCGAGGGGCTCGCTCCATGCTGACAGAATACATTGAGTATGCCCTCGATGTTGCCGCGCTTTTTGCTGCGTGTGTAAAGCTTGCCGTCGGAGTATGCTCCTGCACCGCCTTCGCCGAAGCAGTAGTTAGATTCGGGGTTTACCTTGTGCTCACGCGATATTGCCGCTACGTCCAACTTGCGTGTGCGCACATCTTTGCCGCGTTCTACGACAATAGGGCGCATGCGCAGCTCTATCAGTTTGAGAGCGGCGAAGAGCCCGGCGGGACCGGCACCCACCACTATCACCTTTCGGCAGTTCTCCACATTGCCGTATTCGCGGCTTGTGAATTCGTCGGCAGGGGGCAGCTCGTTTACAAAGACTCTGACTGTGAGATTGATGTATATTGTCCGCTGACGGGCGTCAATGCTCTTTTTAAGCACTCTCACAGCTTTAATTGTCCTTACGTCAAGCCCTTTGCTCTGTGCTATGTATCTGATTATGGATTGTTCGTTTGCTGCCTGATGGGGCTGCACTCTTATCTGATATTCGCTTATCATATATATGTTGTTTATGGAACCTGTCCGAGAACCTTTTATCCGAACAGCTCCCTGAATGCTTCATCTACCTTTGCAACAGGGCGGAGCTCGATGCCGAATCTGCTACGGTCGAGGTTCTTGGTATTTGCTTTTGGAATTATTATCTGCTTGAATCCTAATTTCTCTGCTTCGGCGATACGTTGCTCGATGCGGCTGACGGGGCGTATCTCGCCCGACAATCCCACTTCTCCTGCCATGCAGGTGGTTGCGTCGGTCTCAACATCCATGTTGCTCGACAATATTGCGCTTATGACTGCAAGGTCTATTGCAGGGTCGTTTACCCGCAGACCTCCGGCTATGTTCAGGAATACATCCTTTTGTGCAAGTTTGAACCCTACTCTCTTTTCGAGTACGGCAAGCAGCATGTTCATTCTTCTAAGATCGAATCCGGTTGCCGAGCGTTGGGGCGTTCCGTATGCAGCTGTGCTTACGAGTGCTTGGACCTCTATGAGAAACGGGCTTACACCCTCGATGGCAGCGGCAATGGATATTCCGCTCATTCCCGCATGGCGGTCGCTCAGCAACAGCTCGGAGGGATTGGCTACCTGCCTGAGTCCCTCGCGACGCATTTCATATATACCCATCTCTGCTGTGCTGCCGAACCGGTTCTTTATGGAGCGCAGCACGCGGTAGACGTAGTGCTGGTCGCCCTCGAATTGCAACACGACATCCACTATGTGTTCCAATATCTTAGGACCTGCAATCGCTCCCTCTTTTGTTATGTGGCCAATGAGTATGACGGGCGTGTTGTTCTCTTTTGCATATTTGAGAAGGGCTGCTGTACATTCGCGTATCTGCGTGATGCTTCCGGGCGAAGACTCGACCGTTTCGCTGCACATTGTCTGTATTGAATCTATGATGATAAGTTCGGGCTGTGTCTCTTTTATGTGCTCGAACACGGTTTCGAGCTGTGTCTCGCACACGACCATACACTCCGATTTTTCGTATTCTATGCGTTCGGCTCTCAGCTTTATCTGTCTGACGCTCTCTTCGCCCGATACGTAGAGGACACGTTTGTGGTTCATGCGCAGGACTGTCTGTAGGATGAGTGTCGATTTTCCTATTCCCGGTTCTCCGCCGATGAGTACAAGCGAGCCGGGAACGAGACCTCCGCCGAGCACTCTGTTGAGCTCGTTGTCCCGTGTGTCGATGCGTGGCAGCGCATCGGTAGATACGTTGTCTATGTGCACAGGAGAGGAGGTTGCGGTTGTCTCCTTCCTGGCAAGGCTTTGCAGGCCGCTCTCTTTTCTTATGCTTTTCTCCACAAAACTGTTCCAAGCTCCGCAGGCAGGGCATTTGCCCGACCATTTGGGGGAGTCGTATCCACATTCGTTGCACAAAAAGACTTTTTTCTCTTTAGACATAATATAACAAGGAATTTCGGTTGCAGACTCTGTTCTGTAGTGCAAAGATAGCGACACATGCGGCAACATCAAACGAAAATCGCGATTTTCTGTGATAAACCCTTTACTGCTTTCTGCACGGGCGGATTTTGCATCAGCCAACATGGTATTTCTGCTTTCAAACTTGCCTATTAGCGATAAACTTTATACTTTTGCAGGCGAGTAAAAACGACAAATGATGAAAGTAATGAAATTCGGCGGAACATCAGTAGGTTCCGCAGCAAGCATATTAAATCTCAAAAAAATAGTCGAGTCGGAGAAACAGCCTGTTGTGGTTGTGGTTTCAGCATTGGGAGGAGTAACGGACAGACTGATTAGAACCTCGCAGATGGCTGCGAAAGGCGATGCGGCATACAGCGAAGAATTTCAAGGAATAGTGTCGCGTCATTACGAACTTATAAGTGCGGTCATCTCCGATGACAAGACAAAAAGAGAACTTCTGAGCCGTGTAGATTCACTGCTCCACGATTTGGGAAACATCTATCAGGGCATATACTTGATAAACGATCTTTCGTCAAAGTCGGAAGCTGCAATTGTCAGCTATGGCGAGCGCATTTCGAGCCTTATCGTTACTGCATTGATATCCGGTGCGGCGCATTTCGATTCACGCTCATTCATAAAGACAGAGACCAAGCATGGCAAGAACATATTGAACAGCGACGCAACAGCCACGCTTATAAAGGAGACTTTCTTCGGCAAGGATTTTAAAGTTGCAGTTGTTCCCGGATTCATTTCAACAGACAAAGAGACCGGTGAGATAACCAACCTCGGCAGAGGAGGGTCGGACTACACGGCATCGCTTATTGCTGCCTCTCTCAGTGCAGAGAGTCTCGAAATATGGACAGATGTTGACGGATTTATGACTGCCGATCCGCATGTCATAGGCAATGCCTACACGATACAGCACCTTAGCTATGTTGAGGCGACCGAACTTTGCAATTTTGGTGCAAAGGTGGTTTATCCTCCTACCATTTACCCTGTTTGCAAGGCTAATATACCCATACGCATTAAGAACACCTTCAATCCTACAGCAGAAGGGACAATCATAAATAACGAGACCCATAAGAGTGCGCGTCAGATAAAAGGCATTTCAAGCATCAACGACACTTCGCTCCTTACAGTTCAAGGCTTGGGAATGGTTGGTGTTGTTGGTGTAAACCATAGAATATTCCGTTCTTTGGCAGATGCGGGAATAAGTGTATTCCTTGTTGCGCAGGCATCTTCCGAGAACAGCACTTCTCTCGGATTGCGTCATGTGGATGCAGCGCCTGCCTGCGAGGTTCTGAACAGTGAGTTTGAAAAGGAAATTTCTATGGGATTGATGGAG
This sequence comes from uncultured Bacteroidaceae bacterium, assembly GCA_964458275.1. Taxonomy (GTDB): domain Bacteria; phylum Bacteroidota; class Bacteroidia; order Bacteroidales; family Bacteroidaceae; genus HGM04593. The sequence goes on from CAYWIE010000029.1 coordinate 10,029, forward strand.
CCGGTGCGTGCAGTCGGCAATCTCTCGACAGTGGCAATTGTTGGCGAGAACATGCGTCAGACTCCGGGAATTGTGGGCAAGCTCTTCCAGACACTCGGCCGTAACGGTATAAATGTGGTTGCATGTGCGCAAGGCGGTCAGGAGACAAATATCTCCTTTGTGGTGAAAGCCGATCTGTTGCGCAAGACACTTAATGTTATCCATGACTCTTTCTTCCTCTCCGAATACAAGGTACTCAACCTGTTCATCTGCGGAACAGGCACAGTGGGTGGCAGTCTCATAGAGCAGATTGAGCAGCAGCGCGAAAAACTGATGAGTGAGCACAGCCTGCAGCTCAATGTGGTGGGTATTGCGAGCAGTCGCCATGCAATTTTCAATCGCAACGGCATAAATCTGCGTACATACCGCGATGAACTTGCCGGAAGCGCCGAAAGCAACATAGACAAGCTTCGCGACGAAATAATAGGAATGAATATCTTCAACTCGGTGTTTGTCGACTGTACGGCAAGCAGCGATGTCGCAACATTATACGAGGATTTGCTCTCCCACAATATTTCTGTAGTAGCGGCGAATAAGATTGCTGCTTCTTCGGACTATTCTACATATAGCCGTCTGAAACACATTTCGAGAATACGCAATGTGAAATATCTTTTCGAAACTAACGTCGGTGCCGGTTTGCCGGTGATTTGTACCATTAACGACCTTATAAACAGCGGCGACAAGATTCTCAAGATAGAGGCTGTGCTCAGCGGTACGCTCAACTTCATATTCAACGCATTGAGCGAGGAGATTCCTTTCAGCCGTACAGTGAAGCTGGCAAAAGAGCATGGCTACAGCGAACCGGACCCACGTATCGACCTCAGTGGAAAGGATGTGATAAGAAAACTTGTCATTCTTGCACGTGAGGCAGGATACACAATAGAACAGGACGAGGTAGAGGCGAATCTCTTTATTCCTCAGGAATTCTTCAACAGTTCGATAGAGGAATTCTGGGAGGCTCTTCCGTCGTTGGATGCGGAGTTTGAAACAAGCCGTCGCCGCCTGCAGAGCGAAGAGAAGCATTGGCGCTTTGTGGCGAAGTTCGAGAATGGCAAGGGTTCTGTGTCTCTATGCGAAGTCGACAGGCATCATCCTTTCTATCACCTTGAGGGCAGCAACAATATTATATTGCTTACAACTGAGCGTTACAAGGAATACCCCATGCTTATTCAGGGCTATGGTGCAGGTGCGGGGGTTACTGCGGCAGGTGTATTTGCGGATATAATGAGAATTGCCAATATTTAGAAATGCTCAATAGTCTTTCATAGTATATGATTAAAAATCTAAACGCAGATGAATCTTGGGGTATGACACGTGGCGAGCGATTGCTTGCCGAGGGATTGTCATACTTGCTTGATTGCGAGAGTGGTGATGGCATGGAGTTGTTCAGTGGCGAGGATGGACCTGTTTCGGATGAGTATTCCGGTGCAGACAAGAGATTCACTGCTGCATACGATATGGAAGATTCGTGTCTAAGCGAAGCTGCTGAGGATGAGCCTTCTTATGGCGAAGATGCTGAGTAGCGTTGAGAGGAGACTGCGGTTTACCTGCAACTTCTGGTGAGACGGGAATTTCGGCTTTGATAGTGCCAATAATAGAAAGTAACGGCGAAATATAGAATTCTATATTTCGCCGAATATATGTATGCTGTGGCTTGAAAATTTAAAATCCGATTCCTCAGAAGCGCACTCCCATTGTAATGGCAAACTTGTTGCGCAGGAGAGATACCTCTGCGGCTGGAACGCTTAATTCGGGGTCTACGTAGGGGAAGAATTCGGCATCTTGCATTGAGCATTGGTATGCAGCGTCGAAATAGAAATGTTTTCCGCGGTATCCGAGTCCGAGTGTGATGATGTTTGTTGCCAATGTGTTGGTGTATTCTGTAGAGGTCGATGCCGATACGGGTGATATGTATTTCCATGCGTTCTCTTCGAATGCCGAGGATATGTAGTTGTATCCGCATCGCATGCTTAGGTTGTCGTCGAGTCTTAGTTCTGCTCCCAAACGGAATATGTGTGAACTCTTCATGTTGCAGCTGAACTCTTCGTTCATGTCGGGCATTTCGGGGCCGCCTTCATACTCCATCTTTGCCGATGAATAGTCTACAAGTTCATATTCGGCATTGAGTGCGAGCATATTGTCGAATGTGTAGCCGGCGCTTACATTCATGCGCCATGGTGAACGTACGCAGTAGTCTACAATGTAGTAATCGCCGTATGCGCTCTCCCATGTTGTTGCCATCTCCTTGTATTTTCCGTTCTCGTCGGATGGACCGGCTATGTATGCGCTGCTGTAGTCTGTGAGGTTGTAGTATGTGGGGAGATGAAAGGCGAGTCCCAAACGGAAGGGCGAATATTCGAACGGGCGCAGTATTGCTCCGAACTTTACATCTGATGCGCTTCCTTCGGTTTCGTAATTGCTCTCAAGGTCGTAAATTACGCCAACATCGTCATATTCGCTATACATAGAGTAGCGTCTGTAGTCTATGTTCTGGAATCCGAATGTCAAACCCAAATAGAGCCGGTCGTTTATGTTGAACGAAAGGTTGCAGTCTATTTGGTCTACTCCGCCACGCTCTTCGCTGTAATATACGGCATCTGTCGGCAGGTAGTTTATACCTCCGGTCTCGTCTATTACTCCGGCATCGTATGCAAGAAGCGGCAACCACGGGTTTCGGGGGTTGATGTATGAGAAGTTGTTTATATGCTCAAGATCGGGTATGCTACGGTCATAGAGTGCCTGTATCTGGTATTGTTGCGAATAATCGCCGTCGGCATACCATCCGTTCATGGCAAAATCCTTCCTGAAATTGTTTCGGCGTGTGTAGCTTATTCCGAGGTTGATGTATCTTAGGGTTCCTTCCCCGCAATTTCCTGCCAATACAATACCGATGTTGTCGAATGAGAGCTTCGTGTTGTCCTTCTTCACAGTGGAGCCTAAGAAGTCGGCTTTTGTGTTGAGGAAATTGAGTGATGCTGTGGCTGCAAAGTCGTTGCTGCGGTAGATGCCGATGCCGGCGGGATTGGTTGACATTGTAGATATGTCTCCGCCAAGAGCGCTCATGGCACCTCCCATTCCTACGAAACGTGCGGTTCCTGTGAGGTCGGGTGTGAAGAGGGGAATGACATCGTATGTGCTTTGTGCGTATGCGCCGAGTGCTGTTATAAGCATCAGGGCTATATTGGCGAGTCGTTTCATATTCATAGAAGCTGTTTGAATTTTGTTGGAAATATATTTTATTGTTGCGAAGCCTGGTTGCGGGTGCAGGATTATCTGCGTCCTCCTCCTCCGCTGCGTGAGCCACCGCCTCCGCCGCGCGAGCCTCCTCCGCTGCTGCGGCTGTGCGATCCGCCTCCACCGGAAGAGAAGTTGGAGCTTCTTGACGAACTTCCTACCGAAGAGCGTGAGCTGCTGCCGCTGCTGCTGTTCGATACAGACGAGCGTGAGCCTGATGAACCGGAGTTGTATGTTCCATAGCTTCTGCCCGATGATGAACTTCCGGGACTGTATGTGCCGTTGCTTCTTCTTGATGAGCCTCCGGGATTGTATGTGCCGTTGCTCCTTCTTGATGATGAACCTCCCGACGATGAGTTTCGGTTGTATGTGCCGTTGCTTCCCTGACCTCTTCTTATCTGGCTGTTGTCTTTAACGGTGCCGCTGTTGTTTGTGCGTTCGCGTTTAAATCCGTCTATCCAATTGATTTTTTGTCTGTTTGATTCGTTGCTGCGTGTACGTGTTACGCCAGCCCGTGATACATTGTTGCGTGTGCTGCTGGGGCGGTCGTATACTCTTTCTGTACGGTTCGTGCGGTTGTCGGTGCGGCTGTTGGCGCGTTCTGTACGGTTGACTTGCGATGTGTAGTCGCGATTTGTACGGGGTGTTGTAGCCCGTACTCCTCTGTCGGCTCTTGCGGGACCTGTGGCGCGGGGAACATAGTTGCCGCGCTGGTTGTTGCCGTTCCTGCCGGTATATGTCGCATTGCGGTAGCCACCGTGCGAGGGACGGTGTGCTCCGGGACCGTGTGCGCTGAGTCCGTGATTATGGTTGTGAAATGCCCAACCGAATGAGTACCATTCGTACGGGTAACCCCAATGCCAGGGGTTGCATGACCAGTGCCAAGGGATATGTCCCCAATGCCATGGGGAGTAGTGCCATCCGAAATATGCGTATCCATAGTTCCAATTCCATGACCATGATGGGTAGTGCCATGGATGGCTGTACATTGTGGTGTAGGTATATTCGGGATAGACGTCCCAATAGACTCCGTCGTCGTAGATTGTCCAGTTGTTCGCCTCGCTCTCATATACTACATTCCAATATAGCGGACTGCTGAGTATGGTGGAGCGGCGGGGGCTGTGGAAGCGTACAATACGGGTCGAGTAGGTGTAGTCTGTCTCGCCTGTGCCTTCTTCGATGTACGTGGTGTCTTCTTCGCTGATGACCTCTTCACTGTACTCTCCGGCGGGGACGCGTCTGTTGTATTCGTCTTCGCTTCTGCCGTTGACGAATCTGTCGCCATTGTTGTTCAGCCTTGTTATTTGCGTTCCACCGGCATTGTTTGTCTTGTCGATGATTACAGCCTCTGTCTTTGCAGGGGCGGCCTTTATCTCTTTCTTCGCTTTTTTCTTTGTGGGGACATAGTACAAATCATCGACTTGTGCTGCCATTCCTATCGGTAGGGCGAGCATCATAATTGTTAAATATATAATCTGTTTCATATGTCTGTATTTCTAAGATTAATACCGGTTCTTACACTATGTTTACGCTGCGAAGATAGAATATTATTTATGAAATAAAAAGGGGAATTTCCCTATTTCTTGGGGGAAATTCCCTATTTTTTATGTCTGCATGGCGTTTATGGCGTTATACAGTCGCTGCGAGTGCCCTTTTTGAGCGGAATTCGGAGAGAGAGTAGCCTGTGTGCCTCTTGAAGTATCTGTTAAGATAGGATTGGTCTGGGAAATGGTATTCGCCTACAAGTTCTTGGAATGTCTTGTGCGTGTACATCAGTGCCACTTGCAATTCTACTATTGTGTAGTGGTCTATTATGTTCTTGGCATTCTGTCCGGTTGCCTTTTGGCATACGGAGTTGAGACTGCGGGTGGTCATTGAGAGCTTGTCGGCGTAGTATTGTACGGAGCGCTCTATCCTGAAGTGTTGTGTGATGAGGTCGCGGAACTGAAGGAATGTCTTTTCTTTGTCTTCGATTCCCACATCCTTTTTTATCTGGTCCTTTGTGGATATCTCTTGTGCATGCTGTGCGTAAAGCAGGAGCGCGTTCGCTTGAAGTATGATGTTTTTCCGGCAGTATTCTGTGTCGGAGTTTGGCATATTGAACTCTTCTTCGAGTATTTCTACCTGTTTGAAGATGTTGGATATGAATGCTTGTTCGCCGGCTATGCCTTTCCCTTTGTAGGGGAAGCCTTCGATGCTTTGCATTGCTTCGGGGCTGAATGAGCAGCGTGCAGCAAGCCAGATGTCTTCGGATACTCCGAGGAAACGGGTGGAAAAGTCGCTTGTTATGTCGTGTACCGTTATGTTGCAACCGGTGGGGCAGACTGCTATGCAGCCCGATGTGAAGCGGAAACGGTAGCCGTTGATGGTGATGATGGCTTCTCCGCTGCGGCACCAGAAGAATGTTGCAAATTGCAGGGTATATGTGTGCTGCACGAATTTTTGCAGTGCTGATGTGGTTGTGGAAAATCCCTGACGGGAAAGGTTTTCGAAATAGTGGTTGTTCATGGATTTTCGTTTGTGTTCCGTGTTTCGGGGGTTGAAACTGTTGTTATTTGTGTGTTGTCTCGCGGCGCAGTCTTCGTTTTTCGCGTTTTTTCTTTATGATGTTCTTTATTCTTTTTGCGCCGTATATCGAGCCGTATATCAGGTATGTGCCTCCCCAGAATATTATGCCGCAACTGAGTGTCGTCAGTATTGTCAGTTGCCCGTCGCTTTGTTTCGGGCTTACGTTTTTCAGGTAGTCTATATATAATAGGTAGAATCCGATGGCTGTTGCTGCGTTGAGGATGGTGAGGAGGATGGATGTTATCTTGCTTGTTTTTCCTCCGCTCATAGGGTAGAGCGAGAAGTATTGCAGTCCCGATTTCTTGTCTATCTTCATGAAATAGTGCAGCCACGGCAACAGCAGTAGTGAGTATGTGGTGCACAAGGCTGTGATGAGTATTGTGTCTACCTGAAGTATGTTGAAGTCTGTTGGGGTGAGGATGTCTTGCACGACTTTGTGCGTCGCTTCGAAGTGAAAGGCGGCTGAGAGTAATGTGATGAACAGCAGTGATACTGCTGTCAGACCTGCTGTCTTTATGATGTTGATTGTTTTCATGGCTCGGTGGTTTGTGTTTGTGTCCATCGAGTACTACTGTTCGTGGAGCTGGAGGGAGTCGAACCCTCGTCCAAACGAGGAAACAATATGCTTTCTACATGCTTAGCATCCGGTAGGGTTTTCGTGCATAAACAAGACCGGCGCCACCGATTTATGCCTTATCCTCTAAGATTTCACCACGACAGCGAGGCTTGCCGTGATTAGTCCCGATTTTGCCGCACCACCTTGTCGGATTGCTTCGGAACAACTGCGTCCGGGTGATGTCTCGTCCCGGCACCTGGTGCCGGGATTAAGTTAACCTACTATGCTTCGGTTACGCAGCGAGAGCGTAGTTATTTTCGCCAGATAATTTTTGTCTGCCGGGATTATAGTGCCGACCGACCGCGCACTGCATGCTTACATACCTTTTCTGCCCGCTGTCAAAACCAAACAGCCCCAAAAAATGTAGTCCTCTTTGTGGAGAGGACTACAAAGTTCTTGATTTTTGTTCAAAAATGCAAGTTTTTTGTGCTTTTTTTTACAAGCGCAATGCTCCTTTGGCTGTTATCTTGCGTAGTTTACTGCTCGTGTTTCGCGGATTACGGTGATTTTTACCTGTCCGGGATAGGTCATTTCGTCTTGTATTTTCTTGGCTATTTCTCCGGAGAGCAGTTCGGTCTGTTTGTCGTCTATCTTGTCTGCTCCTACTATCACGCGCAGTTCGCGGCCTGCTTGTATGGCGTATGTCTTTGTTACTCCGGGGTAGGACATTGCGAGTTGTTCAAGGTCGTGGAGACGTTTGATGTAGGCTTCCACAATTTCGCGGCGTGCGCCGGGACGTGCTCCTGAGATTGCATCGCATACTTGCACGATGGGGGCGATGAGGCTGTTCATCTCTATCTCGTCGTGGTGGGCGCCTATGGCATTGCAGATGTCGGGTTTTTCCTTGTATTTTTCGGCTATCTTCATACCGTATTCTGCGTGTGGCAGTTCGGTCTCTTCGTCGGGCACTTTGCCTATGTCGTGCAGAAGACCTGCGCGTTTTGCCTTTTTGGGATTGAGCCCCAGTTCTGCTGCCATCACTGCGCAGAGGTTGGCTGTCTCGCGTGCGTGCTGCAAAAGGTTCTGTCCGTATGATGAGCGGTATTTCATCTTGCCGATGATGCGGATGAGTTCGGGGTGGAGACCGTGGATGCCGAGGTCGATTGTGGTGCGTTTTCCTGTTTCGATTATCTCTTCTTCAATCTGTTTCTTTACCTTTGCCACTACCTCTTCGATGCGTGCGGGGTGGATGCGCCCGTCGGCTACAAGCTGGTGTAGTGCAAGGCGGGCAATTTCGCGGCGCACTGGGTCGAAGGCGCTAAGAACGATTGCTTCGGGGGTGTCGTCTACTACGATTTCCACTCCGGTTGCTGCTTCGAGGGCGCGTATGTTACGTCCTTCGCGGCCGATGATGCGGCCTTTCATTTCGTCGTTGTCTATGTGGAATACGGTTACGGAGTTTTCGATTGCTGTCTCTGTGGCTACGCGCTGTATTGTCTGTATGACTATTTTCTTGGCTTCTCTTGTTGCAGTAAGGCGTGCGTCGTCCATTATGTCGTTAATGTATGATGCTGCTTGTGTCTTTGCTTCTTCTTTGAGTGAATCGATCAGTGTGTTGCGTGCTTCTTCTGCCGAGAGTCCGCCAATCTCTTCGAGCTTTTCGCGTTCTTGGGCGTGTAGCACTTCAAGTTCTTGTCTTTTGCGTTCGATGTTTGCCTGTTGGTTGTCTACGTTTTCTTTGTATCTGTCGAGTTCGGCTTTGCGGCGCTGGAGCTCTTCGTTGCGCTGGTTGATGTGCAACTCTCGTTGCTTTACGTGGTTCTCGGCTTGCTGGAGCTTGTGGTTGCGCTGTGATACCTCTTTTTCAAGTTCTGCTTTTTTGTTGAGGAATTTCTCTTTTACTTCGAGCAGCTTGTTCTTTTTCATAACTTCAGCCTCTTTGGCTGCGTCTTCGAGAATACGGTTGTATTTCTTTTTCAGACCATATCGGAATATCATATACTGTGCGATGCCGCCGATTATGAGGGCGAGCAGCGCTGATATGATTATTGGTGTTGAATTACCCATAATATTTTGTTATTTATTTAGTTTGTATATGTTTCTGCTTCAATAAAAAACGCATGTCTGTCGTTTACGGGCGGGTCCCGTCAACGATAGATATGCGCGAAATTCCGGAGTATGTCGGTTTACTCTATTGTGTCGTCTATCTCTTTTGTCAGCTCCATCAGATGTTTCGAGATACGCGACATCCCTGAGGGGTCGGTCTCTTTCAAACGTCTGTATGCGATGTCTATTGCAACCATCGCCATGAGCCGTTCGTCGCTTTCGGCTTCGAATGTCTTTTTATATTTGAGCAGCTTGTCGTTTATAAGACGTGCTGCTTGTCGGTAATATGGTTCTTCGCTGCGTTTTACTTCGAGCGGATATGATGTGCCGTTAACCAATAGATTTATTCCTACGTAATCCTCGTCCATTGCTTTGTCTGTTTTATTGTTTCTTTATTAGCGACTCGATGCATTGGTCGATTTCACGCACAAGCCTGCTGATATGTTCCTTTGCCTTGTCTGCTTCTTCGTAGCTGAGGCTTATCATGCGGGCTTCCTTCAGATTGGTGTACATCTGCTCAAGGTTGGTGAAACGTGTCTGTAATTCTGTGAGCTGATTCTCTTTCTCTGCTATTTGTGCGGAGAGACTTTTGTTCTCCTCTTCAAGGTTTTTGTATTTGATGAGAAGTTGCTTTAGTCTTGCTTCGAATTGTGCCAGTATCTGTTTCTCTTCCTCTTGCATATTGTAACAATCATTTTACAAATATATAGGTTATTTGGGAGAATCAAAAAAAAATGTGTTTTTTTTGATGTTTATGGTGGCTTTTTTCTGTTTTTTTGTTTTTTGAGTGATATTTTGTGCTTTTGGTGCTTCTTAATATCCGGCTATGGCGGCATTGACGGCTGCGAGGTATTTTTCGGCTGTGCCGGCTTTGAGTATGGCTTTTTTGTTGCGTTTCTCCATGTCGGGGAGAAGGTATTCCCAGTAGGGCTTCATTTTGCTGAGTATTTGTGTGTTTCCTTGCAGGCGTGGCGTCATTGCATTGTAGAAGCGGTTGTGGAAATCTGCGAGCAGGGCTGCTTTTTCGCCGTGGCTTAGGTTGCGTTGCTCCTTGTATTCTTTGCCGAGTGCGGGGTTGGCAAGCAGGCCGCGTCCTATCATCATTCCTTCGAGGCGGGGAAATTGTCCGGCTGTCTCTCTCATCTCTTCTGACGTGAGAAGGTCGCCGTTGTAAACTAACGGGTGGCGACATTCTTCGTAGAAGCGTGCAAATTCTTCTTTGTCGGCGGGATTCTTGTATTGTTCGCGTCCCAAACGGGGGTGGAGGGTTATGCGGGTGAGTTTTGTGTCGTTGAGTATTGGCAGTATGTTGCGCCATTCTTCCTTGCTGTCCCAGCCTAAGCGCATCTTTACGGAAAATTTCATTTCGGGTATTTGTTCTGTGGCTTTCATCAGCGCGGCAACGGCTTCGGGGTGGGGGAGCAGTCCGGCGCCGTGGCATTTGCGTACTTGCAGGGCGAATGAGCATCCCATGTTTATGTCAACCTCATTGTAGCCTTCCTTGGCAATGAATTCTACAATCGGGAGCAGCTCTTCGGGGGTGGCGGCTATGAGCTGGGGGATCAGGTGCGGGACATTGTTGTTCTTCTTTTCTGTGTCGCGGATGTCCTTGTTGCGTATTTCTCCTTTCTCTATTCTTATGAAAGGGGTTAGGTATGTGTCTATTCCGCCGAATACCTCGTCGTGTATGTTGCGCCATGTGGCTTCGGTGAATCCTTGTAGGGGTGCTGCGTATATCTTCATGTTTTTTTATTTTGACTTTTCAAAGTTAGAATAAATGCTGAAATAATCAATGGGCAAATAGATAATATGTTTGCGCTGCGGTGAAGTTGCTTTTTGAGGTAATTCACGCATTGTATATGCTGGAAAGATATATTTTACAGAGCGTTCTTGTTACATATCCTAATTAGAAAGAGAGACAATCCCTCTGTAAATTATATAATTGCGGGTTACAACCCCTGATACTTAGTCACGGTAGATGTTCCATCCGCAGTAATTGACATATTACAATATGTGATTTTTTATTTCCACAAAGCTTTTTGCAACAACATCTTCTTTTGGTATTTCCGAAAAGGCAATTGCCGGCAACTCTCTCAGATAAGTGTCAGTAAACAGTTTCTTATTTTCGTGAAGGTTCATATATTCTCCAATTTTGTTTAGTTGGTAAAACGGATTTCGATATAGGTAATTTGTATTCAGACACCCCGTTCAGAGTTTTGCGTATAGACTCTAAAAGACTATCATTGCAACCTATATCCTCTAATATTGCACCACACAATGCACGAACATAATTCGTATATTTTGCTACGCATTTAACAAGCATTTTCCTTTGCCCGTCATTTAGGTCTCGAACAATCTCTTTAAGCCTGAGACAAGCATCGTTAGGAGTGGTTGCAGGGATTTCACGAATAAATCTTATGGCATCCAATATTCGTAAGATTTCAATATTCTTTTTGGTTATCGTATTCTGCTGTAGGATAAAAGATATTGTATATTTCTCACGTTTGACAGAACGGCGACTTTTGTTTGTGCCGATTTGAATATAAGAAGATATTTGCGTAGTAAGCCCTAATGCATTATATGCAGAATACCCGGTAATATAACCTATGAGCTTGCCGTCACGTTCAATATAATCTTTAGCAATCTGATAAGCGGAAGGTTTTAGCTCTCCAAATTGGGTCTTTCGAGGTTTATAGAATCTTCCTTTTGCCAATTTAGAGATATCTCCAGACTTAACCATACGATTTAATGCCTTTACAACAGCCGATTGATTCTGTGATTCTATCTCAAAATCAGATGCTGTAAAAACGTAATCTTCTGAAAATTCAGCGATTCTTCTCTTTATTTCTTTTGCTATATTCATAATCGTTTTATAATCACGCTGCAGAGATAATAAATGTCCCGTTTATTACGCAAAAAACGGGACAAAATCATAAAGAATAGTATTAGGTATCCCTTGTTTAACTCCAGTTCGATATGATTTTGCATATGCACGGTATACACATTGTCAATTATTAAAAAGTGTTAAAGGTTGGATTGCTTCCGTGAGAAAACAATTAATCTGCGACTCTAAGAAAAAAAGAATTTAGAATAACGACAACTTCCCGTCGTTGATCCATTCTATGTCAATGGCGGTTTTTTTTCAAAAAAATAATATACAACGATTGTACTTAAAGCGTTGGAAATAAAGTCGATGAATAAACGATGACGCGAATGTTCTATTTGAGCTGTGTTTTTGTTGGCTTAATTGTAATGCTTAAGCTATTCTTTGAACAAAATCGAGGGCGGAATTTTGATAACCTCAGTGGGCTGTTATTCTTTATCGCTGAAATATATCTTTTCTATTTTGAACGGCACTCCGCCTGTCGACCAGAATCCGATAATGTAGACGTGTTCGGCGGCGAATTTCTTCTCTTTGTTTCTGTTTCTTGCAATCTTGTCGGTGGCTATGGCTATCCGTTTCTTGCCGTTGAAGTCGAAGGTGGCACAGTCGCTCCAGTAGTTGTTCTCGTCGAAGAGACGAAACGATAGCCCGGCATTGTCGCCGCCCTCAATCTCTACTATAAGGTAGGGGTGGCTGGTAAGGTCTATTCCGCTGTCGTAGCGCCATCCTGCAAAGCCGTATTTGCCGGTGGTTACTATGTGGCTCTTTTCGTCGAATGTGCCGCGCTCCCATATCGAGGGATTGAAGGTTCCTGCCGAGAGCGGGAATGTGGAGGCTTTTATCTTTGTTGTGCAGCTCTTTGCCTCGCCGCGAGCGCCTTTGTATGTTGCCGTAAGTGTTGTCTCGCCATCTTTGAGTGCTGTTATGCGACCGTTGCTTACCGATATTATCTCCTTGTCGTATCCGCTGTATGTGGCGAGTGCGGAGATGTTTTCGCTGTGCCCGTCCTTGTAGTGTGCTGCAAGTTCTGTTGCTTGCATGGTGCCTGTGAGCAGGGTGGTGCTCTCGCCTCGTTTGAAGGCTATCTTTTCCAATGTGAGGGATTCTTCGCTGTATCTCTCGAAATTGTCGTCGTAGAATGTTGCCTCGTCGAACTCTGGTTCGCTGCTGAACCAGTCGACGTCCACCCATCCTCCGAGGGCTTTTGTGGCATAGTTGAAGATGGTGAATCTGCTCTCTGCCAATGTACGGGAGCCGGGCCTTGTGTTCAACTTTTCGCCGACCGGAGTATATTCTTTGTTGTCGGTGCTGTAATAGAATTGTGCCGTGCCGCTGTTGTGCCTGATAATTGCACGCAGGTATATTGTGGTGGTTTTTATGCGTTTGCCGGTTTTTGCAGCTTTGCTCCCTTCGTGAAGGGGGTGGGTGGAGTGTGTTATATATCTTTTTTTGCCTTTCTGTCTGACGGCTATGTATTTTGTGGTATCTTCCATGAGGGCAATGCCTGCCACGTCGCCATCTTTCATGCTGGAGATGTCAATGGCGATTGTTCCGTATGATAGCCCGTCGCTTGTGCGGTGGCCTATGGTGCGTTGGATTGATGTGCCTTGTGTGTGGCTGATGTTGTCTGTGATGGTTGCTGTGCGAAGCCTTAGGTAGTTCGGACGCTCGGTCAACGACCATTTGTTGTTGCCGCTGTTGTGGTTCCACTCCCATTGCTTCGAGAGGTCGTAGTGGCGGAAATTGTCGTTGGCTGTCGGACCATGTGTGAAACTTTTGCGGGGATAGTGGCTCTTCGCATATTCCTTGTACCAGTGGTAAACGGGCCAAGGACAGGCTTCGGGGTCGGTAAGGAATGTGTATTCTCCCTCTCTTGCGGGTTCATCCTTGAAGTCGGCAAGATGTTCGGGTGAGGTGAAGAGCAGCCAGCTTACGTTTCCTGCATCGTCTGTTATCTTTTTGAAGTTTGCTCCGAAGTTTTCGTCGCCGGCTATGCCTGTGTGGGCTTTTCCCCATGATGCGTTCCATTTCTTGTCTGCCCAGTCCATTTCGGTTATCATCACCGGGGCGAAATTGCTTACCGGCTGTACGTCTTCTTGCCATCCTTTTGAGAAGGCTTCGTAGCTGTGTCCGCTGCCGAACCAGCCGGGGTAGATGTGTACGGCGTATCCGATATTATTGCCTTTGATGGGGTAGTCGGCGTATCCGGCATATTTCGACTGGTAGCCGAGTCCGGGTATCCATAGTATGTTGTCGCAGCCTTGTGCGCGTATGGTGTCGGTTATTTCCTGAAAGTATTTGCTCAGTTGTTCGAAATGTGCTTTTGAACTGCCGCCGAAGGTGCCGTCGCTTCCGAGTATGTTTATGGGTTCATTGGCAAGTTCGAACATTATGTTCGGATGGTTTTTCAGTTTCTTGTGGCGGGCTACGTGTTGCCACACTTTCAGCAGGTATTTTTGGTATTCGTCGCCTACCGCTATCTTTTCGGGACATACTCCGGGAGGGCGCATTACTACGTACATCCCTTTCCCGATGGCGTATTCTGCCATTGGGACGAACACTTCGTCGAGGTATTTCTCAAAACGTTCGAAACTGAAAGCTGATATGTCGTTCTCGCCTTTTACGCGTATTCCGGGAGTGTTCGACCAATAGGGGTCCATGTGTATGCGCACGAAGTTCATCTTCCATCCGGCTGCCATTATGCGGTCTATTATTCCTTGGTTGTATTTGAGGCATCCTTTTACATCGTAGTTGTTCCAGCGTGTGCCACGTTCGTTGAACCACGGGCTGAATGTCTGGGCATAGCCGTGCAGTTTTACAATGTTGCCATTCTCGTCCTTGAGGTTGCGGCCGTCTACATGCAATTGTGGCATAGCCATCCCTTCCCATGCGAATATGTCGGTTGTGCTTGTTAGCATTATTATTGCCGATGCAAGATATAGTATGCTGTTTCTAAGCATGGTCTTTTCTTGTTGTAGTGCTCTTATTTCTTGTCTATCAGCAGGGCTTTGAACTGCTTTTCGCTGCCGTTGAAGATGTTTATGTCTACCTTTTCATTTATGCCGGGGAGTATTCCTAAGTCGCTGCATTGCCACATGAGCCACTCTTCGCCTTCGTTGAGCTTGGGTATGTAATAATGTGCCACCCACGAGGGGTATTCATCGAAGAAGGGGTCGTTGAGGTACTTTTTCTTGTATTTGCTCGATGCGTAGATTATGGGCTTCACGCCGTAGTGCTTTTCTATTTTCTTTAGCCATATTTTTGCCTCTTCGATGTATTTCTTTTTGTTTTTTGGCTTTTCTTCTATGTCGAGTACAGGAGGCAGGTCGCCCGGGCTCAGTTTTACCATGCTTATGAAAAGATTGGCTTGCGATGCGCCGGACGATGTTGTTGTGAAGTAGTGGTAGGCGCCGCGTGTGAAGCCGTATTTGCGGGCATTATTGAAATTTTCGGAGAAATGTGTGTCTTTGAAGTCGCTGCCTTCGCTTGCTTTGATGTATACGAAGCTGATTGGGGCTTCGGGGTCGTGTCCGTTTTTCAATTTCTTCCAATCTATCCTGCCCTGATGACGTGAAACGTCAATGCCATAGACCGAGTGTCCCGATGGCATGCAGATATTGTAGTATTTGTTCTTTGTACAGGGTGTGAAGCGGTAGAAATATGGCCTGAAGACAGTGAAGTATGATACAGAGAAGATGATGAATGAGACACAGATTGATATTATTACATATTTCCAACGTAGTGTCTCTTTCTTGTTTTTACGATATGAACGGCGGGCGGAAGTGTTCTTCTTCCGTCCGCCGTTTTTTATTTCACCTTCTTTGGCTTTTGCCATTATTAGTTGGTTTTTAATTATTTAGCCTGCTCGAGTGCGAGTGTGGCTGTTGTCTGGTCGCATACTTCTGTGGGACCGAAGTACTGTATGGGACCGGGATATACGTAGCATGTTTCTTTTGCCCAAACATCTCTCTGTGCAGCAAATGCCTTGAAGGGTGCACCTTCGAGGTCTACAAGTGCTTTCTGGATAACGGGCTTCATTTCGCCGTGGCGACGCTCCATGTTCATCATCATTGTGATGGGGATACCGCCTGCAACCCATTCTGCAGCGGGAGCTGTTGTGTTGCGTACAGATGCCATGTAGCCGGTCTTGCCTGATGCGATGAGCTGTGATGCTGTGTAACCCAATGCGTAGCAGTAGTCTGCATCGTAGTTAGAGGGAGCTGCGCAACGTCCTTCGTAGCCGAAGAAGTGGTGCTGTGCGTTGAATGAGCTGTTGAATTTGCCCTCTTTCTTCCACTCTGCAAGTTTGTTTGCAACCATCTCCGAGAGAAGTTTCTCTGTCTCGATGAGCGATACCTGTACGTTGCCGTGGGGGTCGCGGTCGAGTGTGAGCTGACGTGCTACACCTGCGGGAAGGCTTGCGTAGATGGCTGAGTTGTCTGCAGAAAGGTTCTTGATGATGTATTCGCGCTGTTCTGCGGGCTTGATTGCTGCATATTCGTCGCCCTTGACTGCGAGGAAGTCGTTAAGCTCTGCGATGAGCGACTTCATTGCGGGGATGAATTCGATGAGGCCTTCGGGGATGAGTACGGTTCCGAACTTGTTGCCTGCTGCTGCGCGGTCTGCTACAGCCTGTGCAATTGATGTTACAATGTCATCGAGTGAGAGGGCTTTCTTTTCAACCTCCTCAGAGATGATACAGATGTTGGGCTGTGTTTGCAATGCGCACTCAAGTGCGATGTGTGATGCCGAGCGGCCCATAAGTTTGATGAAGTGCCAGTATTTGCGTGCTGAGTTACAGTCGCGCTCAATGTTGCCGATAACTTCAGAATATACTTTACATGCAGTGTCGAATCCGAATGAAGTCTCGATGTATGCGTTCTTCAGGTCGCCGTCGATGGTCTTGGGACATCCGATTACCTGAATACCGGTGTTCTTAGCTGCATAGTACTCTGCCAGAACGCATGCGTTGGTGTTTGAGTCGTCGCCACCAATGATTACAAGGGCTTTGATGTCAAGCTCTTTGAGGATTTCGAGACCTTTCTCGAACTGCTCTGTCTTTTCGAGCTTTGTACGGCCTGAGCCGATGATGTCGAAACCGCCGGTGTTGCGATATTCGTCTATGATGTCTGCTGTGAGTTCTTTGTAGTTGTGGTCAACAAGACCGCCGGGACCCATAAGGAAACCGTAGAGACGGCTGTCGCCGTTGAGTTTTTTGATTCCGTCGAAAAGACCGGCAATAACGTTGTGTCCGCCGGGAGCCTGACCTCCTGAAAGGATTACACCTACATTGATTGCGGGATAGTTTACAGCTTCGCTGCCGCACTCGAATGTTACGATGGGCAGACCGTAAGTGTTGGGGAACATCTGGCTGATAGCCTCCTGGTCAGCTACTGACTGAGTGGCAGAGCCTTCAGAGATTTTCACTACACCCTTCAATGCTTGGGGCAACTTGGGCTGATAGGCAGCTCTGGCCTGTTGTAATGCGCTTATTTTCATATTTATATTGATTAGGTTCGAAAATATTGGCAAATTTCGCTTTTTTTTGTGAATTTTGAAAGTACTTTCTCTATTTTTTATTCTCGCATCGTTCTTTTCTCTCTATTTTGCGCGGAACATTCCTCTTGTGAACTTTTTCTTTGCTTCGGTTGTTTTATGGTGAGTTGTCTTAAGGTTGGCTCTATAATTAGGACCAACCCTGCAAGGATTTATATTTTACTAATTTAAAAATTATTTAAATATTGTTAAATAGGTTTTTAACACCAGCGAAGCTGGTTTCGGTTTCTTTAACGGGGTTTATCTCCTTCGCACCTCAGCCATATCAAGCAAGCTTATGTGGCGCTCGGTTTGGCGTCGATTGAGTCTATTTTAGGCATCTTTTCTTTCTTATCTTTTTGGAAATAGCCCACTATTCCCTGCAAGATAACAAAGAAAATCTACTCTAAAGTTGCGGTTAAACGAGCGCAATGTGAACTTGTTCACAAATTGCTCAGCGAGTGATAGCAACTTCAACAAGGTTAAAATAGCTCTCAAATAATTCCGAAAGATAGTGCAAACGAGCGAAACGTAAGCTTGCTTACAAGTTTTACAGCGAGTGCAGCCTATCTTATCAAAATAAAATTTAAACAGCTTCTTATAGAATCTCACTAAAATCGCAGTTATGAGATATTTGATTATTACCATATTTACAATACTGTTATTCATTATGTTTACATTTGCTCAAAAGAAAGAACCTTCTGCATCGGAGTCGATGCCGTCAGTAACCGGTTATATGCGTGGCTTTCCTCCTCAGGGCAAGATGGTGCTTTCTGCACGCGACGGTTCGTTCTTCGAATTTCCTGCGTTGCGTTACAGTGTGGTCCACATGCGCGAATTTATGCCAACCGTCAATGTCCCTCGCGACAATATGGTTCCCGTTTCGCATTTCGAGTATGACCTTGACGATAGGATAGATACAGTTACATTCCATCCTACGGGAGAAAACCGTAGGGTCAGTTGGCGCGAATCGCTCGACCTTAATTATACCGATGGGATAATTGTTCTTCACAAAGGGAAGGTCGTTTATGAAAAATATTTTGCCGAACTTACTCCTGAACGTCTGCATGCGGTGATGTCTGTTACAAAATCCTTCACGGGGCTGTTGGCTGCATCTCTTTATGCTGAGGGTAGGCTCGACCCTGCAATATATGTGCGCGACTATGTCCCAGAACTTGCCGCTTCTGCTTTTGGCGATGTCACGGTGCGCGACCTTATGGATATGACCACTGCCATAAAATATAGTGAGGATTATTCCGACCCGACTGCCGAAGTATGGGCTTTTTCGGCGGCGGGAAATCCTATGATTGAACACAGCGATGGAGTAAACGGATATTACGACTATCTCAAGACTGTGAAAAAGAGCGGCGAACATGGCAATGTCTTCGGATACCGTACAGTAAATGCGGATGCTCTTGGGTGGGTTGTTTCCAGGATAACCGGAAAGTCAGTCGCGCAGCTTCTGTCCGAAAACCTCTGGCAGCGTATGGGGATGGAACAAGATGCCTATTATCAGGTCGATGCGCTTGGAATACCGTTTGCCGGCGGTGGGCTTAATGCCTCTTTGCGCGACCTTGCACGTGTCGGCGAAATGATGCGCTTGGGCGGTGTGTGGCGTGGTGAACGTATTCTTCCCGTCGGTACGGTCGAAGATATAATACATGGTGGCAACCCTCAAAAGTTTGCTCCGTCCGATGCCGGAAAAAGCTTGAAGGGGTGGAGCTACCGCAATATGTGGTGGATAACAAACAATTCTCACAGAGCGTATATGGCGCGCGGAGTACATGGACAGGCAATATATATCGACCCGGTGGCTGAAATGGTTATAGTACGTTTGGCATCGACCTATCTGTCGAGTAATTTGCAGATAGACCCGCTTTCCTTGCCCGCGTACAGCGCAGTTGCCGATTTTTTGATGAGTAGATGAATTAAACCCCTTAATTATATTAATAAGGTATAATAGTAATTAACAAAGTTATTAACAATTACCTGTTAATAACTTTTCAAAGAGTTTAACGTTTTGATACTTAAAGTGTTGTTTTGATTTCGCGAAATTCTTCGAAAAAAAACTTCAGAAAAATTTTGTAGTTCAAAAATTCGCGAGTACCTTTGTACTCGCTTTCGGCAAGAAACACACTCCGCGTGAGTTTCTGACGCAAGCGATACGATCCTTGAAAACATTCCA
>CAYWIE010000030.1:0-16372 GCA_964458275.1 uncultured Bacteroidaceae bacterium
GACTTTAAGTTCCTAAAAAGTTTCGATGCGCAGAATTATATCGAACTCGCGTTAAAATAGAATTAGCGCTCGGCAATTGCCGAGCGCTAATTCTATTTTATGTATCAGACTATTCTATAGCCAATACATATTTTCTTTTATGCTGTTTACTTCACAAACAATTTCTTGGTTTCTATAATTCCGTTACGATAAACAGTGTTTACGATGTTAACACCTTTTACGGGTTTGGGAACCTTGACACCTGCTGCTGTGTAGTAAGATACTGAAACAGCCTCGTCTCCCTCAATTATAAGGTCGCTGATAGATGTACGCTTGCTAACCGAACGCAGATGCCATTGCGACATTTCTGCAGAACCTGTCCAGTAGATGATGTCCCCGCCTACACCTGTTGCACTGTTGTGCCCCTGAGTGTGGAATGCACCGTATGCCTTGTATGCTCTTTCGCTGCAAGGATAGAATATTTCCCATTTGTAGTTGCCGCGAGAACGGACAATATAGGGGTATATAGAATCTTCCGTGAAACCGATATCCTCGCCGTTGTCTGTGGGCTCGGCAGAGACATACTGGTTGATCTCGAGGTTCCTGATGAAATATGCATTCTCAGCCTCACTTGCGCTTATGAGTTCATTCTCAACCCATGATTTTACCATTTCGTTGTTTGTGGTGGGTATGAACTCGAATTTGTAGCGGTCGTGGGCATCGGCGATGCATGCAGGACCATCGGTCCACCATAGGCTGTACTCGCTTGTGCAGTGAGGGCTGTTGGCCTCAAAGTCATTGTAGTATCCGCAGATGGCCTTTTTCACTCCCTGCTTCTTGAAGAAGTCTGCATATGCCGATTCAATAACATATATACCTTCTACCATGGGATTGAGTACTGCCTGACTGGCTGTTGTTATTGTAGCCTCAAGCTGAGCAATTGCAGCCTTTGCATTTGCATCATCATTGGCTTCAAGTGCTTGCTGCGCCTTGGCGATAGCCGATGCAAATGCACCTGCCGTCTCTTCAGAGTAGTAACCAGGGTCCGGGCTTACCTCTATGTTCATATTCTCTGCTGTGGAAAGAATAGTTTTCAGCCAATAACAATGGGGACGATCCATTGACACTTTGCAGATGCGCCACTCGCCCTCTCCATCAAAGTCGTTGTTGACAAGAGATTTTATAGAGAAGTTTCCGATTTTATCACCCCAATCCTGAACAACGATATAAGGGTGGGGCTTAAGTTCTTGTGTCTCGCTATCTTCTCTGACGACAGTGTCGTTGTATTGGTAGATGACAAATGTGTTCTCGAATTCGCTCTTGCTAGCCTCAGCGCGAATTGATGCATTTGAAACGATATTGAATCTTGCAGCTTCGGCTTTGTCGAATGTTATGGCAGCTTCTCCCCAACCGTCATCATCGATTTTTCCCGACCAATATTTGCCGTCGGAGAGGCTTTGGATATAGAATGTTCCATCCTCATCGCCGGTTTTACGTATTGAGAATACATTTTGTGCTGCAATTTTTGTTACCGATGTTGCTTTGTTTGATGAATAATACTTTTCGTTTCCTTCGCCGGTGCCTTCGGGAGCGCAATTCAAAAGACCTACGAGTGCATACAAGCCCTCATCTGTAAGCTGCGAAACATCTGTAATCTGCTCGCCCAATGTCGTGTTGTAGAAGTCCTTGAGTTCTACATCTGCGGGAGTATAGCTCTTGTCGCCCAATCCAATTACAAAGTCAGTGGGTGTTCCCACGCCTGTTTTGCGACCGTACTGTACATATTTGAATGAGCTTATAGGCTCGGGAAAGTTTACAATAAAGTGGTGGTAATTGGGGTCTTCATCGTATACAGGCTTGTATCCGCTACTCCATGTACTGTGAAGGTGTGTGGTGGGGTCACCATCCACAACGGCTGCAAAACCTTTGTAGTCTGAACCGTCTGGGCGCTCGTCGGGAATCATCACGCTGTTCGACTCAAAGTCCTCTGCGCTCAAGGAAATCTTGTTGCCGTTGCCATCGTAGAACTCGATCTCTCCCAATGAGAAGTATGCAAAGTCTGTACCTTTGTATCTTACCTTATTGTTGTTGTCGAATATTGTGAAGCGGAGCGATGATGTCTCTTCGGTGATGAAGTATGTAGGCGATTCCCAGCGGTAGCCACCGTAGCTTTCGAGTGTGCCGGGAAGTCCATCCTCTGTTGTGCCTACGCGGAAAGGAAGGTCCTTCACGTTGTTTATCTTGGACGCCCAGAATTTGTCTATTGCTTCGTAGATGGTTTCAATCGCAGCGTCAACGTCTGCAAGCGACTGGTAGTTGTCGACCATGCTTACAGCCTTGTCGCTTACGCTGCGTAAATTCTCGCCTGCGTCGTAGTCGTATGAACCTTCAACCCATTCGGGTGCCTGCGATGTGAGAATCTCTTCGTTTTCTATGGCATCAATTATGTATTGGATAGAGTCTACATATGCCCATATTGTTGTTGCAGCATATGCTCCTGTCAGTTTGTTGAGCTTGCTCTTCATTGCAATGACAGCTGCTGCTGTGGTATTCTCGTCGAGGATAAGTGCTTTCGCCTCGGCTATAGCATCTATCAGGCTGTCGTATTCTCCGTTGTCCTCTGCTTCTATTTTACCTATTGCATCGAGACGCTTCTGAGCCTCATCTATTGAAGTATTGAGTTGTGATGCAATAGCAGAACCGTTTATGGACGCCTTGAATAGAGCCCAGTTGAATGTGCAGGGGCGAGCAAGTCTGTCGATGCTCTCCTTGTTGTTTTTTACAAGGCTCATCTTGCCGATGGGGTCGTATGCTATGATGTACTCACTGTTGTTGAGTGTAAGAGCGAATTCGCCTTCTACTGAGTCGCATTCGCTGAATTGTATTGTCGCCGCATTCAGCTCATCGTTTGTCCATTGGTACCAGCTCTTGTTCAGCTCGGCTTTGATGGGGTAGTGTCCGTTGTTAAGAAAGCAGATCTTGTATCCGTTCTCTACATTTTCGTCGGGGATGAGGTATATGAGTGATGCTGCATTCGCAGTAACGTCGCCGCCGTATGTGGAGTGGAAGAATGTTTTTCCATTATATATGCGGTTGATGGTGGTGCTGTATGTGTAGTTGTATTCGTCGTCTCCACTGCTTCGCAGTACGAACAGTGCACCCTCTTCCTCAAGACTTTCGAGCGATGTAACCTGCTCGCCAAGCTGGAACTGCTGCTCGGGGTAGGGGTAATAGTCCTCGCCCGGAGTAATACCCATATGGGTTACAAGGTTCTTGTTGTAGTTTGAGCGTGAGTTGTAGCTGAACTGGAAACTGCTGATTGATTTTTCAAGTTCAAACTCAATGTATTGGTAAGCCTGAGGCAGTGCTCCTGCGCTCCATGTCGAGTGCATGAAAGTACTTTCGTTCTTGTCGTTGAGGGCTTCGAGTCCTCCGCCGTCGTTTGTGGCTACGGCGTTGCTGTTTGCGGTGTAAGAGATTTCTTTGCCTTCGCCGTCGTAAATTCTGAATTCACTGAAACTGAATAGCGGGAATCCTGGTCCGAAACCTACAGAGTAGCCGTCGCTTGAATTTGTAAGCGTGTCTATAGTGTTCGTTGAAATGACAGTGAAGCGGAGTGTGGATACTGCCTCTTCGAGATTGTAGACTTTTGACTTGTACACATAGTTGAGTACAATCTTGTCTCCGGGAAGCCCGTCTGCCCGGGTTACTGTAATAGGCCATTCTTGTGTCTCTTGCGCTGTGCAAAAGATTGAAAGAAGCGCAAATAGAACTGTTGCTAATAGATTTTTCATTGATGTTTTGGTTTTAAAATATATCAGCAAATATATAATATTTTTATAAAACAATTGAATATTTTGTACTAAATAAATATAATTTTTTTCGTCTCTTTGATTCCTCCGTAGTGTTATATGGAGATGAAAGTGAGTGTACGTAGTGGAAATGTAGGTTGTGATTTCAGTGTAACAAAATTTCTTGTTTGAATTAAGAGCCTTGTTTTAATAATTTTTACTTAGTATATGACAATTTTTTGAATTTTACCCCAATAATTTATTGATTATCTGGTGATTATATTTGTAAAAGACCTTAAAATTCCGTAACTTTAAGGCAGTTAACTACCACATTAGGATACGTGAAAACTTCCATGTCATCAGGCATGATAAGGAGGCCAAAGCATATTGGCTTTTCACGGACCTCAAACTTGGCGAGTGTAAACATCTTTCAGGTATCTACTATGTCAACGGGCAGCCTTGCTAACTGTCGGGGTCTAAAATCAAGGACAAGGAGGGAAAGCCTGAGCTTCAGATCCTTGTTTCTTATTGCAATGCCGAGGAAGCACTTGAAATGTACAAGCAGAGATGGCAGATTGAGACGATGTTCAAAGTTCTAAAGAGCAGCGGCTTCAACATTGAAGACTCTCACGTCAGAATCAAAGAACGCATGGTCAATCTGTTTGCCATCGTCATGATTGCATATGTCTGGTGTTACCTCGTAGGTATCTATATTCATGAAAATATCAAGGAGATAAAGGTTCTGAACCACGGAAAAAAGGCCAAAAGCCTCTTCAAATACGAGCTGGAGTACATCTCACAGTGTCTTCTGAACCACAGAAACCGGTATCAAATCGATATCTTCAAATTTTTGTCATATACTTAGTTCCCTGACCTTAAAAAAGGAACCGCCGGGTAACCTGTTGCCATACTGCGCAAATTGCGCAAGAAAGGTAGCTAACTTTTCATTATGATATTCGCCGATGGCGCTGTCTGGACTGCCGCCTCCCGAACAGCCCGCAAGCAGCAGTGCGCACGCTATTAATGCAAATGAAATTTTCATGTTGTTCTTATTTATTAAATAACTATTGTATGGTTATATTTGAACCATACTTTTAAAAACGCAGCACCCCCGCTTTCAAGGGCAGGAGTGCTGATGTGTATCTTTTTATAAAAAGTTACTTCTTTGCAATAACCTTGCGGTAGGCAGGGTTGTTCCAGAGTCTCATTATCTCGTAGAACTCCTTATACTTCGCAGCAGGGATGATGTCGGTGTAAAGCTCTATCGAGCGTTTTACTACAATCTTGCCATCCTCGTTAGCGATTGATATGCTTACACAGCCTACAGAGTTCTTCACGCTCTTGCTTGCGTTCTTGGTTACCGACTTTACACCGTTGAGGCTGATGATGTATTCGTTCTTCTCGTTGACGATGTAGGGAATTGCAAAGGGCGCTGTGCGCTCCTTGCTGAGTCGGGTGATGCCCCACTTGTCAACGCATCCTGTGGCCGGCGAAGGAAGAGTGTAGGTTATATATCCGCTGTTCTCAGACACCTTCTCCTCTTTAACGTATTCGCGGCTGTTGTCGTTGCCACGCAGAGGAGTTACATTGAATCTGTAATCCTGAACCGCCTTTTTTGCCGAAAGGGTTACGTTGCCCGTAAGAGTAATTTCAGTGTCGGCAGGCTCCATCTCTATTGCATTGCCTGCAAGGTCGAAAATAGAGTATTGCGATGTGCGCCATTTGAGCAGCGACTCTCCGAGTGTGCGCAACGAATAGAGACGACCGCCACAAAGAACCATATATTCAGCGACGTTGCGTATAGTCTTTACCTCTTGAGCCGCAGGGAATGCCACCACAGCCTGAGCGCTCAGACCCTCGGCACGCATCAGCTTCGCCATTGCGAGAGCCTTCTCAGCCTCTGTGCCGTACGCTGTCTCCATCACTCTGCCACACTGACGTACAGAGTTCGCTGTGTGGTAGGGCTGCACCTTGCATGTGCCAAGACCGTTGACGATGTACTTCTGCACAGCCTCGGCACGCTTAAGGTCGCTGTCTGCACCCTGCATATATTCGCGCGGAGTGCGGCGAAGGTCGCGTGTCTCTATTGTAAGGGGCATCAGATTGTCGGCAAGGCTGCCTGAAGTTGTTACCGACAGATGGGGCAGACCGCCGTAGCCGTAGGGAGTGTCAGCCTCGCCTTTTGCCGGTTTTACGCCTGAGAATGTCCAAGTGTATCTGCCCCCCTTTACTGAAGGCTTCACCTTTGAACCGGTAAGGCTCCAGCGCAACGGAGTGCCTTCGGGAACATTTACAATTACCTGATACTTCTCTATTTCGGCTCCTGCCACTCCAATCACCTCATCAATGTCGAGAGAACTGTATATGCCGGGCTCTGTGGTTACGGTGTACTCAAGATAGGAGGTTGCACCAAGTTCGAGTCCTGTATGGGTTATTACAAGCTCTGTGAGCTTGTTGTAGTCGGGCGCCTTTGCTGCAATCGAGGGAAGCACATAGTTGAAGGCATTGGCAGGAGTCTTTATTACCGTACCGTCCTTCTGCACTGTGTAGGAGGTGTCTACCTTTATCTTCTGGTATTCGGGATTGTACACAACGAATGTCTCGCCGAAGAGTGTGAAGAACGAGTAGTGGGTGTTGTAACAGAGAACCTTTGTTACCTTCTGTGTTATTCCGCCATCGGCTGTGAGTGTATATTCGTTAATTATCTTCTTGTATGTTCCATCTGCTGCTGCAAACAGCTGTATGGCCAACATCATAGCCATTGCAAAAATTATATTCCTTTTCATACCTTTTAGTTCTTCTCAAATACCAATACGCTGTTTGTCATCTCTTTGAATGTGTTGACTGCCCCGCGGAACTGTGCCCAGTCGCTGCTTTCGTAGACACGCTTGCCGAGTGAAATCTTCTGCTCGGCGCGGAGCTTTGTACCCTCTTGTGCTATGCTGCCCGATGCACTTGCCACATTGCCTTCGGATGAGAGGCTCTTTGCATCCTGAAGCATCTTGTAGCCCTTGGGCAATGTCATTGTCTCGTTCAGTTCCACATAGCGCGAGCAGGCATCCTTGAAGGCATGTTTGCGCTCCTCGATGCTTGTGTCCACTCTGAGGAATGAGCATACTCCGCTGTAAAGTCCTGAGAATACCAAGGGCTTGCAGATGAGCACTCCATCGCCGGCAGTGGCGTATGAGGGGATGCTGAATGTTATCTTAAGCTCGATGGGAGCCTTCTGATAATCCTTTGCGTCCTTGCAGCTGTAGCTTGTGAGTGTAGCCTGCGGAGAGACGGCGAGCAGCTGGTTTTCGAGTGCGCGGTAGATGCGGTCGGCATATCCTTGCAGGAAGGGCGAGCGTACAGAGCCGTCAGACTGTCCTTCGGCGTTGACGGTAAACTCGCCTGTCAGTGTACCGTCGGCAGAGAGTGCTGTCTTTGCATTTATCTTGAGATAGTGGTTCATGGGGTCGGATACGGGAGTGAGGCAGAGATCGGAACCTTCGGGGATGCCCGGAAGATAGTTCTGCTGCTGCTCGGCACTCGACCACAGCTCGCGCTTGAAAGGTACCCATGTGGGGTCGAGAGGCATATATGTGCCGTCGTCGAGCTTAACCACTGTAACGCAGTGGTTGAAGTGGTCGGCAGGGATTGTCTCTATGCGCGAACCTGCCATTGTCATTGCGGGATAGGCTTCGAAGCCTGCCATGCGCAACATTGAGATGAGCAGGGCTGCCTTGTCTTTGCAGACACCGCAACGGTCTGTGAAGTTCATCTTTGTGTTGTGCAGTGTGTAACCCTCGCCTTTGCCCATAGGAATACCTGAGTAGCGCATATTGTCGGCTACCCAGTGGGTGAGAATGGATATTTTCTGCATTTTGTCCTTTACTCCCTTCAGAAGTTCGTCAACCTTTTTCTGTGCTTCGGGCAGGGGCTCGAAGCTGCCGTAGTCTTCGTTAACGTTGTAGAACCACAGGGATTTGTCCTGCCACTTCCCGGTAGAGGAGAGCATGAGCTTGGGTGCGACGTCGTAGAGAGAGACCATATTCTTCTCGCTCTTGAAGGGGAGTGCCATCGGAAGAGAGAATGTGTAGAGGTTGCGGTCTCCGGTCTTGCGCACCGATGAACGGCACTCGCCCTGATAGAATTCGTACTGTACGGGCTTGCCTGCGGGCACGCTTACGCTGTACACCTTTTCTATCGTGGGATAGTCCACCCAGAAGGGTACAATGTCGTAGAATTCGCCGCGCATGGGGGGAACGAAGCGTTCATCGTCATCGGAGGGAATATCGGCGAGAAGGGCATATGTAAAGCCTTTCTTCTTGATTGTATAGTCTATAATATCGCCGGGATTCACCTCGCCAATCTCTATCATTATCTGTCGGGCACCCCAATAGATGGCGCGTGCAGGGGCTGCGTAGTCGCAGGTGGTTGCAGGGTCGATGGTGCGTACTGTGCCGTCGGCACCGTAGACAGTTACCTTATCGAAACGTGCCTCGGCTGTCAACGGATCGTAGTCGTAGACAAGTACACGATGGGCAAGCGCACCCCGTCTGTCCTGTATGCGCAATGCCTTGTGAATGGTGAAACTGCCGGAACCGTTGTCGGCTACGCTTACTCCGGTGCTGTCGAGCAACACCGATACGGATGCAGAGGAGAAATTCTTGTCTCCTTTAGCCTTTTCGACTGCTGCCGACCAATTTTGTGCCATTGAGACAACGCTTGTCAGAAGCGCGAAAAGTAAGATTGCTGTTCTATTCATTGTTATGTATATGGATTATTAAAAACTAAAAAGCTGTCAAACAGCTTTTTAGTTTTCTTAATTTCTTCTTATTCTTATTTTAAGAGCATTCTCCACTGGAGTGTCGTTAATGAGCACAAGATAACCGCCACCGCCGGCGCCAGTTATCTTAAAGCCCTTGACCTTGTCTTTGTAGAGGTCGATGTTTTCGAGCACTTCGCGGGGTGCCATATTGGGATACATCGCTATCTGTGCATAGAAAGACTCTTTGGATGCCTCGCCCCAAGCCTCAATGTCGCAGGCTGTGAGTGCCTCCCAGCATTTCTTGGTGGCCGCTGCAAGATTGAGTGCTCCCTGAAGAGTGATGTTCGTACCCTCAAGCACGTCGTAGTCGCTCACGCGGGGCGACAAGGGGATTATCCAGATGCTGTTCTCTATAAAGTCGAGGATTCTTGTATCTGTTACACTCTCTATGTGTACGGGCCAATAGTCGTTGTCGTAGTCGAGCCTGTTGAGTCCGGGCATCACAATTCCTATTGCATCCTGAGAACCGCTGATGTATGTGCCTCCGGGGGGATTCTCATATCGGAACACCATCTTGGCAAGCGTTTCGCGGTCGCCTTCGGGTATGTCTACATGCCACATTTCCATCGCTGCCTTGCGCGAAGAGGTGCTCATGCCGCTGCGGTTGTTGAATTCGTAATCGGGCTCTATGCAGATGGTGATTACCGCCCCCGGACAGAGACGGTTGACACTCAACTGGTCGTGCCATCCGCCGGCAAGGTCTATGCGGTAGGGGATGTTGCACTCCCTGCGCAGTGCCGTTGTTGAACGGCGCGGAAGACCGGCTGCCGGCTCGCGGCTGCTCACTATGAGCTCAATGCCATGCTCCTCGCAGAAGCGGCGCTTTTCGGGCGTGTAGCCGTCGCTGTTCACAAAGAAGATGTCGGGCTTTAGCTGTTTGACATCTTCGGCGAAGTCCATGATACCGCTTCCTGAGTTTACAAAGGCATCTTTCACATAGCGTATTGCCTTGACCATGTAAAGCCGCTCACGCTCTGTATTGATGGTCTTTCTGTTCTTTAGGTCGTATATCGTACGGTCGGAGCCGATACCTACATAGAGGTCGCCGTATGTAGATGCTTCTTCGAAGAAGGCTACGTGCCCCGAATGTAACATATCGTAGCAACCAGATACAAAGACTTTTTTGTTCATGCTTTTCTCTTGTGCAGGTTTATGACTCCAAAGAAGCGTTATCAGCTGAGCTTTGCAAGCGCCTCTTTTATTCTCTTTATAGCCTCCTCGATATTCTCGTCGCTTGTGGCATAGCTCATTCTGAAGCAGTCGGGTGCGCCGAACGATGCGCCGCCTACGGTTGCCACATGAGCTTCGGTGAGCAGATACATTGCAAAGTCGTCGGAGTTGTCTATTGTCTGTCCGTTGTAGCTCTTGCCGAAGAATGAGCTGCATTTGGGGAAGAGATAGAATGCTCCTTCGGGTACGTTGACCTCAAGTCCGGGAATCTCTTTTGACAACTTGACTATGAGGTCGCGACGGCGCTGGAATGCTTTCTGCATCTCTGCCACAGGCTCTTGCGAACCTACGTATGCCTCTACGGATGCCATCTGTGATACTGAGCAGGGACCGCTGGTGTACTGTCCCTGCAACTTGTTGCAGCCCTTGACTATCCACTCGGCAGCGGCGATGAATCCTATGCGCCAGCCTGTCATGGCGTATGCTTTTGACACACCGTTGACAATGATTACGCGGTCGCGTATCTCGTCGAACTGCGCTATGCTCTCGTGACGGCCTATGTAGTTGATGTGCTCGTATATCTCATCGGCAACAACAAAAATGCCGGGATGCTTTGCAAGCACTGCTGCAAGCTCTTTGAGCTCCTCTCTGCTGTAGACCGAACCTGTGGGGTTTGAGGGTGAACAGAGGATGAGCATTTTGGTCTTGGGAGTGATTGCTGCCTCAAGCTGTGCGGCTGTAATCTTGAAGTTCTGATCTATTCCTGCGTACATGGTTACGGGAACACCGTCGGCGAGCTTCACCATTTCGGGGTAGCTTACCCAATAGGGTGCGGGAACGATTACTTCGTCGCCGGGGTTTACAAGTGCCATTATTACGTTGCAGACTGACTGCTTTGCTCCGTTTGATACAGAGATTTGCGCTGCTGTATATTCGAGTCCGTTCTCTTTCTTGAGTTTTTCAACTATGGCATTGCGCAATGCAGGGTATCCGGGAACAGGCGAATATCTTGAATAGTTCTCGTTTACTGCCTTTATTGCTGCCTCTTTGATTGCGTCGGGAGTGTTGAAGTCGGGTTCTCCTACGCTCAGGTTTATAACATCCACACCTTGTGCTTTGAGCTCTTGGCTTTTTTGGGACATTGCCAATGTTGCCGAAGGTGATAATCTGTTGAGACGGTCTGATAATTGATTCATAGTATATTGTTATTATAAATTATTCATCCAAATGTAATGTATGTCCCATTCTTTCGGCTTTTGTGTGCAGATAGCGGGAGTTGAATTCGTTGGGGGCAATTTCGCAACTTACGTTTTCCGAAATTTCGAGTCCGTAACTTTCGAGTCCTATGCGCTTGACGGGATTGTTGGTGATGAGACGCATCTTGTGTACGCCCACCTTGCGCAATATCTCTGCGCCCACTCCGTAGTCTCTTTCGTCTGCCTTGAAGCCGAGACAGAGGTTGGCATCCACTGTGTCCATGCCCTCCTCTTGCAATTTGTAGGCTCTCATTTTGTTCATGAGTCCTATGCCGCGTCCCTCTTGGTTGAGGTAGACGATTACTCCTTTGCCGCTCTCTTCGATAAGCTGCATTGCCTTGTGGAGTTGTGCGCCGCAGTCGCAACGACGCGATGCAAAGATGTCTCCTGTGATGCACGAAGAGTGTACTCTGACGAGTATCGGTTCGTCCTCGCTCCACTCGCCCTTGATGAGTGCTACATGTTCGAGTCCTGTTGACTTTTGTCTGAAAGGTATCAGGCGGAAATGGCCGTATGCTGTGGGCATGTCCACCTCTTCGCCCTGCTCTACAAGCGATTCTTGTCTGAGACGATATTTTATAAGGTCGCTTATTGATATTATCTTCAGGTTGTGCTCGGCAGAGAGCTTCTTGAGTTCGGGCATGCGTGCCATTGTGCCGTCATCGTTCATTATCTCTATGAGGGCGGCAGCGGGTTGCAGACCTGCGAGACGTGCGAGATCGATGCTTGCTTCGGTGTGTCCTGCACGGCGAAGCACGCCTTTATCTTGGGCATAGAGAGGGTTTATATGTCCGGGGCGGGCAAATGTCGCGGGGGTGCTTGCAGGGTCGGCAAGTGCCTGTATCGTTGCCGCTCTGTCGGCTGCCGACACTCCGGTGCTGCAACCCTCTATCTTGTCGACTGTAACAGTGAAAGGGGTTCCGAGAAGACTTGTGTTGGCGCTCACTTGCGGGTCGAGCTCAAGCTCTTTGCAACGCGACATTGTTATCGGAGCACAGAGGAGTCCGCGCCCATACTTGAGCATGAAGTTCACCTTTTCGGGAGTTATTTTTTCTGCTGCTATTATGAAGTCTCCTTCATTTTCGCGGTCTTCGTCGTCGACGACTATGACAAATTTGCCTTCGCGGAAATCTTCGATGGCTTCTTCTATAGTGCTTAATTTTACATCTTCCATAGTTAATGTAAGGTGTTTTATATTAGTTTTTCTTTCTTTATTCTTTCTATTAGCGCACGCGAGTTGTTTCTTATCTTCTTGAGATCGCGTGATATCTGATTGTTGAATTTTGCTGCCCTCAGATAGAATATTGCGCCTATGGGGAATATCACTATCGAGAGTATGTTCAACCATCTTTTTCTGAATGGCGAGCGCAGTTCGCCTACCATCATCACCGGATATTCGTTGAGCAATTGTATTACCTTGCGGTTCTTGCTGTTGCCCATCTCTTCTATCAGTGCTTCGAGCTTGTCGCTCAGTTCTTCTATCGGCAGACTCTCCTCTTCGCTGAAGAATACCTTTATCGGGTTGGGCAGTCTGTTGTTGCGGTACTGCGCAGAGAATCTCTTGCACTCGTCTGATATTTCTTCGAGCACTTTGCAGTCTGTTGCGTAGTCGGGGTCTTCGATTATGACCTCTTTGAGTGTTACGTTACGCGATTCGCGCAGACCGAAGATTTTTCTAAAGAATGCCTTGTAGGCATCCATATTGAAGATGGTTGAGTCCTTGTTCGACTGATAGGTGAATATTATACCCAACGGTGCGAGTACCATTGTGCTTATCCAGCTGCCGAACCAGATGTACCACTCGCCCTCACGTGCCATCTTGTAGCCTGAGGTGTTGAATATGTAGTAGAGTATGAATATGGCTACCGAAATGAGCACCGGATAGCCGAGTCCTCCCTTTTTGACGATTGCACCCAAAGGCGCACCAATGAAGAAGAATACAAGGCAGGCAAGCGAAAGGGTTATCTTTTCCCACCATGTGATGCGGTGCTTGTTTAGGTCTTTGTCGAGCGAACGCATTATGTTCTTCTTTATTTCGTAGTCGGTCATCAGTTGCTCCACCTTGTCGAGCGCAGACTTCTTGACTCTCAGCTTGGCACTCTTCGAGAGGTTATCGTATATGCTGTCGCTGTTTATTGCATAAATCTTTTCTTTCTCCTGAGATATCGAGTCCTCTTTTGTGAACTCCATCTTCTGGGTGTAGGCATTGCGCAATGCTGCCTTGTAGTTGTTGCGACCTATACTGTCGTTGTACTGCGAAAGGGAGTCTATGGATTCGGTAAGCTCCTTCATGTTCTTGCTGGCTGCCTGCTTTTTGAGAAAAGAGCCGTCTTTCATGTCGAAGCCTCCGCCGAAGTCTATGACTATTACCTTCTCGCGGAATGTCTCACGAGTATATGGGATATTCTTGTCCTTGGAGTTCTCCTTAAGCTCGGTTGCGTTGGCAAACCTCTCGCCGCTGTAGAGTTTAAGCAAGAGATGCTGCTGGTCGGCTGTGGTCTCAATCTTGCCCGAATCGGATACTATGATGCTCGCATTCTCGAAGCCTTGTGTCATGTCGTATATCATTACGCGACGCAACATTCCGCTCTCTTTGTCCTTCTCCTTCACAAAGAGATTGTACCCCTCTATCTTGTCGTAGAAGACACCTTCGGGTATTTCCACTTCGGGCGATGTCTGTCTGATGGAGTAGAGCACGGTGTAGAGCTTCACCTGTGCTTTGGGACCTATTTCGTTCTGAAAGATAAAAGATATTCCTCCGAGTATGGTACAAACCACTACCAACGGAGCCATTATTCTGAGTAGAGGAATACCGGCTGCCTTCATCGACAACAATTCGAGCCTTTCACCGAAATTGCCGAATGTCATCAGTGCAGCAAGAAGTATGGCAAGCGGCAGTGCCTGACCCACCATTGTGAGCGAACCTAAGTAGAAGAATTGCGCCATCACCCACAGGTCGAGTCCTTTACCTACAAATTCATCCACCCACCGCCACAGGAACTGCATTATCAGGATGAAGGTGCAGATGAAGAATGTAGCCACAAACAGCAATAAAAAACTCTTTATGATAAAAAGGTCGAGTTTCTTTATATGTAGGTTAGGGAATTTCATTGCTTTCGGTTATCACTTTTTGGGGTATATTTTCACTTTATGCGCAATATACCATATTTCTGCAAAGTTAGCACAAAAGCACGAATATTATCACATAAACTTCATAGAAAGTGTTCGAAAATATTCTTTAAAAGCTATTAAAAATTCTGATTGCAAGCTCAAACATAGATAATATTAAAAAAAATGCACCAATGGCACATTCATTATCGCCATTGGTGCAAACTTCATATCAAGAAGCTGTTACTTACCGGTATTGCCCTTATATCTGAATCCTCGCCACATGCAAGCGAATCCGATTATCATGAAAGGAATACTCAGCCATTGTCCCATATCCAGTGTCATACCCTCTTCAAACGCCGACTGCACCTCTTTGAGGAACTCCACAAAGAAGCGGAAAGTGAAGATTGTCGCAAGGCAGTATCCGAAGTAGAAAAGGCTGCCCACCTTTGAGGGGAATTTCTTGTAGAGCAGCAATCCTCCTATGAATATCGCAAAATAGGCTATCGCTTCGTACAGCTGTGCCGGATGGCGCGGAAATTCGTCGACCTGCGCGAATATGACTCCCCACGGCATCTCTGTAACGTTTCCGAGAATTTCGGAATTGAATAAGTTGCCCATTCTTATCATGCCTGCCACAACGGGTGTGGTGATGGCTATATTGTCGAGCAACCAAGCAAAGGAGAGCTTTGTGCGCAGGGTGTATATCCACAAGGCTATAAAGAGTCCTATTGTTCCTCCATGACTCGCAAGTCCTTGATAACCTATAAATTTCCATCCTGAGACTGTCTCTTTTATGGGAAGAAACATCTCTATTATGTGATTGAAGTAGTATTCCGGCTCATAGAATATGCAATGGCCCAGTCTCGCGCCGATGAGTATACCGAGAAAACAGTACATGAACAGCGGCTCGAAAAGCTCCATGCTGACCTTCTGGCGCTTATAAAGGTGCTTCATTATAAGATAACCCGAAAGCAGGCCTATTATCCAACAGAGGGAATAGTAGCGCACTTCGAATCCTAATATAGAGAATGGTCCTGTTGCTGGGTCCCATACTATGTAACAAGGTGTAGCAGCCATATTCTATCTGCTTTTATACATTGAAACGGAAGTGCATGATGTCTCCGTCCTGCACAACATACTCCTTGCCTTCGACGCTCATCTTTCCTGCCTCTTTCACTGCTGCTTCGGAGCCAAGAGATATATAATCGTCGTATTTTATGACCTCGGCACGTATGAAGCCTTTCTCGAAGTCAGTGTGGATGACTCCCGCGCATTGGGGTGCCTTCCAGCCCTTGCGGAATGTCCATGCCTTTACCTCCATCTCTCCTGCGGTGATGAATGTCTGCAATGTGAGCAGGCTGTATATTGCCTTTATCAGACGGTCGCAGCCCGATTCTGCAAGTCCCATGTCTTCGAGGAACATCTGTTTCTCTTCGTAGCTTTCGAGCTCTGCAATCTCTGCCTCTGCCTGTGCCGAGATTATCAGCAGTTCGGCATTCTCGTCCTTAATGGCTTCGCGCACAGCTTCGACATATTTGTTTCCTGACGCTGCCGAAGTATCGTCTACGTTGCACACATAGAGTACGGGCTTTGCGGTGAGCAGGAACAGATTCTTTGCAATCTGCTGCTCGTCCTCTGTGTCGAAGGTGATGGTACGTGCCGATTTTCCTGCTTCGAGTGCAGCCTTGTACTGCATAAGCACATCATATTCGAGCTTTGCCATCTTGTCGCCGCCCACACGTGCCTGTTTCTCTACACGTTTGATGCGGTTCTCTACTGTCTCAAGGTCTTTCAGCTGAAGCTCTATGTCGATAATTTCCTTGTCGCGGACAGGGTCCACCGAACCGTCGACGTGCACTATGTTGTCGTTGTCGAAGCAACGGAGCACGTGGATTATTGCGTCTGTCTCACGTATATTTCCGAGAAATTGGTTGCCGAGTCCTTCGCCCTTGCTTGCGCCTTTTACAAGACCTGCAATGTCTACAATGTCGCAAGTAGCAGGAACAATGCGTCCCGGATGCACAAGTTCGGCCAATTTATTCAAACGTTCGTCGGGAACAGTTATCTGTCCCAACTGTGCGTCGATTGTACAGAAAGGGAAGTTTGCTGCCTGTGCCTTTGCACTTGAAAGGCAGTTGAAGAGAGTAGATTTTCCTACGTTGGGCAAGCCCACGATTCCTGCTTTTAGAGCCATATTTATACTGTTTATTTGTTTTGTTTATCGTAATTCATTCATGGCAAAAATAGTGCAA
>CAYWIE010000030.1:16472-28649 GCA_964458275.1 uncultured Bacteroidaceae bacterium
ACGAGTGTAACGCAAGTTTACTTGCAGTTACTCAACGAGTGCAGCCTATTTTCGCGATTAATATTGCAAAAATAGTGCAAACGAGTGTAACGCAAGTTTACTTGCAGTTACTCAACGAGTGCAGCCTATTTTCGCAATTTATATTGCAAAGATAGTGCAAAGAAATTAAAGTGAGTGCCGAATAGGAAAATAATGTTTCTATTGCATATCATGTACCAAAATTTTCTGTAAAACAGCAGCGGTGCACACTCGCTTTTGATGTGTGCACCGTTGCTATTCTGTTTGTATATAGAAAATATTACTTCACGTAAGTCTTCTTGCCGTCAATCACATATACTCCGGATGATGTGATACGGTTGATTCTTCTGCCGCGAATATCGTATATCACTGCATCCTTATCATCTGCACCGATACCGCTTATTCCTGTATTTACTGTGTATCCGCCCTTTACCTTCGCTATTGCAGATTCAAGTTCTTCGATAAGTGCGGGGCAAAGGTTGAAGTATTTCTTTGCTATTGCCGATTGGGACTCCTCTACCTTGAGCATCATTGCTTCAACATCTGCGACAAGGGTTGCACTTGTTACCTCTATGCCCTCTTTGAATGTAACGGAGGCTGTGTTTGTGGTGTCCACAATCTGGTTGTTGATTGCAGTTGCTTCGCTGACAAGTTTCTTGAGGGATGCAACATCGGCATTCTCCTTTTTGAGTTCTACTGCTACAAGACGCCACATTGACTGGTCGTATGATTCATAGTCCCAACCTACAACTTCGTACAAAGCACTGCAATGCAGGCTTGCTGTCGCATCGCCTGTCTTGTGCAGATAGTACTCTGCAAAGTCGTACTCGCCAATGGTTATTTTCACCGCCTCTGCCATCTTGGTGGTGGTAGCTGTTACCTTGCTGTCTTTCTGCAAGAAATTAATGTACTTGCCGTTTGTAGACAGGCAGAACTCATTTTTCTTGCCTGTAGAAACAAACGTGAAACGGCGCATTTTTGGTGAGGCTGTTCCCGACTTGCAGACAATGTTGCCGTTGTCATAGTACATTGAGTAGAGGGGATAGCGTACATTGTAGAGCTGATAGCTGTTGCCCGGCTGTATCTTCACGCGGTTGTTGTCGCCGTCGGCAATTACCTCTGAAATCTCCTTGTCGAGCTTTGTTGCCCACTCGCCGTATGTATATATGCTCTGGTCCTTGCTGTCGTATGCGGCTTTTGCGCTGTCGTTGAGAGCCATAAGGTCGAGCAGGGCTGTCTCGTAGTAGAATCCTACGTTCTTGTTGTATGTATCCTTGAACTCAAGAATAGATGCCGTAGATGTGAGAGCGTGGCTCAATGCTTCGTACTGCTCCTCTTCGCTGCCGGTATTCTTGCTTCGGATGACCTCCTCTGTGCCGTTGGCAGAGACTGCTACAACTACAACATCCTTTGCTGCTATCTTTTCGGGAAGCTCTATCTTATGCACATTGGCAAAGGTGAGAAGTGTTGTCGTGTCGCTATCGTAAACCTTGAAGCCTACTGCATGCTTACCCTCAGAGATTATAAGGCTCTTGCCGGTCTTTGTATATACATAACCGCTGGCAGTGATGTTTATTGAATCCTTGCAGTAAGCTGTGTATTGTCCTGTCTCGCCGTATCTTCCTGCCACATAATCGATTTTGTAACCCTCACCGCCATCTGTACGGAGTTCGGGAGCCACGCGGTCTTCGATAAACTGAACTGCACCTGCCTTTTTGGGATATTTTGCCAGTTTCTTCTTCGTGTCGTTTATCATTCGTGTGGTAGAGTTTATGGTGTATGAACCATAATCGCCGATGGTAAGATTCTTCATTGGAACAAAGAATCCGTGTGCCTCGAAGAAATCAGTAAGGTCCTCACCGGCTGCCTCGGCACATTTCTCTGCGAAACGCAAAAGGTCTGCTCGTCCCATATTAGTCTCGGTTCCCGATGCCTTTTCAAGCGGTTCTTCGCGGAGCAGCTTGAACAGAGTGGGATAGAACTGAGGATTGTTGCCGGCTACATGGTAGTAGAGATAGAGCTGCCAATACATACGCATCATAATACCGATGTTACGCAGAGTCCAAGGTACATTTTTCTCGAAATCCTTTACAACATCGGCTATCGGTGTTCCCCATGTGGTGAATTTGCCGAGTTTGTATGTTACTACGTTAGAGAAGAGGTTGTTGCTCACCTCTCCGCATCGTATCATGTTGATGGCTGCCTGATGAATGTGTCCATTCTCATGGGCAGGTCCCCAACCATTATCACTGTTTTTCATTACATTCTTTATCGGAAGCAGATTATGGATGTGTGTGCGTACGTGGAATGTGTTGTATGCACCTGCCGCCTGATAACCATCGCTTGTGGATATTGCACAAAGTCTGTTGTTGAAGCGCGAGGGCTTGTACTCCTCTATGCCCATGATGCCCTGCTCCCAGACAACAAGACTGTCCCACCATCCTATTGCGTCGCTGATGGCATTGGGACAACAATTATCGGCTATCATATATTCGAGTTCCATGAAGAAGGCTTCGTGGTCGCCCTTGACGAACATATATTTGTGCTTGGCAAAGTTGCGTGTGATGTCCACCCAATCTTCGTCGTTGTGCCGGCTCTTGTCCCAATAGCCGTTTACATAACCGCCTTCGATGTGGATGGGAATGGAATCAAAATCGGCAAGAACATGGTCTCTTCTTGTGTCGGCTACGTAATTGATGAAGAATGTCTGGTCGTCGCGGACAATCGGGAGGATATTCAATCCCTTCTTAAGCTCTACTCTGATGCCTTTGTAGTTGTTCTCTGCCACAGCATCTATTTCGAGCGTACTGCCCTCTTTGGGTTCCTTGCCTACAAAAATATAGAGCACGTCGCCCGCATCACCGCAAATGCCGGTGGGGTTGTTCAGCCATGAATAGGGGCTTATCAAGAGAATACTTGTCCAATGGTCGGGGTTGCTGTAAGGCTCGTACTTATGTACACGGAACTCCTCTTCGCGTGCAGGCCATGAGTTGTTCTTTATCTTCTTTGCCATATTTATGATGACGCTGCCGCATCCGTCGAGCGCTGCTTCAAGCTCCTCGTCGCTCATTGAGCGGTATTCGCTTTTGAGCTCCGAGCATGACTCGTCCTCAAAGTATTTTGCCAACTGGACTTCGATGGAATCTTTCTTCACTCTCACATCGTTGAATTCGTTGTATCTTGCGCGTGCCGCTGTTATTTCGTCATCGGCAACCTCAACCTTTTCGTATGTCCACTCCGAACCTTCGAAACGGTCGACTGCCGAATGCCATGGAACTACGTTGTAGTCGCCGGCACAATGCACTCCCCATGTTGCACCGAGGGTGTTCACTATATTGTAGCACTCGATGCTGAATCCTTTGTTCTGGGATACATAGAGAACTGCGGGCTCAACAGCAGTAGAGAAATAGCTGCCGTTGTCGGTCTCGTTCTGCATGTAACGGCCTGTGAATATGTTCTGTATGTTCCATCCGTCACCATCTTTGGTGAAACGCCACAATTGGCTGTAGTCGTTCTCTACGGGAGATTTGCAGAAGAGGGTGTTAAGACCGTAATCCTCTGTGAGTATGACTCCTGTACGGAAGGTGTTCAACAGACGGTAGGTTGCACCGTCTTCGGGAAAATTCTGTGCCTTTGCCGATATTACCGACACAAGCATCAATAACAATAATGTCTTTAAAGATAGTTTCATTGCTCTATTTGTTTAAGTATATTTTCTTACCGTTGATAAAATATATGCCTGACGAACTGATGCGGTTGATTCTTCTTCCGCGAATGTCATATATTACTGCCTCTTTATCATCTGCACCAATGCTGCCGATTCCTGTGTTTACAGTGTATCCTGCCTTCACGGATGCTATTGCAGAGGTGAGCTCTTCGATAAGTGCAGGACAGAGATTGTAATACTTGTTTGTTATTGCATCCCCGGATTCTGCCGCCTTTGCCATCATTAACTCCACATCTGACGCAAGTGTTCCGCTTGTAACCTCGATGCCTTCGTTGAAGGTTATCGAAGCCGTGTTTGTTGTATCGACTATCTGAACGAAGATTCCTTCTGCCTCGTCTATAAGAGCGTTCAATGCTTCGGCATCGGCTTTTTCCTTCTTCTGGTCAACAGCCACAAGGCGCCACAAAGAGGGCTCTTCGTCGTGGTTCCAACCTACCACCACATATGAAGAACTGCTGTGCAGGCCAAGCTCTGTATCGCCTTTCTTGTGGAAGTAGTATTTTGCAAGGCCATGCTCTCCGAATGTAAATTTAAGCGCCTCGTTCTTAGTGGAAGTGGTGGCTGTTACCTGTTCGCTTTTGCCTATGTAATTCAGATATTTGCCATTCACGGAGATGTAGAATTCATTTTCCTTTCCTGTGGAAATTACTGTGAAACGACGGGATTTTGGAGTGGTTGCGCCCGATTTACAGATTATTTTGCCATTTTCGTAATACATCGAATAGGCGGGATACCTTACATTATACAACTGATAGGTGTTGCCGGACTGTATTTTCACACGATTGTCGTCGTCGGAGATTATCTTTCCTATCTCCTTGTCGATAAGGGTTGCCCAGATGCCGTACTTGTGTACACTCTGGTCTTTACTGTCGTAGGCTGCCTGTGCGCTGTCTACGATGGCTACAAGGTTGAGCATTGCTGTCTCGTAGTAGTATCCTACATATTTGTTGGCTTCGTCTTTCAATGTCAATACAGATGCTGCCGATTCGAGTGCCTCACCGAGTGCTTCGTACTGATCTTCCTCGCTGCCGTTGTTCTTGCTGTTTACGGTTACTTCAGTGCCGTTTGCAGAGACTGCTACTATGATAAGTTCCTTTGCGGCAATCTCATCGGTAAGATTTATACTGTGCTTGTTTGCAAAGGTCAGAAGTGTGCTGTCGCTGTCGTATACCTTGAAGCCTACTGCGTTCTTTCCTTTGGAAATATTCAGCAGATTGCCTGTCTTGCTGTATATATAACCGCTCGCGGTAATGTTCATCGAGTCGGGATAATATGCTGTATATTGTCCTGTCTCGGCAAAGCGTCCGTGTTCATATTCGAGTTTGTAGCCTTCACCGCCATCTGTACGCAAAGAGTATGCTGCGCGGTCTTCTATAAATTGTATGGCACCCGGCTTTTTGGGATATTTTGCCATTTTCTTCTTAGTGTCGGTTATCATTCGCTTGGTTGAGCTTATTGTCCAGTCGCCATAGTCGCCAATGGTGGCACGGGACATAGGCACAAAGAATCCCCATGCTTCGAAGAAGTCTGTCATGTCCTCACCCGATGCTTCGCAACATTTTTCGGCAAAGTGAAGCAGGTCGGCACGTCCTGTGTTGTCGTATCCTCCGGCCTGTTTTTCAAGAGGCTCCTCGCGCAGAAACTTGAACAGAGTGGGATAGAATTGCGGATTATGACCGGCTACATGGTAGTAGAGGTAGAGCTGGAAATACATACGCATCTTCATGCCTATGCCTTGCAGTGTCCACGGCTCTTTGTTTACATAATAATCTGCCAAAACGTCGACACCTTCGCCCCATGTTGCGAATTTACCCAACTTGAAGACGCTTATGTTCGAGAAGAGGTTGTTGCTTGCTTCGGTACAGCCTATCATATTGATTGCTCCCTGATGTACATGCCCGTTCTCATGTGAAGGTCCCCACGGACGGCCGCTTGTCTGCATCATGGTGTTGAACGGAAGTATTTCCCACAAGGAGCCTTCTGAGTAATTCGTTACATAGCCTGTTGCAGACATAAAGCCTGATTCTGTAGAAATGGCACATAGCAGATTATTGAAACGCGATGGCATGCAATCTTCCAATCCCATTATTTCGTGCTGCCATGCAATCATATTGTCCCACCACCCTATTGCATCACTGATGGTGTTGGGACATACGTTGCTTGCTGTGATGGCAGAACGCTTCATGAAGTACATTATCTTGCTGCCTTTAACCAATATATAATCGTGTTTGGCGTGGTTGCGGGTGATATCAGCCCAATCGTCATCTGTATGGCGGCTTTTATCCCAATAGCCGTTGACATAACCGCCTTCTATGTGTATGGGAATTGAGTCGAAGTCCGAAATGAGATTCTCTCTTTGGGTGTCGGCGGTGTAAATTATGAACAATGAGCGGTTGCCTCTTGTAACAGGAATTATATTGAGTCCTTTCTTGAGTATCGTACGTTCGCCTTTTGCCTTGTTCTCGTCAATGGCATCTATTTCGAGCGTTGCACCCTCCTTGGGTTCTTTACCCACGAATATATACAGGACATCACCCGATTCTGTACAGATGCCGGTGGGGTTACTGAGCCATGAATATGGGAAAGTCTGTAATTTGTTACCCCAAACTTCGGGGTCGCTGTAAGGGGCGTAGCTCTGCACGCGGAACTCCTTTTCGCGTGCTGCCCATCCGTTGTTCTTCACTTTCAGGGCAAACGAAATGAGAATTTCGCCGCATCCTTCCATTGATGCCGCAAGCTCTTCGTCGCTCATCGAACTGTATTCGCTCTTGAGCTCTGTACAGGATTCATCTGTGAAGTGGGCAGAGTATTTCACCATTATTTCGTCTTTATTGGTGATTATATGTGATAGATTGCCGTAGTTCTCTTTTGCGGCTGCTATCTCCTCGTCGCTTATCTCTACCTTTTCGAAATTCCACTCTGAACCGTTACTGCTTCCTCCTGTCGATGGACGCCAAGGCACTACATCGAAATCTGATTCGCAATGCAGTCCCATATTGCCTCCATTTTCATTCAGTATGTTGTAACATTCCGCGGATAAGGTTGTATTCAGAGAAATATATAACTGTGCAACGGATTCTGCTGTTGCATAGTTGTTGATGTTGTTGCTTTCTATCTGAATATACCGGTCTGTAAGCATATTCTGTATGCTCCAGCTCTCTTCTGTCTTGCTGAATTTCCATAACTGCGAGATGTCTGTCCCGCTCTTTTCGCCACAATGGAGCTTATGTGTCATAAAATTCTCCATTACGACTGAATTATCCCTTGCGACATTTGAGATACGGTATATCTTGCCGTCTTCAGGAAGTCCTTGTGCACCTGCTGAGAGCAGACCTGTAAACAATGAGATTAGCAGATAAAAATATTTTTTCATGTTGTTTGGTATTGTATTATATAAAAATGATAAAGAGAGTGTGCTCATAAAAGCACACTCTCTTTCCGAGTCTCAGATTCTATTTTCTTATATAAGTCTTCTTGCCGTTGATTATATATACTCCATCTGAGGTTACTGATTTTATCTTGCGTCCGCGAATATCGTATATTACGCTATCTTCTTCTGCATTGACAGTGCCGATTCCGGTACTTAACGTGTAGCCGGATTTTACCTTTTCTATCATTTCTCTAAGTACGGGAATGAGGGCGGGGCACAATTCGTAATACTTTTTGTAAATTACATCTTCAGATTCCTTAGCCTTGTCCATCATTGCCACAAAATCCTCTACAAGTGTCGGGCTTGTTACATTTACTCCC
The DNA here is from genome assembly GCA_964458275.1 of uncultured Bacteroidaceae bacterium. GTDB lineage: Bacteria > Bacteroidota > Bacteroidia > Bacteroidales > Bacteroidaceae > HGM04593. The sequence continues at coordinate 23,968 of CAYWIE010000030.1, forward strand.
TCCTTGAAGCTGATTGTCGCCGATGTTGTATCTATAATTGTCTGTGAGATGCCGTATGCCTCGCAGTAAAGGCTTGTAAGCTCTGTTTCGTCGGCAAGCTCCTTATTCCTGTCAACGGCTACAAGCTGCCAATGTGATGCATCTGCCTTCGTATCCCATCCTACGACTTTCTTGCCTGCATCGCAGTGAAGTGATTTCATACTCTCGCCTGTTACGCATACAGAGTAATAAATGTCGCCGGCTTCACTTACTGTAAATTTCAATGCACTCGATTGGGCGGTGGTAGAAGCCTTTGCCTGAGTGCTTGTGGCTATAGAATTTATATAATTGCCCATGTTCGAGAGATAGTATTCATTCTCTTTGCCGGTAGATGTGAATTTGAATACTCTGTATTTTGCATTCTTTGTTCCACTCTCACAAATAAGACTGCTTGAACTGTTATAAATTGTGTATCCTTTGTACTGCTTGTTCTTCAACTGATAGGTGTTGCCTGAATGTATTTTCACTCTTACGTCCTCCTTTGAGAGTACCAGATTTATCTCCTTGTCGATGATGGATGCCCACTCGCCGTATGTGTGTGCGCTCTGGTCCTTGTTTTCTATTGCTGCCTTTGAGCTGTCGGTAACTGCTACAAGGTTTTCGAGTACGCTGGCGTAGAAATAGCCTACATATTTACATCCTGTATCCTTGTATTTGAGTATGCCCTCTGCCGAAGCAAGCGCATCGTTGAGTGCTTCGAGCTGGTCTTCCTCGCTGCCGTTGTTCTTGGAGTTGACAACAGATTCGCTGTTGTTTGCAGAGACTGCCTTGATTATAAGCTCCTTGCCGGCATCTTCGTCTGCCAGCTCTATGGTACAGAAATTAGAGAATGTTATCAGTGTGCCGTCGGCACCGTATATCTTGAAGCCTACTGCTCCTGTTCCTTTTGAAATTTCTATTGTCTTTCCTGCCTTTGTATAAACATATCCTGTTGCGGGTACATCCATTGAGTCGGGAACGAATGATGTGTAGTGTCCTGCATCACCTGCCTCGCCTACTGCAACACCGTTGACCAATTTGTAACCGTCGGCTCCGTCACCGCGAAGTTCGGGAAGCACGCGGTCTTCGATGAACTGTATGGCTCCCGCTTTCTTTGTGTATTTCGAAATGCGTGCCTTTGTGGTGTCTATCATGCTCTGGGTAGAGGTGAGATAATATGTTCCGTAATCGCCGAATTCGGCTCTGTTCATAGGCACAAAGAATCCCCATGCCTCGAAGAAGTCTGTCATATCCTCTCCCGATGCTTCACAACACTTTTCTACAAAGTGCAGGAGGTCGTATCTGCCGTAGTTGAGTGAACCAGATGTCTTTTTCAGCGGCGACTCGCGAAGAATCTTGAAGAGTGTGGGATAGAACTCAGGATTGTTTCCTGCTGCATGGTAGTAGAGGTAGAGCTGCCAGAACATGCGGAGTGTGAAGTTTATGTCGCGTGCTGGGAAAGCGATATTGTCTTCGTATGCAGCTGCTATTTCCGATACCTTGCCGCCGCGGGACATATATTTGCCTAACTTGTAGAGTGTGAGGTTAGAGAAGAGGTTGTTGCTCACCTCGGAGCAGGCTATCATGTTTATTCCATACTGGTGAACGTGGCCGTTCTCGTGTGCAGGTCCCCATGCGTTGTCGCCGTTGGACATCATTCTCTCGTAGGGGAGAAGGTTGCTTATATATGTCTCGGCATATTGTGTACGATAGTCGGTTGCCGACTGGTAGCCGCTTGTAAGCGAAATTGCACACTGCTTATTATTGAAACGTGAGGGGGTGTATTCCTCAATACCCAAAAGTTCCTGCTGCCACATTGACATGTTGTCCCACCACCCTATTGCGTCGGTGATTGTGTTTTTGCAGCAGTTGTCGGCTACCATGTGTTCGAGGCTCATGAAGAAGAGATGATAATCGCCTTTGACAAACATGTAGCGGTGTGTGGCAAGATTGCGTGTGATGTCAACCCAATCTTCGTCTGTGTGTCGGCTCTTGTCCCAATAGCCGTTTACAATACCGCCCTCGATGTGGATGGGTATTGAGCTGAAGTCGGAAAGTACCTTTTCGCCGCTTGTGTCGGCTGTGTAGATAATGAAAAGGGATTGTGCGTTGCGCGATACAGGAATGATATTCATGCCTTTCTTGAGCGCAGTACGTGTGCCTGTGGGAGAGACTGCTGTAATGGCGTCTATTTCGAGTGTACTGCCCTCGGCTATCTCTGCTCCTACGAATACGTATACTACATCACCGGTGTTTGCATATATTCCGGTGGGGTTATTGAGCCATGAATATTTTCTGATGTTGATCTTTGTTGCCCAATAGTCGGGGTTGCTGTAGGGTTCGTATGTGTGGATGCGGAACTCTTTTTCGCGGGCTGCCCATGAGTTGTTCTTAATCTTCTTGGCTATGGCTATAAGTGTGCTGTTGCACTCGCTCATTGCTGCTTCGAGTTCTTCGTCGCTCATTGTGCTGTACTCGCTCTTGAGCGTAGTGCAGAGGTCGTCTTCAAAGAATTTTGTATACCCGGCAATCACCTTGTCCTTGTTTGCGAGTACATTGTTGAATTCGTTGTATTTTGCACGTATTTCGGCGATTTTCTCTTCTGATATTTCAACCTTTTCGAATATCCACTCAGAGCCACCGGGTGTCTCGCTGCCTGAGTACCAGGGTACTACGTCGTAGGCTGCATCGCAGTGCATTCCGAAATTACCTCCTTTGCTGTTTACTATATTGTATTTGTCAGCGATTGTGCTGTTCTCCGATACATAAAGCACCTTAGCAACGGTATCTGTCGTGAAGAGTGCATACACTGTAGACTGATGCTGTACATAGTATCCGGTGTTGACATTCTGTATATTCCAGCCTTCGCCGCTCTTCTTGAACTGCCACAGCTGGTTGTAGCTGTCATCATCGCCTTTGTCGGTACAATAAATGTTATGCGCTGTTATATCTTCTGTCATTACAGCATTTGTTCTACCTGCATTCACCAGACGGTAAACGGCATTCTCTTCGGGTATAACCTGTGCATGCAGCGAAAGTACAGCTGCAAACAAGATTATTGTTGTGTAAAATAAATGTTTCATGGCGTTAATGTGAATGGTTAATAGTTATATTGCGGTTATTCGAGTGCACTGAAATTGATATTTGGCTTTTCACCTGTGCCGTTTTTACGTGCAAAGCGTGTGTAGCCTTTTGTGTATCCGTCAAAGAATCCGCCCATCATCAGATAGAAGCCTTTTTCGTCGGCTCCGCCTGTATAGTCGAGGCGTTTGCCGTTTCTGCCGGTGTCGCAATGGGTAAATACGGCTTCGGTTACAGGTATCCATTCGCCATCCTTTGTACAAGCCCATTGGTTGTTGTAGTAGGCGCGGCGTGTCTTGTATCCCATCACTGGATTGTAGTTTTCGAGGAATGAGTGAGGGTTGGTGTACCATGTGTCGGTCTTGGGACGTGAGAAACTTGCCATGAGACGCCATTTTCCGTCTTGTGCGTCGCAGAAGTAGGCTGTGTAGACTGTACGTCCTTTTCCGTCGGGGCGTACACGCATAAGGAATTTATAGGTGTTTCCCGGCTTCCAGTCGTAAGGCATGAAGCTTTGTCCGCCCGAACCTTCGCCACCAAAATCCTGCACTTTCACCGTCTCGCCTTTCTTGAGCAGTATTACGCGGAGCGAGTCGGGTATCTCATTTGCATTGTCGGTTACAAAGGGGCTCCACACGGAGAATAGTACTTTGCGGCGGTCGGGGGTGTTGTTCTGGAATCCGAAATATCCTTCTCCGAATCCGCATGCCATATAGTAGCTGCTCACTTTGTCATAGTCTGCCGGCACGGTTACTTCGTTGTAGAACCATTCGTAAGTCTTGTCTTTCGGCAGACGGTAGTTGAGGTGGACAGACGGACCGCGACGACCGAAATGGGGATGATAGTTCTTGAGTATGTAGGAGAGTTCTCCCAAATTGCCGTTCACGATAAGAGAGAGGACATTGCCGAAAGTGGTCTCCCCCCCACCCTTTTTGCCTTGTATGTCTACCTTGATGTGTCCGGGATTCTTTACCTTGAATTTTCCGACGTTGTAAATTGCAGGTGTCTCTCCGTTGAGTTTTATCTTTTTCTTCTTTCCGAGACAGCTTACTGTGATTGTAGAGTTTCCGTACGCCTCTATTTTAAGTTCCATCTCTCCTGCTTTTTCTGCATGGAAATATGTACTTATTATATTGTTCTTGTCATACCATTCTGCTATTCCTCCATTGTGTTCGTCGATGAAAGCCACAGTCATATCGGCAGCTTTTTCCCGTGCATGGGGCGGTCGTCTCATCTGTTTGCGTGAGACGAGCATTGTCTCGGCGTCGGGAGTGGTTATATATCCGTTGCCTTTAAGAAGAATTGTGTCCGATTCTGATTCGGCATGCGCCGCACTGCATAAAAGCGCAAGCAGTGCAAAGAATGATACGAAATTTCTCTTCATTATACTTTTTTCTTTTAAGGGAGGTTCTATAAATTCAATTTACCATTAGCGAGTAGTCAGAACCTCATTAAGGCTACCGCTAATGTGATTTTGTTTTCACAAATTTAGTTAAACTTTTTCGAATATTTCAAATATTTTTGCCATATTTTTCGGGGGGGTAATTCGTTGATTACCAACAATTTATAATTATTGCGATTTT
>CAYWIE010000031.1:0-12673 GCA_964458275.1 uncultured Bacteroidaceae bacterium
AAAGGTACAACCTTTTTCTAAACTACCAAACTTTTTGACGAGAAAATTTTAAAGATTTTTTCGAACAAAATCCAAAAGTGATAATTCTCAACAAATTACAGAAGAAAAAAAATTATTGCACCAGAATCCTTTCAAGTTGCTGGGCTGTCAATCCGAGCTTGAATTTTCCTTTTTGGGCAACCGATATGGAGCCTGTCTCTTCTGAAACTATCACTGCTATTGCGTCTGTCTCTTGAGAAACGGCAAGAGCAGCCCGGTGGCGCAAGCCGAGTTTTTTGGGAATATTAAGTTCGTGCGACACAGGAAGGATGCACGAAGCAGCCCTCAGCCTGCCCTCCTGCACTATAAGTGCACCATCATGCAACGGCGAGTTCTTGAAGAATATATTTTCTATCAACCGCTGATTGATGGCAGCATCTATCTGTTCTCCCGCCTGCAGATATTCATCGAGGCTTTCATCCCGTTCAATGACTATCAACGCTCCGACCTTCTGCTGGCTCATGCTCATGCATGCCATTACTATAGGCAACATAATCGCTGTGTCATCCTTCTTTTCCTTATCTTTTGAGAAAAGCGACGAAACGCGGCGGAAACGATGGTGCGAACCGAGAGTCTTAAAGAAACGGCGTATCTCTTCCTGGAATATTATAATAAGTGCCAGCACTCCCACACTCATCATCTGATCGAATATCGAAGCCAACAAACGCATTTCGAGTACCCTCGATACAAATATCCACAGGACTATGAAGACAAGGATTCCGGTAAAGATATTTATGGAGCCCGACTCCTTCATCAGCTTATAGAAGTAGTAAAGCAGCGCAGCCACCAAAAGAATATCTATAAAATCCATTATAGAAAAATCGAAGAACATACCTTATATATAATTAGCATTCAACATTCCGAAAATTTCAACAGCCTCGCGTGCCGCGCGCACATCGTGCACGCGAAGGATAGAAGCACCCTTCATCAGCGCCACAGTATTAAGCACAGTCGTTCCGTTAAGCGCCTCAGCGGGCGAGACGCCAAGAAGACGTGTTATCATCGACTTGCGCGACACTCCTACAAGAATCGGCGCATCGAACATCGCAAACTCCTCCAACTGCGACATAAGATGGTAGTTCTGCTGCAAGGACTTGCCGAAGCCGAAACCCGGATCCACAATAACATCCTTCACTCCCCGTTGCCTCAACTGCCACAGCTTAGCGGCAATCTGCTTGAACACATCGGGGATAAAATCGCCATACACAGGAGTCTCACCTGCGACACCTACCGTATGCGTAAGCACATAGGGGACATTCAGTTCCGCTACCGCATCAAGCATACCCTCGTCCCAATCAAAGCCCGAAACATCGTTAATGATTGCAGCACCGTACTCCTCGACACACATACGTGCCACCTCGGCACGGAAAGTATCCACAGAGAAGACCGCATCGGGAAAAGCACTGTTCAACAGACGAAAGGCACTGCTCATACGCGCCAGTTCCTCCTCAGCCGAAACGAACTCGCCCGACGGACGGGTCGAACAGCCCCCCACATCTATAATATCAGCTCCATCCTCTATCATTGAGGCACAACGGCGCAACAGTTCTTCCGCACCATCTGCACGGGACTCCGCGAAGAACGAATCGGGGGTAACATTCATCACCCCCATCACCAAAGGCTTCTGCATCGTCAACAGGCGACCGTTCACATTAATACTATACGGAGGTTTCACACTCATACGGCTTTAATATTTATCTTTGCAAACATACACAAAATTCAGCGAATTTTAGTAAGTTTGCAAAAAAACATCACACATGCAAACATCAAAAGAGTACGAACTGCAAACAATAAACGGCGAGCCGCTTCTTATACCCAAAGAAGAAAGCGACAAAAGCATAATAAGGCTCGACGAGATTTCGGCATATTTATGGCAAGAAGCAGACAAGAGAGAAGAGTTTACGCTTGACACCCTTGCAGAATTTCTACTGAACGAATACGATGTTGACAAAGCGACCGCCTGCGAAGATTGCGAAGAGATTATAGCAGTGTGGCGCGAAATGGGGATAATCGCCTAATAACACAAGCAGCACAGACCATAAGCAAAGCCATGACAACCACATTGACAATCACCGCGTTGCTTCCTATAGCAATACTCATATTCTACATCAGCCACAAGGACAAGAACAACCCGGAACCGCCAAAAGAATTGATAAAAGCATTTTTGGCAGGCACACTGTCCATACCTCTATCACTTTGCATTTCTACTCCACTCGAACAGTTCGGTCTCTATTCAATGACACCGTCAACTGTATTTGAAAGCATTTGCACCTCATTTTTTGGCGCCGCAATCCCAGAAGAAATCGCCAAATCAGCAATCTTATGGCTCATACTGCGCAAGAACCGTTTTTTTGACGAAAAAATGGACGGCATCGTATACGCAGTCTGCGTATCCTTGGGTTTTGCAGCAATTGAAAACCTAATGTACATATTCGGCAACACAGATTCTTTCTTGTCGGTAGGCATATCCAGAGCCATATTTGCCGTACCCGGACATTTTTGTTTCGGAATTCTAATGGGCTACTACTATTCACTGGCAAGATTCGACTCTGAGAATCAAGCAAAAAATAGAAAACTCATTCTTGCCGCACCGATAATTGCGCACGGTGCATACGATTCAATTCTTTACATGATAAGCACAACACCGGGAATGGCAGGCGTGTTAACCATCGTGTTCCTTATTTTCTGTCATAGGACATGGAAATACGGCAGCCGCAAGATTCAAGAGCACCTGAAGCAAGACAAAATATATCAATAAACAGAAACCGGAAACAGCTTCTTACACCAAACGGAACTATAAACAAATAAAAATATGAAAAAGATACTCATTTCACTTACAGCGCTTATAATGACGCTCACGCTATCGGCAAAAGTTACACTACCCAAAGTGCTCGGCAGCAACATGGTATTGCAGCAGCAAAGCGAAGTCAACCTCTGGGGAAAAGCCGAAGCAAACAAGAAGGTAACCATCTCCGTATCGTGGAACAAGAAAAAGACAACCACACGAAGCGACAAGGAGGGCAATTGGACTGCAAAGGTAGCAACCCCCGTCGCTTCATTCGACAAACAGACAATAACCATCAGCGACGGCGAAAAGATTACGCTCGACAACATACTCATCGGAGACGTATGGGTGTGCGTCGGACAAAGCAACATGGAGATGCCGGTCAAAGGCTACCAGCACCAGCCCATAGAAAATTCCATGACATTCATCAGACGCGGAAGCTCGATGAAAGACAAGATACGCATGTTCACAGTAAAGAAGGCCCGTTCCTACGACAAAGACCTTGACGACTGCGTGGGCGAATGGCGCGAAGCCGCTCCCCAAAGCGTTGCCGAGACATCGGCTGTGGCGTACTTCTTCGCCCACGAACTGTCGCACGAATTAAACTACCCCATCGGCTTGATAACCGCAGGCTGGGGTGGCTCGCGCGTAGAAACATGGATGCCGCTCGACGCATTGAGAGAAATAGCGACAGAAGAGCAAATCAAGCACAAGCACACACTGCACCACCTTATCCCCTCGGAACTGTATTGCGGCATGATAGCCCCTATCCGCAAATACAACGCAAAAGGATTCCTGTGGTATCAGGGCGAAGCCAATCTGGGCTACCAAAGCCTCGACTATCTTGGCGACATCGACCACTACGACATTATGCTTGCACGCATGGCAAAACAATGGCGCGAAGACTGGGGAGACAAAGAAAACAAGATGCCTTTCTACTATGTAATGATACCTCCCTACTATTATTGCCACTCATACACCGACACGACATTGCCTCTGTTTGTAGAGTGTCAGGAGCGCGCAATGGATATAATCCCCAACAGCGGCATGGCAAGCACAACAGACCTCGGCGACGCAACCTGCCTGCACCCCGCAAAGAAATTTGAGATAGGCGAACGCCTGGCAGCATTGGCTATGGCACAGACCTACGACTGCAAAGGTTTCGAAGCAAAGGCTCCACAATACGAATCGCACGAAGTCATGGAAGACGGTAAGGTAAAGATAAAAATGAAGAACGCCCCTCAGGGACTTGCACCGTGGAGCAACGTACCTGTAAAGAGCTTTGAACTTGCAGGCGAGGACCACAAATTCCACAAGGCAGAGGCGCGCGTATGGGGCAGCGTGGTTACTGTTTGGAGCAAAGAGGTGCCCAAGCCCGTAGCTGTACGGTACGCCTTCCACAACGTACCCGGCGAAGTTAACCTAAAGAACCTATATGGCGTGCCGGCAATACCGTTCCGCACAGACCGCTGGAATGATGTAAAATAAGAAGGACTTCTCACAATTTATTTGCGTTCGATATATGATTGCGAAACCGGCAATCATATATCGAACGTATTCTTAGAAGCTGTCTGTTCCAACCGCTCCTTCTCGCTTAGCGAGGCGAGCCGCTTCACCTCCTCTACATTCAAAGAAAGAGCCTCGGCAAGGCGTGTCCCATACTCGCAATCGGCAAGATAGCAATGTGCCGCATGGCGATATTTCACATTATCTGTAACCGGCATGATGTCTGCAACGGTATTTTCAATGAGCAGACGACGTTTTTCCTCAGTCATCAGACGGTAGAGGTCGCCGGGCTGATAGAAACAGTCATCACTCTTGTCTTCGTATGGATTGTAACGCATAGAAGCCCCGACAGATGGAGAATACACTGCTTTCGTCTCCATTGTCCGCCACTCGCCGATGCTGTTGGGCGAATAGCCTTTACGCGAGCCCTCGTTGCCATCCACGCGCATCTGCCCGTCGCGATGAAAGCTATGCACCTGACATTTTGCCCTGTTCACCGGTATCTGGTCGTGGTTTACACCGAGACGGTAACGCTGCGCATCGCCATAGGAGAAGAGCCTGCCCTGCAACAACTTGTCGGGCGACAGCCCTATTCCCGGCACAATATGCGAAGGGTTGAAAGCAGCCTGTTCCACCTGAGCAAAATAGTTGTCGGGATTGCGGTCAAGCTCCAGAACACCGACCTCCATGAGAGGGAACTCACCATGCTTCCACACCTTTGTAACATCGAAAGGATTTTCGCGATAGGCAGCCGCCTGCTCCTCGCTCATCACCTGTATATACAGTTTCCAACGAGGATAATCGCCACTCTCTATCGCATTGAAGAGGTCGCGTCCATGGCTCTCCCTGTCTTTAGAGATGATGTCGGCAGCCTCATCATTCGAAAGATTCTTTATGCCCTGCTGAGTGATAAAATGGAATTTCACCCACACACGCACCCCCTCGCTGTTTATGAGGCTGTAGGTATGCGAGCCAAAGCCGTGCATATGGCGATAAGAGGCAGGAATCCCCCTATCGGACATGACAATTGTTACTTGATGGAGCGCTTCGGGCAACATGGTCCAGAAATCCCAATTACTTTGCGGTGAACGGAGATTGGTCTGCGGGTCGCGTTTGATGGCATGATTGAGGTCGGGAAATTGCAGAGGGTCGCGCAAGAAAAAGACCGGTGTATTATTGCCCACCAAGTCCCAATTGCCTTCGTCTGTATAGAATTTTATGGCAAAGCCACGAATGTCGCGTTCGGCATCCGCCGCGCCACGTTCGCCCGCCACAGTAGAAAAACGCATAAACAGTTCCGTCTTCTTGCCTACGGACGAGAATATTGAGGCACAGCTATACCTGGTAATATCGTTCGTTACCGTAAAATGCCCGAACGCCCCGCTGCCCTTCGCATGCATACGCCGTTCGGGAATCACCTCTCGGTCGAAGTGTGCAAGTTTCTCTATCAGCCAATTATCTTCGAGCAACAACGCGCCGCGCTCCCCTGCGGTCAGAGAATTTGTATTGTCGGCAACCGGTGCTCCCACCTCATTAGTAAGAAATTCTTTATCCATAATATAATTGTTTTTTGAAGCTGTTCATAAAACCATACAACACAGAGAAACAGATTTTGTTTGGGACAGCCACACCGCAAGACTTCCGGTTTTCTTTTCGTTTTCTTAACCACATTCTGAGGTTTATTATATATAATTATGTATGACGAGTGCGTAAAATTTCTTACCTTTGCACGGTAATTTAAATACTATGGAAATGAACAATATGTTTAAAGAGGGACTCTGGAACAGAGAAATAAATGTTTCTGATTTTGTACAGACAAACCTCACTCCTTATGAGGGCGATGCGTCCTTCCTCGCAGGCCCCACAGAAAGAACAAAGAAAGTTTGGAACGAATGTCTCAAGGCTCTCGAAGAGGAGCGCGCCAACAACGGCGTCCGTTCACTCGATAATGTAACAGTTTCCACAATCACCTCGCACAAGGCAGGATACATCGATCGCGAGAATGAGCTCATCGTAGGTCTGCAGACTGACGAACTGCTGAAACGCGCCATCAAGCCCTACGGCGGTATAAAGGTTGTTGAGAAAGCCTGTCTCGAAAATGGCGTAGAGGTAGACGAAAAGGTAAAAGACATCTTCTATCACTACCGCAAGACACACAACGATGGAGTATTTGACGCATACACAGAGGAGATACGCAAGTTCCGCTCACTCGGCTTCCTCACCGGACTGCCCGACAACTATGCCCGCGGCCGCATCATCGGCGACTACCGCCGTTTGGCACTATACGGCACCGACCGCCTGATAGAGGCAAAGAAAGAGGACCTGAAGAAGCTCACAAGCCCCATGAGCGATGCAACCATCCGCTTGCGCGAAGAGGTAGCAGAGCAGATAAAGGCACTTGCCGAAATGAAGATAATGGGCGAATACTACGGGCTCGACCTCAGCCGTCCCGCAACAACAGCGCAGGAGGCAGTGCAGTGGGTCTACATGGCATACCTCGCAGCCGTAAAAGAGCAGGACGGAGCAGCAATGTCGCTCGGAAACGTATCATCGTTCCTCGACATATACATACAGTACGACCTCGACAAAGGCAATATAGACGAGACATTCGCACAGGAGCTTATCGACCAGTTCGTGATAAAGCTGCGTATGGTACGCCACCTGCGCATGCAATCCTATAACGACATCTTCGCAGGCGACCCCACATGGGTAACAGAGGCAATCGGCGGACGCTTCAACGACGGACGCACAAAGGTTACCAAGACCTCATTCCGTTTCCTTCAGACACTCTACAACCTCGGCCCGTCGCCCGAACCCAACATGACAGTGCTGTGGAGCCCCGAACTTCCCGAAGGATTCAAGGAGTTCTGCGCGAAGGTATCAATCGACACATCCTCTATCCAGTACGAGAATGACACCCTCATGCGCGAAGTGCGCAACTGCGACGACTACGGAATCGCATGTTGCGTATCGTATCAGGCTATAGGCAAACAGATACAGTTCTTCGGTGCACGCTGCAACTTTGCAAAAGCCCTGCTGCTTGCAATCAACGGCGGACGCTGCGAGAACACCGGTACTGTGATGGTCGAGAACATCCCCGTACTCACCGGCGAACTCCTCAACTACGAAGAGGTTCTCAGCAACTACAAGAAAGTGCTCATGCAGGTGGCACGCGTATACAGCGACGCGATGAACATCATCCACTACATGCACGACAAGTATTATTACGAAAAGGCACAGATGGCGCTCATCGACACCAACCCGCAGATAAACCTTGCATACGGTGTTGCAGGCCTCTCAATCGTGCTCGACTCGCTCTCGGCAATCAAGTATGGCAAAGTAACCGTAAAACGCAACGAGATTGGCTTGACAGAGGGCTTTGAGATAGAGAATGACTTCCCCTGCTTCGGCAACGACGACGACCGCGTAGACCACTTGGGTGTTGACCTTGTATATTTCTTCAACGAAGAGCTGAAGAAGCACCCCGTTTACAAAGGAGCCTGCCCCACCCTCTCACTGCTCACCATCACATCAAACGTGATGTATGGCAAAAAGACCGGCGCAACACCCGACGGACGTGCCAAAGGCGTGGCTTTCGCTCCCGGTGCAAACCCCATGCACGGCCGCGACAAGAACGGCGCCATCGCATCGCTCAGTTCTGTTGCCAAGCTACGCTACCGCGACTCACAGGACGGCATCAGCAACACATTCTCCATCATCCCCAAATCTCTCGGTGTAGACGAGGAGACACGCATAGAGAACCTTGTAACAATGATGGACGGCTACTTCACAAAAGGTGCACACCACCTGAATGTGAATGTGCTCAACCGTGAGATGTTGCTCGACGCAATGGAGCACCCCGAAAAATATCCCCAGCTCACAATCCGTGTATCGGGATATGCGGTGAACTTCATCAAACTGAGCCGCGAGCATCAGCTGGAGGTTATCTCACGCAGCTTCCACGAGAAAATGTAATACACTTCTAACATGTAATACAAGGGGTACGCGGAACAAGGTTTTGTGTACCCCTGTTTTTAAACTACAATGATACGCGTACATTCATACGAATCGATGGGCACATTCGACGGTCCGGGACTGCGGCTTGTGATATTCCTGCAAGGCTGCAACTTCCGTTGTCTCTACTGCGCCAACCCCGACACCATAGACCCTATTGGAGAGAGCAAGGAGACTGCTCCTGAGGAGATTCTCCGCATGGCTCTCAATCAGAAACCTTTCTTCGGCAAGAAAGGTGGAGTAACATTCAGCGGAGGCGAGCCTACGGTACAGGCAAAGGCTCTTATCCCCCTTTTCCGACGTCTAAAAGAGTGCGGCATACACATCTGCGTGGACACCAACGGCAGTATCCTCAACGACGATGTAAAAGAACTTTTCGGCATCGCCGACCTCATACTGCTCGATGTGAAGCAACACAATCCCGAACGCCACAGAGTGCTTACCGAACGCAGCAATGAGCAGACATTGCGTACAGCCGAATGGCTCGAAAGCAGCGGAAAACCATTTTGGCTGCGCTATGTGCTTGTCCCCGGATATAGCGCAATAGAAGAGGACATACGCTCATTAGGCAAGCATTTTGGCGAGTACAAGACGTTGCAACGCGTGGAGATTCTTCCTTATCACACGTTGGGCGTACACAAATATGCTGCAATGGGCAAGGAGTATAAGCTTGCAGGAGTAAAGGAGAATACTCCCGAACAGCTGGACGCGGCAAAGGCTCTCTTCGAAGAGTATTTCCCTACGGTGTATGTAAACTGATGAATTGAACCTCCCATACCGAATGAGCAGCATCCAGCTCCGTAAGGGGCTGGATGCTATATATAAAAATGGCAAAACTAAGGTGTTTGTAAAACACCGGTTCGCAATAATTAACACAGTAAGGCTATAAATTGTTCGTTCTCATCAGAAGTTTTGTAGACAATTACAGCCTCTCCTATTCTGCAAAAAGCGGCAATTTGTCGTTTATACGCACCATTACTGCGCTGTCGGGCCAATAATTCACCTCGCCGTCTATCTTGAATGTGAGTGTATCGAGTGATTTCAGTTCAAATGTTATAGGGAAATATTCATTCTTAGGGTAGTTGCAGTACACACTGAAATTTTGATTTAGAATAGTCCCTATTGCCTTGTTGCCATATTCAGGGAGTGGAAGACACACCTGTGGAATCATTTCACCTCTGCTGTCCTTTAGAGGATTTCCGGTCATGTAAAAGGGTTCATTTCTTTCCCAAAAGAATGCCAAGAGCAGCGAATCATTGCGTTCGCCTATGCGTAACGAAAGATTCTGTATAGTGTCGTTCCTGGCAACATTCTCCCAAAGACCGACGAACGGTGATGGGGAAATTCCTGCAACATCAACTTGTTTATTGCCGCCACAGGCAAAGACGCTCAGTATAAACAAAAACAACAAATATCTCTTCATAACATTCTATTTTAAATGTCTGCTTTCACATATTGTATCGCAACCGCATTTTCGTCCAATATCATTTATTCTGTTGAACCACCCTTGTATAAATACGCGTTGATTGGGATGTTTGTCTACGATATTATCGCAATGTTCTGCACGAGCCTTTTGTATCTCTTTTATCAACCACTTTTCATCGACAGAATTCACAGCTTTGTTTGTTTGCTCACCAATATAACCATCAACATATACATTATTCGTTTTTGCTATAGCATCAAGATAGTTGGTATCTATAGAATGTTTTGCATAATTCCCGTTAGGCCCGTTTTCTATATAATAATATTTTGTATGTGCATCATTGACGTGCAGCAAATTTTGTAAAGCTTTATTTTTCTGTCGTTCTTTGACCAATTCGTCCATACTATCGGATTGAAATACACAAAAATCATTGTCATTCATAATATAATATTTAAGGATTTATAAATGACACAAATATATAGTACAAATATAAGGATTAGGTTGTTAAATTATCACATTGAACAGATTTTTTTAATTTTAAATGGATAGATGGTAAGCACTATGCGTCCCCTTCTCTTCCAGGGTCCTCTCGCAATTTGCACTCGTCAAACTATTCTCAGCCGAGCATACCTCCAAAAAAAAAACTGCGACGGAAAATCTGTCGCAGTTTTTATTAATAAAGCAAATATATCCGTTAGTCGGCGAGCTTTGCTTTGATGAACTCGCGGTTCAAGCGAGCGATATTGCTGATTGAAACGCACTTGGGACACTCAGCCTCGCAAGCACGGGTGTTGGTACAGTTACCGAATCCGAGCTCGTCCATCTTGGCAACCATTGCCTTTGCACGGCGTGCAGCCTCTACCTGTCCCTGGGGAAGGAGTGCGAACTGGCTTACCTTAGCAGAAACGAAAAGCATTGCAGAACCGTTCTTACATGCTGCTACGCAGGCACCGCAACCGATACATGCTGCTGCGTCCATAGCCTCCTCAGCGATGTCCTTGCCGATGGGAATTGCGTTAGCGTCGGGAATACCGCCGGTGTTGATTGATACGAACCCGCCAGCATGCTGTATATTGTCGAACGCTGTACGGTCGACCATAAGGTCGCGGATAACGGGGAATGCAGCCGAACGCCAAGGTTCAACTGTGATTGTATCGCCGTCCTTGAAGCGACGCATGTAGAGCTGGCAAGTTGTTGCGCCTGTTGCGGGACCGTGGGGATGTCCGTTAACGTAGAGCGAGCACATTCCGCAGATACCTTCGCGGCAGTCGTGGTCGAATACTATGGGCTCCTTGCCCTCGTTCACCAGCTGCTCGTTGAGGATGTCGAGCATTTCGAGGAATGAGGTATCACCCGGAATATCTTTCATCTGATAGGTCTCAAAAGCACCTTTCTCTTTAGGACCTCTCTGACGCCATACTTTTAAATTAAAGCTTATATTTTTATCCATTGTTACTATCCTTTTAATTAGTTCTTGTAGTTACGCTGCTGTACCTTGATGTACTGATAGTTGAGGTCCTCTTTCAAGAGTTCGGGCTCATTGCCTTCGCCTGTGTAGCGCCAGCAAGCCACGTATGAGAATTCTTCGTCGTTACGTTTAGCCTCGCCCTCTTCTGTCTGATGCTCTTCGCGGAAGTGTCCACCGCAAGACTCCTCACGGTTGAGTGCGTCGTATGCCATGAGCTTGCCGATTTCGATGAAGTCGAGCAGGCGGAGTGCCTTTTCGAGTTCGATGTTGAGTGTGTCGGCTGCACCGGGGATGCGGAGGTCGCTCCAGAAAGTCTTTTCAACCTCTTTGAGCTTCTCGATGGCTGTCTCCAACGATGCCTTAGTACGTGCCATACCTACATACTCCCACATAACGTGTCCGAGTTCTTTGTGGATTGAGTCTACGCTGCGTTTACCCTTGATAGCCATAAGTTTGGCAATCTTGTCATTGACAGCCTTTTCTGCTGCAACGAATTCGGGAGCGTCAGTGCTGAAGCGTTTAACCTGAATCTGGTCGGCGAGGTAGTTCTGCATTGTGTAGGGAAGAACGAAGTAACCGTCGGCAAGACCCTGCATAAGAGCTGATGCACCGAGACGGTTCGCACCGTGGTCAGAGAAGTTTGCCTCACCAATAGCGAAGAGACCGGGAATTGAGGTCTGAAGCTCGTAGTCTACCCAGATACCACCCATTGTGTAGTGGATAGCGGGGAATATCATCATGGGCTCTTCGTAGGGGCTTACGTCTGTAATCTCCTCGTACATATCGAAGAGGTTGCCGTAACGCTGTTTTACTACCTCTTTACCGAGACGCTGGATTGCGTATTTGAAGTCGAGGAATACTGCAAGACCGGTGTTGTTCACGCCGAAGCCCTTGTCGCAACGCTCTTTGGCTGCGCGTGAAGCAACGTCACGGGGTACAAGGTTACCGAATGCGGGATAGCGGCGCTCCAAGTAGAAGTCGCGGTCCTCGTCGGGAATGTCGCTTGCTTTCTTCTTGCCAGCCTGAAGGGCCTTTGCATCCTCCAATTTCTTGGGAACCCAGATGCGGCCGTCGTTACGGAGAGACTCAGACATAAGTGTGAGCTTAGACTGCTTGTCGCCGTGAACGGGGATACATGTGGGGTGAATCTGAGCGAAACAGGGGTTTGCAAAGAGAGCACCCTTGCGGTAGCACTGCAATGCTGCAGAACCGTTGCTGCCCATAGCGTTTGTAGAGAGGAAGTAGGTGTTTCCGTAACCGCCGGTAGCGATAACCACTGCGTGTGCAGCGAAACGCTCCACCTTACCTGTTACAAGGTTGCGTGCGATGATACCGCGTGCACGGCCGTCGATGATAACTACATCGAGCATTTCGTAACGTGTATAGAGCTTGACCTTGCCCTGGTTCACCTGATAGTTGAGTGCTGAGTATGCACCGA
>CAYWIE010000031.1:12683-28341 GCA_964458275.1 uncultured Bacteroidaceae bacterium
CCGGTCGGGCCGCGGGCATAGAATGTACGCGATACCTGAGCACCACCGAAAGAACGGTTGGCGAGCAAGCCGCCATATTCGCGTGCGAAAGGTACGCACTGTGCTACACACTGGTCGATGATTGCGCCTGAAACCTCGGCGAGACGGTGAACGTTTGCTTCGCGTGCGCGGTAGTCGCCACCCTTGATTGTATCATAGAAGAGACGGTAAACAGAGTCGCCGTCGTTCTGATAGTTCTTTGCTGCGTTGATACCTCCCTGAGCTGCGATAGAGTGAGCACGACGGGGAGAGTCCTGAATACAGAAGTTGAGTACGTTGAAACCCATTGCGCCCAATGAAGCAGCTGCCGATGCACCTGCAAGACCTGTACCTACAACGATGATGTCGAGGTTACGTTTGTTGGCGGGGTTAACCAATTTCTGATGTGCCTTATAGTTCGTCCATTTCTCGGCCAAAGGACCTTCGGGAATTTTGGAATTCAGCTTTTCTGAACTTATTTTAGCCATAATATCTTGTTTTTAAATTTATACGGAATTATTTAATTAGCATCCACCGGCGCAAGGACAGAAAGCGTAGATGAGAGCTACTGCGGCAAAACCTGCAACGATGATGGTAACAACTACGTTTCCGATGCAACGCCAACGCTCGAACCATACCTGATTGTTCCATCCGAGAGTTTGAAGTGCGCTCCAGAAACCGTGTGTAAGGTGGAACCAGAGGGCTGCCAACCATACGAGGTAGAGAACTGTGTAAACGGGGCAAGCGAATGTTTCCTTGATGTAATGAACACCGTTGGCTGCATTTGTTACGTCTACATTTGCGCCCAACATGTGCATAACTTCAACAAGCTGCATCTTGGCCCAGAAGTTGAAAAGGTGAAGACCCAGACCCAAAATGATGATGACACCGAGAACGAACATGTTCTGTGATGCCCATTCTACCTCTTTGGGTTTTGCTGTGTAGGCGTAAGCCTGACCACCGCGTGCCTTTTTGTTCTGAAGTGTGAGGATGATTGCATAAACGAAGTGTACAATCACAAGAGCTGCAAGGCCTGCTGTTGCAATCAACGCATACCAGTTAGCTCCCAAAAACTCACAAATCATGTTGTAAGCTTCGCCGCTGAAGATAGCGACCAAGTTCATTGACATGTGGAAGAGAAGGAAAAGAACGAGGGCGATACCCGAAACGCTCATAATTACCTTTTTTCCCACAGAAGAATTAAGTAACCACATAATAAATTGATATTAAATTATTTAATTAATAAATTGTTTTATTCTGGATATTTTCAGCCTTTTATAATTAGCAAAAATAAAGCATTTTTATGAATCTGCCACCAAATTTGAAGTTTAATTTCAAGAGCGTTTGATTTTTGTAGGAAAAGTGCCCCGCATTACAGTTTCGGCTTCCACTCCATCACAAGCACTTCACTTGTATCGGGAGAGACTGCATAGGGAGCGGCGGGCCTTTCCCCGACAAGCCAGACTATGCAGCCATCGGCATCGACCACTACAAGCTGTCGCTGTTTTTCGGGCAACGATTTTTTGCGGTCGGTGAGGTAGTCGCTTATCAGTTTGCTCCCTTTCATTCCCAGCGGACGGAAACGGTCGCCGCGCTGCACATGACGCAGACGGAGCGGTTTTTTCAGTTTACGGTTATCAAGGGTGGCGATGTTGGGATTTTTCGATATTGTACCATCATGCACTCTGGTTGTTGTTGCCAGCGTTCCGTAAAACGTATCGCAGACGCCGTTGTCCGGCAAGACAGTTTCCGCCTGCATGGCTTGCTCTCCATTCCCGACAATCAGCAATCTGCCTCTGTCCCGCGTAAGGGTATGGGTAGAGCTTTTGTACTCCTTGCCGCTACCACCGTTTATATATTCCAGGATTTCGGTGCTTTGCGAACCATTGAAGCCCAACGGGGCGATTATTTCGTGCAGAAGCGATCCGGGCGAAGGTTCGTCAAGCAAGCGCGCCACATCGATACAACCGCCCGCAAGCACGCGGTCCTTGCCGTCGTCGATGGCGCGGCTGTATGCTTTTTCCGCCTCAGCGATTCGCTCTGCAGTCTCGGCGAGGGTCTGAGTTATCGAAGGGTTTATCTCGCGCAGAAGCGGCAGTATTTCGAGACGTATCTTGTTGCGTGTATAGTCGGGAAGCAGATTTGTGCTGTCTGTTACATACTCTTCGCCGATACTGTCAAGATAAGCGACAATCTCTTCGCGTTCCAGACAGAGCAAGGGGCGCACAACGTTGCCGTTGCGGGGCTGTATGCCATGCAAGCCTCTTATGCCGGTGCCGCGTATCAGATTCAAGAGCATGGTCTCGGCTGTATCGTTACGGTGATGGGCAACGGCAATGACGTCTGCGTCCTGTGCGGTCCGGACCTCTTCGAAAAATTTGTAGCGCAGTTCACGCGCCGCCATTTCTATTGAGATTCTGCTCTCTTCGGCGTATGCCGCAGTGTCGAAGTGCGCAACAGCCAGTTCCACGCCGCGCCTTGCGCAGAGCGCCCTTGTGAACTCCTCGTCACGCAAGCTCTCCTCGCCACGAAGATGGAAGTTGCAATGGGCAGCCGTACAACGGTAGCCCAACCTTGTGAGCAGGCACAACAGAGCAACCGAGTCTGCCCCTCCACTGAGCGCCACCACAATCTTGGCTCCATCGTCAAGAAGCCCCCTTTTTTCTATATACCTTCTAACCTTCCTGTACATAATCAGACCTTATTAAAAAGGAAAGCACCCTCCTTGAAGGCTCTTTCAAAAGCTTTCCGCAGGGTACTTTCCGATAAGTGAGTCTATAAATGCTTGGCGGGATTATTTATTCAGTCTGTTTTCCATCCGTTCCTTGTAATTGGCAGAGCTATTCTTATTGCCTTCGGGAAGCAACAGCCACAATATCAGATAAGCGATACCGGCTGCAGAGAAAGTAACGAACAGAAGTATTACAAACACTATGCGCATTGCACCTGTACTGAGCCCGAAGTGCTCTGCAAGACCGGCACAAACGCCTGCAAGCATTTTGTCTTTAGAACGAGTTAAATTTGCCATATTGTATATGTTTTTGCGGTTAATTTGATTTCCAGAAGACAAAAATACTGAAAAAAGAGCGGCACATGCAATTTTTTTTGATAAAACTTCATAAAAAAGATACAATTTCGCTCTAAATAGTGTATTTTTGTAGCCAGATTAGGTGAATTATGTTTTTAACATTCTAAATTCGGATTCCTCTCACATGACACATATAACACATACGGAATGTCCTCTATGCGGATGCAACAGACTGCAGCCGCTATTCTCCTGCAAGGACCAGTTTGCAACAGGAGAGGAGTTTGGAATATGCAAATGCGAGGAGTGTTCATTCACATTCACACAAAACATCCCCGACGAAAAGGCTATAGGACGTTATTACGAATCGCCGGCATATGTATCCCACAGCGATACGGACAAGGGCTTTGTCAACAGATGCTACCATCTGGTACGCCGCATTATGCTGCACCGCAAGGCATGCCTTATAGACTCTTTGGTAGACGGGAGCAAGACAAGATTGCTCGACTATGGAGCAGGAACCGGTTATTTCGCACGCGCCATGCAGAAACGCGGCTGGGATGTAACCGCAATAGAGAAGAGCGAGCAGGCACGGAACTATTCAAAAGACAGATTCTCGTTCGAAATGCTGCCGGCAGAGGCTCTTGAAAACTTCGAGGAAGAAGAATTCGACGTCGTAACCCTTTGGCATGTAATGGAACACATACAAGGGATAAACGAATTCTGGGAGAAGCTATACAAGATACTCGACAACAACGGCATTGCAGTCATTGCCGTACCCAACAGCGCTTCCTACGACGCACAATGCTACCGCGAACATTGGGCGGCATATGATGTGCCCCGCCATCTATGGCACTTCAGCCCGTCGACAATAATGAAATTCGGACGCAAGCACGGCTTTATACTCGAAAGACAATATACAATGCCGTTTGACGGCTTCTATATTTCAATGTTGAGCGAACGCTACAAAGGCTCGAAGATGCCATTGCTCGGCGGATTGTCAAACGGTCTGTTCGGATGGTTCGCATCGTTGAGCAGGAAGAGTGCGAGCAGTTCAATAATATATGTATTCAGAAAAGCACATGAGCAGACCTTTTAAGATACAGACATTCAGCGTCTATTGCAGCACCACATTGGTACTGCTGCTGCTGGGAGCAATGTGCGCCCTGCTGCTGTCTGCCCACAGCCTTTCAGACCACATACGCCGTAACATGAAAATGTCGGTGATTGTCAGCGCCGGACAACCCGAAGCCGATGTGCTCAAATTCCGGGAACAGCTCGAAAAGCGCAAGTATGTAGCCAATACCGAATACATATCCGGCGCCGAGATTCTCGAAGAGCAGAAAAGAGAATTGGGCTGCGACCCGGTGGAATTCCTCGGCTACAATCCGTATGAGCCCTCGATAGACCTTGAGCTGAACAAGGAATACACACACCCCGACAGCATGGCTATGATAGAGCAGCAGTTGCTAAAAGACAAGCGCGTGTCGCAGGTGGTATACCATCGCGAAATAATAGAGGTCGTAAACAGCAACATCAGAAAGATTGCAGTCGCATTGTTTGCAATAATGATTCTGCTGACACTCATATCGTGGTCGCTCATAGGCAGCGCAGTAAGGCTGTCGATATACTCCAAACGCTTTCTGCTTCACACTATGAAACTGGTAGGTGCCTCATGGGGATTCATACGACGTCCTTTCCTGCTGCACAATCTGCGCATAGGACTGCTTTCGGGCATCATTGCCGACGCTCTGTTGGGAGCCATATTCTATATAATAACCCTGCATGAGCCGGCAGTGATAACAATATTGCCTCCCATGCACCTTGCGGCAACAGCAGCGGCAGTGGTGATTTTCGGAATAACAATGACAGTAAGCTGCGCATACACATCCGTGGAACAATTCCTGCGCATGCGCGGCAACGACCTCTACTTCATCTGACAGCATGCAGTAATATAAGGTAAACAAGAGAAAGACAAGCATATAAAAAACTAACAACCAAAAACGAGCAATAGAAAATGAGCAATAGAAAATTTGCATTCAACAAAGCCAATTACATATTGTTGGCAATAGGCTTTGCAATCATCATCATAGGTTTCTTGCTGATGACAGGTCCCGGCTCCACAGAGACACACTTCGAATCGGACATTTTCAGTTTCCGTCGCATAAAATTAGCCCCGACAGTATGTTTTTTCGGGTTTATCTTTGTGATATATGCCATACTTTACAGCTCTAAGAAACAGAAAAGAGAAAACAAAGAAGAATAATAATCTAATTTAAGCACAAAGCAAAATGAGTATTTTTGACACGATAATAATAGCCATCGTCGAAGGACTCACAGAATTCCTGCCCGTATCGTCAACCGGACACATGATTATCACCCAAAACCTTTTAGGTGTGGAAAGCACAGAATTCGTGAAGGCATTCACTTTCATAATACAGTTCGGCGCGATACTCTCGGTGGTGGTCCTCTATTGGAAAAGGTTCTTCCAACTGAACCGGACTCCCGCCCCTGAGGGAGCATCAGCCCTAAAGAGATTCCTGCACAAATACGATTTCTATTGGAAACTCTTTGTGGCATTCATCCCGGCAGCAGTACTCGGACTCCTCTTCAGCGACATGATAGACGCCATGCTCGAAAGCGTAACAGTAGTAGCCATCACCCTTATCCTTGGCGGCATATTCATGCTCTTCTGCGACAAGATATTCAACAAAGGCAGCGAGCAGACAGAACTTACCGAGAAACGCGCCTTCTGGATTGGAATGTTCCAATGCATCTCAATGATACCGGGTGTGTCGCGCTCAATGGCAACCATCGTCGGAGGTATGGCACAAAAGCTCACACGCAAGGCAGCCGCAGAATTCTCGTTCTTCCTTGCCGTCCCCACAATGTTTGCAGCCACAGTATACAAGATGCTCAAGATATTCCTTGAACCCAACGGCATGGAGATAATAAGCGAAAACCTCATGACACTGCTCATAGGCAACGCCGTAGCATTCATAGTAGCGATGCTTGCAATAAAGTTCTTCATCAGCTTTGTAACCAAATACGGATTCAAGGCATTCGGCTGGTACAGAATCATAGTAGGCGGAATAATACTCGTCATGCTGCTGACCGGGCACAATCTGACAATAGTATAAGGCCGACACTATGGATTTCAAAGAAGGAGAAATACTTGCACTATACAAGCCATACACATGGACATCGTTCCATCTGGTAAGCAAAGTGAGGTACCACCTATCTAAACGTTTCAAGGTAAAACGTTTCAAGGTAGGACACGCCGGTACACTCGACCCGCTTGCGACAGGCGTGCTCATAATCTGCACAGGCAAGGCAACCAAACGCATCGAAGAACTTCAGCTCCACACAAAAGAGTACGAAGCCGACCTGATGTTAGGGGCAACCACCGCCTCATACGACAAAGAAGAACCGGTAAACGCGACCTACCCCTACGAACACATAACAGAAGAGAAATTCGCAGAGGTGCTCAAGCAATTCACCGGCACAATAGCACAGCGCCCTCCTCTATTCTCAGCCTGCAAGGTCGACGGCGAACGCGCTTACAACCTCGCCCGTCAAGGCAGCGAAATGCAGCTTGCACCAAAGCAGGTAACAATAGAGGAATTGGAACTGCTCTCATTCGAGCCGCCAAAAGCAACCATCCGCGTAGTATGCGGCAAAGGCACATACATACGCTCATTGGCGCGCGACATAGGCGAAGCGCTTGGAAGCGGAGCATACCTCACACGCCTTACACGCACCCGTGTAGGCGAACACAGAATAGAAAACTGCATAAAGCCTGAGGATTTTGCCGAATGGCTTGACAAACAAATAACCGAATCATAAACTTTTAAAACAGATACCATTGTGACTGAAATGAAGCTTTCTCAATTCAAGTTCAGGCTCCCTGCCGAGCGTATAGCACTACACCCCGCACCATGCCGCGACGAATCGCGCCTTATGGTCGTGCACCGCAAGACAGGAGAGATAGAACACCGTGTATTCAAAGACGTTATAGATTACTTTGACGAGAAAGACCTCTTCGTCTTGAACGACAGCAAGGTATTTCCGGCACGTCTCTACGGCAACAAAGAAAAGACAAATGCAAAAATCGAAGTATTCCTGCTTCGCGAGCTCAACGAAGAGTTCCGCCTGTGGGACGTGCTTGTAGACCCTGCACGCAAGATACGTATAGGCAACAAGCTCTATTTCGGCGAAGACAACTCGATGGTTGCCGAAGTAATAGACAACACCACATCGCGAGGCAGAACATTGCGTTTTCTCTACGACGGTCCCCACGACGAGTTCAAGAAAGCACTCTTTTCGCTTGGCGTAGCCCCGTTGCCCGACGACTTCAAGGCGTTGCGTAAAGAAGAGCCCGAAGACCTCGAAAACTTCCAGACCTACTTTGCAAAGAAAGAGGGCTCGGTAACAGCGCCGGTATCAAGCCTTCACTTTACCCGTGAGCTTATGAAGCGCATGGAAATCAAAGGCATCGACACTGCGTATGTAACCATGCACATAGGACTCGGCTGCTTCAGAGAAATAGATGTCGAAGACCTCACAAAGCACAAGATGGACAGCGACCTCATAAGCGTCGACAGCGAGGCAGTAGCCTTAGTAAACAAGGCAAAAGCCGAAGGCCGCCGAATCTGCGCAGTAGGAACATCGGTACAAAGAGTGCTCGAAACCGCCACCCTCATAGGCGGAATGCTCAAGGAATACGACGGATGGACAAGCAAGTTCATATTCCCAGAATACAACTTCCAGGTAGCGAACTGCATGATTGCCAACTTCTACAACCCCTACTCAACCATGCTGATGCTGACAGCGGCATTCGGAGGATACGACCTCATAATGAACGCATACAATGAAGCCATAAAGAACGGATACAACTTCGGCATCTATGGCGACGCCATGCTCATAATCGACTAACAGAGAATGAAATGCAACGCCCGACCGACATATACATCGGATTAGGCAGCAATCAAGGCAACCGGGAGCAACTGATAAAAGAGGCAATATCACTTTTATCGGCTGCTATCGGCGAGCCTTTGTCGCAGTCGAGCATGATAGAGACAGAGCCGTGGGGCTTTGCCTCCCCTAATCCATTCCTTAACATGGTTGCACATTTCGTCGCGACAATCACACCGATAGAGCTGCTCGACACAACAGAAGAGATAGAACGCCGCTTGGGACGGCACACGAAATCGACACATTCCAAAGGCTACTGCGACCGTCCGATAGACATTGACATACTGCTCTATGGCACACAGACAATAGACGAAAAACGCCTTACAGTGCCGCACCCCCGCATGAATGAGAGAATGTTCGTATTGCAGCCGCTTGCCGAAATAGCGCCAGCACTGCAGCACCCCGTCACCAAAGAGACCATTCTGCAAATGAAAGAAAGACTGGAGAGCAAATAAAACCGCAGCCCAACATACTAAAACCCCGCTTTCCCGCGTTCTGATAAGAGAAGAACAAACAGTCATGCAGTGGATAAACAGTTTCCGTAAGATAAAAATATTGCTCATCGTAGGGGCAGCAATCATAGCCACAGTCTCCCTGATAGTCTCCAACGCCTTAGTCTCAGACCTCAAGAAAGAGGAACTGCAAAAAATGCAAGTGTGGGCAGAAGCCATGCGCACACTCAACAACGCCGACGAGAATACAGACCTCGGACTTGTACTGACAGTACTCGACGGCAACAACACCATCCCCGTCATAGTGACGGACAGCAAAGGCGCCATCAACAACTACCGCAACATAGCCATAGACGAAAGCGCCGACACCCTTGCCGTGCTACACCGTCTTGTGTCAGCCATGCGCGAAAGTGGCAACATCATACGCATAGAAATGGGGCGCGAACTGCCGGGCGAATACATCGAAGTATGCTACTCCGACTCACTCATACTGAAACAGCTCGCCTACTACCCCTACGTACAGCTTACGGTTGCAATCATATTCTTCCTTGTATGCTTAGTTGCCATACTCAGCTCAAAACGCGCAGAACAGGACAGAGTATGGGTAGGTCTCTCAAAGGAGACAGCCCACCAGTTGGGAACACCAATATCCTCGCTCATGGCATGGACAGAAGTCCTTAAAGACAAATACCCCTCCGAAGAACTCCTCCCCGAAATGGAAAAAGATGTCCTCAGGCTTCGCACCATAGCCGAACGCTTCTCCAAAATCGGGTCCGCTCCGGAGCCGCAATCGACAGACCTCATAGAACTGCTCGAAAGAGTGGTAGAATACATCAAGCGTCGCAGCTCAAGCAAAATAGAATTTGTATGCCACTACCCCAAGCGCCCCTTGGAGGTACGCATCAACGCACCGCTGATGGAATGGGTGATAGAAAACCTCTGCAAGAACGCCATTGACGCCATGAACGGTGCCGGCACAATCACCATCGACGTGAAGAACAGCGACGAAAAAGCCATCATCGAACTCTCGGACACAGGCAAAGGAATCCCCAAATCAAAATTCCATACAGTGTTCGAGCCGGGATACACGACCAAGAAACGCGGATGGGGACTTGGGCTCTCACTCGCCAAACGAATAATGGAACAATACCATAAAGGACGCATATTTGTTAAAAAATCAGAGGTAAACAAGGGGACAACATTCAGAATGGAACTAAAAAAGTGATTTTTTATCGAAATATGAGTATTTACTCGGAATTTTATTCTTATCTTTGTAGCCAATTTAGAAGCAGATTGGATTTTATTGGAAATTTTTAGATAAAATTCGATAATCTTCTAAGAAAAAATCAAGTATTTCCAGTCAATGATGATATAATTATTAATGTAGATGATTTAGGAAGAATGGGACGCTTTGATAAATTTAAGATAGACCTTAGAGGATTGAAACAATCCACACTCAAGGCAGAGTATGACCTCGACAACAAGTTCTTTGCGGACATCGACGGTCAGGAGTTTCAAAAAGGAACCGTAAAGGCGGTTGTGGAGGTAACGTGTCGTCGCGATGTGTTCGACCTTACAATTACAACAGCCGGTACAGTTGTTGTGCAATGCGACAGATGTCTCGACGAACTGCCGGTAGATGTCGACGCAACAAACAACATAAAAGTAAAATTGGGCGAAACGTATGCCGACGAAGGCGACGTTGTGGTAATACCCGAAAGTGAGGGGGAGATAAATCTGGCTTGGCATCTCTATGAGTTCATAGCCCTCGCCCTGCCGACCAAACGGGTACATGCCCCCGGCAAATGCAATGCCGGAATGTCCGAAAAATTGCAGAAATACACCCGACGCGCACCCGAAGACGAAGAGTTCTCGGACAGCGACAGCAGGGAGACAGACCCAAGATGGGACACATTAAAGAATTTACAAATAGAAGAAGATAATTAAAATTTAAGAAAATGGCACATCCTAAAAGAAGACAGTCAAAGACAAGAACTGCCAAAAGAAGAACAAACGACAAGGCAGTAGCTCCTACACTTGCAATATGCCCCAACTGCGGCGAATGGCATGTATATCACACCGTATGCGGTGCTTGCGGTTATTACAGAGGCAAACTCGCTATCGAGCAGAAAGAGGCTTAACATTCTGAACAGACAATACAGAGCCGCAATACAAATTGCAGCATCAATGTAGGAACAGATTCAAGAAGTTTCGAAAAACGCACCATCCGTATGTGTTGTGTGCGTTTTTTGTCGTAGAATAACCATATCCCAAACAGGCAAACATAAAGCAGGAAATATGCACAAAGCAGGTTTTGTAAACATCGTAGGCAACCCCAACGTAGGAAAATCGACATTGATGAACCTACTTGTAGGCGAGCGCATATCCATCGCCACATTCAAGGCACAGACCACGCGCCACCGCATAATGGGTATCCTCAACACCGACGAGGCGCAGATAGTCTTCTCGGACACCCCCGGCGTACTCAAGCCCAACTATAAACTTCAGGAAGCAATGTTGCGCTTTTCGCGCTCCGCACTTCGCGATGCAGATATTCTGCTATACGTTACAGACATGATAGAGACCCCTGAAAAGAATATGGAATTCATAGAGGAGGTCAACAAGCTCGACGTACCGGTGCTGGTCCTTATAAACAAGATAGACCTGAGCAACCAGACAGAACTCACAAAAAGAGTAGAACAACTGCACGAACTGCTGCCCAAAGCCGAAATACTCCCAATCTCGGCACTCGCAAAATTCAATGTAGATGTTGTGCTGAAAAGGATAATGCAGCTGCTTCCCGACAGCCCGCCCTACTTCGACAAGGACCAGCTGACCGACAAGCCTGCCCGCTTCTTTGTAACAGAAATAATAAGAGAGAAAATCCTTCTCCACTACGACAAGGAGATACCATACGTGGTAGAAGCAGCCGTAGAGCTCTTCAAAGAGACCGACAGCAGCATATACATAAGCGCAAACATATATGTTGAACGCGACTCGCAGAAGGGTATCATCATCGGGCACGAAGGCTCTGCACTGAAAAAGGTAGCCACCGAAGCCCGCAGAGAACTCGAAAAGTTCTTCGACAAAAAGATATATATAGAATTACTTGTGAAAGTAAACAAGGACTGGCGCAATTCGGACAGGAAGCTGCGCATGTTCGGTTACAACCAAAAGGACTGAGAAGCTGTTTAAATTTTATTTCGGAATTATTTGAGAGCTATTTTAGAATAGTTTTTCTCTGTTGTCTTGCAGGGAATAGCGGGCTATTTCCAAAAGACAAGAAAGAAAAGATGCCTAAAAATAGACTCAAAGAAGCCGAAACCAGCTTCGCAATGATAGAAATATTTTCCAACAAGATTTAAACAGCTTCTGAAAATATGGCAAACATGGTAGCAATCGTGGGTCGTCCCAACGTAGGAAAATCGACCCTCTTCAATCGTCTCACCGAGACAAGACAAGCAATAATCTCGGACGAAGCCGGCACCACACGCGACCGTCAATACGGCAAATGTCAGTGGGGCGGCAAAGAATTTTCGGTAGTAGACACAGGCGGTTGGGTAGTAAACTCAGACGACATATTCGAAGGCGAGATCAGGAAACAGGTAACAATGGCTATGGACGAAGCAGATGTCATACTCTTCGTTGTAGACACACAGAACGGTCTCACAGACCTCGACAGTGAAATGGCATCCATGTTGCGCCGTTCGGAGAAACCCGTCATTGTGGTAGCCAACAAAGTAGACAACTACGACATACAATACTATGCCGCCGAGTTCTATGCAATGGGTCTCGACGAAATGTACTGCATCTCGGCAGTCAACGGCAGCGGAACAGGCGACCTCCTCGATGCAGTCGTATCAAAGTTCCGCAAGGATGCCGAAGAGATTGTCGAAGAGAACATCCCCAAATTTGCCGTAGTAGGCCGCCCCAATGCAGGCAAAAGTTCTATCGTCAATGTTTTTCTCGGCACAGACCGCAACATAGTCACTGACATTGCCGGCACCACACGCGACTCCATCCTCACCCGATACAACAAGTTCGGACTCGACTTCTACCTTGTAGACACAGCCGGAATAAGAAAAAAGAACAAGGTATCCGAAGACATCGAATACTACTCTGTGCTGCGTTCGATACGCGCCATAGAGAACTCCGACGTCTGCATCCTCATGCTCGACGCCACACGCGGAATAGAAAGCCAGGACCTCAACATATTCTCAATCATACAACGCAACCAGAAAGGCGTGGTGGTTGTAGTAAACAAATGGGACCTCGTGGAAGACAAGTCGGACAAGGTAATGAAGTTCTTCGAAAACTCCATAAGATCAAGGGTTGCACCTTTTACAGACTTCCCCATCATCTTCACCTCGGCAATCACCAAGCAGCGCGTGTTCAAAGTGCTTGAACTGGCAAAAGAGGTTTACTGCAATTCCAAGAACAGAGTCTCAACCGCAAAGCTCAACGAAGAGATGCTGCCACTGATAGAGGCCTACCCGCCCCCTTCAACAAAAGGCAAATACATCAAGATAAAATACTGCATGCAGCTGCCCGATGTACGAGTGCCATCGTTCATCTTCTTTGCCAACTTGCCGCAGTATGTAAAGGAGCCCTACAAGCGTTTCCTCGAAAACAAGATACGCGAAAAGTGGAATTTCACAGGCGTACCAATGAATATATATATAAGACAGAAATAGCCTTAAAGCAACGCAATGAGCGCGTATCAAAAACTTTTTTTGATACGCGCTCATTGCGTTTATTCCTTGTCCCGTTTCTCCCCATAGTCCTTTCTCAGAGAAACGGCTTGCCCGGTGGGAAAATCCGACGGCACCGGCTGCGTTACCTTTCCTGTTGCCGCCCATTCAGCTCCGCGCAAGAGAAGCGTCTGGAAGCCGGCACACTGCATGGCAGGATTATCATCCATTGTCGGTCCGCAATGGCCTAACATTATATGGAATATGCGCGCTCTGCCATAATCCACCGTGAAGACCAAAGGCTCTTCGCGTCCCGAACCGCCGGTAGCCCTATCGGCTGCTCCGGTATACAAAAGGTCCTTCATGTTGGCAGGACCGCGCATGCGATCGTACATCTCATCCTTGGCATGCATCCAATTATCGGGCAAGCCATCAGTTACAGGGTGGGCAGCATTGCGGCAGTGCATGGGATACTCCCTTTGCATTCCATGTGAGCCACCGCCTCCCGGAGAGTAATCGAGTACGGGCTCACCATCCTTGATATAGTAGTAAGGTCCCGACTTTTCATTCCGCCCCTCCCAGCCGCCGAGCGCTATAATCTTGTTGAATTCTGCCCAATCGGCAAAAGCGTTGTCGGCTGCGTGGTATATGACAACCCCACCGCCCTTCTGCACATATTCAAGAAATGCTCTGTCGGTGTCCTCACTCCAACGGTCGCCGTTGTAGTCAAGAACAACAACGTCATACTTGTCGAATTGCGGAGAGAAACTGCTCATATCTCCACCGGCAGGAGGCGTCAGCGCTATCTCCGTCGCAAACATTCGGGAATTATCCAATATCTTCTTGATTGCCAAATGGCTGACTTCCCAATTATGATTGTTCTGTCCGGAAATCACAAGTGCCTTAACCGGCTTCGGTGCGGTGCAGGCAAAAAGCATGGAAACGAGAATTACAACCGGTATGTATATTATCTTTCTGAAGTTTTTCATAGGATCATATTATCAAGCTACTTTAAAAAGGCTACCCCGTGGAAATATTGCCAAGATTGAGAATGTCGGCATATCTACGGTTATGCGATTAAGAAAGAGTTTTGTGAGCAAACAAGTATCCCCAGAACAACCTTAATTCATATAGGCGATTCAGAGGAATCTATTTTTATTCTTTTTATGCCTTCCAGAGAGGTTCCATTTCCCAACCATCTGGAAAGCCAAGTGCCTTTAGATCTATTTCTGGGAATTTAACAAATAACCATTGAAGTTTTGCTAACATATCATTTCCGGGAGAAACAACGTCTAAAAAATACTTTATTATACATATGTTCAAATAGATTCGCAAAGAATCAGCAGCTATAGTTATCCAAGGACGGTTAATACGATTGGGATTTGCTGCACGAATTGTATTTTGTTTGTTCCATATACGAGCATGATGACAGCATGAATTCCTTGTTAATGTTACAATAGTAAGCCAAGATTCAAACGGTTCTATTTGCAAACCAAATGCTTTAGATACACGTTTCTTTATCTTTTTGTCCTTGATATTGCTATATATGTTCGTAATAATACCAAAAGGAAGTATTTCGGAAAGTATCCAGGCCGGAGGGTATGGAGCTGAATATGTCTTTTTAAAGTGTACAATAAACTCTTCTCTCGACTTCCGCAATTCTGCGTCTATCAATTGTATGGTTTTTGTAAATTTCACGCAGTCTGTAAAATAAGCATCATCTGTCATCCAAAATGGATTACCTGTTATTTCGCAACATATGTTAGCAACAGTACTACGAACTGCTACTTCTATTTTCTCAATCTCGTTAAACAGAAGTAATCTTAACTTTTTGTCAAAACGATATAGCATCATTACTTTATCAAAAGAGGCGTTGCGCTTGTATTTGTTCAGCTCCTTTGGTACACAAAGAAACGGATGCATATATGCCGACAACCTATAATAACCAATGCGTTCAATATAGTGTTCTGCCTTGTACGTATCAGAAATGTGCAATCCTCTTGATTGTAGCAAAGAGACGATGTCGTGTGGATTTGAATAGCTTTTGCTGAATGGAATAGTTGTAGCCATCTGCCGTGTATAAAAATAAAACGACCCGCACATTTGAGCATCGTTGAGAGGCTTGGCGGGTTCTAGTGCTGCAAAAATAGTACAAAAAAGAGACGCTTGCAATAGTTTGCTCAAAAAACATTGTATAATCAATATGGAATACTTAGAAGCTTTTTAAATTTTATTTTGACAAGATAGGCTCAATCGACGCCAAACCTCTGCCATACAAACTTGCTTGATATGGCTGAGGTGAGAAGGAAATAAACTCCGTTAAAAAACCGAAACGAAGCCGCATATATAGGTAGTGTAAATTAAACTGTGTCAAGTAAAGAATTTATTAACTTTACAGACACATTTTATTTTACAGTCTCAATATATAGAAAACTTTTTCAATAAAAAATTACGGTTCTCGGAGCAAAAAAGGTGAACTTATGCGTTTTGAACTGAGC
>CAYWIE010000032.1:0-27712 GCA_964458275.1 uncultured Bacteroidaceae bacterium
AATGAGGTTCTGACTACTCGCTAATGGTAAATTGAATTTATAGAACCTCCCTTATTATAATAACCTTTAATTATTGAATACGTCGACGACATTTCGCATTCAATGCGAATGCTGCCCGATATTTATCTGTTTTATTGTTTTTCTAAATAGTGCCATAACATACTTTACGTTTAAAGTTCAGCACATCAAATGTGTGTTATTAATTTTAGCATTGCAATTTATAGTATTTTTATTCTACAAACAACCTTTGAACAACATAAAAAGTATTTACAATAAATATTTTGTTTCAATTTGGGGCATATTCATCGCGACGCACACAAAAAAAAGGCGCAGGCCATTGCTAACTTTTCACTCATCGAAATACAGGCATCGCCAAACGCCTAAGAGAAGATGAACTGAAATGAAACAATATACCCACGCCGTTGAGTATATACAGCGATGCGAACTGCATCGTAGTAAATACAAAACAGTGAGCGTCATGTTCTCTTCATCCCTTCTCTTTTTTGAAATTGGCGATTTCGTATTTCGGGATAAAGCTAAAAACGCTTTACATTATGTTGTCGGCTATTTGTTACACGAAGCCACTCACGCTTGACAAAGTAAATAAACTTCTTTGCTCTCGCTTAATCGTGGCATTCTCCTGCCGACTTTCAAATATAGTGAAAACCGAGTACATAATATCAAATTTATTTGAAAATTATATCGAGGTGTATCCTATATTCTCCAAATATAAACACATTATTTAACATGACGCTCATTTTATGTGAGTTTTTTGTTTCGTCTGCTTCCTATTTGTACCTTTCCCCTGAAAAAGAAAAGGTACGAATGGAAGTATTTGTTGCCTCTATCGCTCATGGACAGGTACCTGGAAAGACCTTACAACGACGATAAAGTAAAATACGACACACTCGCACCATTCTGCATATGCATATACGACGGAAAGCCCGTCCTTGTACATAAACAAAACAGGAGCGCCATATCCCTTTGCTCGTTGCAGTTGCGAAATTTTCCAGGTTTCGTCCATCGGACAAAGTAAATGCGTTCTATATATGCGTCCAACGATTTCTCCCGCCGGACTGCGCTAAGGTAGCATTTATTTTTTGAATATGACGCTCTGCGGAGTGTTTTTTCCTCTTTTGTTTCCTCATCTTCTATTTGCGGGTGAATTTATATAGTTTCTTTCATAATAAGGGCGAAATTCTTGCCATAGATAATTGCATAAGAAATACTGTACCAAAAATCACGCTTTTTGGTACAATTATGCAGTAAATCATGTTTATGCGAGATAAATATTCACTATATTCGCACAGAAAAATTAATACAATGGACGAACGACAAGAAATTCTACAAATACTTTTCGCGAACAGCGTGCTTGTGGGCAACGACTGCGCACTTGCCACACTGCTCGGATACGGAAAGAACAGCCGCTCTACAATCGGACGCATAAAAAAAGGCGACAATGTGTCGCCGGAAAAGGTTGCAGCAATATGGCAACGGCTGTGCAAGGAATTGCTGTTGGGCGACAAGGATATTGTTTCCGCAGCCGAGTGCGTGCATTATGGCAAGAATGTATATAGCACGCTCCACGCAGCATACGGCGGTGGCGACGATTGGCACGATGCGGCATTTACAGCCATGCTCACCGAAGAGTATGGTTCGTTGCCGTCAAACATAGAAGAGGATTTTATCATAGGCCTGAAAGAGATAAGGCTGCAACATCCGGAGCTCTATTTTGGGATAATTGCCTACCATTATATCTTGTGCAAGAATATCTCGCCCTACACCCGAAAGGGCAAAAAGCTCCTTGCCCGACAGCTTGAGGCGATAAACGAACAGCTGCGCGGAATCTTCCCGGCAAACTCGCGTGCATACGAATCGGCAAAGAAAGCTATTGAGATAAACATTGCCGACGAGTACCTCACACTGCTGAAGCTGATTGAGAATCTGAAAGTGATAATAAGGAACTACGTCGATGAACACTATTTCGAGAATTTTTTACGCGAAATGGGGTATCTGCTCGACGTTGGCGACGATTCTTTCTGGATTGCTCCGGGCGAAACATTCGGCGAGGGATGCGAGTTGTGGTATTTCAGTGTAGTACCCACAAAGTCCGAGCAACGGGGGGCGTACATTGCCATGCGCTTGCGAGCGGCAAGCAATGCAACAGACTCGTTCAAGCTTGCAGAGGCGTACAATTTTATGTTCCTTGTAGATGAAAGTAACGACGACCTGCAATTTATGCAGGCATACGACCTGCCAACCGGAAAGATTGAATATGCGGGCTACGGCTACGATTACGACAACCGCGAACTTGAAATCTATAATGACGATTCACAGGAACAGACATTCAACCTGCCACCTCTGTTGCGCTGCATAAACTACGAAACACCGAAAGGCAAAGAGGAAAAGGTGTGGGCGCACATCGTAAAAAGACTGCTTGACGACAAATGCCGTTGCTATCTGTTGTCTGCCGTAAATTCGTCGGCAGCCAGCGATATTGAATATCTTGCCGACCATGAGGTTACGAACGTGTGCATAGACCGCCAAAGCCTGACAGTAACCTTTGAAGATGACAAGGATGAGACGCACTGTTATACAATATCCGTAAAAGCCTATCCATTCTTCGTACAGCTCACCCCGCAGGAGTTTGCATCGGTCGTGCGCATAAAAAGCAGTGGTGAGTATGCAGTCTGCTGGAACGACTTAGGACAGCATGTACTGTTGAGGGAGTTTGAGAAAGTAGAATAGTTATGGCGGAAGGATAGCGGAGTTATCGCTTCGTGTCGTCCCACAATCTGTTTGGATGCTTGTGTAATATATCTGTTCAAATTGTTCAGTCCGGGAGTATTTGGAAATACTGCATACCAATCCTCTCGGCCTGTCATAGTTTCCAACTCACGGCTCAAAGCATTTCGTAACGCAACCTCCAACACCGACAAAGAAGTATAGAATGCCTCCGCCAGTTTTATGTTTGACTGATAGTGTTTTATAGCCTTCTTTTCGTCATCCGGATAAAGAGCAAAATAACGCTCCATACGCTTGTTGGAGAAAACTTTTTCAAAAAACTTTTTGTTATATTCCATAAATGTATTGCATTTGTAATGCAGTCCCGGTCGTTCCTCTCCCAGTTTTTAGTTACTGGTAATGAATCCGGTTTTTTTTATTTCATATAGCGAAGTTAATACAACAAACTTATCCATACAAGTATTTCATCTTTTTACGACAAATAGCAATCATCTGAATTCTATCGAAAATAGAATTTTTATGCAAAGCAAAAAAGGAGCGATTGCTCGCCCCCTAAAGGTCATTCTTTATAAAATACTTTTTTCAATCTCATAACTGTAGAGATGCCAACATTCTCAATTTTGGCGATGTTTCTTACCAGACGGGGGGGCTAATGGTGTGTTTGTATTATAGGAAGTCAGACAATCGCAGGTCTCAAGTACCTCATGGGCTTGTACAGACCTAATCTTCCTATATATAACGACCTATAACCGTTTACAGGACAGCAATAATAGGAAAATTCAAACAGCTTCTGCTTCCAAATATCAAGAGCCCCAAAGTTTTTATCCAAACTTTGGGGCTCTTGATATTTGGAAGCAGTCTGTTAGTACGCTCTTGCGAAAAGCACACGCTGTGCCGAAGGCTTGCCGGTAACCATGCAGACACCGGGAGTCTTGTCGCCCGACAAGGGGATACAACGTATTGTAGCCTTTGTCTCAGCCTTTATAAGTTCCTCTGTTTCGGGAGTACCGTCCCAATGTGCAAGAATGAAGCCACCCTTCTCTATCTCCTTCTTGAACTCTTCGTATGTGTCTACCGAGCGGGTATTCTCCTCGCGCATCTTCAGAGCCTTGTGATAGATGTTCAGCTGAATCTCATCGAGAAGAGCCTTCACAAATTCTGTAATACCCTCGATGGGACGGGTAATCTTCTCAAGAGTATCGCGGCGCATCACCTCGATAGTGCCATTCTCAATATCACGTGCACCGAGCACCAGACGTACAGGCACACCCTTAAGTTCATAGTCGGCGAACTTGAATCCAGGACGACGGTTGTCTGCCTTGTCGTATTTTACACTGACGCCCAACGCCTTAAGTTCCTCTACAAGCACATTCACCTTGTTGTCTATGACAGCGAGCTGCTCGGCATTCTTATATATAGGCACAATCACCACCTGAATGGGGGCAAGAGCGGGAGGAAGCACAAGACCGTTGTCATCCGAGTGAGTCATGATGAGCGCTCCCATCAATCGAGTAGATACGCCCCATGATGTAGCCCATACATATTCGGGCTGATTCTCCTTGTTCATAAACTGCACATCGAACGCCTTAGCAAAATTCTGTCCGAGGAAGTGCGATGTTCCACATTGCAAAGCCTTGCCATCCTGCATCAATCCCTCGATAGTATATGTCTCCAATGCACCGGCAAAACGCTCATTTGCCGACTTGACACCCATCACCACAGGTACCGCCATATGCTTGTTGGCAAATTCATTATATACGTGAAGCATGGTAGCAGCCTCTTGCTCTGCCTCCTCGCGTGTGGCGTGCGCAGTGTGTCCCTCCTGCCACAGGAACTCTGCTGTACGAAGGAAAAGACGGGTACGCATCTCCCAACGCAGCACGTTTGCCCACTGGTTGCAAAGGATGGGGAGGTCGCGATAGGACTGTATCCAGTTCTTATATGTGCTCCAGATTATGGTTTCCGATGTAGGACGGATAATCATCTCCTCTTCAAGCTTGGCAGCAGGGTCAACAACAACACCCTTGCCATCCTCCGAATTCTTGAGACGATAGTGTGTTACAACGGCACACTCTTTTGCAAATCCCTCAACATGGTCTGCCTCGCGGCTGAGATAAGATTTAGGGATAAGCAAGGGGAAATAGGCATTCGAGTGTCCGGTTGCCTTGAACATATCATCGAGGATACGCTGCATCTTCTCCCAGATTGCATAACCGTAGGGTTTTATAACCATACAGCCACGTACAGCCGATTGCTCTGCAAGATCAGCTTTTACTACAAGTTCGTTATACCATTGTGAGTAGTTCTCACTTCTTTTTGTCAAATCTTTAAGTTCTGCCATTGTATTATAGCTATATATTATTCTGCATATTATTTATGAAATGCAAATTTACGCAGAAACGTTGAATTAACGAAAAAAACAGCAAACGATTGTTCACATTATATTCAATTTACATTATCTTTGCACCCATGACAGTCCCCCGAATGGGGCTTTATCTTGAATTAACATGTTATAATATAATAAAAGCCAAACAATTATGAAAGTAAGATTATTCAAATTATTCAGCGTTGCACTTTGTGCACTCTTTGTACTCAGCGGTTGCCAGAGCATGAACAACACAGCAAAAGGCGGTCTTATCGGCGGTGGCGGCGGTGCTGCCCTCGGAGCCATCGTAGGTACATTGGTAAGCGGAAGAAGCGATAAGGGTAAAGGCGCAGCCATCGGTGCAGCCATTGGTGCAACAGTAGGCGCAGGCACAGGAGCCATCATCGGCAAGAGAATGGACAAGGCAGCCGATGCAGCAAAGCAGGTTGAAAATGCCACAGTTGAGACAATCACAGATGCCAACAACCTCACAGCAGTCAAGGTTACATTCGACTCAGGCGTTCTCTTTGCAACAAACAAATACGACCTCAACAGCAATGCAAAGAACAACCTCAGCGAATTTGCAAAAATCCTGAAGGAGTATAGCGACGCCGACGTTGCAATTTACGGACACACCGATTCTACAGGCAGCGATGCCATCAACGATCCTCTCTCTGTAAATCGTGCAAATTCGGTTGCCAACTACCTTAAATCTCTTGGTGTATCTGCCAACCAGATAAAGAGCGTCGAGGGTAAAGGTTCAAAAGAGCCTGTTGCCGACAACTCAACAGCAGCCGGCCGCAGCCAGAACCGCCGCGTAGAGGTTTATATGTATGCAAGTGAAGCTATGATTAACTCTGCAAACAACGGCACACTGAAATAATCAAGGACAATCTTTCCTGTCGCAATAAAAAAACTCGGCGCATGCGCCGAGTTTTTTTATTGCGACAGTTATATATTTTTCTTCTGCACAACTTTTGTGCCCTGAGGTACATCCTCCATAAGCCAAATATTCGCTCCGATTACTGCATCTTTTCCAATGGTTACACGACCGAGTATGGTTGAATTTCCATAAACAATGACATTATCCTCAAGAATCGGATGTCGGGGAATTCCTTTTATGGGAATTCCGTTCTCGTCAACCGGAAAGCTCTTAGCACCCAAAGTTACTCCCTGATACAGTTTCACATGGTTTCCGATGATGCAGGTCTCTCCAATAACCACACCCGTTCCATGGTCTATCGCAAAATAGTTTCCAATCTTGGCACCCGGATGAATATCGATACCCGTCTCGCTATGAGCAAGTTCCGAGATTATGCGAGGGATAAGCGGCACTCCAATCTCTATCAGCCTGTGTGCCATACGATAGTTGCCTATTGCCTTGATTGCCGGATAGCAACTTATTATTTCGCCATAGCTCTTTGCCGCGGGATCGCCGTCGTACATGGCAATCACGTCCATGAGCAGAGAGCGGCGCAGTTCGGGCAGAGACTCCACGAACTCCACAGCCATAGCCTTTGCCATCTTGCGACGTTCTTTCTTGCTCTCTACATTGGCGAAACAGAGTCCAGCGTGAATCTGTTCGCAAAGCAGGTCATAGACCTTTGCCACATTCAGGCCCGTTCTGTATTCGAGCGTACTGTCATCCTTGTACGCTTCGCCGAAGAATCCGGGAAACACTATCGATCGTACAAGTTCCACAACATCGGAAAGTACACGTCCCGAAGGCATGGGTTCACCATCGTGCTGACACTCTGCAAGCACCCCATCGAGGTTGCACTCTGTCAATGCTTTTACCGTTGCCGGCAATACTTGTGTTATATCTTTCTTTTTCATAATCATTTTTGTGCGATTGTGCTTATGCAAACAGTTCGGTTGAGAGGTAGCGTTCACCGCCATCGGGCAACAGCACTACCACATTCTTGCCATCATAACCTCCGCGGCGGATAAGTTCGGATGCCGCATGCAATGCCGCTCCCGAAGAGAATCCCGTAAGAACGCCCTCTGTGGCAGCAAGCGCACGTGCGGCAGACATAGCCTCTTCGTCGGTTACACAGAAGACCTCGTCCACCACCGCAGCGTCATATATTGCCGGGATGAAACCGGCACCTATTCCCTGAATTTTGTGCGCGCCTTTTTCTCCGCCGTTGAGCACCGGAGATGAGGCAGGCTCCACTCCTATGACTTTTATCGAGGGGGCAAGTTCCTTCAGGCGACGTGCCGTTCCGCTTATTGTTCCGCCTGTGCCCACACATGCCACAAAGGCATCAATCTTGCCCTCAGTGTCGCGCCAAATTTCCTCGGCAGTCGTGCAATAGTGCGCTTGGGGGTTGGCACAGTTCTCGAATTGCTGAAGAATGACCGCGCCATCTATCGAATTGCAAAGTTCCTGTGCCTTTGCGATAGAACCCGCCATGCCCTCTTTGCCTGGCGTGAGGACAAGGTCGGCACCGTATGCCTTGAGCAGGCTCATTCTCTCACGGCTCATCGTATCGGGCATTGTAAGCATCAGTTTATATCCGCGCACAGTACAGATGAAAGCAAGCCCCACACCAGTGTTTCCGCTGGTCGGTTCTATGATTGTGGCACCGGGCTTCAATATGCCCCGCTCCTCAGCATCGAGTATCATATAGAGCGCAGCCCTATCCTTTACACTGCCTGCTGGATTGAAATATTCGAGTTTTGCAAGCGGAGCCGTCGAGAGTCCCGATGTACGCGAATAGTTGTTCAACCTCAGCAACGGTGTGT
This sequence comes from uncultured Bacteroidaceae bacterium, assembly GCA_964458275.1. Taxonomy (GTDB): domain Bacteria; phylum Bacteroidota; class Bacteroidia; order Bacteroidales; family Bacteroidaceae; genus HGM04593. Next base: position 7,859 of record CAYWIE010000032.1, read on the forward strand.
TGCCTATGAGGTCGGTTATCACCTCTGCTATCTTATTTTTCATAATGCGGGAATATTTTTCAGTTCATTATATAGCCTTTGTACGGGCACCCCCATCACATTGAAGTAGGAACCTTCGATATTTTCTATTCCTATGTAGCCTATCCACTCCTGCACACCATATGAACCAGCCTTGTCCATAGGTCTGTATTTGCTCAGATAATAGTCTATTTCTTCGTCGCCGAGTGAAGCAAACGTTACATTGGAGCAGGCAGTGAAACTTACACTTGCTGTTGCAGTGGTTATTGTTACACCTGTATACACATTGTGAGTCTTGCCCGACATGTGGCGCAACATCTTGCGTGCGTCGTCCTCATCTGCGGGCTTGCCGAGCGCTTTGCCGTCGAGCCACACAATGGTGTCGGCAGTTATCACAAGTTCATCGGGTGCCATAAATTCACGATAGGCGGCAGCCTTCTTCTGCGATATGTAGAGAGGAATTTCTCCGCCTTGCAGTGAATCGGGGAAACTCTCGTCGACATCAGGCAGTGTCCGCACTTCGAATACAACATCCAAGCCGCTCATTAGTTCGCGACGGCGGGGTGATGCCGACGCAAGAATTATTTTGTAGTCTTTTAGATTTTCGAGCATAACATTCTATTCTTTCCCTTTGTTCTTACCACCCGAAGGCGTTTGACTCATCCAGCCATTTGTCCTGCGCACGCATAATCTGCTCAATCACCTCCCTGCCGCAGCCCTCGCCGCCCCTTATGGGAGAAATATATTTTGCAATCTGCTTTATGTCTGTTGCAGCATCTGCGGGACAACATGGAAGACCGCACATCTGCATAACCTCATAGTCGGGAATATCATCGCCCATGTACATTACCTCTTCGGAAGAGAGTTCGTACATATACATGAATTCCTCAAATATATCCTTCTTTACAGACGCACCAACATATACATCTGTAATGCCCAGTCCGCGGTAGCGCACCTTGACCGCTTCGGTTTTTGCTCCTGTAATTATTGCAACACGGAATCCCGCCTTCACAGCAAGCTGCAAGGCATAACCATCTTTGATGTTTACCGTGCGCATAGGCTCGCCGGTTGGATGCATGGGTATTGTCTCCCTGCTCAACACCCCGTCCACATCAAAGACCAACGCCTTTATCTTTGTCAAGTCGTAGTTTATCATTTTCTTCTTTTGAATATCTGTTTTCGCTGACCTTGCTGACGATATAACGTGTTACAAGGTCGTATATCTCTCTTTTTTCGTCTGTGAGCATTGCCCGCTGCCGCTCTATTACCGTTTCGTCGCGACGATGTGCAGGACCTGTCTGCGCTTCGCCGGGCGACAATGAATGAATTTTGGCAGCCGTCTCATCAATGAGCGGGAGCATTATTTCGAACGGCAGCCCCTGCTTCTCCAACAATTCGGCAGATATTGAGTACATCGCATTTGCAAAATTGCATGCAAAGACAGCCGCTATATGCAGATAGCCACGCTGTTCGTCGTTGATGCGGTAGACTAACGGAGACAGGATTCTTGCCAGACTTTCGAGCCGTGCACAAACATCCTCGCTGCTGCCATCCACAAATATGCCTACTTTAGAGAAATCCACCTCCTTTGTCTTGCTGAAAGTCTGCATAGGGTAAAACACGCCATATTGCCGTGCAACAGTATTCTTCCATATCTCCATCGGTACACTGCCGGCTGTGTGCACAACAACACTGTCGGGGAACCTCGATGCCACAGACTTTGCCACTTCGGGCAACGCATCGTCGCTGACGGCTGTTATTACAATATCTGCATCGGGCAACGATTCTATTCCGGTCGTTCCCTCACAGTCCAGCCTTGCAGCAAGTGCCTGCGCAGAACGGCTGCTCCTGCTCCACACCGCCACCGGTCCCATGCCAGCCTTCTTCAGCGCAACACCAAGACAAGTTGCAAGATTGCCGGCACCGGCTATCACTATGCGGCTACTTTTCACCAAAACGGCCGATATGTATCTTTTCCCACTGCATTCTCTCTTCGTCGAAAGGCTTGCTCTCGCGAGCCTTGTAACCGACAGCCACTATCGACAACACTGCATAGTTGCCGGGAATTGAAAGCAGTCGTCTGACATTTTCATCTGCGGGAACACTGTCTGCGTCGAAACGCTTGCGCACCTGCACCCAGCAGCTTCCAAGACCGAGCTCTTCAGCAGCCAGCTGAATGAGTATGGTTGCAATAGAACAGTCCTCAACCCATACATCGGTTTTTGCCGTATCGCCGATAACGACCACTGCAAGAGCAGCTCCTTCAAGCAATGCAGCACCCTGAGCCTTACACATCGACAGCTGACGAAGCATCTCTTTGTCGTCAACCATTATAAATTCCCAAGGATTTACGCGATGCCCCGAAGGCGCCATCAGCGCAGCCTTCATCAGGTCGCAGACTTTATCTTCCTCCACCTGCTGAGGAGTAAAAAGACGACAACTGCGTCTATGTTTCAATAGTTCAAGAAAATTCTCCATAAAACCTTTCTCAAAAAAAACTTGTAATCTCAAAAAACTGTAATCTCAAAAAAACATGTAACAGTTTCAAAAACGCAAATTTATAACAAAGGACGCAAAAAGTCAAACTACGCTATAATAAAAGACAAAAAGAAAAACATATAAAGTTAGAAACTGTTTGAATTTTATTGGAAAATGTTTCTATATTTGCGGGGCATTCCGGTTTCTTTAACAGAGTTTATCTCCTTCGCACCTCAGCCATATCAAGCAAGCTTGTATGGCGCTGAGGTTTGGCGTCGATTGAGTCTGTTTTTAATATTTACTTGTATTATAATGAAGAAGATTTGTTTTCTGGTTATATTGCTGACCTTTTCATCTGCAATAGCCTGTGCCCAAAAGATGAAGATAGTACGTTGTACGACCCCGACAATAATCATAGAAGGTGTCAAATGCCACATAGGCGATACATTTGACAAAGATGCAAAAATAACTTGGGTTTCGTCCAAACAGGTAATGATTGCCAAAGATGAAAAAGGGCAATTGCTGCGTTTTGCAGCATCGCAAGACAAAAAGGGGGATCCGTTCATGACAAAGTTGATGAACAAGCAGAACCAAAGCCTCTCCACACGGGATTTCGCAACAGAAGGGATTGATGGCATATACATATTGGACAAACAGTTGTGCCTGCCCACCGGCCTTGATTCCGACAAGAAATATACAGTTGAGCTGCATTACACAGCAGACGGCAAAGAGAGGATTTATAATGCAAGGCTCTCTGCCGGCAATGCCAGTATGACAATAAAAAAGAAAATATTTGATGGCAAATATACAAATATCATAAAAGCGAAAGCCATAGCACGTGAAAAGGGTAAGAACAAAGAGATTTTGCTATCCGAGAACATTCAGCTTGTTCATATCGAAAGAGCAATAATGCCAGATTGATTGTATGAAAAGACTGTCAGCTCTTCACAAAAGAAGGATTCTTCTTGCAATATACTCATGGATTGCAGCATCGGTTTTACTATGTGTTTCATACGCTGTAACAAACATCGGCTTTTCCATCAGTGGCGAAGCTGATATAATAAAACAGTGCAACTTCCTGCTAAAAAAACAGCGTGGCTACAATTCCGTACCCGATTCTCTGCTTTTTGTCAATGTATGCTATGACAAGCAATTGGTAAATGCATATGACGATGACGGTTTCGAAATGGGATGCATTGATATAACCGACAGACATAAGATGCTGCGTTTTCTTGATGTCCTGTCCCGTCGCAACGACCACAAGTATGTGATACTCGACGTTTTCTTTGAAAATGGAATAGAAACAGAGTACGACTCCTTGCTTTTTGCCCGCATAGCATCCATGGAAAGGATTGTGATTCCTTCAATGCGGAATCTCGAACTATCCGACAGCAATCTGTTAGGAGGCAAAGCTCGTTTTTCTGATTATACAACAACCTTCTTTAGCGACGACTACTATAAATTTGAATTGGAAAGCAACGAGCAACAATCTATCCCCTATCATGTATATAGCGATATAACAGGCAAGGAGCACTCGTCATTCGGAATCTTTCATTTCGACGACGGGGACTTATGCAACCGTACCCTTTTTGCATATCCTTATATGAATATTGACGGGGCATATGCCCAAGACGGCAGCAGGAATTATTACAATCTGGGAGCCGACCTGCTTAATGACGAAGAGGCGCTTTTAACCGACGGATTAATCAAAGGGAAATACATATTCATAGGAGACATGGCTTTAAACGACAGGCATGAGACCGTAGCGGGAGATATGCCTGGAGTGGTGATAATAGCCAACACATTCCTATCGCTGATGCACAGGCAACATGTGATTCCATTTGCAGTCAAGCTGTCGCTATTTTTGCTATATTTCATTTTTGCATATCAGATATTCAGCCGCAAATCGCTATTTGCCCGCATATTGGAGTGGAGAAACAAAAAAAACATAGAAACTTTCCCGCTGTTAGGTTTTGTGCTGTCATGGCTTACATACTCATGCATACTTACATTTTTCTGTTTGTCGTCATACTACATCTATGGAGTTACATACGACATACTTGTTACCGCCACCTTGTTGCAGATGCTTGATTATATAATGTCTCATGCTTCACAAATCGCAAGATTCCACAAAACGATTTTCAAAAGAGCAGTTGCAAACAACGAAACACCATGATGAGATTCATTTTAGCTACATTATTGCTGCTGACCGTTACTATTGCAAACGGAGAGGACAGAAACAGCAGAGCAAAAGCCGATTCACTATATGACGCAGCGAAGTCCCTGGAAGAAAAAAAGGATTTCGGACAGGCTGTTGCACTGTACACCGAGAGTGATGGCATATATAGAATTCTGTTTCAGAAAAGCGACACTTTACGATTAAGAGGTACAAAAGGATTGGTGAAGTGCCTCATCAAATATTCGAAAGAAGAGAGTACAAAAGGCAACATTGAGAAAGCAAGCGAACTGGCAGAAAAAGCAGAAAAGATACAGCTTGAACATTTTGGGAAGGACAATGGGGTGTACGCAGATATTCTCAACAGGAAAGCAATGGTCAATACCGCAGCGAAGAGGCATGACGCAGCAATAGCCTATGGGGTTGAGGCTGCAAATCTCTGCAAATCCCTTTATGGTACAAAAGACGAGAAATATGCACTTGCATTATACTTTCTTGCCCATTTCCATTCATCTGCCGGCAACATTGAGGAATCAATAAAATATGGAGAGGAATCTGTTTCGATTCTTCGCAACAACACAGATGCCGACAGGCTTAATTATGCGTATGCCATCAATAACCTTGCATTAGGATACCATGTCAAAGGAGTACCGCAAAAAGCAGCAGCCCTAATGGAGGAAGCACTGCCTATATTCAAGGAAAAGCTCGACTCCAAAGACATAACATACGCACGTATGCTGAACAATACAGCAGTAATATATGGCGAGCTCAAAAGAAACAAAGATGCCATACGGATTGGCGAAGAGGCAGTGAACGCCACAAGAAGAATCATGGGGACCGAGAATGAATTTTATTTAAAATGCCTGAACGATCTCTCCAGTTTCTACTCCAATGCCGGAGATTATAAAAAAGCAATAAAGCTGATGTCATCACAGCTCGACATCTGCAAAAGAGTATTGGGCGAAAAAAGCCCGACATTCCTTGCATACAAGAACAATCTTGCAACATATTACAACGAAGGCGGAGACTGCTTGAAAGCATTAGGACTATATCTGGAAAATCTGGAAGTATTTATCGGACTAAAAAAGCATGACAGCACAGACTATGCTTTATGTCTGATTAACATTGCAGACTGCATGCACAAACTTGGAGACACCGGCAATGCAATCAAGAACGTAGAAGAGGCAGAAATCATTTACAGGAAACATCTGGGCATAGAACATCCTAAGTATATCAGTCTGACAATCAACATGGCAGGCTATCATGCAGCATCGGGCGATTACCCGAAAGCCATTGAAATGATAACCCAAATGCAACCGGTTGTAAAAAAAGTGATAGGCGAAAACACCTTTTACAACATATGGCTCCTAAACGATCTTGCAACATATTACGACAATATAGGAGACAACAAGTCAGCAATCAGGATTGCCCTTGAAGCCTATGAAAAAGCAAAGAATGTACTCAAAGATACAGAGCCTTTATACACCGCACTGCTCAGTAATCTTGCCGGATTTCACAAAGAGGCCGGAAAGAGAACGGAAGCAATAAGAATCGGAAAAGAAGTTCTGTCGATAAGGAAACGTACGATAGGCGACAAGCACCCCGATTATGCCCTCTCCCTAAACAACCTTGCCACATATTATTACGATGACGGCGATATAGAAAAAGCGTTGGAACTTTTCATTCAGGCTCTTGAAATCTACGCAACAACTTCGTTGGCAGGCTATTCGCATACATTGCAGAATATAGCAGACTGTTTTTTTGAGCTCGGAGAAAAGGACGAAGCAATAAAATACACGAAAGAGTCTCTTAAGGCGCGGGAAGAGTATTATGGAAAAAGACACAAGGAGTATGCCCATTCACTTTTTCAGTTGGTAGGTTACAGTCTGGCTGCCGGAGACTCTGTGAACACAACATCCTCTTTCCTTGAGTTATATGATATAAATTCTCAACGGATACGGGATATGTTCTCGAAACTTACAGCCAGAGAACGTGAAATTTATTGGCAGGCAAACAACACATTCTTCGAAAAAGACATGCCGTTCGTAGCATATTATGTAGGTCATCAGCAGTTGATAGATGCAGCCTATGATGCAGCATTGCTGACAAAAGGAGTGCTGCTCGACACAGAACTGTCTATGGAGCAGTTGCTGCAAGACAGCGGCGACAGCACAGTCATTTCCAGATACAGAAGTTTGAAAGACAATCGTTTATTGCTCAACAAATTGTATGAACACCCTATAGCAGAGAGAGGCATCAATACAGATTCACTCGAACGCCTGGTCAACAGACAGGAGCAACAGCTCATAAAAGATTCAAAAGCCTACGGCGATTACACACATAACATGTCAATCACATGGCGCGAAGTGCAAAAAAGGCTTGAAAAAAACGAAATTGCAATAGAATTCAAACATTTCGATGTAGAACAATTAAAAGACATTCAATATGTTGCATTTGTAATTAAAAAAGACTATGCATCTCCTAAGATGTTTGCTCTTTTTACACAAAAAGAGCTGGACGCAATAGAAGCTAAGGAAATATACAATACCGGCAATCTCAGTAAAAAGATATGGAGTGCCATGGAAACTGAGCTCCAAGATGTAAAAAACATCTATTTTGCACCAACCGGCAGCTTGCATGGCATTGCTGTAGAAGCTCTTCCTATAGACGGAGATTACATTAACGAAGAATACAATATCTACCGTTTGACATCGACACGCGAGCTGGCGCTTAAAAAAGAGAAAAATCAAATAAAGAATGTTGCTCTTTATGGCGGATTGATATACGATGCAGATACGTTGGCATTAGCAAAAGTGAACAGAAAGTACAGGAGTGCTCTGAAAGCATCCCGTCAAATTGCAGACACGCTTACATTGCGTGGCGGTGCAACATTTTTGCCATCAACATTGAATGAAACAGATACAATAAACACACTTATAAAACGAAAAAAAGAGATATCCGTAGAATACTTCACAGGCGTGAAAGGGACTGAAGAATCACTTAAATCACTCAGCGGCAAAGGAATCAATCTTCTCCATATAGCAACGCACGGTTTCTATTGGGATGAGAAAAAGATGCATTGGATGAAGGACAAAAGTTTTTTGAATAACATCAGCGACAATGCCGGCATCGAAGAGAGGGCTCTTGTCCGTTCAGGATTGCTGTTCTCCGGAGCCAACCATGTTCTCAACGGCAAACCGATGAAAGGTGAACTCGACGATGGCGTACTAACCGCCAAAGAGTTAGCCGACATTGATTTTCGCAAATTGGACTTAGCGGTACTTTCTGCCTGCCAAAGCGGTTTGGGCGACATTACAGGGGAAGGTGTTTTCGGAATGCAACGCGGCTTTAAGAAAGCCGGTGCAAGAACATTGCTTATGAGTTTATGGAAAGTCGATGACAAAGCAACATCATTGCTTATGAGCGAGTTCTACCGCAATCTTCTATCCGGCAAAAATGCACATGAGTCTCTCCGTAACGCGCAAGAATATCTTCGTAACTACGAAGATAAGTCAAACAGTAAGCCAAAAATATATTCAAGTCCCTACTATTGGGCTGCTTTCGTATTGCTGGATGCGATTTAGAAGCTGTTTAAAATTTTATACAAATAAGCATCTGAATATTTGCCGATTCCAAACATAAGGCCTAACTTTAGAAGCTGTAACCAAAAGCCATAAACAAAAACGACCATACAATGAAAGAATTCAGCGAGAGCATGTTACAAAGATTCCTCAAATATGTAACATTCGACACAGAGTCTATCGACGAGAACACCACAGTGCCCACAAGTGAAGGACAGTTCACATTTGCCCGCTACCTTGAGAGCGAGCTTCGATCGATGGGGCTCACCGAAATAACCCTCGACGACAAGGGCTATCTCTACGCCACACTGCCGGCAAACAGCGACAAGGAGATACCCGTAATAGGATTCATCTCCCACCTCGACACCAGCCCCGACATGAGCGGTAAGGATGTCAATCCCCGCGTAGTAGCTTCATACGACGGAGGCGACATCACACTATGCGAAAAAGAGGGAATAGTGCTCACCGTCAAAGACTTTCCCGAAGTGGCAGCATACAAGGGACAGGACCTTATAGTAACCGACGGACACACCCTGCTCGGTGCCGACGACAAGGCAGGCATCGCCGAAATTATCTCAGCCGTTGCCTATCTTCAGGCACACCCCGAAATAGAACACGGCAAGGTAAGAATAGCCTTCAACCCCGACGAAGAGATAGGCCGCGGTGCACACAACTTCAACGTCCCCCTCTTCGGATGCGAATGGGCATACACAGTCGACGGCGGAGCCGAGGGTGAACTCGAATTCGAGAATTTCAATGCAGGCAGCGCGCTTTTCACCATACAAGGGCGCAATGTCCATCCCGGATATGCAAAGGGCAAGATGCTCAACGCACTGCGTGTAGCAACAGCCATTGTAGAGACCATTCCCGCAGCAGAGTCCCCCGAACAGACCGAAGGTTACGAAGGCTTCTACCACTTGATGAGCATCAACGGCGGTGTCGACAAAGCCGAAGTTTCATACATCATCCGCGACCACGACAAAGAGATATTCGAAAAGCGTCTGTCATTCATGAACGAAGTGGCAGAAAAGATGAACACCCTATACGGCGAGAATGTTGTAAGCGTGGAAGTGAAGCGCCAATATTCCAACATGCGCGAAAAGGTAGAGCCCATGATGCACATCATAGAGCTTGCACGTAAGGCTATGGAAGAGGCAGGAGTAACCCCGCAGATAAAGCCCATACGCGGAGGTACCGATGGAGCTCAGCTTTCGTTCATGGGTCTCCCCTGCCCCAACATGTTCGCAGGAGGAATAAACTTCCACAGCCGTTACGAATTTGTTTCGCTGCAGGTGATGGAAAAAGCAATGATGACCATTGTCAAGATAATAGAAGGCGCAGCAAAACTGTAAGAAGCTGCATTGCAAAAAACGGCACATATTGCTGCCACGCCTCACGGCGGAGCAGCAACATGTGCCGTTGATTTATTGAGAGTCTCTTCAATTATCAATCGCCCTTGCCAAGAACATCCACCGGGTTGCGGTTGACCACGCGCCACGAAGTAAAGGTAACAACAGATATTGCAACCATCACCACCACGGCAAGCGACAGGACAAACACCCACAGAGAGATATCCACCTTATAGGCAAACGATTGCAACCAACCGTCAACTATCAGATAGGACAAGGGCATGGCAAATACATAACTTATTATAAGGATTCTAACATATTTCCTGTTTATCATCTTGAATATATCGTCTATCATAGCACCGTTGACACGACGCAGAGCAATCTCGCGCTCCATGAACTTGACCTCGAAGAGCACAGTGGCAAACAGCCCCATAAGCGAGACGATGATTACAAGCGCTGCAAACACCCCCACCATCAGTACAAGACGCTGTTCCCGCTCATACTGACGGCGCAGCACCTCGTCGAAAAACTCCACATCGAACGAAGCAGGCGCAATGTCGGGGAAATAGTCCACAATCGTTTTTCTTATATGCTCCACCGCATCGGCAACATCTGCACCTGCCGCAAGACGTATGTAGAGGTTGCGCATGGCATAAAACTTCTTGCCCGGCACACCCATTTCGTCCTGTCCCATGCAGTAGAAGGCAAACGCCTCCTGCTCCTCGTGCAACGAACGGGCATTCACGTTGCGGCAGAATCCCACAATGGGAACATCCGTTCCTCGCGGAGCGACACTATTGTCAGTCGAAAGCAGGTACTGAGCCTTAGCCGCCTCGGTGAAGATGAGCCCACCCGAAACACTCTGTACATCCTCCAACGTAAAGTCGCGTCCCTCAGCAATGCCAATGCCCATCACCGACAAGAAATTCCACGACACCTGAAACGGCGAAAACGTTATATCCCTGCCTGCATTTTCGGGCAACGTTCCGTTGATGGAACGCCCCACCGTCCAGCGACGGTTGGTGATGAAATCACCGTTTGAAAAAGCCACATCCTTTACATAACCGCCAGCCAGCAACAGATTGGAAAGTTCGTCGCGTGGAGTCTGCCCCTCCATGAAGAACTGCTTGCTCGGCAACTCGACGGTCAGCAGATGTTCGCGGTTGAATCCCATGTCGGCAGACATAAGATAGCGGTTCTGCAACCAGATGAACAGCGCCACAACTATAAGCACAAAGCAAACGAAGAACTGCACCCCTATGAGCAATTTGCGCAGGAGAAGCCCCTTTCTGTTGCGCCCGAAATTGCCGTTCAGCGCAAAGGCAGGCGAAAAGGAGGTTATGTAAAAAGCCGGATATACCGACACCGCAACCGAGAGCAGTGCGCCGGTCAGTATTATCGCAAGCATTATACCCCAGTGTTTAGCAACATCGACAGGGATTATAAAGAGAGAGGAAAGGTCGCTTTTGCCTACTGCAGCTACAATGAACAGTGCAGGCACCACAGCCGCCAACAGAAAGAGAAACGACTCGGCTATAAAATCCAGACGCAACGACACGACCGACGCGCCCATTATGCGTTGTGTGTTCACACTGCGCGTGCGCATGGGGATGAGCGACATTACAAAGTTCAGGTAGTTGATGAAGGCTACCAACAACAGCACCACAGCGATGGCAGCGAGCGACAGCGTAACAGAAATATCACCTCTCGACGATGGGAAGCCATATTTGATTTCTGCCGGCTGATTATAGTAAAGTTCGCTTACAGGAACGGTAAAATAGCGCTTAGGATCACCATCCCGTTTTATTCTCGCCTGCTCTTCGACAAAGAGTTTCGTCAGTGTACTGTCGAACTCTGCAAATGTATATCCGTCGGCAAGTTTCACATATACCTGAAAGTTCCAATTGTTCCAGTCGCTAAGGTCATTGTTGTCGAAAAAGCCGACGGCGTCCAGTGTCGCGAGGTCGCAATTCTCTGGAAAATCGCGGTAGATGGCGGTAACCGTTCCTTTCCTGTATGCATCGCTGAACATAGGAATATCCTCGTTGTATGTATGGCCTATGCGCGAACCGATTTTCAAATTATGACGTAGGGCAAAGCTCTCACTGACAGCCATATTGCCGTACGTTGCAAGCGAAGCAGTGTCGCCCTCGACAAATTCGAATCCGAACATATCCAGTGTGGTGGCAGGAAAGAGGATATTGCTGATGTTGAACAGAAAGCCTTCGGGATTATCCTCGGTGCAGCCGCCGCGCCTGTCGCCAAGAATATTTATCGAACCTACCTTCTCAACCATAGGCACGCTGTTCTTTATAAATTCCGCCGCGCCGCGCGACATATTGGTATATATGTGTCTCTCGCCCATAAAATTGCCGTCGCTAATAACAATAGCAGTGCGGTCGGCATCCTTTATCTCTTTGTTGAAGTCAAGTTCGTGGTTCACCTGCACGAATATCATATACGCCACGCTTATTGCAACGGCAAGGCCAAGAATGTTCAGCCCCGTTACGGCAGGCATACTGCGCAGGATTATATATAAATTTCTTAGTGCTTTCATAATTCGTTATTCCTAATGCTGATAAACATTATACCTATGATTGGGTTCTTTCGACAGCCTTTTTTATATCATCCATAGTCAGTTGCCCTTTAATGCGAAAAATCATATACGAACCGTTCCCGGCTGCAATCATCACCACATCGCTGGCAACATCCCCCTCCATTCTGGCACACACCTTGACATGTGTGTTGTTCTTTGTTGTTATTAGCAGCGGCTCATAATCGGTCATTTTCAGATTCTTTGTTCTCGAAGCAAAACGTCTATGCACCCTTTCTGAACATTCCGACAAATCCATATATTCCATCGAATTTATCTTTTCGAATATCGGATCCGGTTCCTCTTGCCTGTTCTGATGAATCCATTTCACAGCCTTCACCATAATTTGAGGCAATATTATGTATTCCGAATTATCTTCGTGGCGGAACTCCCTAAAGACTCCTGCCACGGTTTGTGCCATACAAACCTGAATGGCGAGCATCAAAGCCATTGTCATTATAATTTTTTTCATAGCTCTATAATTTATCGGTTAAACTTACATTACCTTATTGACAACCTCCACAGGATTCTGCGTAACCACGCGCCATGAACTTACCACCACAATTGCAATCACCAACATCGCAACAACGCAGAATGTAACAGCATAGACCCACACATGCAGCTCAGTCTTGAAAGCAAATTCCTGCAACCACATAACCATAAAATATGTAGCTATGGGCACTGCAATCACAAAGCACACGGCAAGCACCTTGATGAAACGGCTGCTGAAAAGCATCAGGACATCGCTTATCATAGCACCGTTGACACGGCGGATGGCAATTTCGCTGCGACGATACTCGGTCTCGAAAAGGACAAGTCCGAACACACCAAGCAAAGCAATCACAATCGACAGCAACGAGAAGAGCGAAACAACCACAAACTGATTGTACTCCTTCTTGTAGAAAGCATTTTCCAACTGCTGTTCAAAGAGCATAGGCTCCACGTTCAGGCTCGTCAGTTTAGGATTAAGCTTCATTGTCTCGTCCTTGACAAACTGCAGCAATTCTGCCGTATTGCTTCCGGGACGCACCTTGATATAGAGGTAGCAGCAGCCGTTCCACTCGTCGTGCGGCGGGAATATGTAAAAAGCGTATGGCCCAACAGCATATTGCAAGGGACGGAAATTAAAATCCTCGCAGAAGCCCACAATCTCGGCAGCCTCTTTACTGGTCGTTCCGGGCACAGTCTCGCCAACAGCAAGGCTATACTTCTCTTTCGCCACCTTGTTGAAAATATAGCGGTTGCCACTGCGGGCATCATCGGCAGTAAAATCGCGTCCTTCGACAATGTCAATACCCATCACCTCAAGAAAATTGTAATGTACGGGATATACCATGAACATGATATCCTCTCCATCCCTGAAATTGCGTCCCCATGACATGCCGCCGACGCGGACAATATCCTCGTAGCCGAAGGCAACATCCACAATATCTGGATTGCTCATGAATGCGGAACGCACCGTCTCGCGCTTGTCCGCCAACGTATGGCCGTAGCTCACCGCACCAAGATTAAAGGCAATGACATTCTCCTTTTCGAAGCCCATGTCGTAATTCTGCATAAAGCTATACTGCAAGTAGATGAACGACGCAACCATGATGAAGATGAACGTTACCACAAACTGCACGCCTATAAGTGCGTTGCGCAGGAGCTTTCCCGACTCGCTCGCGCCGAAACTGCCCTTCAGCACAAACGCCGGCGAGAACGAGGTGATATAATATGCCGGATAGAGCGCTGTGAACAGAGAAAACAGCAGCACTGCACCTGTCAGACAGAACAGTAGCGTCCTGTGAGCATCGAAGTCGAGGGTGGTAGAGAGCAGTTGCTCAATGCCGCCCAATGCAGCGACGCGCACCAGCAACGCTGCCACAATCATGGCTATTACACACATGAACATCGACTCAAAGAGTATGCCGGCACGCAGTGTGGATGTATAAGCACCCAGAATTTTCCGTGTGTTTATGCTGCGTATGCGTTTGGGAATGAGCGCAACATAGAAATTGAAGAAATTTATGAACGCAAGCACCAATACTAAAATTGCCATCGTCAGCATTGTATATACGGCAATGCGGTTGCCGGTTGCAAGATCGCTGCCTGATATTTCCGCTGCAAAATATGTCTCGGTAAAGGGCGTAAGGCGCAATTTCTTGTAAAGGGTCTCTCTGGTGATTCCCCACTGTTCCAACTGCTCCCTTGAGCCCTCGTCCTCCATCAAGCGTTGCCACGCAAAGTCGTAGAAGGCTTCAATATCGTCGGCGCTGTTCAATTTTACGTAACAGGGATTGTTCCAAGCGCTTCCGTCGTTGTTCGATATTTTATCCCAATAGTCGCCATAGGCAGCCTGCAAGCCCGCAAGGTCGCAGTTTTCGGGAAAATCCTCGAAAATAGCCGCAACGGGCAGTGCCTGCGTAGGATTGAAAGTGCCGCCCCACGATGCATGGTCGCCAACCTTTATATTGTACTTCTCGGCTGTGGAACGGCTGAATGCCATTGCCATGCGCTTGCTCACAGGCTCAAGGTCGCCCTCGACAAGTTCAAATCCCAATGCCTCGAAAGCCTCCATGGTAAATTCCAGTCCGCGCAACTTCAGCGACGGTGCTTCGGGCGTCTTTTCGAAGCAGTGGTCAACAAGATAGCCATGAATGTAGCCGAAATGATAGGCCTCGACCGAAGGATTGCCGTCGAGCAGCACCCTTGCCAAAGGAGCACTCCAGTTGGCGCTGTAATCAGAAGCTGCGGAGAAAAAGCCCTGCTCCATTCGGAAAAGGCAGTCGGCATCCTTAATGTTGCTGTTGTAGCCAAGCTCGTATGTCGATTGTACAAACAGGATGTACGACGCGGCAATTGCTATCGCCAAGCCTGCTATATTGAGCAGCGAGGAGACTTTATAACGCCTGAGTGTGTTTATAAAATTCTGTATCATATCAGAAACTGTTTAAAAGCTGTTTACACTACATCTTGTCGTCGAGCGTATCGACTACGAGACCGTCGAACAGATTGATTACTCTGTTTGCATATTTCGCATCCTTCATGGAGTGTGTAACCATTACAATGGTGGTACCTTGCCGGTTGAGTTCGGAGAGTATGGACATTACATCCTTGCCATTCTTAGAGTCGAGGTTACCCGTAGGTTCATCGGCAAGGATTAGTCCGGGCTTTGTAACCACGGCGCGGGCAATTGCCACACGCTGCTGTTGGCCTCCCGACAGCTGGTTCGGGAAATGCTTGGCACGATGGGCTATGTTAAGACTTAGCATCACCTCATAGACCATCTTCTTGCGCTCCGATGGGGAGTACTTCAGATAGGTCAGCGGCAGGGCAATATTCTCTTCCACTGTCATCTCCTCTATCAGATTGAACGACTGGAAGACGAATCCGATTTTTCCGCGACGATAGGCTGTGCGCTCTCTCTCCTTGAGACCGCCCACCTCTGTATCGTCAATCTTGTAGCTGCCGCTTGTGGGGTTATCCAGCAATCCCAATATGTTGAGCAAAGTGGATTTTCCACAACCCGACGGCCCCATGATTGCTACAAATTCGCCGTCGCTGACATTTATAGAAACACCATTAAGTGCAACTGTCTCTACAAGTTCCGTGCGGAACACTTTTTCTAAATTTTCTGTACTGAGTTTCATAATAGTATCTGTTTAATTATATTTATTTCATTGAATATTGGAATCCTATTTCAACAACAGCTTTTCCGAATCGCCGAAGCTGTCATATCCCGATATTATAACATTCTCGCCGGGAGACAATCCCTCAAGCACTTCGTAGTATTGGGGATTCTGACGGCCAATCTTTATTTCGCGACGCACAGCCTCCTTGCCGTCGGGCGAGAGTACAAACAGCCATTTGCCTCCTGTTGTACCGAAGAAACTGCCACGCGGGACAAGCACAGCCGGTGTTGGCTCACCAAGCTCAAGGTTTATGTAGTAGGTCTGTCCCACACGTATATTTTCGGGAATCTCGTCGGTGAAAGTGAGGTCGGCACGAAACTGCCCGTTACGCACTTCGGGGTAGACAGTGTTCACTCTGACGGCATATTCCGTATTCTGACGTTCGAACACTCCCGTAAGCCCGGCTGTGATGCGGTCGATGTAACGCTCGTCGATGTTCACCGTTATCTTATACTCTCCCAGCACATTTATCTGCCCTATCATTGTGCCGGCACCGATATTCTGTCCAAGTTCGGCAGAGAAACTTCCCAACTGCCCGTCGTATGTCGCTTTCACCTTAAGATTGTCGGCACGCTGGCGCACAAGAGTCAGATTCTCCTGCATATTGCTCAGGCTCTCCTGCATCTTTGCTAACTGCACACTGCGATAGAGAGAGTCCTGATGCAGACGTTCGATGAGCAGTTTCAATTGGCTCTGTGCAAGTTCGTAGTCCTCTTTTGCCCGCAGATATTCCTCACGCGAAGAAAGCCCTTCGTCGTAGAGAGTCTTTATCTGTTCATAGGCACGACGGGTGCGGTTGGCATCTGTTATTGCACTAAGCTTGGATTGCTGCATCGACAGTTTTTCCTTTTCCATGTTTATCTCTGTGTCGCGAAGCATATTCTGACGCTCGGCAAGCTGCGACTCGCTGTTGAGTGTCTCTCGCGCAAGGTTGGGGTTACGAAGAACAAGGATTACATCTCCGCGCTTTACCATTGCACCCTCCTCCACCGGCTTGTAATCGACAATGCCGCTTTCGAGTGCCGACACGTACACCACAGTTGCAGGCTGCACCTGACCGTTAATGCGTATGTAGTCGTTGAAACTGCCGTCCACCACCTTGCTTGTGATGATGTTAGCGGAGTCTATGCGCATCTTGCTGCTGTGGTCGCCGAATAGCATCCATCCGAATAGCGAGAGCAGCAATGCTCCACCGATAACAAAGGGGATATGCCTTTTCTTGAGTCCCCTCTTCTGTTTGATTATTTTATCCATAATATCACTCTTTTATATAAGGTTTGCCGTTGTAGTAGTCGTATTGCATTTTTTGTATGATAAGCTGTATCTGCTTGCCTGTGAGCGTGGCACGTGCCTGCGCAAGGCGCGAACTGCTTGTGGAGAGTTCCAATGCGGAGATTTTTCCAAGTTCGTACTTCCGTTGATTGGCAGCATGGGAGCCCTCCACAGCTGTCAGCCGGCTGATGGAGGAGAGGTACTCTTTACGTGCACCTTCGAGGTTCATCACCAGTTTCATCATCTCAGTTCTGAGGCTGCGCATTGTCTCGTCGTATGCCGCCTGCTGTATTTTGTATGAGAGCTTGCTGCTCCTCAGGCTGTTGTATCTGCTCAACCGTCCGAAAATGGGGATGGAGATTCCGGTACTTATCGACTTTCCTATATTATCCTTGAACTGACGATGGAATGGAGCTGCATCGTAGTTCATGTTCAGTGTCTTGTAGTACGATGTCGAAATACCGCCCGAAAGGGATATCGACGGGATGAAATTGCCGCGGGCTATACGCACTGCCAATTTGCGCTGACGCAGTTTCTCGCCTGCAATCTTTGCCGCAGGAAGTTGCAGAATATCCATGTCGCAACTGAAAACACCCTCTTCCGATGCAGGATTCTGCAAACGGCAGTCTATGCCAAGTTCCTTTTCCACAGGCCACGACATTGCCGCTTTTAGGTCTATAAGAGCTATATTCAACAGGTTTTGCTGATTCACAAGCGAATACTCGTTTTCTGCGACAATGGCAGTCATTTCGTCCACATCGGCACGCGATTTCATGCCCAACGATTCCTGACGCTCTGTTTGGCGCAGATTCTCCCTTGCCACCTCCAACGATAGTTCTACCTGCTTGACAAGCTCCTTGCAATAGACCACGTTGTAGAATGTCTTTATGACTGCGAGCGACACCTCGTCGGCACTCTTACGGGCATTGTTCTCCGACTCGCGCACATAGCTCTTGTTCATCTTGTAGTTGTTTACATTTACAAGCCCGTCGAAAAGCGGGAGCGACATTGAGAGCCCGAATCCCGTCCCCAACGTCTGTTTAGTGCCGTATGTATTGGTCTCAGGGTCGATGCCGCGTCCGAAGCTGATGTTTGCATTTGCCGACGCACTTATGTAGGGCAGAAACTGCATGGCACTGTTCTGAAGTGCTATGCGCTGTTGTTCGTAGCTGTAACGGTTCTGTACGTTGACAGCCGAATGTTCACGGGCATATACAAGGCACTCTTGCAGAGTCATGGGCGCAGAATGGCTGCTCTCCCCAATGGCAGGCAACAGAGTGTTCATAACCCCAAAAAGCAGCATTGTCATTATTGTCCTTTTCATATCTTTTTGCTTTTACGCAAGCAAAGGAAAGGACGAAATTCTGCATTTCTAAGCAATTTCAGGAAAATCCTCTTTTCTGCACGAATTTTGTGCAAATTCTGCACACTCAGTGTGAATATACTGTAGAATAAGGCGCAATTGCAACAACATTTCTTGCCGACAACGGCAAGAAATGTTATATTTGTCATGAAATAGAGATTTAAAACTTGCCGATAGAAAAGTATGGAGTATATATCAGTATCAGATTTCGCAAAAAAACACGGGATTTCAGAACGCACTGCGCGCAATTATTGTGCTGTGGGGAAAATAGAGGGTGCTCTTCTGATAGGTAAGACATGGAACATCCCATGCGATGCCATGTTGCCCGGACGTAAAAACCACCGGCGTAAAATATCGCCACTTCTTGCTGCTCTGCGACGCGAAAAAGAGAGCGGAGTTAAAGGCGGTATTTATCACCGCACACAAATTGACCTCACGTATAACTCCAATCATATTGAGGGCAGTCGCTTAACCCACGAACAAACCCGATATATCTTTGAGACAAACACCATTGGCTTTGAAGGCGAAAGCATCCGGGTAGACGACATCATTGAGACTGTCAACCATTTCCGTTGCATCGACTACATTATCGACAAGACCGAAGAACGCCTCACAGAAAGCCTTATAAAGGAACTACACAAAATACTGAAAAGCGGTACTTCGGACAGCCGAAAGGATTGGTTCGCAGTTGGAGAATACAAACGGTTGCCCAATGAGGTCGGCGGTAACGAAACGACCTCACCGGCAGACGTCAGCAGCGAGATACGTGCATTGTTCAAGGAGTACAACTCCATGAAACAAAAAACCTTTGAAGTTATTATTGATTTGCATCAACGTTTCGAGGCTATCCACCCATTTCAGGATGGTAACGGACGTGTCGGCAGGCTTGTAATGTTCAAAGAGTGTCTTGCTAATGGTTTTGTGCCGTTTATCATCACTGACGAACTGAAAATGTTCTACTATCGCGGTTTGCGGGAATGGAAAAGCATAAAAGGCTATCTGCTTGACACTTGTCTCTCTGCGCAAGACAGCTACAAATTCCTTTTAGACTATTTCAAAATTGAGAATTGAAGACGCTGTTGCTGTATGCAATTTTTGCACACTATATATACATTATACTTCTTCTCTTCAGGAGAGCGAATACAAATACTCTGAAGCTGTTTTTGTGTATGTTTTTTCTTTGCAGGTTAAAGTTTGCCGGATACCTATTATCGAATTGACATTACAGTTATTTATAGAACTTAAGCACTTCAAATTCGTATGCCTTTGCCTTGCCAAGTGCGCTACCCTGCTCAGCGGCAAGCTTGTAGTATTTATAGGCTTTCTTGTCGTTATGCTCGGTTCCGCGTC
>CAYWIE010000033.1:0-27456 GCA_964458275.1 uncultured Bacteroidaceae bacterium
GACATAAAGGACTTTCCCGGCAACTATACCGACTACCGCGATTGGCGCGAAGAGGAGAAGAGCATAGCTGCAAAAGAGAGCGCCGCTACCAAAAGCAAGGCTGTCAAGGAGAACAAGGAGAACAGAAGCTCCGCTCCCGAAAAGCGTAAGCTGACGTTCAAAGAGAAGAGAGAGTACGAGGAACTCGAAAAAGAGATTGCAATGCTCGAAGAGGAGAAGAGCCGCCTTGAGGCAGAGATGAGCAGCGGCACACTTCAGGGCAATGTATTGGTAGAAAAGTCGATGCGCACGGCTGAAATCATAGAATTGCTCGACGAAAAGGGCATGCGATGGCTCGAACTGAGCGAATGGGCATAGTTTGTTGATCAAATGTTGCGCACAAGGAATTTGCGCAATTCACACTCAGAAAGCCCTCTGCGCCGTGCATAGTCCCTGAACTGCTCATCGCTTATCCGCCCTACGCCGAAATAGCGTGCAGAAGGATGGGCAAACATAAGCCCGCAGACAGAAGCATGCGGCTGCATGGCACCGCTCCCGGTTAGCGCAATTCCTATCTTGTCGAGACCAAGCAGACGGTCGATAATGAAGATGACCGACTGGTCGGGAAGCGAAGGATAACCCACAGCCGGACGTATTCCCGTATAGGGCTCTGAATTCAACTCATGCGGAGTGAATTTTTCGTCCGGAGAATAACCCCAAAGTTCTTTTTCGCGCCTCACCCTGCTGTGAAGATGCGAGGCAGCCGCCTCTGCCAAGCGGTCGCACAGCGTCTGCATAAGCAGGCGACGGTAATCGTCGTCATCGCACCGGTTGCCGAAATCACCATTTACTGAAGTTGCGAACAGCCCAACATTATCCCCGAACGGCGAGACAAAATCGCTCAAACAGAGATTGGGGACATTGTCAAGCGCATGCTGTTGTCTGAGAAGAGGCAAGACCTCATCTTCCACAATCAGATTGTCGCCGTCGCTGCGCGCATTGCACAAACGGAAAATCGCCGACACTTCACAGTCACCGTTGGCTGCAAGCAGCTCTTCGGCTTCGGCTTTCAGCTGTCGCGCCTCTGCCCCATCCTGCCCGGAGACACCTATTCCCCACGCATGAAAAAGATAGCTCCAGTCGACATACGGCCGGAGCATAGATACTCTAAACGAGAACAATCTGCTTTTCATCGGTTGAACTTGAGAGCCTTTCCGCGCACTTTGTCGTTCACGACGCCGTCGTTGTAGACACATTCGCCGTTCACCCATGTGCGCATCACCTTCCAGTCGAATCTTTCGCCTTCGAACGGGCTCCATTTGCAGAGGCTCAATATATCTTCCTGTGTAACAGTATGAGGATTGCCGGGTGCCACAAGAACAAGGTCGGCATAATAGCCCTTGCGTATATAGCCGCGCTTGTCTATTCTGAAAAGTTCGGCTGGTGCATGACACATTTTATCCACTATCTGTTCTATGGTAAACACTCCGTTGTCCACCATGCGCAACATGGAGAGCAACGAAAACTGTATGGAGGGCATTCCGGAGGTCGCCTTCAGCGCTCCACCCTTCTTATCCTCTATAAGATGGGGAGCATGGTCGGTGCCGACAACATCTATCTTTCCGCTGCGCAGACCTTCGCGCAAGGCATCACGGTCCTTTTCGGTCTTAATGGCAGGATTGCACTTGATGCGCGTGCCCAGACGCTTGTAATCCTTGTCGCAGAATGTGAGGTGAGCTGGAGTTACCTCTGCAGTAATCTTTTTGCTCTCAAGCGCCTCGCTTGTCAGGAGTTCAAGTTCACGCGCAGTGCTTATGTGCATGACATGAAGCTGCTTGTCGTGTTTCCTTGCAAGCGCCACTGCCCGCTCAAGCGACCTGTAGCAAGCCTCTTCGCTACGTATCATAGGGTGAAACTCCACATCGGGGTCATCGCCATATTTTTCTCGGAAGAGAGCTGCATTGGCATTTATAATGTCCGTATCTTCACAATGCACCGCAATGGGCATGTTTGCCAATGAAAACACGCGGTCGAGCCCCTCCGCATCGTCTACAAGCATATTGCCGGTGCTGGAGCCCATAAAGAGCTTTATTCCGCAAATCCTATGAGGATTGAGCTTTTCGAACAGATCGCTGTTGGAGTTTGTCGCACCAAAATAGAACGAATAGTTCACACGGCTCTCCTTGGCTGCACGCTTATACTTGTCGTGCAGGGCTGTGAGGGTGATTGTCGTGGGGAGGGTGTTCGGCATTTCCATAAAAGACGTTACTCCTCCCGCAGCAGCAGCCCGCGACTCGCTGAGGATGGTGGCTTTGTGAGTAAGTCCCGGTTCGCGGAAGTGCACATGGTCGTCTATCACTCCGGGAAGCAGGAACATCCCCGTTCCGTCGATTGTCTCATCGCACCTGCGACAGGGCGCATCCCCATCCTTGCATATTTCGACTATCTTTGTTCCGTTGATGACTACGGAACCTTTCACCGATACTCCTTCGTTTACAATTGTTACGTTTGATATATGTGTACGCATGAAAAAGTCTTCGTCTTTATACTATGTTATACAACAAAAGTTGCCATGCAAGCCGTCTGCCTCTTTTCAACGCAACCTCTTGCCTGACAACTTTATTTTGGCGGTTGTCTGCCCGACTCCTATTCTGCCAGACAACTGCTTATCCTTTGTGCAATCCCGGCAAACTCCTCAGCTGTAAGCTTCAGTTTGGGGTTCGTGAAGAGCATATCCTTTTCACTCTGCATGGGCACAAGGTGTATGTGGGCATGGGGCACTTCGAGTCCGAGCACCGCCTGACCAACTTTCACACAAGGATATGCCTCTTTAATGGCAGTTGCCACCTTTTTGGCAAACACCTGCATGGCACCAATCTCTTCGTCGGTAAGATCGAAGAAATAGTCCACCTCGCGTTTGGGAATCACAAGCGTATGTCCCTTCGCCAACGGATTTATATCGAGGAACGCATAGAACATATCGTTCTCTGCCACCTTGTAGCTTGGAATCTCACCCGCTACTATTCTGCTGAATATAGATGCCATCAGATTGAGATATTGATTATTTCGAGGTATATTTTTCCTTGAGGAATGGTAATCTCGGCAGTCTCGCCCACCTTCTTGCCCAACAATCCCTTGGCAATAGGGGTGTTTATAGAGATTTTACCCTCGCGCAAGTTTGCTTCGCTCTCAGGGACGATACTGTATGTCATCATCGCGCCTGTCTTAGCATTCTTCAACTCTACTTTTGTAAGCACCTGCACACTGTCTGTGTTGAGCTTGCTGGTGTCTATGATTTTGGCATCGGCTATGATAAGCTTCAGCTCGTTAATCCTCATTTCGAGTAATCCTTGCGCCTCCTTAGCTGCATCGTATTCGGCATTCTCCGAAAGGTCGCCTTTGTCGCGTGCTTCTGCAATCTGACGTACTATTTCGGGGCGCTTGCCTTCCAACTCTTTTAAATCGGCTAACAATTTTTTGTAGCCCTCTTCGGACATGTAACTCATTTCTTCTTACTCTATATAAAAATTAGTAAAACAATGGATTCCGGCAATCTCTTGCCGGAACCCATCGATTCGTCATTGTGAGTGCAAATATAAGCCCTTTTATTTCAAATTGCAACTAAAAAAGGTTTTTTTTGCTATTTAACTACTCTTTCAACAATTTTTCTATTTCCTGTGAAATATCCGTTATCTGCTCGTCCCGCAACACTATTTCATTTGCCTTGTTTATAAGGAAATAGGAGGGCAGCTTGTCCAGACGATAGAGCAGAACGTTGGGCGATGATATTCCTTCGCCGTCACGCACGCACACCCACGGCAGGTTGTCCGCAGAGGTCTTCCAGAAATGTTCGTTCGCATCCAGCGAGACCTGATAGATTTCAAAGCCCTGATTCTTGTATTTGTCATACATTTCGCGCATGACTATCGAATGACCGCTTGTCCTTGTATCGCCGTAGAGGATGAAATCGAGCAACACGACCTTGCCGTTCAACGAAGAAAGGCTGATGCTGTCGCCACTGACATTGGGAAGCCTTATATCGAAAATACCTGTCGCTGTCAGTTTCGATTCTTGCGCATCTATTGTATCGGGTTGCACAGGGCGTGTGCTCTGCATGCCCTTAGCGGCAATGCTGTAAAGATTCTTGGCACGCGGCGATTCGGGATAACGGTTATTCAAAGAGGTTGCCACTGCCGAGAAGCACTTGCTGTCGAAGCGGTTGGCATTGGGGTTGAATATGGATATTCCGTTTGCACGGAGAAAGAGAGCATAGTATGCGCTTGCCTTGTCGGGAGAGGGTGCAATATACTGTTTGAAGATATTCTCCTTGAACTCCTTGACTATGTTATAAATGGCTGCGCGTGTTTCGGATGGCGAACCGGCTCCATGCTTTGCAAAATGGTCCATCTGCGTCTCAAGAGCCTGACGAAGAGCATTGATTTCCTGTATTTTCCGGCTCTCCTCAGAATTTTCTACCACATAACCGTTCGCAAAGTCCTTGCCGTTGATTGTGAGTGCAACCGTTTCGGTGCTGTCTATGGCTACCGTAATTGCACGACCCTTCCCATCAATCTGAAGACGATAGAAATCGTAACTGTCGGGAGCCGGCTGGCTGAATTCGAATTTGCCATCGGATTTTATCTTGGCAGAATCGACCATCTCGCTCCTGCTTATTCCCACATGGGAGAGATAGACACTCTTTCCCGCAGCATCGGAGACAGTTCCTTTGATGGTGAACGACGGTTTATTATCGCATGACGCAATTACTAACGAAATGATTGAAAATATGATGATAAAATGATTTTTCATTGCCGAGAACTCCTATTTTTTTAAAATACGAC
Source organism: uncultured Bacteroidaceae bacterium (assembly GCA_964458275.1). GTDB lineage: Bacteria > Bacteroidota > Bacteroidia > Bacteroidales > Bacteroidaceae > HGM04593. The sequence goes on from CAYWIE010000033.1 coordinate 4,821, forward strand.
GGCAAAGATAGTGGAAAGTGTTGAAATTTGTATATCTTTGCGAGATAAATTAGAAGCTGTTCAAATTTTATTAAAGCAAAAAGCCGCGCTTGCAAACCTCTTACGGTTTATTCAGCGATGTTTATCATGTGGTATTAAAATTTGAACAGCTTCCCAAGAGAAATCAGAAAAAATTATAAAGATGAATGTTGTTACAAAAAATGTAGCATTGCCCGACGGACGCGTCATTACACTTGAGACCGGAAAGCTTGCAAAGCAAGCAGACGGAGCTGTGATGTTGCGACTCGGCAACACAATGCTGCTTGCTACGGTGTGTGCAGCCAAAGACGCTGTCCCCGGAACAGATTTTATGCCTTTACAGGTAGAGTACAAAGAAAAATATGCCGCTTTCGGACGTTACCCCGGTGGTTTCACAAAACGCGAAGGCAAAGCGTCAGACTATGAGATATTGACTTGTCGTTTGGTCGACAGAGCACTTCGTCCGCTCTTCCCCGACAACTATCATGCCGAAGTTTATGTAAACATCATACTCTTCTCGGCTGACGGCGTTGACATGCCCGATTCACTCGCAGGTCTTGCAGCATCGGCTGCTCTTGCAGTATCGGACATACCTTTCGGAGGTCCCATTTCGGAAGTGCGCGTTGCACGCATAGACGGAGAATTCGTTGTAAACCCCACATTCGCACAACTCGAAAATGCAGACATGGACATCATGGTTGCAGCCACATACGACAACATAATGATGGTAGAGGGCGAAATGAAAGAGGTTTCCGAGAGCGATCTTCTTGAGGCCATGAAAGTGGCTCACGAAGCCATCAAGGTTCACTGCAAGGCGCAGATGGAGCTTATGGAAGAGGTTGGCAAGACCGTAAAACGCGAATATTGCCACGAGGAGAACGACGAGGAACTTCGCGCAAAAGTACACGAAGAGTGCTACGCAAAAGCATACGCTATTGCCGCAAGCGGCAACTGCGACAAGCATGGACGCGCAGAGGCTTTCGACGCCATCAAAGAGGAGTTCAAGGCTCAGTACACTGAGGAGGAGCTCGAAGAGAAGGGCGCACTCATCGACCGTTACTATCACGACGTGGAGAAAGAGGCTATGCGCCGTTGCATCCTCGACGAGGGCAAACGTCTCGACGGCCGCAAGACCACAGAGATACGCCCCATCTGGTGCGAGGTAGGCTATCTCCCCGGCCCCCACGGCTCGGCTGTCTTCACACGTGGCGAGACACAGTCTCTTACCTCTGTAACGCTCGGCACAAAACGCGACGAGAAGATTATCGACGATGTAATGACACAGGGCACAGACCGCTTCTTGCTGCACTACAACTTCCCTCCCTTCTCTACAGGTGAAGCAAGACCTCAGAGAGGTGTAGGCCGTCGCGAAATAGGACACGGCAACCTCGCTTGCCGCGCACTCAAGAACATGGTACCCGCCGACTACCCCTACTGTGTTCGTGTAGTTTCTGACATTCTGGAATCTAACGGTTCGTCTTCTATGGCTACCGTATGTGCCGGAACATTGGCTCTCATGGATGCCGGTGTAAAAATCAAGAAGCCCGTATCGGGTATCGCAATGGGTCTCATCAAGAACGCAGGCGAAGACAAATATGCCGTACTGAGCGACATTCTCGGCGACGAGGACCACTTGGGCGACATGGACTTCAAGGTAACAGGTACTGTTGACGGCATCACTGCCACACAGATGGACATCAAGGTTGACGGCCTCTCATTCGAAATCCTCGAAAAGGCACTCAACCAGGCACGCGAAGGCCGTATGCACATCCTCGGCAAGATTACCGAGTGCATAGCAGAGCCCCGCGCCGAGATGAAGCCCCACGCACCCCGCATTGAGACTATGCGCATACCCAAAGAGTTCATCGGAGCAGTTATCGGCCCCGGTGGAAAAATCATCCAAGGCATGCAGGAAGAGACCGGTGCTACAATCTCCATCGAAGAGGTTGACGGCGAAGGCATCATCGAAATTGCAGCAACAAATGCGGCAAGCATCGAGGGAGCAATATCAAAGATACGCGCAATCGTTGCAATCCCCGAAGTGGGAGAAGTTTACGAAGGCACAGTACGCAGCGTGATGCCCTACGGCGCATTCGTTGAGTTCATGGCTGGCAAAGACGGTCTTCTCCACATTTCAGAAATCGACTGGAAGCGTTTCGAGACAATCGAAGAGACAGGTCTCGCAGAGGGCGACAAGATAAAGGTCAAATTGCTTGACATCGACCCCAAGACAGGCAAGTTCAAGCTTTCACGCCGTGTGCTTCTCGAAAAGCCCGAAGGCTATGTAGAGCGCGAACGTCGTCCCCGCCGTCCCCGCCCCGAAGCATAATCAGAACACAGACATCAAAAAAAGGTTGCGAATTCGCAACCTTTTTTTGATGTCTGTGTTCTTTCACCCTATTACTCTTCGCCAAGTGCCTTAGCAACTGCTGCACGCGACTCATTCATAAGATACTCCACATTCTCTTTACCCTTACCAATGGGAGCAATAGGCTTCATCACAGTAAGCTTCAGGGGAGTCCAGTTCATGAATATGCCTTTTTTAGGAAGAAGTTCAAAAGAGCCTTCGATAGCCAATGGAACAACCTCCACCTGAGCCATGTCTGCAATGACAAAGGCACCCTTCTTGAACTCGCCCAAACGGCCGGTACGTGTACGCGTACCCTCAGCAAAAACTCCTAAGGCAGTACCTTTCTTAAGAGTCTTCAGAGCCTTTACAAATATCTCTTTTTGGGGAGACGAACGGTTGACAAAGATATGTCCTGTGTCGTAGCAAGCCTTGCCGACAAAAGGCATCTTACGCAAGGAATCCTTCATCATCCACTTGAAGTTTCGTCCCAAATAACCGAACATCACAAAGACATCCCAAGCGCCCTGATGGTTGGCGACAAAGACATAGTTCTTTTTAGGGTCGAGGTTCTCAAGCCCCGTAACCTTCATGGGCAACAGGAAGATGCGTATCATAAACTTCGCCCAAACGACAGCGGGATAATAATCACCGCCTTTTACGGGAAGATATTTTCCGAAAAGGCTGATGCTCAATCCGGCAAACATGGTTGCAATACCCGCCAAGGGATAGGCTATAAGCTGGTAGAGCAAATAAAGTGGTCTTAATATCTTTTTCATAGTATCGGTTTTGTATAGGATTCTATATGTAATTCTGCGCTTTCAACTCTTCTGCCACCACAAGCAGCTCATCGTACCACTCCTTGCCGAAGCGTTCTATAAACGGCTGTTTCAGGAATTCGTAGACGCGTATGCGCTCACGCTTTCCTTTCACCACCGCATGACGGCAGACATCCCATTTGTGGAAGTTCACCGACACAAGGTCGCCCACCTTTCCCAGACGTGCCGGATAGAGGTAGCATGAAATAGGCTTGCGCCAATGGCAACGTCCTTCGTTGAAGGCTTTTTCTATAAGGCAGAGAGTGCAGCCTTTGCTGTCGCATGTGGCGAAGACACAATCCTTGCCGTTGACAATAGAGGTTACAAGGTCGCCGTCGGGGTCGTTATAAACAACTCCCTGCTCCTTGACGACAGCAAGTGCTTCGCCGCGCATCTCCTTCTCTATGACGGGAAGAACCTCTTCGAGTTTCTCCACCTCGTCGAGAACCACCGGAGCTCCTGCCTCGCCCTCCACACAGCATATTCCTTTGCAGTGTGCAGGGTCGCAGCAGAAATACTCGGTAAATATCGAAAACGAGACGATTGTATCACCAATCTGTACCATCGGCCTTTATTTAGATAAGGGGAGTACCGCTCATGTCAGCAGGAGCCTCCAAGCCCATAATCTTGAGGATAGAGGGTGCAACATCGGCAAGGATACCATCCTTGACTGTAGCGTTCTTGTCGTCTGTTACGTATACACAGGGAACGGGGTTCAACGAGTGGGCAGTATTGGGCGAACCGTCGGCATTTACAGCATTGTCGGCGTTGCCGTGGTCGGCTATGATGATTGAATCGTAGCCATGAGCCTTTGCAGCCTCAATGACATCCTTAACGCAAGCATCCACTGCAACGACAGCCTTTTCGATAGCCTCATAGACACCTGTATGGCCAACCATGTCGCCATTCGCAAAGTTAACGACGATAAAGTCGTACTTTTCAGCAGCGATAGCCTCAACGAGCTTATCCTTAACCTCATAAGCACTCATTTCGGGCTGAAGGTCGTATGTAGCCACTTTGGGTGAAGGAACAAGGATGCGGTCCTCATTGTCGTAGGGAGTTTCGCGACCGCCGTTGAAGAAGAATGTAACGTGTGCATACTTCTCTGTCTCGGCAATGTGAAGCTGCTTCAAGCCCTGCTTTGCAACGTACTCGCCAAGAGTATTCTCCACGTTCTCCTTGTCGAAAAGAATGTGGACACCTACGAATTTTGCATCATAGGGAGTCATGCAATAGTACTGCAATCCGGGGATTGTCTTCATGCCTGCATCGGGCATATCCTCTTGTGTAAGGACAATTGTAAGTTCCTTTGCACGGTCGTTGCGGTAGTTGAAGAATATAACAGCATCGCCCTCGCCGATGCGTGCGTCGTACGCTGTATTCACGATGGGCTTGATGAATTCGTCGGTTACGCCTTCTGCGTAAGACTCCTCTACTGCCTGAACCATATTGTCGGCCTTCTTGCCCTCGCCGTCAACGAGAAGGTCGTATGCAATCTTCACACGCTCCCAACGTTTGTCGCGGTCCATTGCATAGTAACGGCCGATGATGGTGGCAACTTTCATATCGCTCTTCACCATGTCTGCGATGAAGCCTGCACCACTCTTGGGATCTGTGTCGCGACCATCCATGAAGCAGTGAACGTATGTCTCGGCAACACCCTCGTCAACAGCCATCTTGTACATGGCATTGAGGTGCTCCAATGAGCTGTGTACGCCACCGTCAGAAGCAAGACCCATGAAATGGAGTTTCTTGCCATTCTCCTTAGCGTAGCGGACTGCTGAAACAAGTTCGGGGTTCTGACGGATAGAACCGTCAGCAATAGCGCGGTTGATTTTGAGCAAGTCCTGATATACTACGCGGCCGCCGCCGATATTAAGGTGTCCTACCTCACTGTTGCCCATCTGTCCTGCGGGAAGACCTACATTCTCGCCGCTTGCCTGCAACTGAGAGTGGGGGTAAGTCTGCATAAGATAATCCCAATAAGGAGTGGGAGTATTGAAAATAACATCACCTTTACCGTTGTTACCGAGGCCCCAGCCATCAAGGATAACCAAAAGAGCTTTCTTTGTCATAAGTATATGTTTTAATATTAGTCTAAATTCATGCGAAGATACGAAAAAAGTTTCTACATACAGCCGGAAGAACGATAAATAAGCAGCCAAAGTTGCAAACATTGTTTAAATATTGCAAACATTGTACACAAATTCGGAAAAATCGGAAAAGTTCACTTAAAAAATTCTATCTTTGCAAATTTAGAGAACCCCATTTCTACGTAAGAAAAGAGAAGAAACGATGAAACACCCGCTTGACATATTCGGCTACTGCCCGCGTTGCGGCAAAGAGGGCTTCGAGGTAAACGACTTCAAGTCGAAACGATGCAACGGCTGCGGATTCACGCTCTACTTCAATGCGATAGCCGCAGCAGTGGCTGTCATCGTCAACGATAAGGGCGAACTGCTTGTATCGCGCCGCGCCAAAGAACCGGCAAAAGGAACACTCGACCTCCCCGGCGGATTCATCGACAGCTTCGAGACCGGCGAAGAGGGCATTGCACGCGAAGTGCTCGAAGAGACAGGACTTAAGGTGGCAGAGACAAGATACCTGTTCTCGCTCCCCAACACCTATCTCTATTCGGGATTCGAGGAGCACACGCTCGACCTCTTCTACTTGTGCCGCATGACCGCCGGCAGCACCCCCGTTGCCGCCGACGACGTAGAAGAACTCTTGTGGATACCCGCCAACGAGATAGCCCCCGAACAGTTCGGGCTCCGCTCCATACGCAAAGGGGTAACAATTATAAAAGAGAAAATAAAGGAGATAAAAGAATAACATGAAAAAGGCACTATTACTGATAATGCTGTCGGGATTGGGCTTCACCGCACAGGCAAGCACCGACACACAGACCGACAGACAGACAGCACTCATAAACGAATGTACACGCCTGCACAATGGCAAAGACTACAAAGCAGCCCTGACGTTGCTCGACAAGATTGATGACAAGAAACTCAGCACCACACAACGCCAGGAAGTTGCCTACCTGAAAGCAACCGCAACATTCGCCACCGACCACAAAGCCGGAAGGGCACTCATTCTGCAATACCTCGACGAATACCCCGAAACCCAGAAGCGTGAAGTACTCTCGGCGCTTGTTGCCGAGTCGTACTACTATGCCCGCGACTTCGAAAAAGCACTCGCATGGTACGACAAGGCGGATACAGACAGGCTCGAACCTGCCGAACGCGACCGCGCCGACCTCTACAAGGCTCTTGCACTGCAAGAATGCGGGCAGAACCCACAAGCCGCAAGCATCCTGAGCCGCCTGCGCCAGACAAGCAAATACCACAAGAACGACGCAATATTCCACCTTGCAGCCATCGACTTCTACAACGAACGCCTCGACGCCGCGTACAACGGATTCAAGTCGATAGAGATGGACGACAAATACCATCTGGAAGTCCCCTACTTCTTGGCATCCATCTACATAAAGCGTGGCGAATACATACGTGCCGAAAAGCTCGCCAAGATGTTCCTTGAGTACAACAGCGCGCTTCCTCAGGCTGTTCCCATGCATCAAGTGCTCGGAGCATCATACTTCGGACAGAAAAGATACAGCGAAGCCATCGCCCCACTCAAGAAATACATCGACGAGAAGTCAAAGCCCCAACGCATAGCCTTCTATCAGCTGGGTCTCAGCTACTTCCAGACCGCAAAATACCGCGACGCCATTGCTCCGTTGGAAAAATCCACAGGACTGTCCGACGCTCTGGCACAGAACGCCTATCTCCATTTGGGAATAATACACCTCAACTTCAACGACATAACAAAGGCGCGTCTCGCATTCGAACAGGCATCAAACATGAACTGCGACAGCCACATACGCGAAGAGGCTCTCTACAACTATGCCCTATGCATACACAAAGAGCGCTACTCGCCGTTTGCCGAAAGCGTCAAGGTATTCGAACGCTTTCTCAACGAATACCCGAACTCCCCGCATGCTCCGCAAGTAAGCAAATACCTCGTCGAAGTCTACATGAACACACGCAGCTACGATGTCGCTCTAAAATCCATAGAAAAGATACGCAAGCCATCGACAGCCATCCTCGAAGCCAAGCAGAAAGTGCTGTACCGGCTCGGAGTGCAGGCACTAATCGACAACAAGGCAAAGAGCGCCATCGGCTTTATGGACCGCTCGATAGAGCTCTCCTCATACAACAGACAGACCTACAACGACGCGCTCTATTGGAGAGGCGAGGCATACTACTCGCTCGGCGACTACACGGCAGCAGCAAAAAGCTACCAGTCAGCCGTAGCCAACAGCGGCAGCAACAGCGTTGCAGCCCTCTACGGACTCGGCTATGCCTGCTTCCAACAGGAGAAATACAACGAAGCGCTCACACACTTCAACCGATACCTGCAACTGGCACCCGCTTCCGAGAAACAGCTACGCGCAGACGCATACAACCGCGTGGGCGACTGCCACTTCTATAACCGCAACTACAGTACAGCCGACCAATACTACCGCAAATCGACAGAGACCGACAAGAACTTCGGCGACTACTCGCTCTACCGCAGCGCCATCGCACAAGGACTCGGCAAAGACTATGCCGGAAAGGTAGAAACACTGCGCAGCCTCTTAAGCAACTACCCCCAAAGCAACTATGCCGAACAATCGTACTACGAAATGGGACGTGCATATATCGAGCAAGAGAAGAGCCAGAAAGCAATAGAAGCCTTTGACGAACTTGTCAAACGCTTCCCCAACAGCTCGCTTGCACGCAAAGCCGCTACAGAGACTGCCATGATATACAATCAAAACGGCAACAACGAAAAGGCAATAGCTGCATACAAGAAGATAATAACCGACTACCCCCAGAGCGAAGAGGCACAGATTGCAGCGCAAGACCTCAAAAGCATCTACGTAGAGATGGGCAAGGTAGACGAATATGCCGAATTTGCAGCAAAGACACCCGGAATGAGGGCTGTGGAAAGCAGCGAGCGCGACACCCTCACATACATGGCAGCAGAGAAGATATACAGCCGCGGCGAAATAGCACAGGCAAAGAGTGCATTCCAGAAATATCTCCAGAGCTACCCTGAGGGCACATTCACACTCGACACCCACTACTATCTCGGAATCATATTCCTCAACCAGGATGCTCCCGCCGATGCACAGCTGCACTTCGGCAAAGTGATAGCCTTCCCGGACAACAAATACAGCGAAGAGGCAATGGCACACTCCTCAGAACTGCATCTCAAAGCCGGCAACTACAGCGAAGCCATGAAGCTTTACAAGCAGCTGATTGCAAAAACCGGCGACAGCCAGCGCCGTCAGGCATGCCGCATAAACCTCTTGCGATGCGCCTACAGGCTCAAGGACTGCAACGAGACAATATCAGCAGCCAATGAACTTTTGGCTACCGGCAACCTGCAACCCGACATTGAACGCGAAGCATACTACTATCGCGCAAAGACACTTATACTTAACAACAAAGCCAATGACGCCGTTGCCGACCTCAAGAAACTTGCCACAGACACACGTTCGCAGCAAGGAGCCGAAGCAAAATACTACCTCGCGCAAATCCACTTCGACAACAACAGACACGACGAGTGCGAGAAAGAGATACTCAACTACATAGAGGTCAGCACCCCCCATCAATATTGGCTGGCACGCAGTTTTGTACTGCTCTCCGACCTGTACATCAAACAAGACAAGAAGGCAGAAGCCAAACAATATCTGCTTACCCTCAAGAACAATTACAGCGGCGAGGACGACATCGCAGGACTCATAAAAGAGCGTCTCGACAAAATCACCGCCGAAGAACAAGAAACAGTTACACAATAAGAACATATATTAAGGATGAAAAGAATAGCATCGACAGCCATTGCAGCTCTGTTCACAGCCCTGACATTCGCTCAAACGACGGCAGACTCGCTCAACGCAGTCGTAAAAGTCGAAAACGAATATAACCCCGTAATAGTAAAAGCCGTCAAGCAGAGCTTCACTCCGCAGATAGAACAGCCCGGCGGCAACACACCGCTCGACCTTATATTTACACGTACAGCGACCCCGTTCGAGCAATTCATAAGCAACCGCGACCTTGCCGCACTCCTTCCCGGACAGCCGGCAACTCCGAACGGATATGCCCGCGCAGGCTATGGCAACTGCGGCAACACGGACTTCAAGGGAGCATACACATTCAACCTCGGAGAGAACAACCAATTGGACCTGTTTGCATCGCTCGAAGGATACAAGTGCAACATCAACGCACTGAAAAAAGGCAGCCGCAATTGGGATTCGCGTTTCTACGACACATGGCTCACAGCCGACTACTCCCACCGGTTCAGATACCTGACGATGAAAGTATCGGGAGCCCTCAACAACAATGTATTCAACTACCAGCCCTCAGGCTTTGCCACCGGCATTGCCACCGACAAGCAACACGGCAACAGCTACCGCATGTCTGCCCGGATAGAATCCAACCTGTCGGGAGCAATCGCATACAAAGCCAACATCGGCTACTCGCTCAACACACGCAAATACTCATCGGCAGAGGAAGACCGGATAAGCGAGAACCAATTCACAGCCGGAGGAGAATTCTCGTACGAAATATCCGATGAGCAATTGCGCAACGTAGGAATCGCAGCCGACCTCGACGCATTCACATACAACAAAACGCTCAAACCTTACAACAACGGATACGACAACTATATTTCGATACGTACCAACCCATTCATGAACTTCCGCTTCGATTCGTGGAAACTGCGCATAGGAATACATGCCGACATTCTCACAGCAAACGGCAAGAAATTCGCTGTTGCCCCCGACGTCAAGTTCGAAGGTCCGGTAACAGACAACATCACATTCTACGCATCTGCAACAGGCGGCAACAAGCTGAACACATTCGCCGCCCTCAGCGAGAAATCGCCATACTGGTGCTACCGCAACGACCTGCCTCAATACACACCTACATACGAAATCTTTGACATAGAAACGGGGGCACGCATCAGCATAGGACAATTGGGACTGCACTTGTATTTGGGATACGACTGCAACAAATACAATCTGTTGCCCACAGTATCATACAACAATGCCCAAAGCATGATATTCACAGACTTTGCACAGGATGACACCCGCAAATATTACGTAGGCGGCAAAGCAACCTTCGATCACGGCGGATGGCTCAACATCTCTGCCGATGCACGATACAACAAATGGAGCTGCGACGGCGAGGGAAACCTTCTGCTCTTCACCCCGATGATAGAGACAAGCCTGAAGGCACGCGCAAGAATCTTCGAAGGACTTTATGCAGGAATGAAATATGATTTCATACGTCATACCAAAGGCGACGACGGACGCATCAGAGACACAAACAACCTCGGCGCCGAAGTCTATTACAGATTCAACAGCCTGCTGCGTGCATACATACAAGGCGACAACCTGCTGAACAAGAATTATTACAGCTATGCAGGCTACCTGTCAAGAGGAATAAACTTCACAGCCGGAGTGGAATTCAACTTCTAAGGCTTTACTTACAACAAGAAAAATATCGCGCTTAGCGCGATATTTTTCTTGTTCTTGTTCGTTATTACATAAAAAGTTAGTACTTTTGCACCGCTTTTCGGAAAAGCGCCGTTCAAGAACAGTTCCGCTATAGACAAAACAAACATTATACAAACAATCTAATCCACAAAAAACATGAAAAAATTCTTTTCATTCGTAGCAGCATCGGCACTTGTTGCAGGCATGATGACATCTTGTCAGCAGGCAGCTCAGCCCAACACACTCACAGAGGCAGAGAAGGCTGAAGGATGGCAGCTCCTTTTCGACGGTAAGACACTCGACGGCTGGCGCAGCTACAACCGCGACACACTCGCAGGCGGCTGGCACGTAGTAGAAGGTTGCATCCAGGCATCAGGCGAAGGAAGCGACGGACACGGCTACATCGTTACAGACAAGAGATTCGCAAACTTCGAGCTCGTATGGGACTGGAAACTCACAAACGGCGGAAACAGCGGTATGCTCTACCACGTAGTTGAGCGTCCCCAATTCAGCGTACCCTACGTAACAGCACCCGAATATCAGCTTATCGACGTAGAGGGTTGGGAAAAGAAACATGCACCCGCTAAATTGGAAGACTGGCAGAAGATTGGCGTAGACTACGCAATGCACCTCCCCGATTACAGCAAAATGCACATCAACCCCGTAGGCGAATGGAACTCTTCAAAGATAGTATTCGACAACGGCCATGTAGAGCACTGGCTCAACGGCGAGAAAATCGTTGAATTCGAAGCATGGACAGACGACTGGTTCGTAAGAAAGGCAAGCGGCAAATGGACAATGGCACCCGAATACGGATTGTGCAACACAGGTCTCCTCTGTCTCCAGGACCACGGCGACCCTGCATCGTTCCGTAACATCAAAATCAAGGAACTCCCCGCAAAAGAGCGCGCCGCAGCCAACATGTTCAACGGCAAGGACCTCACAGGCTGGGACACATTCGGTGGCGTTAAAGCTTCGGTAGACGCAGAGGGCAACCTCGTAGTAGAGAACGGCGAAGAGAAGACAGAAGGCTGCATTGCAACACGCAACTACCTCTACGACTTCGACTTCTCGGTAGACGTAAAGAGCGAGGGCAAAGAGTGCGCTCCCATCTGGTTCCACGCTTTCATCCCCAAGAAAGGCAAGGCATGGGGCGAGATTGCAGGCTGGAAGTTCGAGATTCCCGAAGAGAAGCTCTCTTTGTTGAAGAAGGGCGACTGGAACACATTCCGCATCACTGTAAAAGAGGGTAAGGTTAACACATACATCAACGGTGAGGCTGTTGCCGAGTTCACCGACGAGGCACTCAAGACCGTTCCCGGACGTATCCTCATGCAGGTTAAAGAGGGCGCAGAGACAAAGGCTCTCTACAAGAACTTCAAGATTGCAAACATCTAATACACAGCAAACATAGCTGTTACATCAATAGAAGAGACCGGCGTTAGGGTTAAGAGACTCGGATGCCGGTCTCTTCTGTTTTTCGTGGCTTTAAACTATCGTTCCACACACTGCCCTTCCATATTAATAAGGAGCAATAGCACAAACTTTCTATCAAAATTTCAATATTCAACATTTTCTTCTTACTTTTGCGCCCAAAAGCAGTAAGGCTAAAGAATCATGTACAAGAATTTAGTAATAGTAGAGTCCCCGGCGAAAGCAAAGACAATAGAAAAATTCCTCGGAAAGGATTACAAGGTAATGTCCAGCTACGGACACATCTGCGACCTCAAGGAAAAGGAGTTCAGCATAAATACCGAAACATTCGAACCCGAATACGAAATACCTGCAAGCAAGCAGAAAGTAGTAAACGAACTTAAAGCCGAAGTAAAAAAAGCCGAAGTCGTATGGCTTGCATCCGATGAAGACCGCGAAGGAGAAGCAATAAGCTGGCACCTCTACACCGTGCTTGGTCTTAAGCCCGAAAACACACGTCGCATCGTATTCCACGAAATCACCAAAAACGCGATACTCAGCGCCATAGAGAACCCGCGAGAGATAGACACCAACCTTGTATATGCCCAGCAAGCACGCCGAGTGCTCGACCGCATAGTAGGCTTCAAGTTGTCGCCCGTATTGTGGCGCAAAGTAAAACCCGCCCTTTCAGCAGGCCGCGTACAGTCAGTAACCGTACGTCTCATCGTAGAACGCGAACGCGAGATAAACCGCTTCGCCACCGAGTCGAGCTACCGCGTAACAGCACAATTCACCCCCGTTGACCCCACAGACGGCGACAGCACCATCAGCACAGAGCTGTCAACACGCTTCAAGACAATAGAAGAAGCAAAAGCATTCCTCGAATCATGCGAAGGCGCAACATTTACAATTGACGAAGTAAACACCAAGCCCCTGCGCAAATACCCCGCACCACCCTTCACCACTTCAACCCTGCAGCAAGAGGCATCACGCAAGTTAGGACTATCGGTAATGCAGACAATGAGAATAGCACAAAGCCTGTACGAATCAGGACACATCACCTACATGCGTACCGACTCGGTAAACCTCTCATCCCTCTGTCTCAATTCCTGCAAAAAGACAATCACAGAGAGCATGGGCGAGAAATACCTCAAGACCCGTCAATACTCGACAAGCTCCAAAGGCGCGCAAGAGGCACACGAAGCCATACGCCCCACCTACATGGAGAACAAGACAATCGAAGGCACACAGACCGAAAAACGTCTTTACGAACTTATCTGGAAACGCACGATAGCATCACAGATGGCAGACGCACAGGTAGAAAAGACAACCGTCAACATCGCCATCAGCAACCACAAAGAGAGCTTCGTAGCCACAGGCGAAGTAACCCTCTTCGACGGATTCCTCCACGTTTACCGTGAATCGACCGACGACGAGACAAGCGCCGAAGCAAAAACACTCCCGCCCGTACACATAGGCGAAGAGCTAAAGACACAAGTAATAACCGCCACCCAGCGCTTCACACAGCACCCCCCGCGCTACACCGAAGCAAGCCTTGTGCGCAAGCTCGAAGAGTTGGGCATAGGCCGTCCCTCGACCTACGCACCCACCATCAGCACCATACAGCAGCGCGAATACGTACAACGTGGCGACAAGCCCGGAACAGAGCGCAGCTACAACCGTCTCACCCTCAGCGACGGCAAGATAACAGCATACGAAGAGACCGAAAAGGTAGGAGCGGAAAAGTCCAAGCTCATGCCCACCGACATAGGAATAGTAGTAAACGACTTCCTGCTTGAGAACTTCCCCGAAATAATGGACTACAACTTCACCGCAACGGTAGAGAAAGACTTCGACGCAATAGCCGAAGGCAACAAACAGTGGTCAGAACCCATAAGCACATTCTACAACGGATTCGACACACTCATAAGCAACATACTGCAAACAAAGAGCGAACGCAAAGTAGGCGAAAGAGTGCTCGGCACAGACCCTGCGAGCGGCAAGCCCGTATCGGTGAAGATAGGACGCTTCGGCCCCATCGTACAGATAGGCACCTCTACCGACGAAGAGAAGCCCCGATTCGCCCAGATGAAACCCGGACAGACACTCGAAACAATCACCCTCGAAGAGGCACTCGAACTCTTCAGCCTGCCCCGCACACTCGGCGACTACGAAGAGAAGAGCGTAACCATAGGCGCCGGACGTTTCGGACCATACGTAAAGCACAACAACATATACATCTCGCTTCCCAAGAGCCACGACCCCCTCACCGTAACACTCGAAGAAGCGATAGAGCTCATACTTGCAAAGCGCAAAGCCGAAGCCGAACGCATAATAAAGACCTTCGGTCAAGAGCCCGCACTGCAAGTCCTCAACGGCCGTTTCGGTCCATACATAGCCTACAACGGCAAGAACTACAAGCTGCCTAAAAGCGCGACACCCTCAGAGCTCACCCTCGAAGAGTGCCACGAAATAATCAAACAGCAGGCAGAACGCGAGACCACCACCAAAGGCAGCCGCAAATACACAAAGAAGAAATAGCACATGACACGCATCATACTCATAGGCTTCATGGGCTCAGGCAAGACCACTCTCGGACGGGCACTTGCCAAAGAGCTGGGACTGACATTCATAGACCTCGACAACTACATAGAGCTGCGCCACTGCAAAAGCATAAACCAGATTTTTGCCGAACGCGGCGAAGAGGGCTTCCGCAAGATAGAACAGACGCTGCTCCACGAAGTATGCGAATTCGAAGATGCCATAATATCGTCGGGCGGAGGCACCCCCTGTTTCTTCGACAACATCGAATACATGAACAAGCAAGGCACCACAATCTACCTCGAAGTGCCCCACGAAAGGCTTCTCGAACGGTTGCGGATAGCCAAGAGCCGCCGTCCGCTGCTCAAAGACAAGAGCGACGAAGAGATAGGCACTTTCATCGAAGAACAGATGAAAAAACGCCTGCCGTACTATTCACAGGCAACACACACATTCACAGCCGACCGCCTCGAAGACAGGGCACAGATAAAGGAATCGGTGGAAAAGTTCCGCGAACAGTTCGGTCTGTAAGACAAGCAAAGAAACACAGAGTAAAACAACAGTTAACCCAATTACAGAAATGAGAAAATGGCGCATTGAAGACTCTGAGGAGCTCTACAACATCAAAGGTTGGGGAGCATCCTACTTCAGCATCAACGAAGAAGGCAACGTTGCAGTAACCCCCAAGAAAGACGGCGTATCAGTAGACCTCAAGCAATTGATGGACGAACTGCAGTTGCGCGACGTATCCGCACCCGTTCTTCTACGCTTTCCCGACATACTCGACAACCGCATCGAAAAAATCTCAGGCTGCTTCAAGATAGCCGCCCAGCAATATGGCTACAAAGGAGAGAGTTTCATTGTCTATCCTATAAAAGTCAACCAGATGCGCCCTGTGGTAGAAGAGATTATGAGCCACGGCAAGAAATACAACATCGGACTCGAAGCCGGCTCCAAGCCCGAACTTCACGCCGTGATAGCCGTCAACACCGACTCCGACTCCATCATCGTCTGCAACGGCTACAAAGACGAGAGCTACATAGAGCTTGCCCTGCTTGCCCAGAAGATGGGACGACGCATATACCTTGTAGTCGAAAAGCTCAACGAGCTCAAGCTGATAGCAAAGATGGGCAAACGCTTAGGCGTGCGCCCCAACATAGGCATACGCATCAAGCTGGCATCTGAAGGCAGCGGCAAATGGGAAGACAGCGGAGGAGACGCAAGCAAGTTCGGACTCACCTCCAGCGAACTGCTCGAAGCCCTCGAAATACTCGAAAAGTACAACATCAATGACTGCTTGAAACTGATACACTTCCACATAGGCAGCCAGGTAACAAACATACGCAACATAAAGACCGCACTTCGCGAAGCGTCGCAGTTCTACGTACAGCTCCACAAACTCGGCTACAGAATAGAATTCACAGACATAGGCGGCGGACTCGGCGTCGACTACGACGGCACCCGCTCTGCCAACAGCGAAAGCAGCGTCAACTACTCGATACAAGAGTATGTCAACGACGCACTCTTCTACTTCATCGACGCAGCCGACAAGGACGGAATCCCCCATCCCAACATCATCACCGAGAGCGGACGCTCCGTATCGGCACACCACTCGGTACTCATTTTCCAGGTGATGGAGACAACCGCCCTGCCCCACATGGACGAAGAGTGGGAAGTGTCAAGCGAAGACCACAAGCTTGTGCATGAGCTATACAACATTTGGGACAACCTGAACCAACGCACCATGCTCGAAGCATGGCACGACTCGGTGCAGATACGCGAAGAGGCACTCGAACTCTTCAGCCACGGCATTGTAGACCTTAAGACACGCGCACAGATAGAACGCATCTTCTGGTCTGTAACACGCGAGATAAGCGACATAGCAAAAGACCTGAAGCACGCCCCCGACGAACTGCGCAAACTGCGCAAGATGCTTGCCGACAAGTACTTCTGCAATTTCTCGCTCTTCCAGTCCCTTCCCGACCTTTGGGCAATAGACCAGTACTTCCCCATAATGCCCATACACAGACTCGACGAACGTCCCGACCGCACCTGCACCATACAGGACATCACCTGCGACAGCGACGGCAAGATAGCCAACTTCCGCAGCTACGGCAACCCCACAAACGCCCTCAGCGTACACAGCATAAAGAGAAACGAGCCCTATTACATAGGAGTCTTCCTCGTAGGAGCCTATCAAGAGATTCTTGGCGACCTCCACAACCTCTTCGGCGACACCAACGCAGTACACATAACCGTTGACGAAAAAGGGTACAAAATAGACAAGACCATCGACGGAGAGACAGTAGCCGACGTGCTCGACTACGTGCAGTTCGACGCCCGCAGATTGGTGCGCACACTTGAGACATGGGTAACAAAATCGGTAAAATCGGGACGCATCACCCTCGAAGAGGGCAAGGAATTCCTCTCGAACTACCGTTCAGGACTATACGGATACACATACCTCGAACCATAGAGACAAACATATGAAAGAGAAGATAACCATAATAAAAGTAGGCGGCAAGATAGTAGAAGAGAACGAAACGCTCATGCAGCTGCTCGACCTCTTCGCCAAAGTCGAAGGCAAGAAAGTGCTCATTCACGGCGGAGGCCGCTCGGCAACAAAGATTGCCGCAAAGCTCGGCATCGAAAGTCGCATGATTGACGGCCGCCGTGTAACCGACGCAGAGACACTCAAAGTAGTAACCATGGTCTACGGAGGCCTTGTAAACAAGAACATAGTAGCAGGTCTGCAAGCACGCGGAGTCAATGCACTCGGACTCACCGGCGCCGACTGCAACATCATCCGCGCCCACAAACGCCCCGTAAAAGATATTGACTGGGGATATGTAGGCGACGTAGAGGGAGCAGACGGCAAGATGCTCGCCGGCCTCATCTCACAAGGCATTGTCCCCATTGTCGCCCCACTCACACATGACGGCAAAGGCAACATGCTCAATATAAACGCCGACACAATGGCAGCCGAGACAGCAAAAGCTCTCGCCCCACACTTCGATGTAACGTTGACCTACTGCTTCGAACATCCCGGAGTGATGCAGGACCCCGATGACGCAACCAGCGTTATCCCCCAAATAACCACAGACTACTACAACAAGCTGAAAGAAGAGGGCATTGTCAGCGGCGGAATGATACCCAAGATAGACAACGCCTTCAACGCCCTCAACGGCGGAGTAACAAAAGTAATAATCACCCGCGCCGACGCAATTGACGGCACAAACGGCACACATATTATATTATAAGAATGCCACATATAAAACCGCGGCAAGAGACAGACCCTCCTTGATTCGGGAGGGTCTGTCTACTATTTCAATTCTTATGAAACAAACAAAAGCGATAGAACACCACCCGAAATACGGCGAAATACACATAACCGTCAACCCTCGTGCACGACGCATCCTGCTAAGGGCAAAAGACGGCATAATAGCTATAACACTTCCCCCGTCGGCAAGAAGAGAGGAACTTGAACACGCCCTTGACATTTACGGCGAAAAACTGTTGGAACAATGCGCCGGAGAAGCGGCAGAAAAGATTGACGCAAACTATAGGATAGAGACACCGGGATTCACATTCACATTACAGCCCACCGACAGAAAGGAATTCTACATAAGATACAACAACAGACACGCCATCCTGCTCTACCCCGCAGTGACGCAATTCGACAACTGCGACATGCAAGAATGGCTGCGACGAGTGCGCATCACAGCCCTGCACACCATAGCCAAAAGAGAACTGCCCACCAGACTGAAGATGCTCGCCGACAAGTACGGATTCCATTACACACGCGTAACACTCAGGGACAGCCACAGCTGTTGGGGCAGCTGCACCAACCGTAAAAGCATCAGCCTCAGCATCTACCTGCAACTGCTCCCTGAGGCATTGGCAGACTACGTACTGCTGCACGAACTATGCCACACAATAGAGCTCAACCACAGCGACCGCTTTTGGGCACTCATGAACAAAGTAACCGATGGGAAAGCAAAGGCATTGAGAGAGCAATTGAAAAAACACAAGACCGATTTCCCCCAAAAACCGCGATTATAGAACATTTTTCTAATAAAATTCAAAGAGTATCTAAAACATCCATTAAAGATTTTTTTCTTTAATCGACATACATCTTAAAAAAAAATTACTACATTTGCCTATTCTAAAAACAGAAAAAGATTATAATTCAATTCAGTATTAACCAAAGCCAAACTTATGAAAAAATTTTACTTCTCTATGCTCATCGCAATGATGGCAGTTTTCGGAGTAAAGGCGCAGTCATGGCAGTATGAACTATCCGCAGCTGACGGACTTCCCGGAAAGAACATGGGTATGTATTATCAGATGACTACCCCTGTTTATGAACTTGACGAGGCTACACAGACAATCCGCCTCACAGTATTCTCAACCACTAATGTTGACAAGAACTTTAGCGGTTTCACAAACAACTCTTCTCAGTTCCCCACATTCACCATCGCTGAGCTTCGTCTCTTCGACGGCGACGGCAACAGAGTAGAGCTCACAGCAGACATGGTTACAACCAATGCTCTCTCTCTCAACGAGGGTTCAATCGACGCAATGTTCGACAACGATCCTACCACTCACTTCCACTCAACCTATTCAAAGGGTGAGGTACCTCAGGCTTACCACTACATTGAAATTGCTCTTACAGACGCAATGAGCAAGTTCCAGTTGCAGTGGGATACACGTTACTACTACTTCTTCCCCGATCCTACATATGTAGGTATCACAGGCGGAACAGAGGCGTTGCCCCACAAGGATTACGAATTCGTTCTTGGTGAGAAGGTTACATCGGTAGATGCTATCCAACCCAACAAGCTCTACGTTATCCGCGGTAACTACTTCGAGTTTACACGTACAGAAGACGAGCGCACATTGCCTTCATACGGTGAGGCATTCTACAACCAGCCCGGCGGTGCTGCCCTTACACCTTCAGCAGCCAGCCTTTTGTGGCTTGAGGATGCAGGCAACGGCAAATACTTCATGCACTGGCTCGGTTTCGACCGCTACCTCAAAGCCGGCGGTGAGGTTGAAGCAGGCGCATACGCAGAGGCTACAACAGACCCCACACAGGCAGCTGCTCTCGAATTTGCAGAGTGCGACTCTGTTGAGGGTGCATTCATCATCACCAGCGAGAACAACTACCTCGGCCAGCGTCGTTTCGTAAGAATGAGTTGGGTAAACAAAGACAACATGGCAGGGGAGACATCTACATACAACTATGCATGGAATCTTTATGAGGCAAGCACAAACATGTTGGCTATGGTTCCTTTCCTTCAGGAGGCAATCGACAAGGCAGAAGAACTCATGGCAATTCAGGGCATAGCATCTGAGGACGACGGCGAATACGAGGCTCTTAAAACAGCTGTTGCAGCAGCTAAGGAGCTTATCGCAGCCGATGAGGAGGATGGCGACGCTACATTGGCAGCATACGCAAACCTCGTTGAGCTTATCAACGCTTACCGCATCACATACATCTACGTTCTTTCTGACTCTATCGCCGAAATCCTCGAAAACGAGGAAATCGTATTCTGCGAGGACGGTTGGGTAGAGGGTGGATACCCCGCAAGCTGGGAGCAGACATTGACCGACATCATGGACGAGGCCGGTCAGGTAGCCGATGCACCCACAAGCTCTGCATTGGTAGAAAACACCATTTCTAAGGTATGCAACACACTCACCACATTCTATGCTTCAGCAGTTAAGGGCGTGGCAAACTTCCCCATCCACTTGGATGACGAGAAAGACGGCCTTACAACCGAGGATAAGAGAGTGGGCAACCGCTTCAACTTCACATCACCCGTTTACTACCTCTCAGAGGCTACAGATGTAATCCGTTTCACATGGTTCAGAAACACATCTATGGAGCTCAAGGAAAACTGCGGTAACGTGGTATTCATCTCATTGGCAGAAATCTATCTCTACGACGAGCTCGGCAACAAAATTGAACTTCGCGAAGATATGATCTCTACAAACTCAGTACAGCCTAACGATGGCGACGGCATTGCAGCGCTTTGCGACGGTAACGAAGGCAACTACTACCACGGTTGCTGGAATCCCGATGCTGATGGTGCTTACTGTCCTCAGAACGGTGAGTACGCTTACATTGACATCGCTCTCGACACAGAGATTTCAGCTTTCTCTTATAAGTTTATCGGTCGCGACAACAGCAACGACTTCTACAAGCACTATCCCATCGAGTATGCAATTACTCCCGGTACATTGATCGACTACGACGAAATTAAGGTTACTCCCGTTGACGAGTTCAAGGGCGTTCGTGGCGAGCAGATTACAGATGCTTCACAGATTCAGGCAGGCGAGCTCTACGTATTGTGGGGTAACCTTCAGGCTGTAAGCGACGGCACAGGCGGTTCAGGCTACTACGACGGTGCTTGGCAGAACCGCGGCAAGGATATGAACAGCGCAAGCGTTATCACATTCGAGGATGCAGGTGACGGCAAGTTCTACATGCGCAACCTCTCAAGCAACGCTTACCTCAAGACACCCGCTGGTTGGGAAGGCGCTACTGCGACATACTTCACAGAAGATGCAGTTCCCTTGAGCATCATGGCAAGCAGCAACCTCGAGAACTCATTCAAGATTTACTATGAGGGTACTATCACCGACCCCACAGAGGATGGTTATGGCAACGAGTCAATCTTCGTAATGCAGGCATGGCAGACTAACATCGGTATGTTCACAATCACCGATTGGGATTCTGACGACACAGACGGTGAGTCTGACTGGTACATATACAAGGCTTCTGTAGAGAACAAGGAGAAACTCAACCTCACAGCATTGATCTCTGCTGTTGAGTCATTCGGTATCGACTATGAGAACGTAGGCGACGCAGTAGGTATGCTCGACGAGTCTGTTGTTGCACCTATCGCAACCGCAGTCGCTAAGGCACAGGCTGTTGTTGAGACAGGCGACGACGCAGCTTGCAAGGCAGCCGCAGCAGAGCTTGCTCCCGTTATCCAGACAATACCTTCAATCAAGACCAACCCCCTCATCTCAGGCGAAGACTATGTTATCCGCAGTGCAAACAAGGAGTTCAAGGATTACCACACACAGAACATCGCAATGTTCGTAGGTCCCAAGAACGGCTCAGGTGCTGACGCTAACGCAGCCAACATGGTTTACTTCAACTATGAGTACTCAATCGACGGAATGGATTCTACAGTATTCCACTGGACATTCACACACGATACTATCGTGAACGAAGGTGAAGAGACTTGGGCAAAATATACCATCAAGAACGTATTGTACGACGAGTATATCGTTCCCGCATTCCCCAACGGCAAGAACTTGACTACATCACCCTTCAGCAGTAACGATGCAGCTCCTCTTATCTACATGCGTCCCAGCACACAAAAGGTAGGTCAGTGGGTATTCGTAGGTGTTGACGCATGGGCACAGCCCAGCTACCCCAACTACTGCTACTTCGAGACTCGTACCGGCGGTGGCCCTTATGGAACATCAGGTGCAGCTCACTATGGCCGCGTTGCTACATGGAGCTACTCAGCAAATACAGCACAGTGGAAGGTTATCCCCGTATCTAAGACTACATCAATCAGCGACATCGTTGTTGACGAGCCCGCAGGCGAGGTTATCTCTACTACATACATCACACCCGACGGTGTTACATCTAACGTTCCCGCTAAGGGCGTATGCATCATCAGAAAGGTTTACGCTAACGGCGTAGTTAAGACAGAGAAAAAGTTTATCAAGTAATTGACAGATAAACATACCCGGCACAGAGGGCGCATTCTTTCGGATGCGCCCTCTGTTTGTAAATTAATCCGAAAAATATGAGAATATTTTCACCAATTCTATGAATATTTAAAAAATCGCATTATCTTTGCGTACTGAATAATTAGGGATAGTCGCGAAATAGGCTCAAAAATGTAACCGATTGATTGCTAATGTGAT
>CAYWIE010000034.1:0-14752 GCA_964458275.1 uncultured Bacteroidaceae bacterium
CTGCCATCTTTATTTACCCTCTTTCGTTAGGTTTTTCCAGAGATAAGGACTAACTTTGTATCGAAAAGATAATCCCGCATCAATATGAAAAGACTTGTTTTTATGTTACTGCAGGCATTCGTTTGTCAAGCAACTGTTACTGCCGAAGATTTTAGTCTCACAGAGGGCAAATGGAGCGTAACATACAGCGATAATGTAAAAGGACTGACCATTGCATACAATGGCACAGTTCTGTTCAACAATGCTTACGCAAGTGTCTCATACAATAAGATAGGCTCAGGAAGCGCCGGTACCATCAGATCGGGAACTTTCCTTAAGCCTACAATTACTTCATATGATGTTACAGACGAGCTGGGCACAGGCAGATGCTATCAATTTGCATATAGCCGCAGCAGTGTAATCATGAAGCACCTGCTGACATTCTACAACGATAAGCCTTATATGATAGCGGCTGTTACGCTCGAAGGCGATGAGGGCGTCGAGGTAGAGTCGCGTCAGATGGTTGCAATGGCAACCGATGCCGAGAGCACCCCATTCAAGGGCTCATCCAACAGGGTTGTTTGGGTGCCTTTCGACAACGACGGCCATACAAGATACCGTAACTACACTCTCACCGATGATGCAGAAAGAACATCTCACGAAGTAACAACTGTTTTCGATGGAGGTAGCCGTTACGGTCTTGTGGCAGGTTCAATAGACCACGATACTTGGAAAAGTGCCGTAACCGTAAAAGGCACCGAAGGCAACAGGCTCACACGTTTCCGTTGCATATCAGGATATACCAACGGCGACACGCGCGATGCTCTTTCTCATGGCAAGGTGAGTGGCAAGAAGATATCATCTGCACGTTTCATGATTGGAATGTTCGACGACTGGCGCGAAGGTCTGAATACTTTCGCATCTGCCAATGCCGCCGTTGCTCCTCCTGCCGAATGGACAAAAGGCAATCCCGTAGGCTGGAACTCTTGGGGTGTAATGCAGACTGTGGTAAACTACACAGGTGTTGAGACAACAGCCCGATTCATAAAGGACCAGCTGTTCGACAAGGGTTTCTACGGCAGCGACGGCAAGACAATAATAAGCCTCGATGCCTTTGCCGAAGACAATATTTCTCAGGAGCAGCTCATGACTCTTGGTACGAAAGTGTTTTCAGAAGATGCATACATAGAGGATGGCAAGAAAAAGTTCGGAACAAATCAAACGCTTGGATTCTACTATGGTCCGTTCGTAATTTGGGAATGGATACTCGACAGCAAGGTTAAAGGTACCGGCGTTGACGGCATACCCGAATATACATGGCGCGATGCAGCGCTCAAAGTCAACGGCAATATCTATCGCTTGTCAAGCAACGGCGGATATGCCAGCGACCCTACACATCCTGCCATAAAGGCAAATATTGAGTATACCCTCAAACTGTGGAGTACTTGGGGAGTAAAATATGTAAAGGCAGACTTCCTTAATAACGGCATAATCGAGGGCGACAGCTGGTACAACTCCTCTATAACAACCGGTGTACAGGCATACAATTACGGAATGAAGATACTGCTCGAAACTGCGAAACTCTACGATATGTATATTGTTGAATCCATTTCGCCCATCTTCCCCTATCAGTATGCGCATGGCCGCAGAGTGTCGTGCGACCGCTTCAGCGAGATTGAAGAGACAGAATATGTCCTCAATGCAATATCGCATGGCTGGTGGACAGATAAATTGTATGCCGTTAACGACCCCGACCACCTTGTCATGTGCAAGCAGAATAACGGCGGCAACGAGACTCTCGGCGAAAACCGTGCCCGCGCTACTTCGGGAATGATAACCGGAGCATACATGTTTGGCGACAATTTCTGTACCGGCGGACTTAAGGGCGGTGCTGTGCCCGGCTATCCAAGCATATCGCGCTATCGTGCATTGCAGATAATGGGCAACGCCGATATAAACGAGTATGTGCGCAACAACACTGGTTCGTTCATGCCCCTTAACTGCGATTCTCCTTCCGAGTCGCAACAGGCAGAAAACATATTCGTCAGGGATACCGAACAGTACTTCTATGTTGCCGTTTTCAATTACGATAAGTCGAAGGCTAAGACTGGCAAGGTGAATTATCTGAGAATGGGCATTGAACCCGAAAATGTGGGCGAGATTAAGGAACTGTGGCTCAATAAAGAGATAGAGTGCGATGAGTCGGGTATAACATACAGCGTTCCTGCAAAGGACGTACGCGTGTACCGTATAGCCAAGAACAGTTATACGGGCATAAACGCTGCAAAGGCAGAAGAAGCGGCTGTAGAAATCTCTTTCCCCGACGGGCAGATGTGCAATATTGTTTCAGAAAAAGAGATAAGCCGCGTAACAATATACAACACAAGCGGTGCAGTGGTAACCCAAAAAGGTAATATCGCAGGCAAAGAGGTCTCACTGAATCTTCCTGATGGCAAGAATACATACATTATAAGTACAGTCTTTGCAGACGGAAGCACTTCGGCAGGAAAGTATGTGAAAAGATAATATATAGTTGCCGGACAAATGCATTATGCGGGCGGTGTTGATGTCAACAAATCAAGCACCGCCCGCATAATCTGTTCAGGTTATATCGGAATCTATCTTTTAATTACCTCATATTCAACTCCGAACCAATCATCCAAAGTCTCTTTTACTTTGGCGTTGATTTCGGGCGTAATCTTATCCTTAATCTTCTTGTATACGTAGAGCATCGCTGCGCCGTCGTCCAGTATGCCCAAGAACTTGTATACAGTGCTTGGAATCAGGTCCGTAGGCAGGATTGTATATATGATGGCGGCGTAGATCATCACGCGGTCGAGTGCAGATGTACTGTCATCGTCCATCACGTAGTAGAACTGCAATACAGGTTGTGTAGCTGCACGTCCTGCTTTTAATGCCCACGGGCGCAGTTTGTCCATCAGGGCAATTATTTTATTGCGCCAATTGATGTTTTTAATCTTTTCGAGAAACTCCGTAATGTCTTTGCCCATAATCAGGTGGGCAAGAATCAATAATGATATTGTAATAAGCATGTTTTCATTTTGTCTTTTTATACATGTTGCACAGGAATCGTACAATGTCTGCCACAAACAGCACGGGAGAGGTTATCAGCAGTATCCATCCCCAATCGGAAAGACTTAAGGGTGATACATTGAACAGAGCGCCGGCAAAGGTTACAATAAATATTTGTCCAAGCAGTATTACCAGAATTATCCATATGAATCCTTGACTGTATGACTCCTTTACCTTCTGCGGGTCGGTGAACAATCTGCCGATATCCTGTATAAGGCTTCTGTCCGTGCGGAAGTATTTTGCGTTGAACAGGTTCCAGAATTGCAGCATTACGAATATCGAGAAGAATATTCCGAGTTCTTTTCCGCTTAAATGTGTCTTTATCCTATCCATTCTGGCATATTCCGTAAAGAATATTTTTACAGAATCCCATGAAACAAGCTCGCCGACGGAATCTACATTTACATGCCATAGAAGCTGCCACAATCCTGCAAGGATAAAGAAGAACAGTATGCCGCCTCCTATTATCCTCTTCAGCATTTGTCTGTCGATAATGTGGCTGTCTGTCTTGCGGGGTGGGGCGTTGAGTACACCCTTGTCGGCGGGTAGAGATGACAGTGCCATTGCTGCGAATGTATCCATGATGAGGTTTACCCACAACATTTGTGTAACAGTGAGAGGTGATTCCAAGCCAATGAATGAGCCTAAAAGCACTATCATGCAGGCACACAGGTTTATGGTCATCTGGAATATGATGAAGCGGCGTATGTTCAAGTAGAGCGAACGTCCCCACATTATGGCTTTGTTTATGCTTGAGAAGGAGTTGTCGATGATTGTTATGTCGCTTGCCTCCTTTGCTCTTGACGTGCCGTCTCCCATGGAGAGTCCGACCTGTGCCTTGCTCAATGCGGGGGCGTCGTTGGTGCCGTCTCCCGTCACGGCTACAACCTCACCCATAGATTGCAGAAGCATTACAAGCCGTGCCTTGTCGTCGGGGCGTGCACGCGATATTATCTTGAATTCCTTTTTGCCAAGCAGTTCTATAGCCTTGCTGTCTTCCATGGCAGCAAATTCGGGACCGGTAATTGTGTGTGCCTCGTCTCCTTCACTCAGCAAACCTATCTGACGGCCAATTTCGTTTGCAGTGCCCGAAGTGTCGCCTGTAACTATGATTACGCGAACGCCTGCATTCTCCCTGCACACTCTTATTGCCTCTTTCACGTCATCGCGTATGGGGTCGGCAATTCCTACGATTCCAAGAAACAGTGTCTCTGACGGACCTTTTTCGTCCAGATGCTGGCAGGCGAAAGCTAATGTGCGCATTGCCTTGCTCTGATATTTGCGGAGTGTCTGTTCGATA
This sequence comes from uncultured Bacteroidaceae bacterium, assembly GCA_964458275.1. Classification (GTDB taxonomy): domain Bacteria; phylum Bacteroidota; class Bacteroidia; order Bacteroidales; family Bacteroidaceae; genus HGM04593. The sequence continues at coordinate 4,373 of CAYWIE010000034.1, forward strand.
TGCTCCTTGCTCTTGCCTCCGGCAATGGTGTCGCACATTGCAAGGACAATTTCCGGTGCTCCTTTAATGAATCTTATGGGGGCACCGCCATCTTGCATTGTGGCAATTGTCTGCATGTATTTTGTCTCTGTGGAGAAGGGTGTCTGCTTTACATCGGCAGCCTTGCCACGGTAGAATTCGTATTCGGGACCATTCTTGTGCATCCACTTCAGCAGTGCAACTTCTGTGGGGTTTCCTATTGTTACAAGCTTGTTGTCGTTGTCCTTGAAGACTTCGGCAGTGGAATTGACTGCCATGTTCTGCCGGATAAGTTCCAGTTCCTCGTCTCCTCCGTAAAAGTCTGTTTCAATGACAGTCATCTGGTTCTGTGTGAGTGTTCCGGTCTTGTCGGTGCAGATGACAGTGGCGGCACCCATTGTTTCGCAGGCATGGAGCTTGCGTACAAGGTTGTTCTCCTTGAGCATCCTGCGCATGCTTAACGCCAGGCTCACCGTAACGCTCATCGGAAGACCTTCGGGTACTGCCACAACTATCAGTGTTACTGCTATCATTATGGATGCCAAGACAAATTCGGCAACCTCTATAATGCTATGGTGATTGGTGGCGTCGCCATCGAAAAAGAGGAAATAGATCATTCTTCCTGCAACTATCAGCGTTGCAATGATGAAGCTTGCAACAGATATCAGTCTGCCCAATTGCGCCAACTGTTTATTCAATGGTGTCTCAACATCGCTTCCTTCTTGAGTGCGGGCTACGCCTTTACCCTCTTCTGTCTCCATTCCTACCGCTGTTACTTTGTATATTCCGGTGCCCTCTATGACAGTGGAGCCTCTTAGCAGGAAATTGGAACTGTATGTGGCTTCTTTGTCGAACTCGCTCTCTATTGCCGTCTTGTTTGCATACAGCTCGCCGGTGAAGTTGGATTCGTCTACCCGCAGCGACGAGGATTCAAGAAGTATTCCGTCCGCCGGGATTTCGTCTCCGGCTTCGAGCTTTACGATGTCGTCTTCAACCACGTCGTGCCGTTTTATCATAATGAGCCGTGTAGGGCTTTTTTCGCTGTTACGGCGGAATACCTTTACAGGACGGCTGTCTTTTACTTTGTTGAGTATTTCAAATTCCTTTCCGGCTTTTACTTCGAAGAGGAAGCCTACACCTGTTGCCAGAAGCAGCGCTACCATTACACCTGACGGTTCCAGCATCATGGACCATCCTTTGCCCATATATATTATCTCATACAGTGATACTGCTACCGAAAAGAAGAATACCACCAAAAGAACTATGATAATCGGGTCCTTGAACTTTTCAAGGTATTGTTTCCACAATGGTTCTTTCTCCGGTGGCGGGATGATGTTTTTTCCTATTCCGTTTTTTACTTTGTCGGAATCGCTTGATAAACATTCTGATAGATATTGACGTCTGTTCTGCATCGTTTTTTTAATTGTTCAAAATTTTTGTAAAGATACTTCAGATACAACATATTTGCCATATTTTACAACGTTGTATTGTGGTGTTTGGGTCGAATTGGAACAGAAACTGTTTGTCGGGTAAAACCAGAAGCGGAACCCGTATTTTCGGATTCCGCTTCTGGTTTGATAAGAATATCTGTTATTCTTTGCTGTCTTTTGTAAGTATCCAGCCTCCTGTTTGCAATGCTGCTTTTGACAGTGCATAGTCGGTTGTGCTGAATGCGTTCAGTTTGCCGTTGCTTACTTTTATGTCGGCAGTTGTGTATATTGTCTTGTCGTACGATTTTGCAAGTACGGTTCCGCCGTTTTGTATGTAGGCAGCAGCGCTTATGGCACGGGTCTTCTTGTCGTCGCTGCCGGCATTATAGTTCTTGCCGGTGGAGAGCAGGGTGATTGTACCGTTGTCTATGATTACATTGCCGTCGCAGTTGATGGCCTTTGAGCCGGCTCCGGTGCAGCTGATGTTTACTGTTCCGTCGGTGATGGTACAGTTGCCGGTGCTCTTGATGCCGGCGGTTGATGAGCTGTCGCTGCTTATTGAACCTTCGGCGATGGCTGTGAGCTTGCCGCCGGTGAAGATGAACTCTTTTTCGCAGTTGACAGTTTTAGAGCCGTTGCCTTTGGTCTGCGCCTGTACAATGCCGCCGGTCTGTGTGAAGTTGGCGTTTGTCTTTATGGCTGTTCCTTTTTCGCCTGTGGTGGTAACTTTCACAAAACCGCCTCTGATGGTTATTGAGGGGTCTATGGTGGTGTCCGTCAGCGAGTCGTAGGTGGTGGTGAGACCGTCATCCACAGTGTTGACTGTTATGTTGCCGGCTTCGATAAGGATGTTTCCCTTGCCGCAGTCAATGCCGTCGCCCGATGCGTTGACAGTGATTGTGGGGGTAGCCGATGCCATTCGTCCTACGCGGAAGATGTCGTTTGTGTGGAATCCGTCTTTAGCGGCAGCCTGTATGTTTATGTTGCCGCTTCTGATGCGGATGTAGTCATCGCTGCATATTGCATGGCCTCCGTAGCTCTTGACATTGAGTGTGCCTGTGCCGCTGAGTATAAGCTGTCCTTCGCTGAAGAATGTTCCTTTCTGGTCCTCTTCCTCGCCGTTGTTATATACGGGGTCGCTGTATGTCTCGCCATCGCAAAGGGTGTTTGTCTTGTTTGCAGCGAGGGTAACATAGATGGTCTTTCCGCTCTGGATGTTTATTGCAGGACCTTTGGGGTTGGTAAGGTTTACGCCGAGAAGTGCCAGCTGGAACTTCTTTTCGCTGTAAATCTTGAGTGAGCCGTTGCTGCATGTTCCTTGTATGCGGTATGCCATTTTGCTGCGTGAAGAGTTTATCATCAGATGGGTCTTGTCAACTATTGTGTAGCTGACCTGATCTATGATGTCGGGGGTAACAGTTACGCCGGTCTCGCTGTAGCTGATGGTTACGATTTTCGAGGGGCTGTAATTCTCGATGAAATCGCCCGATTCGTCAATAAGTTCGTCGGTGATGATTGTCTCTACAATTTCGTTGTAGCTGCTCTTGTCGCTCTCGTCGAAAGCTACGTTCAGATTCTCTGTGTATGTGAGTTCTGCTGCTCCCGTCGGCTGAACAAGGCTTATGCTGTCTACTTTGCCTGTGGCGAACCGGCTGGTTATGCCGTCAGTAAGCTTTATTGCTATGAGCTTCTGTTCGGCATCAAATTCCATTTGATGGGTGTCGGCTGTAGCTATTGCCTGATAGGTGCCGTCGCTGTTGGCGATGTAGTATTTGTTTTGCGCCTGTATCTGAAGGAATGAGACGAGGCACAATAGTATAGTTATTCTCTTTCTCATTTCTTTATCAATTTAATGGTTTGTTTGTTGGCTCGCAGCAGATATATGCCTTTTGGGAGATTGGCAATGCTTATGATGCCGTTGTCGCTTTCCTGTATAGTGTTCTGTACCATGCTGCCGCTGATGTTGTAGACGGCAATCTCTTCACCGGCTTTGCAGTTTACTGCTATTGCGTCGTCCGAGATGTATGAGATGAGTTCTTTGCCGTCCTTGAAGTCTACTTCGCTGATGCGTGTGTAGTCATCGAAGTAGATTCTTGATATGTCGCTCATTTCTGTGCCTATCGTCGTTCCATCGTTCCGTATGATGTTTACAGTGCTTCCGCTGAATGTTATCCGGCGGAAGTCATGAAGGTCGACGGCTTGCTTCGAGTTGTCGCTCTGTTCGAGTACAATCCGTTGTGCAAATGCCGGTATTGCAGCAATGAACATTATCAATATAATGCTGAATCTTTTCATTGACTTTGTTTTTTAAAGGTCAAAAGAATAACCTACGCCGATGGCATGTCCTGCGGGCTCGTCATCGTCGTTCATGTTCTGATAGATGTAGAAGAGCGATACAGAATTGTCTTTGTCAATCTTGTAGTTTGCTCCTGCGCGGTAGCGTATCTTGTCGTGGAATCTCCACTCGTCTGTGCGTGTGAAGAGTTCGGCTGATACGAAAGGTTCTATGGGGCACTTGCGTATATCCCATTTGATGGTGAGGCGTGAACGCAGTGTGGTGTTGCGTTTTGCGTCTTTCTGCTCCACCTCTGTCTTTGTGTCCTGATAGGGGGCGGCGAAGTTTACCTTGTCTTCGTAGTCCCATTCGATTTTGTCTTCTGTGGTGAAGGCTGTGTTTGTGTAGGTGTATTGCAAGCGTTCGCGAATTACAAATTCGAGGCGGCCTACCTTGAACTCTCCTGTGAGCGATGCGAAGAGACGGTCCTTGTTTACGCGGTATGCGTGGTCGTAGTTGCTGTTGTAGAGACCTGCCGATTCGTCGAACGCTTCAATTTTGGTCTTTGCGGGCTCATAGGTGTTCATGAAGATGTATCCGATGTCAGCCTTTAGCCATGTTGTGGCTTTGTATGACATGCTCAAGCCCAACGAACGGCGGTCTATCTCTTTTACTCCGTCTGTTGTACGGAGTTCTCCTTCGAGACCGAACTTCATTTTGTCTGTGAGCTTCTTGGATGCTTCAATGCTTGTCCATATACCGAAATCGTCGCTGTCGTCGTTTGCGATAGCGTTATAGGGCAATGATGCCATTGCAATTGCCACTGCGCATAATACGCCTTTTTTAATTCTTAATCTTAAATTCATCGCTTGGTGCTTTTACTGTTTGATCTACTGAGTTGAAACCTTTGCTTGTGGGCTTGTAGTACATCTTGATGATGGCAGCGTCTTTCAAAAAGTCGATGCCGCCCACTTCTACTTTTACAATGTCAAGACCTGTACGTTTCTTCAGGTCTGCTATAAGTTCTTTTTCTTTGTCAGGTGTTATTAGGTTAATGTTGTCGTATTTTATAATCTTGTAGGAAAGGTGGGTGATGAACCAGTTGCTTTCGCATAACCATAACGAGAATATGAACAACAGGTTTGCCACAATCATTTCAATGAAGCTAACCTCTTCGGCAACAAGACCGTTGATGGCGCTGACTGCTATGATTACAAAGAGGTAGGTCATTTCGCGTATCGCCACTTGCTCCGTGCGGTATCGTATGATGCTGAAGATGGCGAAGAGTCCCAACGCGAATCCGGTCTTCAGCTTGACTCCTCCGAGCAGATATATCAGCAGGAATATACTGATGGCAATAAGTGTGAATGTAAAGAAGTAGTCGCCACGTTTGCTTTTGGGGTAGTAGAAGAACCTTACTATTATGCCGACAAAAAGCAGATTGAGAAAGAAGAATCCCAATAGGTTCAATGTTCCGGTCAAGTTGAAGAATGAACCGGCCATGGCAGATGTTCCGGCTATTGTTTCGTTCAAGAATTCATCGCCCATGGCACTGGCGACTGTGGTTGCGGTGTTTACACCGGCTGTCAGCAGAGTAGTTAAAATGTTCATGGCTTATTGCTTTTTTGTGTTTTTTCGAGTTTGTCAAGAAGATTCAGCCTTTCCTTGAAATTGTTGCGTTTGAGCCCTTTGTTTGTGAGGGCGCATCCCATGCAGTATTTGCTGAATCCGGAACGTTTGATTCTTAGTTTTCGGAAGATGTCCAATGATGGAGAGGGTACGTTGCCGTCTCTCTTCAATTCGATTATGGCGACATGTTCCAGTTTTCTGTGCTCGTCGGTAAGCAGGTTGTGGAAGCGCAGGTTGAAGTCTATCGTCAGGCGTTCCGTCTTTCCGAAGTTTACAAGGGTTATCCTGTTGAAACGGTTCTCTATCACAGGACGTATGCTGTCGAGCGTGTACCATGCGTGTTTGCCCAGGAACGGGATTACGCGCTCCTGCTCGTCGTGCAGGCTGTCGACAGCTCTCACCTCTATGCGTTTTTTGTTTGTGCGCTTGTGGTTGTTCTTGTTCTTTACTTCGAGAAATGTTATTTGGGTATCTTCGTATGTGCGTACACGTATTTTCTCGCGGACAAGCTTACCGTTGTGGTGCATTACGTACATCTCGTTCTCCATCGTGTCGAAGTATGTGGTGTGATAAGATGCCAGACGCACTCCGTCTATTTCCTGTATGTAGTATTTGCCCTCTACGGCTTGCAAGAATGATAATAGCTGGCTGATGGTAGCGACATATTTTGTGTCTGTGCGGTTCATCAGTTTTATACCGGACATTTCTTCGAGCGAAATTGGCGGCAGTTTGTATGCTCTTTCTTTGATTTTTTCTACCATTTATTCTTTGCTTTGCTGTATAGCTGTCGTGAAGACACAAAAATACATTTATATTGCAAATATATATAAAAAGATTATAGTTTCTGCTTTTTTAATGAATTTTTTAAATAAATGATATTTTTGTGTAATTTTGTTTTTGATATATCTGCAAAAGAATAATGGAATTATGGATTATACAGTGATTATTGACAAATATTATCCTAAGGATAATGAGTGTAAGCGCATCCTTCTGAAACATAGCCGCATGGTGGCAGATTTTGCATTGGAACTGGCGCGCAGACATCCTGAACTGGAACTTGATTTGCAGTTTGTCGAAGAGGCTGCAATGTTGCATGACATAGGTGTCTTCTTGACTTCTGCCCCCGATATCGGATGTGTGGGTGAGGCACCGTATATCTGTCATGGTTTTCTGGGTGCCGAATTGCTGCGAAAAGAGGGGCTGCCACGCCATGCACGTGTATGTGAACGTCATACTGGGACGGGGCTTGCAAAAGAGAGGATTCTCGAAGCAGGATGGCCGCTTCCGCCTCAGGATATGTTGCCCGAAACATTGGAAGAGCAACTTGTGTGCTTTGCCGATAAGTTCTTTTCCAAAGTGAAGTATCTGCATAAGTCGCGTACATTTGAACAGGTGCAGGAGAGTATGGCGAGAATCTCTCCCGAAAGTGTAGAAAAAGTAAAAGAATGGGCAAGGCTTTTCTTTTGAAACGTTAATATGTGTGCTTTTTTTCTCCGAAATTACTAAATACTCCTTTTTATTTAGTAAATTTGCCAATTGTACGGAGTACTTTCAATGATGGAATTGAAGCATAGTTTGAGTAATATATTCAGATATATTGTGATAATGACGATACTTGTGGCTGTAATGCAACCGATTACAGCAGTTTCGTCATTGTCGTATATTTCATTGTGCGACTCAATCACGGCCGACACCTTGACATTGTCGGTAGATACATTGCTTAAATCCAAGAAAGACACTACCACAAAAGAGAAAAAAGACCCGCTTGATGCGCCGGTAGAGTACGAATCCTCGGACTCGATGGTGTGGGTGATGGGCGGAAATGCTAATCTTTACGGCAACGGCAAAGTTACATACGACAAGATAGAGCTCGACGCAAGCATCATCTCCATGAATATGGACAGCAGCGTGGTGCATGCATACGGACGTAAGGATTCGGCAGGCAGCGTGATAGGTCTTCCGGTATTCAAGGACGGCTCGACACCATACGAATCAGACAAGATAAGCTACAATTTCAAGTCGAAAAAGGGCTATATAAATAATGTATATACCCAGCAGGGCGATGGCTATATGATGGGCAGCGCCGCCAAGAAGGACAACGAGGGCACATTCTTCCTCAGAGACGGAAAATATACCACATGCGATGCCGAGAATCCCCATTTCTACGTTGCTCTTACACGCGGAAAGGTGCGTCCCAAAAAGGATGTAGTCTTCGGTCCCGCATATCTTGTAGTAGAGGATGTTCCCCTGCCTTTGGCTATTCCGTTCGGATTCTTCCCGTTCACCAGCAGCTATTCATCGGGTTTCATAATGCCCACATACGGCGACGATTCCGAACGCGGATTCTACCTGAAAGACGGCGGCTACTATTTCGCCATCAGCGACAAGATGGATTTGAGGCTCACGGGCGAGGTGTTCACAAAAGGCTCATGGGGATTGGCAGCTGCATCCACATATGCCAAGCGTTACAGATATTCCGGCAGTTTCGATTTCAACTATCTTGTAACCAAAGAGGGAGAAAGGAACCTGCCCGACTATTCGGTGGGCAAGAACTTCAGAATACAGTGGAGCCACAGACAGGATAGAAAGGCAAGCCCCAACAGCAACTTCTCGGCAAGTGTAAACTTTGCGACATCGAGTTATGAAAAATCCAACCTCTACAGCATATATAACCCCATGCTCAGTTCGCAGAGCGTGCGTACATCAAGTGTGAGCTACTCGCACACATTCCCCGAAATAGGCCTGACGGTGTCGGGAACGGTTAACGCCTCGCAGAATGTGCAGGACTCGACGGTGGCACTAACTCTTCCCAGTCTTAACGTATCACTTGCAAGGCTCTATCCTTTCAAACGCAAAAAGAAGATGGGCGAAGAGCGTTGGTACGAAAAGATATCATTGTCCTACAACGGACAGATGAGCAACAGCATCAGCACAAAGGAGGACCTTATATTCAAGTCGAACATCATAAAGGACTGGCGCAACGGTATCAGGCACAATATCCCCATCAGTGCCACATTCCAGCTGTTCGACTACATCAATCTTACACCGAGCTTCAACTACACTGAGCGTTGGTATGCCTACAAGGTCAACCAGCAGTGGGATCCGCAGGCCATGCGTGCGGCAATGGATACAGTCTATGGCTTCAACCGTGTCTACAACTACAATATGTCGATAGGCATGAATACTACGCTCTACGGCTTCTATCAGCCGGCAGGGTTCCTCTCGAAGAGCCGTGTGCACACAGTGCGTCATGTCTTCAAGCCCACACTCTCGTTCAACTATGCCCCCGACTTCGGAGATTCGCATTACGGATATTACGATTCATATACATACACCGACGAAGACGGAGAGGTTCATCTGGTGCAATACTCTCCCTACCAGGGAAGTCTCTACGGCGTGCCGGGGCGAGGAAAGACAGGAAGCATAAGCTTCGATGTCAGCAACAATGTTGAGATGAAGTGGAGGACCAAGAGCGATTCGCTGAAGAAAGTGAGCATCATCGACGAGCTCGGTGCAAACCTGTCATACAACCTTGCTGCAAAGGAGAAACCTTGGAGCAACCTCAATACCCGTCTGCGTCTCAAGCTCTCCAAGAACTACACATTCAGCCTGAATGCGACATGGGCAACATACGCATACGAATTCAACGAGAATGGACAGGTCGTTGTAGGCAACCGCACCGAATGGTCATATGGACGCTTCGGACGTTTCCAGGGTATGAGCCAGAACCTTTCGTACACATTCAACAACCAGACCTTTACCCGTCTCTTCTCTCTGTTCAAGCCCAAAGAGGCTCCCGAAGAGGAGAAGGAGCTGACGCAAGAGGAGATAGAGGCCGCCGAAAAGGCGCAGAAGGCTCTTATGGCAACCGCGAAGGTAAAGAAGGGCGGGCGTCGTGGCAAGGCTGCAAAGGATGCCGAAGTTGACGATGAGGGATATATGCCTTTCAAGTTCCCGTGGAATTTCACCGTTTCTTATGGTATAGTAATGTCTGAGGACCGTTCGGCTGAAATTAACATAAAGAGTATGCGTTACCCTTACAGGTTCACGCAGAATATGAACTTCTCCGGCAACATAGGCATTTCGGATAACTGGAAAATCAATTTTGCGTCGGGATACAATTTCGAACATAAGAAACTTACAACAACAACTATGAATATTTCGCGCGACCTGCACTGCTTCGAAATGTCGTGCGGCGTTGTGTTGAGTCCTTATACCTCTTTCAATTTCAGCTTCAGAGCAACCTCGCAGATGCTTGCCGATGCACTCAAATGGGATAAGAGAAACAGCGGCAGCAATATCGATTGGTATTAAGAAATTGTTTGAATTTTATTGGAAAAGTTTTATATATTCACGGCTTAGTTTCGGTTTCTTTAATCGAGTTTGTCTTCTTCGCGCTTCTTGTTTTTGTCAAGATGTGATTTCCGTAGGAATATTCGATTGTTGATTGGTAAGTCGAAAAATAATAGAGTTACCGATAGGGAATCTGATTAATTTGCTTACATTTGCATAAACAGTTTCTTATTTATCGCTGTCAGGTAAAAGTTTTATTTGTACTTTGTTTTTCGGCAATTAACATAAGTATTATTCTGAATTAGAAGCAGACGACATAAGAACCCCCTCCGAGAATTTTACGTGAAGAAAATTCTCTCGTCCCCCTTAAAGAGGGACAGTTTTTTCTGATAACTCCTCCTCTTGAAGACGGAGGGGTTATCCATTCGCAGAGTAACGCCACAGAGTAAAGCTTAATCGCATCAATGCACTACTCAATGAATTAAGGAGCTTGTATTGCCTCAATTATCTATATATAAGTACCTATGGCCGTTTACCGGGTACCAATATTTTTAATACTATTGACGTGTCCGGCGGCAGAACTCGCCAATTGGGTCGCCGTGTCGTTCCGACGAAGATATTTTTCACTCGCTGTGAAATATCAAAGTAAACTTTGTATATCTCGCTCGTTTATTATACTTTGTCGTTCCGACGAAGATATTTTTCACTCGCTGTGAAATATCAAAGTAAACTTTG
>CAYWIE010000034.1:14852-27413 GCA_964458275.1 uncultured Bacteroidaceae bacterium
TTTATCTCGCTCGTTTATTATATCTTTGCAACGTTTTGTTCCGCTTAGGCTCTCTTTCGAGGGCGCGGATTAAAAGGGAAACAGGTGAGAGTCCTGTACAGTCCCGCTGCTGTGAACTCCATAATTATAGTTCATTCAATCTGTTGCCACTGCCGTATAGGGTGGGAAGGCGAATGAACGGAGTGAGTCAGAAGACCTGCAAAACGAGTTAACGTCCATTTGTCCTCGAGGAAAGGATGCGGGCAGGTATTTATTTATCACTATTTTTTATGCGATTGTTTCGCGTGGTTGTCCTTGCTGTTGCAGGGTTTACACTCACTCCATTCTTTGCTGTGGCACAGGATGTGGACTCCCGGTTGCTCGACTCGCTTTTGGTGAGCGAGGCTTCTGTGCGCGGTGCGGCAGGCAGCTCTTCGCCGTTGCAGCGGCTGTCGGGCAGCGACCTGGTGCGGCTGGGTGTAACGAATGTAGGAGATGCACTCAAGCATTTGAGCGGTGTTACCGTAAAGGACTATGGCGGCATTGGCGGGCTCAAGACTGTCGGTGTGCGCGGGCTGGGTGCACAGCACACAGCAGTCTTTTACGACGGAGTCGCAATAGGGGACTGTCAGAGCGGACAGGTCGACTTGGGACGGTATTCCACCGAGAATCTCTCAGGACTGGAACTTTCGATAGGGCAAGACGACGATATATACAAGAGCGCGAGAATGCTTGCGGCAGCGGGAGTGGTCTCTTTGGAGACAAGCGGGGTACTGTCAGGCAGTACCGATGGCGACTTCCGCGCATCGTTGCGTTGCGGCTCCTTTGATACATACAGAGGCAGTGCGGCATATAACCGCTCGCTTGGCAGAGGATGGGCACTGTCGGCTTTTGGCGAATATGCTGCATCTGACGGAGATTATAAATACAGTGTAAACAACGGCTTTCTGACTGTCGACGGCCGTCGCAGGAATTCGGCAATCGAAGAGCTCAGAGGCGAGATTAACGTATCGTGGAGCCCGGCATCAGCCCATCTGTTGAGAATGAAACTCTATGGCTATGGCAGTGAGAGAGGGCTCCCCGGAGCAGTCATTGTGGACAATCCGATTACAAGCGACAACCTCAAAGGATACAATCTGTTTGCGCAGCTGTTTTATGAATATATATGTTCGCAGGAGCTGAAGATGAAATTTTCGCTCAAAGGGAACAATACCTTTGACCGTCATCGCGAACCGCTTGCCGTCTCAGTTTCTGTGGACAGATACAGACAGTGGGAGGGCGACCTCTCTTCTGTGCTCATGTGGACGCCGGAGTGGGGCAACGGGCTCTCGTTGTCGTGGAGCGAGGAACTCTTTTACAACAGTCTTCGCACGACAAACAGCCATGTGGCAATGCCCGCCGAACCTGAGCGGCTTACCATGTTGAGTGCGACAAGCGCGAGGTATTGCAAAGGACTCTTCTGTGCAACAGCCTCTTTGCTGCATACATTTGTGTCGGAGAGCGCTCCGAGCGGGGATGTGGCTCCCGACCGCAGCCGCTTCTCGCCATCTGTTGCACTCTCTTTCTATCCTTTCGGAGGAGAAAACTTCTCTCTTCGTGCCTCCTATAAAAGCATATTCCGCCTGCCCACATTCAACGACCTCTATTATCGCGAAGTGGGAAACTTTAAACTTAACCCCGAAAAGACCCGGCAATACAATATAGGTGCGGCATATTCCCTTTCGGGCGACGGATGGTGCAAGGATTTTACCCTTTCTGCCGATGCCTATCATGGTGAGGTGAAGGATAAGATAGTAGCCGTTCCCGGAATTTTCACATGGAAGATGAGCAATGTGGAGAGCGTGGAGATAAACGGCGTCGACGTTAATCTGAATTCCTCGTTTGCCATTGGCAATGATGCCGGCTTGCGTGTGGCTGCGGCATACAGCTATATGCGTGCGGTTGATTGTACGGAGGGCTCTGTGCTGAATGGCAGCCGTATAGTCTACACGCCGCTTCATTCGGGCTCGGTCGACCTTTCGCTCTCGACAAGGTTTGCCGATGCCGGCTATTCGCTTGTGTGGAGCGGCACACGCTACCATCTTGCACAGAATATTCCTTCGAATGAGATTGCTGCCTACGGCGACCACTCTTTTTGGGTGGCACGCAGTTTCAGGCTTTCCAAAGCCTCACTGCTCCTAAGGGCAGAAGTGAAGAATATACTCGATGACAATTACGAGGTAATACGCTACTATCCGATGCCCGGACGCAGTTGTTCGCTCTCGATGATACTAACAATCTAAAACCATATTACCATGAAAAAGAATCTTAAAAGCCTTTCCTCTTTCTCATCCGGAAAGCACTCTCTTGCTTTAGCGCTCCTGCTCTTTTGCAGTTCTGCATTTTTAGCCTCTTGCGACAGTGATGACGATGACGGCGGAGGCTCTTCCTCTGTCGATACGGGCAGCTGTTATATTGTCAATCAGGGCAATTGGAACGGCAATGATGCTTCTTTGCAGGTGTATGACATCACAACCGGTCTTGCCTCGGACCCCGAATGTGCAAACGACATCTTTGCGGCAGCAAACAAAGAACTGTTGGGCGATGTTGCGCAAGACCTGTTGTGGGTAGGCAATAAACTGTTCGTTACGGTCAGCTCATCGCAGAAGCTCGAAGTGCTCGACGAAACAGGCAAGCGCATACGCAAGCACAGCTATGCCGTCGAGAATGCCTGCCCGCGATACCTTGCCACCGACGGTGCAAAGGTGTATGTTACCAACCACGACGGTTATGTCTATGTGTACGATGCAGCTAACGGCGATTCCATCACCCGCATATATTCGGGCAGCTATCCTGAGGGTATAAGCTGTTTGGACGGTTCTCTTGTGGTCAACAATTCCAATTATGGAGGATACGGTGGCGGTGTGCCCGATATTGCCATCATAGACACCGACTCGATGAAAGTCTCGCAGAGAATTGTTCAAGGTGTGTGCAATCCCTATTCCCAAAGCGTTGTATGTGCTGGTTCTGTATATATCGTAGATTCTGGCAATTACAGCGATATTCCATCCAAAATGTGCGAGGTGGATATGGAAAATGGTACACTTAAGGCACTTTATGATGCTTCGTTGATTGCTTCTTACGAGAATTTCGTTTATTTTGCAAATGCAACTTACAACTATTCGACAAACGGATATGACTATTCTGCACTTTGCCGCATGGATGTAACCACAGGCGAGGTGGAGCAGGTGATTCCCGCCGAAAAGCTGACTGACATTTACTCATTGGATGTAAACCCCGAAACGGGTGATATCTTCATCGGCTATGCACAGTATGGCGTTCTTGGTACCATGCGCGTGTACGATGCAGAGGGCGTGCAGCGCTCGCTGTTCGATGTAGGATATTATACCTCAGGTGCCCGTTTCCGCAACTGATAGACCCACCCCTTAAGGTATATAAATGCAAAAGGCAATAACATATATACTCTCGATACTCACAATCTTCTCCTGCACTGCTCCTTCGGGCGGCAGTGCAGGAGAAGGTGTCGTGGGAGACACGCTTGCGCTCAGACATTCGTCGCTGTTGCAGATAATAGATTACTCCGGTTATACGGTGGTGAACATAAAGAACCCTTGGAAAGAGGGCAGAATGCTGCACAGCTATATGCTCAGGCACAAGGATAGTGCCGATGTTGTAGCTCCTGAGGGTATGACCCTGTTGCGTACACCGCTTGACAATCAGCTCGTTTTTGCAACGTTGCATGCGCAGCTTTTTGTTACATTGGGCTGTGTCGATGCAGTGTCGGGCGTATGCGATGCCCGTTATATGTCTGTTGCCGAAATCAAGGAGGGGTTGCAGACCGGCAAGATAACCGATTGCGGCGAGTCTGTCGATGTGAACCTCGAACGTGTGGTGCAGCTGTCGCCCGATGCAGCTTGGGTGGTGCCTTTCAAGAACAGCGGTTACGGCAAGCTTGAGAGGGTGGGCGTGCCGCTTGTCGAGTGTGCAGATTATATGGAGTCTTCTCCTCTCGGATGTGCCGAATGGATGCGTTTCTATGGCAGGCTGCTGGGAGTGGAGGAGAGGGCAGATTCGCTCTTTGCCGCTGTCTGTGAGAACTATGGGAAGGCAAAGCGCCGTGCAGCCTCTTTCTCGCATAAGCCCAGACTGCTGTGCGAGCAGATGACAGGCTCTGCATGGTACGTTCCTGCCGGCGGAAGCACAATGGGGCGCCTCTACGAAGATGCAGGGGCTTCGTATCTTTTTGCCGACATTGAGGGTAGCGGGGCAGTCCCTCTCTCCTTTGAGACTGTTCTTTCGAGGGCTGAGAGTGCTGATATATGGCTTATAAAGTACGGTGCAGAGTCTGATATGGACTACTCTTCGCTTGCACGCAATTTCGCGGGCAACAGAATGTTGCGTCCCTTTCGCGAGAGACGGGTATTTGCTTGCAATGTGGCGCGGAAGCGTTTTTATGAAGAGACTCCTTTCCGTCCCGATATTTTATTGCAGGAACTTGTGGCGTTGTTGCACCCCGATTCGGTTGGGGGATATGAATTAAGGTATTATGAGAAACTTCAGGATTAAGAGACTGTTTATAGTCCTGTTGCCGCCCATTGTACTCCTGATGTTGTTCGCGGCAAATATATTCTTTGGCTCAGTCGACATTCCGGCGGAGAAGATTCTCTCGGCCCTGTTTGCCGGCAGCGGGGCAGATGATGCCTCCTCGATGATAGTGCTCCATTCGAGGCTTCCACAAGCTGTTGTGGCTCTTCTGTGCGGAGCGGCCTTGTCCGTGGCCGGGCTTATGTTGCAGACGCTTTTCAATAACCCGCTTGCCGGCCCGGAGGTGTTCGGCATAAACAGCGGCGCAGGATTGGGGGTGGCTGTGGTTATGCTGCTGTTGCACGGCAGTTTCGCGGCAGGAGAAATGTCGGTCGGAGGCTATCTTGCCGTCCTGGCAGGTGCTTTCGCGGGCGCTCTTGTGATTATTGCCATCATTCTTCTGCTTTCCACAATGCTGAGGGGTAATATATATCTTCTCATAGCGGGTATGGCGTTGAGTTATCTCACCTCCTCGGTAATCTCTTTGCTTAACTATTTTTCGACAGCCGAGGGGGTACACTCTTACCTTATTTGGGGAATGGGCAATTTCGGTGCTGTGTCGCTTGAGCAGATTCCGTTGTTTGCCGTGGCTGTGGGAGTGCCGCTCCTCTGTTCGTTGTTTATGACAAAACCTCTTAATGCGCTCATGCTTGGCAATGCGTATGCCGAGAACTTGGGAGTGAATGTGAGGCGCTCACGTGGTTTTTTGCTTTTGGTCACCGGCGTGTTGACGGCTGTGGTTACAGCATATTGCGGTCCCGTCTCCTTTATCGGGCTGGCTGTGCCGCACATTGCGCGGTTGTTGCTGCGCACGGGCAATCATCGGCTGTTGTTGCCGATGACGATGTTTGCAGGTGCCTCAGTTACACTTTTGTGCAATCTTGTATGTCATCTGCCGGGGGAGAGCGGGATAATCCCGCTTGCAGCGGTTACTCCGCTTATGGGTGCTCCGGTCATTCTCTACGTGGTGCTGCGCAAAAGAGGTCTGTAATTATGCATAAGAATATGAAAGGAAAAAACGAATACAAGTGCAAGAACGAGGAGTTCCTTGCTTCATTGAGAAAGGATGAATCTGTCAAGGAACTTGCAAAAGGTCTCCTCTATCGTGTGGTGAATGCAGGCGGTGGCTCTGTCTGCCCCAAAATGAACAGCGTTGTTACGGTGCATTATCGCGGTACGCTTATCGATGGCCGCGAGTTTGACAGTACCATCGGCAGAGGGTACCCTGAGGCATTCAGAGTTAGCGAACTTGTCGAGGGCTTCCGCATGGCACTGCTCTCCATGCACGAGGGCGACAAATGGGTGGTGTATATTCCGCAGGAGCTTGGATACGGTAAACGTGCAAGCGGTCCGATTCCGGGATTTTCGACATTGATCTTCGAGATAGAATTGGTGAAAATTATGTAAGGGTGCCAAGCAGTTTCTTAATATAGTCCAAACAAGTTGTTTGCATATTTTATAAGTCCATTTGTACTAAATTAACAGAAATTATTCTTTTTAAAAAGAATATTATTATAATGTCATTATATTTCGGAAATAAATATCTATCTTTGTAAATAATATTTATAGGGTGGACTATAAATAACGTATTTGTTATTTGTTGCAAGTGCGTTGTTTGTCGTGTGTACAGGTGCCTTTTTTATTGGATTGTTTTATCCGCAGTGATAAAATGATTGGGCATTTGGTCTCTATTTGAATATAGGTTGTTTAACTCAAAATATAGATAGTGTCATGTTTTGGAATGTGATTTTGATTGCAGCGTTCTTGTGCAGTGTCATATCTGCAGGTGTGCTTATTCCTCAGATTCTGCTTATTGCATTTAGAAAATCATTATTTGATGTTCCGGATGAGCGCAAAATCCACAAGGCGTTGGTGCCACGTCTCGGTGGAATGGCATTTGCTCCTGTTGTCTTGTTCACATCTGCTTTGTTGTTAGGTGCGACATTGGCTTTGGACAATAAGGCGTTTCTTGTGGAATTGCTCGGAGAAATTGAACAGGTGGCATTTCTGATTTGTGCTATTACAATGCTTTATCTGGTAGGACTTGCCGATGACCTTGTAGGCGTGAAGTACAGAGCTAAATTCATAGTGCAGATTCTGTGTGCGGTAATGTTTGTTGTCTCAGGCGTATATTTGCAGAATTTCTGCGGCATTGCATTTTGCAACGAAATTCACCCGATTATAGGTGCACTCTTTACTTTGGTCCTTATCGTGTTTGTTATCAATGCAATCAACCTGATAGACGGTGTCGACGGCCTTGCTTCCGGATTGAGCGGTGTGGCACTGATGTTCTATGGCATAATGTTTTATATGCTTGGAGAGTATATTTATGCGGTGTTGTCATTCTCTACATTGGGAGCATTGGTGCAGTTCTTCTATTACAATGTTTTCGGGAAAGCCGAAAACCAGAAGAAAATATTTATGGGCGATACAGGTGCTTTGACAATCGGCATTGTGCTGAGTTTCCTTGCATTGAAATTGTGCTTGCATGACAGAGCTGAAATTAACAACATAAATCCGCTTGTTATGGCAGCCGCTCCTCTTATTCTGCCTTGTTTTGATGTTGTAAGGGTATTCATGGGCAGAATCCGCCGCGGCAATAATCCATTCTTGCCCGATAAGACACATATCCACCACAAACTTATGGCAATAGGAATGTCAACCCGTATGACAATGATAACAATTATCATTATTTCCGTTATGTTTACATTGCTGAATATCGTGGCATCTCCTTATCTCAATGCAAACCTCTTGTTGCTGCTGGATGTCGTGATTTGGATTACATTCAATATGTGGCTCTCTTCTAAAATAGCAAAAAGCAGGGAATAACGAGCGGCAACATTCAGATAATGTAAATTCCTTTATAAAGAAAGCCTGTTTTTTGTTGAAAAATGTTATCTTTGCAATCCGTATAAAACAAGACTTAATTATAATGAAAACAAGAACGCTTTTTATGTTGTTTGTTGCTCTTCTTTTGGCAACGTCATGTAAGACTTCTCAAATATCTTATTTTCAAGATGTTATGAATGAGAGTGAGTTGGCAATTCAGAAGGATGGAGCAATAAGGTTGCGCCCCGGTGATAAGATTGCCGTGATTGTCAGTACAAAAGCGCAGGAGTACAACAACCTGTATAACCTGCCGTGGACACCTTCAAGAATAGGCCAGTCCGCTCAATATCAATCATCGCAGCCCCAAGGTATAGTAGTCTATACTGTAAATGGTGCCGGCAAGATTGATTTCCCCATATTAGGTGCAGTGGATGCTCAGGGAAAAACCCGCGAGGAACTGGCTGCGGACATCAAGCAGGCTCTTTTGGACGGAAAGTATCTGAAGGACGACCCCCTTGTCGTTACAGTTGAATTTTCCAATCTCAACTTTTCTGTGTTAGGCGAAGTTGCCAAACCAGGACGTTACAGTTTGGATAAGGACAGGGTAACTATATTCGATGCTTTGGGAATGGCGAGCGACCTCACAATATACGGAGAGAGAGAGAATGTGATGGTGATGCGCGAGGAAAACGGCAAGCAGAAGGTGTATGTCATAGATTTGACATCGGCAAGCAACTTGATGAATTCGCCGGTCTATTATCTGAAGCAGAACGATATTATATACGTAAAGCCCAACACAATGCGCCAACGTCAGGCTACAGTTGCGGGCAATACGGTCTATACCCCCTCTTTTTGGATTTCAGTGGCTTCGTTGCTGACAACAATCACAGCTCTCATAGTGAAGTAACAATTAAACCGGATTTCTATGTCAACAGAACAAAACAAAATAGAACAGAATGAGGAAACTTTGAACGTTAAGGATTTCCTATTCATGTGTTTGGCAAAATTGTATTGGTTTGTAATATCCATAATTCTGACCATTTCGCTTGCTACCTTATATATATTGAGGACAGAGCCCGAATATACACGCTCGATGCAGGTAATGATTAAAAATGACTCTAAAGGAAGTTCGATGTCAAATGCCCTCAGCGAATTCTCTGATATGGGAATGTTCAAGACTTCGAGTTCGGTAGACAACGAGCTGGTTGCAATACAATCCTCCTCAATTATGGCAGAGGTTGTAAAACGTCTGCACTTGGATATGAACTATTCGATAGATGGTCTATTCTATAACAAGACAATATACGGTAACAATCTCCCCGTTTCAGTCCTGTTTATGGATGTCGATGGAAATGGTTCTGTATCCATGACTTTGGATTTGGCTGAGGATGGAAGTTACACAATGACAGATTTTGTATGGTATGTTGATGGCGACAAACAGGAGAGTGATGAAGTCATAAGCGGACAATTGTCGGTAGGAGACAACGCAGTCGTTACTCCCATAGAGACTCCGTTGGGCAAGGTCGTAGTGTCGGCAACCCCAAAATATAATCCGGAAAAAACCACGATTTTTGTAAGCAAAAGCGGATCGTACGCTTCTACACAGCACTATTCCAATTTGTTGCAGACTGCTTTGAACGATAAGAAATCGGACATCATAAACCTCTCTATAACAGATGTTTCAACTCAGCGTGCTGTTGATATCCTCAATGCCGTGGTCGCTGTTTATAATGAGAAATGGGTAGAGGACAAGAACAAGATAACAGTTTCTACCTCACAATTCATCAAGGAACGTCTCGATAGCCTTGTAACCGAGTTGGGAGATGTAGATAAGGATATCTCATCTTTTAAAAGTAAACAGCTTTTGCCTGATGTGGCGTCTGCTTCCAATATATATATGTCGCAGAGCACAAAAGCCAATGAGATGGTTCTTGAGTTGAGTAACCAATTGCAGATGGCGCGTTACATACTTGATTATGTAAAGAATGACGTAAACAAAGACAAGCTTCTGCCTGCAAACTCAGGAATTAAAGCGGCAAATATCGAACAGCAGATTTCCGAGTACAATGAACTGCAGCTCAACCGTTCGAGACTTGTTTCAGGAAGTGATATCAATAACCCCATTGTCGATGACATGAATGCGTCATTGGTGTCAATGCGGGCTGCAATCATAACTTCTGTCGAGAACCAGATTGTTACATTGCAGACTCAGATTAGAAATACAAAAGCACATGAGCGTGCAACAGTGGAGCGCATCGCGGCCAACCCCAAGCAAGAGGAGTATCTCTTGTCTGTAGGCCGTCAGCAGAAAGTCAAGGAGGCACTATACCTCTTCTTGTTGCAGAAACGTGAAGAGAATGAATTGTCGCAAGCTTTTACTGCATACAACACACGTATCATAACACCTCCTACTGGTTCTTTGTTGCCGGTAGCTCCTGCAAAGTCGAAAATTTGGCTCATTGCGTTGGTTCTCGGTTTTGCAATTCCTGTCGGTGTAATATTCATGAAAGAGAACCTTATAACAACAATTCGCGGTCGTAGGGATTTGGCAACTCTTTCAATGCCTCTAATTGGTGAGATACCTATGTCCATGAAGAAAGATGCTTCCCGTTGGAAGTTCTGGGAGAAGAAAGAGAATGACAAGCGTCTTATCGTGGTGGAGGACGGTAACCGCGATGTTATAAATGAGGCTTTCCGCGTGATGCGTACAAACTTGGAGTTCATGATGAAGAAAGATGCCAAGAATGTATTTGTGGTAACATCGTTCAACCCTGGTTCAGGAAAGTCGTTCCTTACAATGAACCTGGCAAAGAGTCTTGCGCTCAAAGGCAGAAAAGTCATTGTTGTGGACGGCGACTTGCGCCATGCCTCAACGTCTGCATACGTGAGCGCTCCCAAGCATGGTATCTCAGATTATCTTGCAGGACGAATTAAAGATTATAAAGAATGTATTGTAAACTCTGCCGAGAACAGTAATCTTTTTGTGTTGCCCGTAGGTACTATACCTCCAAATCCGGCGGAATTGCTGGAGGATGAGCGTCTTGGCACTTGTATAAACGAGCTCCGAGCAAATTATGATTATGTATTTCTTGACTGTCCGCCTATCGACATTGTTACTGATACCTCTGTAATCGAAACCTATGCAGACCGTACACTCTTTGTTGTTCGTGCAGGTGTTCTTGAGAAGAGCATGATTCCCGAACTTGAGGATATCTACAAAGGTAACCGATTCAAGAACATGTCGTTGATACTGAACGGTACAACTGATGGCGGTGGCGGTCGTTACGGCTATCGCTACGGATACAGATATGGTTATCGTTATGGTTCTCACTAATATGCTTATGGTGGAAAGAATAAGTAAATGACTTTTATAAGAAAACATTGGCGGTGGCAGAACCACTGCCAATGTTTTTATTGTCAAGCTGAATATTAACAATTACAAACTTACCAAAATACAAAGATGTGGCCCTTTACTTCGTATAAAAGTTTATCTGACAGTGGATTGCTGAAGAGTTCTATTGATTACCATTCACATATTCTTCCCGGCGTAGACGACGGTGTACGTACAATGGAGGATTCTCTTGAAATTCTTGCAAATTTTGAGCGGCAAGGTATTTCAGAACTTTGGTTGACACCGCATGTTATGGAAGACATTCCTAATGAGACGATTGCGTTGAAGGCGCGTTTCGAAGAGTTGTGCAGCGTTTATAAGGGTGGCATAAAATTGCACCTTGCTGCCGAGTATATGTTGGATTCTCTTTTCGAAGAGCGTCTGCAATCGAAAGATATCCTTTCTATAGGCGAGTCAGGCAATCATGTGTTGGTGGAGACTTCGTACTTCAGTTCGCCTATGCAGCTTTTCGAAACATTGGGGCGCATAAAGTCTAATGGCTTCTATCCATTATTGGCACATCCTGAACGTTATCAATATATGTCAGAGAAGGAGTATAAGAAACTGAATGCAATGGGTGTCAAGTTTCAGCTTAATTGGGCTTCGCTTGCCGGCAGATACGGTAAACAGGAGCAGAAAAAGGCTGAGTGGCTGGTTAAGAAAGACATGTATTCGGTTGTGGGCAGTGATACGCATAGGCTTTCAATGCGTCATTGGGAAATGGAAATCGATTCATCGGTATTGAAAAGACTTGCCAATTCTTCTGTGAAAATCAAAAGTGGCGAGTGGAATCTGTAGTGCCTGATTTCTGACGGGTAGAGAATGAAAGTATGCAGGGGCGCTCTTTTAATGGCTGCAATGGTCTTGCAGTAGAGCAATTGTTTGTCCGATGTTCAGTGGAGCATACGAGACTCGAACTCGTCACCTTTTGACTGCCAGTCAAACGCTCTAGCCAGATGAGCTAATGCCCCATGCCTTGTCAAGGTCTTTTTTTTGATGTCGCTAAGATAATGCTTCTTTTTTGTTTTTTTGTTATCTTAGCGATGTTTTTTGTCGAAAATGTTAGAACAATACGGTACAATGGATAGCAAGGCGCCCCAGGAGAGGGTCATTATGGGTATTGACCCCGGTACGAATATTATGGGGTATGCTTTTATCGGTGTGACGGGCAATCGGGCGCGTCTTATTGCTATGGGGGTTATCGATCTGCGGAAGATGAGGGATTCTTATCTGAAACTCGGTGAAATCTTTTCGCGAGTACAGGGGCTGATAAAATCTTTTCTTCCCGACGAACTTGCCATAGAGGCGCCTTTCTTTGGCAAGAATGTGCAGAGTATGCTTAAGCTCGGAAGAGCACAGGGTGTAGCTATTGCTGCTGCTATCAGCCGGGATGTGCCTATATGTGAATATGCTCCGCTTAAGATTAAAATGGCTATCACCGGAAATGGTGGCGCTTCCAAGGAGCAGGTGGCTGATATGTTGCGCCGCATGCTTAATATAGATGCCAAGGAGATGCCGCATTTTATGGATGCTACAGATGCTCTTGGGGCGGCATATTGTCATTTTATGCAAATAGGACGTCCTGTCTCGAAATCGGGCTATTCGAGCTGGAAGGATTATGTTGCCAAAAATCCGGATAAAATCAAATAGTGTGAATCATGTAGGCTAATTCGTAGCCTCTTGAACATAAAAAAAGACGACCAAAATATTTTGGTCGTCAAATTTGTAGCGCCTACGGGAATCGAACCCGTGTTCCATGCGTGAGAGGCATGTGTCCT
>CAYWIE010000035.1:0-27263 GCA_964458275.1 uncultured Bacteroidaceae bacterium
TCCACTACTATGCACTTGCAAAGCAATATGACGACAACCGGTACCGAGAGATGGCAACAACATGTCGTTCACATTCTACAACAGCGCTGCAGCGCAGTATGTCGATGTAGACATTCAGGGACGCGGAGACAAGACCATATATGGCAATGCTGCGAACATCAGCACCCGCGAATATGGCACCGACGCGCAGGAGGAGACCTCTTTCATGAAAATATAGAAGGAGTTGTCGAATACGGAAGTTTCGCCCGACATTCTCACAAAATGCAACAACCTTACCGAAAGGGGTAATCTGGAATATGGAGCCGGACGATATGACGAGGCTGTGAAACTGTTCCGCGATGCCGCAAAATATGGCTTCCCGTCTGCAATCGCCAACTTGGGAAAATGCTACTACGACGGTGTCGGAGTGTCGCAAAACCATTATCTTGCCATGCGCTATTTCGGTATGGCAGCCGAAAAGGGCAACCACCTCGCAATGCACTATTTGGGAGAATTCCATTACAACGGCGAACAGCCTGAGAAAAACGACTCGCTGGCATACGAATATTACAGGCAGGCTGCAAACAGTGGCTATGCACAGTCGCAAAAGATGTTGGGAATGTTCTACGAAAAAGGAATCTACGTGAATGCCGACAGCGAGGAATCGCTGAAATGGTACACTCTTGCAGCCAAGCAGAACGAGCCCGATGCACTCTACAAGGTGTGCATGCATCAGGTGGCACAGGATTCAATTAACGGACTGAGCAAAGGCAAACTGCGCAAATCGCCGGCGATAGATTATATGAGGCGCTCGGCGCGGGGCGGCAACAAAGATGCACAGGCGTTCATAGTAAAATGTTTTGCCGAGGGAAAATATCTGAAAAAGAGCCGCAAAAAGAGTTTTGAATGGATGAAGTCCATCTCTGAACTTGGTGATGAGAATGCGCTTATGTATGTTGCCTACTGTTACGAAAAGGGGCGTGGCACAGACATGAACCAGAAACGTGCCTATTGGATATACAAACAGCTTGCCGAAAAGGGCAACGAGTTTGCAATTGCCAAAGTGCAGGAGTATGATGCATTCAAGTTCTTTACTGTCAACAGCCCAAAGCCATCGGGAATTAAATGATGGAAGAGGCTTGTATAGGTCCAATAATTCCACATAAACCGTTTACGGGACAGCAATAATAACACAGCAAGCGGAATCTGATAAATAAATTCAGATTCCGCTTGCTGTGTTATTATTGCTTAAAGCCGAGGTTGCAGAGATTATTTGAATATCTTCTTGCTCTTGACTACTCCGTTAGCATATACATATTTTACTATGTTCAAGCCTTTTACCGGTGCAGAGATTGAAATTCCTGCCGGAGTATAGTAGTGAATAGAGATTACCTCATCGCCATCCGTTGCAGGAGATGATATTGATGTGAGGTTTGCGCTTATAAGACGCAGATTCCAACGTGAGTATTCCTCTGCGTACGGACCATAGACAATATCTCCTTTGGTTGCTGAACCGTTCTTATGGTTGTTGATGAACAACGAGTTGTTTATGCCTGCCGGATTCATTATCTCGAATGAAGCGTTGCCACGATAGATTATTGTGTATGATATTTCGCGGTCGCTTGTCGAGGTGATGGGGGAGTAGAGCGTTGAATTTGTTCCGAGATACTCGCCTGTTGCAACATTCTTTATGTAATATGAGTTTTCTGTTTCACCGTCGGACGATGTGGCTGAAATTAACTCGAAACAGAATGTAGAATCCATTGATGCACCATCGTTCATGGGAGATGCTTCCCATTTGAATCTGTAGTCTCCGTCAAGGGCTGAGTCGTCGTTGCTTACGCATCGTATAGCCATCTTCTGCCCCTTGCTTTTCTCAAAGCCTTCGTATGCACTCTCTATAATATATATGCCTTCTACTATCGGGTTGATCTTGAGTGAGAGGGTAGCCTCAATCTCGGCACTCAATTTGTCAATCATATCGGGGCATGTTTTGTAGTCATGTGCATTGAAAACATCTTGCGAAGCTTTTATCTGCTCTTCGAACTTGTCTGTACTTGCATAATATCCGGGGTCTTTTCCTGTAGGAAGATTGATGGATTTTGCACTCTTGATGAGGTTGCCAAGCATGTAGTGTGCAGGGCGTTCCATCTCCAAACGGTATATGTACCATTCATTCTGGCCGTCTTTCTCACACTCGTCGAGCGATGAGAATGAGTAGCAGCCCAACTTGTCGCCCCAATCTTGGAATACTGTGTAGGGTGCATCGGCTGAACCTTCTTCGTATATCACAAATGAGTTGGGGAGTCCGCTGTTGCCACGGGCTACGATTTTTACTTGTGCTGCCTGTGAATGGTAGTCTACAGCCGACAGCTCTCCTGCGTTCTCGGCATGAGGCCAATATCTTCCGTCGCCGAGACTGCGGATGTTGTATTTCCCGTTACCGGCAGATGTTATGTAGAAGGCGCATTGAGAGTGTATGTTCTTACCGGCTTTTGTGTCTGAGGAGTAGAATCCCTTGATGCCGTCCTTGCCATGTACGGGGTCGCAGTTGAAGAGACCGCAGATGGCATATATTCCATCGTCCGTTATTTGCGAAATGTCGGTAATCTGCTCACCGCAAACTGCATTGTTGGTATCGAAGAAATTGACTGTCTCAGGATCTGCCTTGACACCATATTCGCCAAAAATGAATTCAACGGGGACACGTGTGCCAACAAGAGTAGCCTTGTTGTCTGTAGCTGAATGCGCTAAGTTCTTGGGGGAGTTTGATGTCTATATAGCAATATTGCGGGTTGTCGGCAAAACCGTATACATCGGCTTTATCCTGACTGATTGCACCGCAGTAATATGTGTTTTCTTTTCCATCGAGCATTTTAGCAATTGTGGAACCGCCAAACGTGGTTAGAGAATTTACGGTAATCATCTCTTCTGTGAGATTTATTTTGTTTCCGTATTGATCGTAAAGCGCAAATTCGGCAATCGCAGGAATATCGTATCCCAAATAGGCTTCTCTGTTGTTTGTCTTTATTACAGTGAAACGCAATTCGTTGACAGGTTCATTGAGATAGTAGATAGGGGATTTCCAGAGGTATGAACCATTTGATTGTAAAGTGCCGGGCAGACCGTCGTTTGATACTCCGACCCGGAAAGGTATTGATGTTATGCCTGATATTCGTGATGCCCAAAAGTCACTGATGCCTTTTTCAAGTTTTTCGATGCTCTCATCTAATTCGGAAAGATTGTGGCTGTTTACAAGTTCGTCTGAGAGTTCAATGGCGAGGAATTCCAGATACAAGCCTGCATCTTCGGGGAATGTTCCTATTTTCCAGTTCAACTTAGTTGAAGAAGGAAGTTTCTTGTTTGTTATTTGCTCGCTGATGTAGAGCATGGAATCAACGTACTGGTAAGCGTATGCGATTACATATTCATTCAGCAGGTCATTGAATTCTGATGCGAACTTTGCAAATTCGGCGTATGTAAGAGTCTGGTTGGTCAGCTGTTTCTTCGCTTTTTCGATAGCTTCTTTGAGGTTTTCCTCAATGGTCTCTTCGGCAGCCATGCGGTTGTGGTAGAGTGCAATTCTCTTTTCTGCCTCGTCAATGGTCTCTTGTATGCGGCCTACAACAGATGTGCCGCTGATGGTTGCCTTGTGTAGAGTGAATTTGCTGCTGAAGGGGCGTTTGCTTGCCTGTTTGCCCTCATCTGAGTTGCCAAGAATGGTCATTCTCATATAGGCGTCTTCCACGATGATGAATCTGTTGTCTGTGGTGGTGAGTTCGAAGGTGCCATCAGATTGTTCCTTGAATGTTATCTCGGCTGCCGAGGCCTCAAGGTTTGTCCAGTTTATGTAACCTGTTGTCTTTACAGCAGCAAGATAGCGGTCGTGGTTGAAGTATGATACTGTATATGTATCTGTTTTTCCTTCAACGGGGACAAGGTTGAAGAGACCCGAAGGCGATGGGATCGAGGTTGCAAGATAGGGTGATTCAAAATATCCGCCTCCGGCGTATGTCTGGCCGTATGATTCGTTGTGCCATTCGGGAGAGTGTCCTTCGAGAAGGAACAGGGCATTCTTGTCTTTCAGCGCGTCAATGCTTGTTACCTTTTCCAATGACAGGTTCTGTTCGGGGAATGGGGCGTAGTCTGTTCCGGGGGTAAGTCCTACATATTCGGGCAGTGTGCTGAACATGTAATAGTGTGAGTCCCACTCAAGCGAGAATGTGCTGACGGGCTCGTCGAAGGTGAGTTCCAAATGGTGGTAATTGCCGCCGTATGTACCTTTTCCGGTTGTGCTCTGGAAGTATGTCAGCGTGTCGCCGTCGCTGAGAGCTTCGACCGAACCCGAATTGGCTGCAAGTGCATTGGTGGTTGCCGTGTAGCCTATCTGTTCTCCCTTTTCGTTGAGCACGCGCAACTCGGTCAATGTTATGTACGGATATCCGGGACCGTTGTTTATGCGTCCCGAAGCATTGCTTCCTGTGGCGGTACTTGTCGTTTCGCATACGGTGATGCGGAGTTTTGTGGTGGCTTCGTCAAATCTGAACAATCTCGATTTGTATGTCATGTACATCGAGAGTTTCTTGCCCGGAAGCCCGTCGGCAGTAGTCAGTGTTACCGGCCATGTGTCGTTTGCCTTTATTGCAAGGATGCTGACGACTGCAAGAAGCATCGATAGAAGTATTTTTTTCATAAGCTTTGTTTTTTGTTGTTTGTTTCCTTTGGCGGTTCTCACCTTATGGTTTGCCGGTCCACACTTATTGATGGACGTCTCTCAAAAGGTCGTTTACTGTCTTTACGGGATTAAAGGTGATGAGGGGAACCTCGACAAATACAGTGTTCCAATCGCTCATTGCGCCGTTCCACAGTCCCGGCAGCTCCATCGCTTTAAGTTCTCTGCCGTTCTTCGACTTGTGTGATATGAATCCGGTTGCAGGGTCTACATAGTCGGGCAGGTTGAATTTTTCTCCTTTGTAGTTCTTGACTGCACACACAAGGTCTACGGGGTTGAAATGTGTGCCCTTTTCGAACATCTCCTTTGCCTTTGCATCGTTCATGTCAATCTGTGAACTTTCGAGAATCTGCAACGATACAGTGCCGTCGCTGTTGTATGCGAGGAAGGGACCTCCGCCGGGCTCGCCCACATTCTTCACCATGCCGCAAACTCGCATGGGGCGGTTAAGCTTCTTGCGCAGATATATTACAAGGTCGCAATCTTCGAGGTGCTTCATTTCGCTGCTGCGGCAATAGAGCTTCTGCTGAACGAAGCGTATAATCTCCTCAATCTGCCGGTGAGTGTATTTGCCGGAATCTATAAGGCGAAGGTACTCGAACGCTTGCTTCTGAAGTGATACAAGAACACCTGCAATCAGCTTTTTGTATTTTACGGTCTCGTCTTTGAGACGGTCGGGGACTACGTTGTCGATGTTCTTTATGAAGATGATGTCCGATTCTATGTCGTTGAGGTTCTCTATGAGTGCGCCGTGCCCGCCGGGACGGAAAAGCAATTCGCCATTTTCGCGGAAGGGGTTGTTGTCGGCATCTGCGGCAATGGTATCTGTGCTCTGTTTCTGCTCAGAGAAAGTAATGTCATACTCGACGTTGAACATCTCTTCGAACTCTGCCTTTTTCCGGGCTACCAATTCTTCGAACAGCGCTCTGTGATTGGGCGATACGGTGAAATGCAAACGTACCTTTCCGTCCATGTTGGCATACAGAGCACCCTCGGCAAAATGTTCTTCTACAGGTGTCCGCTCGGTTGTACCATAGCTGTGGAATCTCAACAGTCCTTTGGGAAGTGAGCCGTAGTTCAATCCGCTTGCATCGAGAAGATTAAAGACGACGCTCTTGTACTTTCCATCGGCAATGAGCTGCTTGATGGATGCCCCGCTGTTGTTTAGGCATGCTGTGTCGAGCTCGTTGTAAAAGGCAAATTTCTCGATGTTCTTGAAGAACTTCTTTTCGAAGCCGGTTACAGGCTCTTCGGAATCTCCATCGAGAAAAGAGAATAAATCCTTGAACATTCTGCTTGCTGCACCCGATGCCGGAACAAACTTGACTACCGCGCCGCCGGTCTTGCAATACTCGTCCCACAAAGCAAGGTATGAATCTACTTCAGCCTCGTTGGGGACAAGGATCCCGTTGCCTGCCGATGCTGTTGCCTCTATCTTCAGAAAGGGGAAGCCTGTCTCGAAATTTTTCAACTGTTGTGCCACACTCTCTTCTGAGATTCCTTTTTTCTCCAATAATAGCTTATCCTCTTTACTTATCATAAACTGTGTATTTAATGTTTTACAAAATAATCTCTGCACGCATCTACATAGATGCGTGTGCTTCGATTCACAAATTTAAATATAAAATCCAAAATCATCATAAAAAATTATACAGTTTTATTTTATGGAAAAATTGATTTACCTTTGCAATAGTGTCTATAACTATAACAAATAAAGGCAAAAATTATGTCCCGATTATCAGTTTTTTCACAAGATGAAAAAAGTATTCTCAAAGCATTGTGCCGTAAGTTGAGGGGAGAAGGGCAAGAAAAAATCACATTTTCTGATTTCAAGTTCCTGAAATCATACTTCGACCGTGCGACAAATGAAGGAAAAATAGGTGCAAACAGCTTCGGGTTGAATCCGATATTACTCGACCTGAAGACGGCTCTTGTCGTTACAGAAGAGATTGGACACAAGCGCGAAATAATAATCAGTATTCTGCTTAACAGATGCCTGAAATCAGGAATCATATCAATGCAGGAGATTGCCGAAAGATTCGGCAGCAATGTAAACAATATACTCACAAGCCTTGTGAAGATTAACGGGCTGTATGCAAAGAGCCCGACTGTGGAGAGCGAGAATTTCCGCAACCTGCTGCTCTCCTTTGCCAACGACATGCGTATAATACTCATTATGATTGCCGACAGGCTTGTGCTTATGCGCCACATAGCCGACAGCGACAATGAGGAAGCACGTTTGCAGGTGTCTCACGAGGCATCGAAACTGTATGTGCCTCTTGCTCACAAACTCGGTTTCTACAAAATGAAGTCAGAGCTCGAAGATCTTGTCATCAAATATACAGAACCTGAGGTGTATGCCGAACTGAGCCGGAAACTCGAAGAGACTGCTGCATCGCGCGAGGACTACATGAAGAACTTCATCCACCCGATTGAGAAGGCTCTTAAGAGCAACCCGCACATAAAATACCGCATAAAGGGACGTACAAAATCCATTCACTCCATCTGGCAAAAGATGAAACGCCAGAAACGCCCCTTCGAAGGCATATATGACATATTTGCCATAAGAATAATCATTGACAGCGAACCGGCAAATGAAAAGAGCGAATGTTGGCAAGTGTATTCTCTTGTTACAGACATGTACACGCCTAACCCCCATCGTCTGCGCGACTGGCTATCCGTGCCTAAGACCAATGGCTATGAGTCGTTGCACACAACCGTTATGGGACCCGAAGGACGATGGGTGGAGGTGCAGATACGAACCGAGCGCATGGATATAATCGCCGAACACGGTCTTGCTGCACACTGGCGCTACAAGGGGGTGAAGAGCGAAAAGGGTCTAGACAGCCTGCTGGCATCAATCCGCGATACTCTTGAACATATAGCCGAAGAGGATGTTTCGGATACCAAATTCAAAATGGAACTCTACAAGGACGACATATTTGTGTTTACTCCTAAGGGCGACCTGTTCCATCTGCCTAAAGGGGCTACTATCCTCGACTTTGCTTTCTGCATACACACCGGAGTGGGCAGCCGCTGTACCGGCGCACTCGTCAACGGGCGCAATGTTCCTTTGAAGCATGTCCTCAACAATGGCGACCAAGTGGAAATTGTTACCTCGAACAGCCAGACGCCTAAGGCTGCATGGTTGAAGATTGTACAGACTTCGCGTGCAAGAGCCAAGATAAGGCAGGCTCTTAAGGATATTGGGGCACGTCAGGCTGCCCTCGCCCGCGAGACTCTGGAGAGGAAATTCAAGAACCACAAGGTTGAGTTTGATGAGAGGGAGATTGACCGCCTTGTCCGCAAGATGGGATTCAAGCGCTTGACCGACTTCTACCAACAGGTTGCCGACGGATTCATTGATGTTTCAGATGTGTTACAGAGATACAAGGATATGCTCGCAGGAGATGCTGCGCCGACTGAAGCTATCCACAGTGCGCAGGATTTTACACTTAACAATGAGCCCGAAAGAATAGGTTCAGGAGACATTCTTGTTATAGAGAACAACCTTAAGGGCGTTGACTATAAATTCGCGAAATGCTGCACACCTATCTTCGGCGACGAAATTTTCGGTTTTGTAACCATAAGCAACGGCATTTCCATTCACCGTAAGGATTGCAGCAATGCACGCGAGTTGCGCGAACGTTACCCGTGGCGTGTAATAGAGGCAAGATGGAGCGACAGAGACAAGAACGGCAATAGGCTCTATGCGGTAAACCTGCGCATTGTGGGACACGACGACATAGGCATTGTTACTAACGTTACATCTGTAATTTCACAGGAAAAGGATGTTATCCTGAGAAGCATCAATATTGATTCGCACGATTCGCTGTTTTCGGGAACACTGACACTGCTCATTGATGAGTATAGCCGTCTCAGCAAGATTGTACGCAAGATTGAGGGCATCAAAGGAATCAAGCAGGTGATAAGGTTGTAAATCCTTATTAATGATGTATTACCAATCAATCCGGGCTGAACTTTCAAAGAGAAGTTCAGCCCGGATTGATTGGTAATACTGACCGGTTGGCGGCAGCAATAAATTTCTATATGTTTCTTTGTGGGTGAATGTCGCGCATCTACTCTTCGGGAGCCTTAGGGAATGACTCTCCTGATTCGAGCACCTCTAAGGCTTTAAGGACTGTGGGGTCGAATGTGTTTATATACTTCACATGTTCGAGCATTCCCTGAATGTCGTATATGATGTTTGCATATATGTTGCGCTCGATAAGCTTGCGGGACTTCATAATGCTGTTATATCTGCGCTTAAGCCCCTTACCGTCGGCAAAGACTACAAACTCGTCGAGAAGCGGTTGCGATTGCAGGTGAGCGAGCATATCTTCCCATCCTTCGAATTCGGAAAGCTGTTTGCGGTGTGCATCGCTGTAACGCAGACAGAATTGCGAGATAAGACGCTTGGAGAGTGCCTGAGAGTAGTAGGATGTAACATCCGTTGTGTCTGAAGAGACAAAGATGTCGGGCATGATGCCTCCGCCACCGTAGACGGTACGTCCCAAACGGGTTTTATAGACAAGGGTGTCATTCTGGTGTATGCTGTCCTGCGAGAAGAATTCTCCGCGTTCGTAGCGATTGACAATGTCCATTTCGTACTCTTCGTTGTCGCCTTTTGTGTATGGCTTCTGTATACAGCGTCCTGAGGGTGTGTAGTAACGGGCTATGGTAAGGCGCACTGCGGAGCCGTCCTCGAATTCGAATGGTTGCTGTACAAGACCTTTGCCGAATGTGCGGCGTCCGATGATTGTTCCGCGGTCGTTGTCCTGTATCGTTCCGGCAAATATTTCACTTGCCGATGCCGATCTCTCGTCGGTGAGAACAACAATCGGTGTCTCTTTGAAGTTTCCATTGCCATCGGCATACTCCACTACCTTAGGATGGTGCTCGCCCTCTGTGTAGACTATCATGTCTCCCTTTTGCAGGAACTCGTTTGCCATTTGCAGGGCTATGCCCATCCAGCCGCCTCCGTTGCCGCGAAGGTCTATTATTACGCCTTCGCTTCCTTTGTATGCGAAGCGGACGAGCGCCATCATAAGTTCGGCAAATGTGTTTTCGGCGAAACGGTCTACCTGCACATATCCCCATTTGTCATTAATGATATATGCAGCTTCGATGCTGTGAAGGGGGATGTTGTCGCGGGTAATGGTGAAGTCTATGAGCTCTTTTTCGCCGTAACGCTTTACTCCTATCTTTACGTCTGTTCCCTTAGGACCTTTGAGCTTGCGCATTGCTGCATCGTTGGTACATACTTTACCTACGAAGAGGGTGTCGTTGATGGTTACTATGCGGTCGCCGGGCAAAAGACCGACCTTCTCGGATGGACCTTTGCGTATTACTTCGTTGATGTGTATTGTGTCGTCCTGAATGATGAACCTTATGCCTATTCCGCTGAAACTGCTCTTGAGGTCGGCATTCGTCGCTTCGAGGTCTTTCGCCGGAATGTAGGTGCTGTGCGGGTCGAGCTCTGTGAGAACTTTGGGCATGGTCTTCTCTATAATCTCTTCCATGCTTATGGAATCGACGTAGCTGCTGTGAACGAGCTGCATCAGTTCGTCTACTTTGTTGAAACTGTAGAAGACTCTTTCGATACTCTCTTTCTTTGATATATATACTCCTATGAGCGCTCCCACCAGCATTGTGAGGAGGTATAGCGTTGGCTGATATTTTTTCATGTTCCTGTTACTTTGATTCTTCTCCACTGTTCAAGATGACTTCTATGCCGGCTCTTCTTAGCAGGTCTATTCCATCGGTGAGCCTGTACTCTTCGCTGTATACAACTCTCTTGATGCCTGCCTGTATTATGAGCTTGGCACACTCTATGCATGGTGAGGATGTAACGTAGAGTGTGGCTCCGTCGCTGTTGTTGCCCGAACGGGCTATCTTGGTTATAGCGTTTGCTTCGGCGTGGAGTACGTAAGGTTTTGTGAGACCGTTCTCGTCCTCGCAGATGTTTTCAAAGCCTGACGGGGTTCCGTTGTAGCCGTCCGAGATAATCATTTTGTCTTTTACTATGATTGCGCCTACCTGACGGCGTTTGCAGTATGAGTTTTCTGCCCATATTTGTGCCATGCGTATGTAGCGTGAGTCGAGTTCAAACTGTTTTTTATCTGTCTCTTCCATGTTGCCTATTTGTTATGAAATTGCATATATCTGTTTTTTTGCACCTGTATCTGAAGGTAGTTGGCGTCGCCTTCGTAATGCTGCGCCTCCTTGAGTATCCTTTCTATTTTTTGCGCTATCGTGTCGCCGCTGATTGTGCCGTTGCTGACTCCCACTTTGCTGCATCTGAATGTGCGCTTTTTTGCATCGGCTTGCCAATAGCCGGTGATGGCGGCGCCGCTTCGTGTGGTTACGCTGAAGGTGGCATCGTAGAATTGAAGCACGTATGCCGAATTGCCGGGGACACGTCTGTCTCCTTCGTTGAAGAAGGAGAGCTTCCACGGATGGTTCAGGAATATGTCGGTGAGGCTGTCGCCGGAGTCGCACGACAGCAGGGTGGTGAGTGTGAGGATTATTATAAAAAACCTTTTTTTCATAAATGGGGGCATATTGTTTCTATTCCGTCACGTTTGAGCAGGGCGTCGAGTCGGGGAACGCTGCCACGGAACCTTTTATAGAGTGTCATGGGATGTTCGCTGTTTCCGCACGCAAGGATGTTGTCGCGGAACGATTGGGCAACTTTGGTGGAGAATACTCCATCTTCCATAAATACTGAAAAGGCGTCTGCATCGAGCATCTCTGCCCATTTGTAGCTGTAATAGCCGGCTGAGTACCCGCCTGACATTATGTGGCTGAATTTGGGGGTTATTCCTGTGGCTGCTATCTGCGGCAACAGATTTAATGAGGCTGTCGCGAGGTGCTCGTATGCAAGCACTTCGCCGTCGAATGGCTGCGATATGTTGTGCCATGCCTGGTCTATCAGTCCTAATCCTACCTGCCGTATGCAGTTGTATCCTACTTTGAAGTTGCGCGCTTCGTCGGTTTTCTTCAGAAGTTCCTCCGGAATGGTCTCGCCTGTCTTGTAGTGGAACGCAAAAGTGTTGAGGAACTCTTTACGTGTGGTGAAGTTCTCCATTATCTGCGAGGGCAGTTCAACAAAATCCCACAATACTTCGGGACTGCACAGGCTCTTGTATGTAACATCGGAGAAGATTCCGTGCAGGCAGTGGCCGAATTCGTGCAGCAGGGTGTTTACCTCGTCTATGGTAAGCAGAGCCGGTTTGTCTGCCGTCGGTCTTGTGGCATTGGTCGTAAGGGTTACATGCGGACGGTGGTCTGTGCCGTCGTTGTCTTTGTACTGTCCTTTTATGGAATCCATCCATGCGCCCGAACGTTTGCCCTTGCGCGGGAAAAAGTCGCAGTAGAGCAGGGCAAGGTAACGGCCGTCGTAGTCGTACACCTCATATACTTTTACATCGGGGTGATACACCGGAATATCGTCGTTCTTGCGGAATGTTATTCCATAGAGACGTGTCGCAAGGTTGGTTATCCCATGGAATACATTGTCGAGCGAGAGGTATGGACGAAGCATTTCGTCGTTTATGTCATGCTTCTTCTGCTTCAGCTTTTCGGAGTAGTAGAAGAAATCCCACGGCATCATTTCGAACTGCTTGCCCTCTATTTCGCGTGCAAGCGCTCTTATCTCGTCCACTTCGCGGCGTGCTGTGGGAAGATAGGACCATGTGAGGCGACCCAACAGTGAGAATACAGAATCGGGGGTCTGTGCCATGCGTCCCGATGTGATATACTCTGAATATGTGGAGTAACCGAGAAGATTGGCAAGTTCGAGACGGGTGTTCACTATCTGTACCACTATTGCACGGTTGTCATGCTTGTCGCCTTTTGCTCCCAGCGAACTGTATGCCATATAAAGTTCTTTACGCAGTTCGCGGTTTGTGCTGAAGGTGAGGAATGGTATGTAGCTCGGCCGGTGAAGTGTGAATATCCACCCCTCCTTGCCTTGCTCCTTTGCCATTTCTGCCGCTGTTTCAATTGCTCCTTCGGGCAGCCCTGCAAGTTGCGACGGGTCGGTTATATGCATTGTGTATGCATCGGTCTCGTTGAGACTGTTCTCCTGAAATTTCAGCTCCAGTTTGTTAAGAGACTGTGTCAGTTCCCGATACTTTTCCTTCTGTCCGGGCGTGAGATTGGCACCGGCGCGTTCAAAGCTCTTGTAGGTTGTCTCTACAAGTCTGCGCTGTTCGACGGTCAATCCATCGCATTGCGATTCGTAAACAGCCTTTATGCGCGCAAAAAGATGCTCATTCAGATAGATGTTGTTGTTGTGCTCGGTGAGGAGCGTGTATGCCTCTTCGGATATTTTTTGAAGTTCGGCGCTGTGGCACGAATTCATGTATGTGCCGAGCACACTTGTTACTCGCGCGAGTATCTCTCCGCATTGGTCGAGGGCATGGATGGTATTCTCGAAGTCTGGCAGATTCCTGTTGTTTGTTATTGCTTCGATTTCACTGTTCTCAGCTTTTATTCCTTCGTTTATTGCCGGAAGTATATGCTGCAATTCTATCCTGTCGAACGGTATTGCTTCGAACGGGGTTGTATATGATGTC
Organism: uncultured Bacteroidaceae bacterium; assembly: GCA_964458275.1. Classification (GTDB taxonomy): domain Bacteria; phylum Bacteroidota; class Bacteroidia; order Bacteroidales; family Bacteroidaceae; genus HGM04593. The sequence goes on from CAYWIE010000035.1 coordinate 13,294, forward strand.
AAAAACGGGTTATTCATACTCTTTTGTTAATGTTACATTCGCGCTCGCGCGATTGAGACTTGCAAAGATAATTAATTGTGTCGTGTTTTTCAAACATGCTCGGCATTTTTCGAGCATTTCGGTCTGCATGTGCTGATATAACAATGCCGGCATGTGAATTTCTGTTATCACTTCCTTTTTTATGAAGAATTTTGCGATGTGATTAGAAACTGTTTGAATTTCATTGGAAACTGTTTCTATTTCCATAAAAAAACATCTTTCTTTCTTTAATTCGAAAAAAAATGATAACTTTGCGAATCTTAAAAGAAAAACAACAATTTATTAAAGAAAAACATAGAAAATGGAAAAGAAGTTTCCCGTATACGACAAACTTGATTTGCCACAGATAAATAAAGAGGTGCTGAATGAGTGGGAGGAAAATGACATATTCACAAAAAGCATGACAGAGCGCGAGGGTGCGCCCTCGTTTGTTTTTTACGAAGGCCCTCCTTCGGCAAACGGCATGCCCGGTATCCATCATGTGATGGCACGTGCCATAAAGGATACATTCTGCCGCTTCAAGACCATGAAGGGCTTTCAAGTGAAACGCAAGGCAGGTTGGGATACTCATGGCTTGCCCGTTGAGCTTGGCGTGGAAAAGAAGTTGAACATTACCAAAGAGGATATTGGCAAAAAGGTTTCTGTGGACGACTACAACCGTTGTTGCCGTGAAGAGGTCATGAAGTACACCAAAGAGTGGGTAGACCTTACACGCCGCATGGGTTATTGGGTAGACCTCGACAATCCTTATATAACATACGAAAACAGCTACATTGAAACACTTTGGTGGCTGCTCAAACAGCTATATAACAAAGGATTGCTGTATAAAGGCTACACAATCCAGCCCTATTCACCTGCTGCCGGCACAGGTCTCAGCTCACACGAACTCAATCAGCCCGGCTGCTACCGCGATGTGAAAGATACAACAGCTGTGGCACAGTTCCGTATGCTCGATCCAAAACCTGAAATGGCAGAGTGGGGCACACCTTGCTTCATCGCATGGACAACAACCCCATGGACTTTGCCTTCGAACACTGCACTCTGCGTCGGTCCCAAGATAGACTATGTTGCAGTGCAGACATACAACGGATATTCAGGCGAGCCTATAACAGCGGTTCTTGCAAAGGCGCTGCTCGCAACACATTTCAATCCTGAGGGTGCTGAGCTTCCTCTTGAAGCATACAAGCAGGGCGACAAGGTTATTCCATACAAGATTGTAGGTGAATACAAAGGTACAGACCTTGTGGGAATGCACTACGAGCAGCTTTTCCCTTGGGTGAAGCCTGTCGTGAAGGAAGAGGATGGCACCATACGTCCATCAGACGACGCATTCCGTGTGATTCCCGGTGATTATGTAACGACTGAGGATGGTACAGGTATCGTACACATTGCGCCTACATTCGGTGCCGACGACGCCTTTGTTGCAAAAGCAGCAGGAATACCTTCGCTCTTTATGGTCAACAAAAAGGGCGAGACACGCCCGATGGTGGATTTCCAGGGACGATTCTGGCCCATTGAAGAACTCGACGAAGATTTTGTAAAGAACTGCGTAAATGCAGAACTCTATTCTGCATACGCCGGTGCATATGTAAAGAACGCATACGATCCCAAATACACAGTAGACGGAAGATTCGACGAGAAAGCGGCAGCAAAAGACGAAACACTCGACATACAGCTTTGCATGTGGATGAAACAGCAGAACAAGGTGTTCAAGATAGAGAAACACATGCACAACTATCCCCACTGCTGGCGCACCGACAAACCGGTACTTTACTATCCGCTCGACAGTTGGTTCATCAAGGCTTCGGCAATGAAGGAACGCATGTCGGAACTCAACAAGAGCATCACTTGGAAACCCGAATCAACCGGTACAGGACGTTTCGGCAAATGGCTCGAAAACCTCAACGACTGGAACCTCAGCCGCAGCCGTTATTGGGGCACCCCGCTTCCCATCTGGACAAGCGAGAGCGGAGAAGCTATCTGCATAGGTTCAATAGAAGAGTTGTACAACGAAATAGAAAAAGCGGTTGCAGCAGGCATCATGTCAAGCAACCCATACAAGGACAAAGGTTTTGTTCCCGGCGACTACAGCCGCGAGAATTACGAAAAGATAGACCTGCACCGTCCCTATGTCGATGACATCAAACTCGTTTCATCGACAGGTGAAGTGATGACACGTGAACTCGACCTTATAGACGTATGGTTCGATTCAGGTGCAATGCCTTATGCACAGATACACTATCCGTTTGAGAATAAAGAGGCGTTTGACAATGGCTCAATCTATCCTGCCGACTTCATCGCAGAAGGTGTTGACCAGACACGCGGATGGTTCTACACTCTTCACGCAATCGGAACAATGGTATTCGACAGCGTGGCATACAAGACTGTAATATCAAACGGCCTTGTGCTCGACAAGGATGGCAACAAGATGTCAAAGCGTCTCGGCAATGCTGTAGACCCCTTCGGAGCAATAGAACAATACGGCAGCGACGCATTGCGCTGGTACATGATAACCAACTCAGCTCCGTGGGACAACCTCAAGTTCAACGAAAGGGGAGTTGACGAGGTTAAACGCTCGTTCTTCGGCAAGCTTTACCAGACATACAGCTTCTTTACAATGTATGCCAATGTAGACGGATTCACATTCTCAGAACCTGAAATCCCCGTTGCAGAGCGTCCCGAACTCGACCGTTGGATTATTTCGGAACTCAACTCATTGGTAAAAGAGGTCAACGATTCGCTTAACGACTACGAACCGACAAAGGCAGGACGCCTCATTCAGGACTTTGTGATTGACAACGTAAGCAACTGGTATGTACGTCTCAGTCGCAAACGTTTCTGGGGCTCGGAAATGAGCAAGGACAAGCTTTCTGCTTATCAGACACTCTACACCTGTCTTGAGACAGTAGCACGTCTTATAGCTCCTTTCGCGCCCTTCTACGCAGAGCGTCTCTACAAGGACCTTACAAGCGTAGCAGGAACAGAATACTCTTCTGTGCATCTTGCCGATTACCCCGAATGTGGCGAAACAGAGAAAGAATTGGAATACCGCATGAAGCTTGCACAGCAGATATCATCTATGGTGCTTGCACTTCGCAAGAAAGAGCAGATTATCGTGCGCCAGCCTTTGCAGAAAATTGCAATACCTGCAACTGACGAGGTGATGAAGAGCCGCATAGAGGCAGTAAAAGCGCTAATCTTGAGCGAGGTAAACGTAAAAGAACTCGAATTTGTTGAAGGCAACGGCATCCTTGTCAAGAAAATCAAGTGCAACTTCCGCACAATGGGCAAAAAATTCGGTAAACTCATGAAGAGTGTGAATATTGCCGTTACTGAGATGACCCAGGAGCAGATAACCGCTCTCGAAACAAACGGCAGCATTACACTCAACGTAGAAGGTACAGATGCACTCATTGAGATTGCCGATGTTGAGATATTCAGCGAAGATGTCCCCGGATGGACTGTAACCAACGAAGGTGCGCTCACAGTGGCGCTCGATGTTGAGATAACAGAGGAATTGCGTCAGGAAGGCATCGCACGCGAAATTGTAAAGAACATTCAGAATATGCGCAAGGAGAGCGGACTCGACATTGTTGACCGCATTGCAGTAAGCATAAGCAAGAATGTAATAAGCGATGGTGCTGTAAACAAATTCGCCGAATACATCAGCAATCAAGTGCTTGCCGACTCATTGCAGCTTGTGGATTCAGTTGAGAACGGTACAACTGTTGAAATTGACGAAACGGCTATCTGCATCAGCATAAATAAAGCATAACTTTTATATACTTATATACTATGGCAGAAAAACTTCGATATTCAGACGAGGAACTTGAAGAGTTCCGCGCAGCAATCAATGCAAAACTTGAACTTGCAAAGAGAGACTATGACCAAATGATGAAAAGCCTTCGCAACGAGGACGGCAACGATGTTGCTGATACATCGCCCACATACAAGGGACTTGAAGACGGCAGCTACACTTCGTCGAGAGAAGAGCTTATGCAGCTGGCACAGCGACAGGCAAAATTCATTCAGGGGCTTCAAGGGGCGCTTATCCGTATTGAGAACAAGACATACGGAATATGCCGCGAAACAGGCAAGCTGATTCCCAAAGAGCGACTGATGGCAGTACCTCATGCGACATTGAGTATCGAGGCTAAAATGGCCGGAAAAAAATGATGCAGAATATAAAGAAACGTACTCTTCTGCCTGTAGCCATTCTTCTTGTGGCAATAGTGGCAGACCAAATAATAAAGTTCGCGGTGAAGCTCTCGATGTTCAAGCACGAGAGCATCCGCGTCTTTGACTGGTTCTACATCTATTTTGTCGAGAACAAAGGGATGGCATTCGGAATGGAACTGTTCGACAAGATTTTCCTGACAGGATTCCGTATGGTGGCAGTGGCATTCATATGCTATTATCTCTACAAGATAATCAAAAACTTCAAATTTCCGATCGGCTACATTGTCTGCGTAGCCTTTGTGCTCGCCGGAGCAATAGGCAACCTTATTGACTCTATGATATATGGAGAGATATTTACCGACAGCGACGGCAGAGTGGCAGAACTTGTGCCCTTCGGTGAGGGGTATGGGGAATTTTTGCATGGGCAAGTGGTGGACATGTTCTATTTCCCGTTGTTCGGATTCGATTGGCCGGCGTGGATGCCCTTTGTCGGAGGTGAACATTTTATTTTCTTCAGCCCAATATTCAATTTTGCCGATGCATGTGTAAGTTGCGGTATGATAGCCATACTGCTCTTCTATGGCAGGTATCTGAATATGAATTTCAGGTAACTTTTTTCTGTAACCTTTGCTTTGCCCGGATAAATTATAAAAATGAAAAGAATATCATATTTGCTTCTTGCAATGCTTTTTGTGCTTGTATCGTGTCAGGTGAAAATTCCAGAGGGAATAATCTTGCCCGACAAGATGGAGAGTCTTCTGTACGATTATCATGTTGTGCAGGCACTGGGCTCTGAGGCAAATGCTTCGGCTGATTACCATAAAAAGCTCTACTACGAATATGTCTTTAAGAAACATGGCGTGGACGAGGCTCTGTTCGATTCGTCGCTTGTATGGTATACACGACACCCTGCATATATGACACAGATATATGCCAATCTTCAGGAGAGACTCGACAATGAACTTGCAATCGTGCAGGACGAAAGGGCAGTGGCACAAAAAAGCAAACAGGCTGATGTTGATATAAACTCCGATACTTTGGATATGTGGGCAGGAAAAGAGGTGTTGAGCCTTACTTCATCGCCGTTGAACAATCTTTTGAACTTTTCATACTCGTCCGACTCTGCATTTGTTGCAGGCGACAGTGTTGTACTCACGATAAACACACGTTTCTTCTCTGAAACATCGATGATGCAGAAACTTGTTGCAGCGGTAGTTGTAAGGCACACGGACAATTCAGTGACAAGCAATCTGAAAGAGATTGAAACGTCAGGCAATTTCGCTTTGGAGTTCGACCGTGATTATGACAAGACTATTAAAGGAATCAATGGCTTTATCTATTATTCGGACACCGATTCTACTGCAACAGCAGGAACTGTTCTCAGCGGACTCTCGCTTCGCCGTATTCACCCGCCTGTCATAGAAAGCGATGAATGATAGAAGCATATACGCTGCGCACAGACTCTACGAAGGGAGCAGGCTCATTGCAAAGAATATGGTCATAGAGTGCGCAGAAGGGAGAATAGAGACAATCTGCCCTTTTGAACTCGAAAAACACTCGATGCAGTGGTACGATGCCATCGTGCTTTCCAAAGCTGATTGCAGACAGAGGATATTCAGAAGCATGGAGGATTTTTTTGTCTTTTTGGATTCTGCTGATGTATACGATAGGGTATGCGCATACGGAATAAACACCGAAAAAGAGGTCTGCATTGTGTCAATTTTGTCTGAAGAATAAAATATTTTAAAATTTTTCGCCATTTTCTTTGCAAGTATAAAAAAAAGATGTACCTTTGCATCGGTTTTGAGAAACACACGCGCTGTTAGCTCAGTTGGTAGAGCAATTGACTCTTAATCAATGGGTCCAGGGTTCGAGTCCCTGACGGCGTACAGAAAGAGACGACTAAAGCATTTTGGTCGTCTCTTTTCTGTTAATTGTCAAATATCTGTAAGAATTCAATAAATTTGCCTATCTTCGCAAAATGGAATAATCCTTAAAATATATAATATGAAACTCACAAAATTATTCATCAACGCCCTGTTGCTCTGTTTTGCTTTGTCGCCATGTTTCGCACAAAGCAACGATGTAGATGAGATAACAGGAAGAGCAAAGAAAAAGAGAGTTCTCGGTCCCATCACATGGCTCAAGGACGGAGAAGGTTACAGCACGCTTGAGTGGAACAGCAAGGTGGGAGCAAACGATGTTGTACGCTACGAGGCAAAAGACGATGCACGCAGTGTACTTATCCCCGCCGAGAAATTTATCGACAAAGCTACCGGCAAGCCCATCGGTGTAAGTTCATTTCAATGGTCTGAGGACAACAGCAAGATCCTTATCTTCAACAACACCAAAAGAGTGTGGCGCTACAATACACGCGGCGACTACTGGGTGCTCGACCTCACCAACGGCAACCTTCGCCAAATAGGCAAGGACAAGCCTGAATCGACACTGATGTTTGCCAAATTCTCGCCCGACGGCAAAAAGGTTGCATACGTGTCGCTCAACAATATCTATGTAGAAGATGTAGAGACCGGAAAAACCACAGCGCTTACCACAGACGGATGCGACTACATTGTGAACGGAACATTTGACTGGGTATATGAGGAGGAATTCTACTGCCGCGACGGTTTCCGTTGGAGCCCCGACAGCAAATATATTGCCTATTGGCAGTCTGATACACGAGGCACCGGCACATTCTATATGATAAACAACATTGACTCCATCTACTCTGAACCGATTCCCATTCCTTATCCCAAAGCAGGAACAACAAACTCTGCTGTCAAGGTGGGATATGTCTCTGCCGATGGCGGTGCAACAGAGTGGATTGCAATTCCCGGCGACCCCCGCAACAATTACATTCCCCGCATGGAGTTTATTCCCGGCACAAACAAACTGTTTATCCAGCAGCTCAACCGTCCCCAGAATACAAACAAAGTGTGGATTGCCGACATCAACACATCTAAGCTCGAAAACATTTTCGAGGACAAGGATGAGGCATGGCTCAACACAAACGACAACATCCAATGGTCAAAGAACAACGAGTATTTCACATGGGAAAGCGACCGTAGCGGATGGCGACAGCTATATTTTGTGCGCGCCGATGGCAAAGAAATCAAGCCTATTACCAACGGAGAATTCGACATTGTGCGTCAGGTCGGCATAGACAAGCAGAAAGGTTATGTCTATTACATCACAACCATGACCAACTACACACAACGTTATCTCTACCGTTCGAAGCTCAACGGCAAAGGCAAGCCCGAACTTATGAGCCCCGTATCGCAGCAGGGACAGCACAGCTACAATATGTCTCCTACAGGAAAATGGGCAATCCACACATTCGGAAGTTCAACAACTGCTCCCATCGTAACCATGGAGAAGTTCCCCGAAGCAAAGGTGGTACGTGTTATTCAAGACAATGTTGAAGCGCAGGAGAGATTCAACAAACAGAATCTCACACCCAAAGAATTCATCAAGCTCGACCTCGGCTACATCACTCTCGACGCATATATGATTAAGCCGAAAGACTTTGATCCCACAAAGAAATATCCTGTCATCATAGACGTATATGGCGAGCCCGCAGGTTCAACAGTGCAGGACAACTGGACAGGTGGAGACATTGCAGCCCACCGTCAGGCAGACAAGGGATATATCATGGTCAGCATTGAGAATCGAGGTGCAAATGTTCCTCGCGGACGTGAGTGGCGCAAGTGCATCTACAAGCAGATTGGTATACACGCATCTGCTGATCAGGCTGCCGGCATCAAGAAGATGGGCGAGATGTTCCCCTTCATAGACATGGAGCGCATCGGCATCACAGGATGGAGCGGCGGCGGTTCAACCACACTGCAATGTATGTTCCGCTATCCCGAACTCTTCAAGACAGGTATTGCAATTGCATTCATTTCGCATCAGAAACTGTATGACAGCGTATATCAGGAAAGATATATGAACACTCCGCAGAACAACCCCGAAGGTTATGAGGAGACAGCTCCTGTAAAATATGCAAAGAATCTTAAGGGCAATCTGTTGCTCATTCATGGAACCGGAGACGACAATGTACACTATCAGAATCTCGAACTTCTTGTTAACGAACTTGTGAAGCACAAGAAGATGTTCCACATGATGGCTTATCCCAACCGCTCTCACGGCATTTATGAACGTGAGGGTACTTCGCAGCACCTTCAGATGCTCCGCGAAAAATATTGGGAAGACTATCTCCCCGCAGGAGGCAGATAAATTCTGATTTGCATCAAATAGAAATGCTGTGTCAAATTTGTATTTTGACACAGCATTTCTATTTGTTTAACTTCGCAATACACTAAGTTTTGTTGTAAAAATTATCTTAATGATATTTTATTCCCACATCCGAGGCGAACGAAGCGGGTTTATTGCTATTCCGAGCAGCATTATGGCAAATGGAGCAAGCATCCATAGTTCTATCTCTTTCGTATTCTCTCTGTTTGGTATGGGTGCATTATCGAGCAAGTCTATTCTTGCACCTGCTCGTTGAATTGCAGAGTGAGCTGTGGATTCTCACCTGTGAGATTGAAAGTCATGCGATGGTGCGGAGTGGCTCCGTATTCTCTTATGGCTGCACGATGTTTCGCAGTGGGGTATCCCTTGTTGTTGCTCCAGTCGTATGCCGGATATTCTTCGGCTATTCTTTGCATATAGTCGTCGCGATAGGTCTTGGCGAGGATTGATGCTGCCGCTATGCTCATGTATGTTGCATCTCCTTTTACCACAGTTGTGTAGGGTATGTTTTTGTATGGTATGAAGCGGTTGCCGTCGATGAGCAGATGTTCGGGAACTATCTTGAGCTGTTCCACTGCGCGCTGCATGGCAAGGATGGAGGCACGAAGTATATTGATTTGGTCTATTTCTTCCGCAGAGACTATGCCTACTGCCCATGACAGTGCTTCACGTTCTATCACTTCGCGCAATCTGTAACGCTGCGACTCGCTCAATTGTTTGGAGTCGTTTAGCAGTTCGTTGCTGAAGCCGGCAGGCAGTATGACGGCTGCTGCGAATACTGGACCTGCAAGACATCCGCGGCCGGCTTCGTCGCATCCTGCCTCTATCTTGTCGGGATTCAGGTATGGTTTCAGCATTTATCCGAACATTTTAATTACTCTGTTGATGCCGGCTATCAGAGCGTCTGCCTCTTCATAGGTGTTGTACATTGCAAATGATGCACGCACTGTACCGGGTATGCCGAAGTGGTCTATGAGCGGCTGGGCACAGTGGTGTCCGGTGCGTATGGCAATGCCTAAGCGGTCGAGCAATGTGCCGAGGTCGGCGGGATGTATGTCGCCTATCAGGAATGATATTGCTGCTCCGTCCGGGTTGCCGAATATCCGCATTTGTGGTATCTCCTTGAGCTTGTCGAGCGTGTAGCGGGTGAGCTGTTGCTCGTGCAATGCTATCTGCTCAATCCCTATGCTTGTAACGTAGTCAAGCGCTTTGGCAAGTGCGATTGCGCCTACATAATCGGGGGTACCTGCTTCGAACTTGTAGGGAAGTTCGTTGTATGTGGTCTTTTCGAAGCGCACTGTCTGTATCATTTCGCCACCGCCTTGATATGGCACCATTCTGTTGAGCAGTTCCTCCTTGCCGTAGAGAACGCCTATTCCTGTGGGACCGTATATCTTATGTCCGCTGAAGACAAGAAAATCGGCATCCAACTCTTGCACATCGACTTTCTTGTGAGGAATGCTTTGTGCTCCGTCTATCAGTATGGGGACATTGTGGCTGTGGGCAATGTCTATGAATTCCTTGACAGGGTTTGTTACGCCCATCACGTTAGAGGTGTGGGTGATGCTTACCAGACGTGTCTTTTCGTTGAAAAGGGTGGTGTATGCCGCTTTGTCGAGACGGGCGTCGGGTGTTAGGGGGATGATGCGCAGTTTTATTCCTTTGCGTTCTGCCAACAGTTGCCATGGCACAATGTTGCTGTGATGTTCCATTGTAGATATTATCACTTCGTCGCCTGCGGAGAGGAATGTTTCTCCGAAAGAGTGTGCCACAAGGTTTATGCTTTCTGTGGTGCCGCGTGTGAAGATTACTTCGTGCGAGTGGCGGGCATTTATGAAACGGCGTACTGTCTCACGTGCCTCTTCGTACTGTTCAGTGGCTTTTTGCGATAGAAAGTGTACGCCGCGATGTACGTTGGCATTAACGTTTGTGTAGGCTCCTGTTATTGCATCGATGACGCACTGTGGCTTTTGGGTGGTTGCTGCGTTGTCGAGGTATATGAGAGGTTTCCCATACACGTTTTGTTTGAGTATGGGGACATCTTTTCTTATTTCGCTTATATCGTACATGTTGTAATTCAAACAGTTTTTTATTTGCAGAGTGAACATCCTTTACAGCGGTTCAGTTCGCCGCGGAAACGTTTCTCTACCAATATGTGCAATCTCTCTCTCAAGGCATCTATCTTTATTGCGTCGATTACTTCGCCGGCAAAGGCAAACATCAGCAAGTGGCGTGCCTCTTCTTTGGGTATGCCTCGCTGACGCATGTAGAAGAGGGCATTCTCGTCGAGTTGTCCCACTGTGGAACCGTGACTGCACTTCACATCGTCGGCATAGATTTCGAGCTGTGGCTGGGTGTAGATGCGTGCGCTCTTTGTCAGACAGAGGTTGCTGTTTGTCTGCTGCGAATTGGTGCGCTGCGCATCCTTGCGAATGAGCATTTTGCCTGCGAAAACGCCCTTTGCCTGCTCGTCGAGGATGTATTTATAGAGTTCGTTGCTTGTACAATTACCTACTTTATGGTCGACAAGAGTGTTGTTCTCTATCTGTTGCTGTTTGTCGGAGATGGCGAGTCCGTACATATTCACTTCGGCGCCTTCGCCTTCGAGCACGACGTGTGCACTGTTGCGTGTGATGCCGTTGGTAAGGGTGATGTTTGTGTGGTTGAAACTGCTATAACCCTCTTGACGCACGAAGAGTTGGTTGATGCGCCGGTTTTCGGCTTGTGTCTCTTCGAGTTCATAAAGGTCGAGACGGGCGTTGCGCCCTATGAATATCTCTGCAACCTGAACAGATAGGGTCTTTATCTTTTCTACTGCATGATCGCAAATGAGCATGGAAGCTTCGGCGCCATCTTCAAGAATTATGAGCAGACGGCGGTTGAAGAGCATGTCTACATTGGTGCGCAACAGGTTCATCAACTGTATTGTTGTCTCTACTTTCTTGTTCTTGGGTATGTAGAGCAGGATTCCGTCCTGAACAAAGGCGGTGTTGAAATCTGTTACTCCGTCGCCATTGGCTGCAAGCGCATTGTAATAGGTCTCCAACAATGCGGGATGGCTTGCTGCTATCGAGTTAAGACTGCCGAGAATTACTCCTTCGGGCAAAGTGTCCCGGTCGGGAGTATTGCAATAGGTGTCGTTTACGATGTACTCCTGAAGGGTATGAAGGTTGGGTACATCGCACGAAAAATATTCTTTGGGGTTTATCGGTGCGCTGACACGACCGAGATTCATTCCATAATTCTCGGTAAAGATGGGGCGCACATCTGTATATCTGTATTGCTCTTCTTTAGGGGTGGGAAAGCCTTTCGCCTTGAATGATGCGAAAGCTGCGTTCCGGGCATTGTTGAGCACCGGAGCACATGGGCTTTCTATCATGTTCCTGTTCTGTTCGAAGAGTTTTATGTATTCTTGTTCGTTGCTCATCAGAGGTTTTCTTTTAGGGAATGTACTGTAATATGTCAGAGGTGTTTATACAGAATTTGTTCCCTGTCTGACACATTTTTAAATATTAGTGGCTGCTTTTATCCAGTCGTACCCTCTCTCTTCGAGTTCGAGTGCAAGTTCGGGACCGGCTGTCTTTACTATGCGACCGTTGTAGAGTACATGTACAATGTCGGGCTTTATATAGTCGAGCAGACGCTGGTAGTGAGTGATTACCAATGTCGATGTGTCGGGACGCTTCAGCTTGTTCACTCCCTCTGCCACTATACGCAGGGCATCAATGTCGAGTCCGGAGTCGGTTTCGTCGAGTATGCTCAGTGAGGGTTCGAGCATTGCCATCTGGAATATTTCGTTGCGTTTCTTTTCGCCTCCGCTGAAGCCTTCGTTTACCGAACGGTTTGCCAACTTGCTGTCGAGGTTTACAAGTGCGCGTTTCTCGCGCATGAGCTTAAGGAAGTCGCCTGCACTTAAAGGGGCTTCATTCATGTACTTGCGCTTGGCATTGATGGCTGCGCGCATGAAGTTGGTCATGCTGACACCTGCTATTTCTACGGGGTATTGGAACGAAAGGAATACGCCTTCGTGGCTTCGTTCTTCGGCAGAAAGGGCAAGAAGGTCCTTCCCCTTGTAGATTACTTCGCCTTCGGTTATTGTGTATGCAGGATGTCCTACAAGCACGTTGCTGAGGGTGCTTTTTCCTGAGCCGTTGGGACCCATGATTGCGTGGACTTCGCCGGGTTTTACGGTGAGGTTGATTCCTTTTAATATTTCTTTGCCTTCGATGGTGGCATGAAGGTTTTTTATGACTAACAGATTCTCCATTCTCTTTCTTTGTTTATGTTTATCCCACTGAGCCTTCGAGTGATACACTGAGAAGTTTTTGTGCCTCTATGGCAAATTCCATCGGCAGTTTGTTGATGACCTCCTTGGCGTAACCGTTTACGATGAGTCCGATTGCCTCTTCGGTTTCAATGCCTCGCTGGTTGCAGTAGAAGAGTTGATCTTCTGATATTTTTGATGTTGTTGCTTCGTGTTCTACTATGGCTGTGTCGTTGTGTATATCCATATATGGGAACGTATGTGCGCCGCATTTGCTGCCAAGCAGCAGCGAGTCGCATTGGCTGTAGTTGCGGGCGTTGTCGGCATTTTTGGATACTCTTACAAGACCGCGGTAGGAGTTCTGGCTCTTGCCTGCCGAGATTCCCTTGCTGATGATGGTGCTGCGGGTGTTCTTGCCGAGGTGTATCATCTTGGTGCCTGTGTCGGCTTGCTGGTAGTTGTTTGTCAGAGCCACAGAGTAGAATTCGCCTTGCGAATTGTCGCCTCTGAGAACACAGCTCGGATATTTCCATGTGATTGCCGAGCCGGTCTCAACCTGTGTCCATGAGAGCTTGCTGTTTGTGCCGCGACAATCGCCTCGTTTGGTTACGAAATTGTAGATGCCGCCACGTCCTTCAGCATCACCGTGATACCAGTTCTGTACGGTGCTGTATTTTACTTCGGCATTGTTGCATACGATTATCTCCACTATGGCAGCGTGCAGCTGGTTCTCGTCGCGCATGGGGGCTGTACAGCCTTCGAGGTATGACACATAGCTGTCGTCGTCGGCAACAATCAATGTGCGCTCGAACTGTCCTGTCTGTGCTGCATTTATGCGGAAGTAGGTGGAGAGTTCCATAGGACATCTTACGCCTTGAGGTATGTACACGAACGAACCGTCGCTGAATACGGCTGAGTTCAGGGCAGCGAAGAAGTTGTCGCGGTAGTTGACTACCGTTCCGAGATATTTACGGACAAGGTCGGGATATTCTTGTATGGCTTCGCCCATAGAACAGAATATGATGCCTTTTTCGCGCAATTCCTCTTTGAAGGTTGTCTTTACGGAGACTGAGTCGAAGACTGCATCGACAGCAGTGTTGCTCAGTGCGAGACGTTCTTCGAGGGGAATTCCCAGTTTGTCGAAAGTCTTCATCAACTCTGGGTCTATCTCCTTGTTTTCGTCGTTTTTCTTCTTCTTTTTCAGCGGGTCGGCATAATATGATATTGTCTGATA
>CAYWIE010000036.1:0-26700 GCA_964458275.1 uncultured Bacteroidaceae bacterium
AAGGCTACTTCGACCTCTGCTGACTTCTTGTCATTAGTTGTTACTATCCCCCCCCAAAAAAAAAGGAGGACTGACAAGACCTCACGGGATAAACCATACATCTTTCATCGTTTACCTGCCTAATTTACGCATCAAGGTTACGGTTGCCTTTGGGAACTTCACTGTCATTCGCCAGCTTGTCCGCTTGATACGCCTTAGTATTAGGTTTCTGTTCGTCAGGCCACGAGTTCGCTATTGCTTCTTCTCTCCCAAATGTCACCATTTGAAACTTGCAAGTCGCTATAGGGTTCGTCGGCAACTACGCCCCGAGTGGACTTTCACCACAGATGTATGACATGCCCGTCATACGCAAAAGTCCAAAGACGGGGAAAATTCCTGTCTTTGGACTTTTTTTGGCATTAGGCATCTATTGCCAATCCCTTAAGGGAGGTCCCTTTTCGAAATTTGAGCTGCATAGAACTCAGCAAACCTCTGCCTGATTTCATCTCTTACCCTGCGAAATTCACTCATGACAAATTCATCTGAGCCTACGGCATCCGATGGGTCGTCAAAACCGATATGCAAACGGTGCTTTACCTTTCCGGAGAAAATCGGGCAACTCTCATTTGCTCCGCCACAGACGGTAATTACATAGTCCCAGTCATCGTCAAGGTATGTTGCTACACTCTTGGGAGTGTGCCGGGATATGTCAATACCGGCTTCGCCCATTGCTTCTGCTGCTTTAGGATTCACATTTGCAACAGGTCTTGTCCCTGCCGAATGTACTTCCAACTCTTTGTCGAATGATTGAAGGAATCCGTGTGCCATCTGGCTACGGCAACTGTTGCCTGTACATAAAACCAATATTCTCATAAAATGCAATTAAACAAATAACCAGATATAATAATCAACAATGTTACTACCCCGAAGAAGATGCCAATCAAACGCCAAGTCATCACTTTTTTAAGCATGGTGGCTTCGGGAATGGACAACCCGATTATGGCCATCATAAAGGCTATGGCTGTACCAAGCGGAATGCCTTTTGCCACAAATACCTCAATAACGGGAACTATGCTTGCAGGGTTGGCATACATCGGCACAGCAAGAAGAACAGCCAAAGGAACGCCCCACCAATTTTCGGACGACAAGTATTCTTCAAAAAATCCTTCGGGAACATAACCGTGCATAGCGGCACCTATGCCGATACCGATGATAATGTACAGCAACACGCCACGCACAATGCCCCAAGACTCTTTTGTGATAATGGGCAGGCGATTCAAGAAAGGTGTCTTTTCTGCCTCCCACAGCTCACTTTGTGCATTGGATTGCATCTGTGCGTTCTTCACCCAATCACTCAAATAGGGCTCAAGTCGCATTCTGCCCAAAATATACCCTGCAATCATTGACAATACCGTACCGCTAACAACATAGATAAGCGTAACCTTTACTCCAAATGAGCCGAGAAACATAGCAATAGCCACCTCGCTGACCAATGGCGAAGCGATAAGGAAGGTAAGCGTAACGCCCAATGGAATACCACCCTTTACAAAGCCTATGAACAGCGGCACTGACGAGCAGGAACAGAACGGTGTAACACCCCCGAACAAGGCTGCCATAAAGTAGTCCAAGCCATAGAGCTTATGGGTTGCAAGGTAGTGCCGTAGTCGCTCAATGGGGAAATAGGCATTGATAATCCCCATAACGAAACTGATGACAAATAGCAGTATGACTATCTTTATCGTATCGTAAACGAAGAAATTTACTGCTGTGCCAAGCGGTGTGGCGGCATCTAAGCAGAAGATGCCATAGACCAGCCAATCCGCGAATTGCTGTATCATAAGCCTAACAGTTCTTTAACCTCATTTTCACTTGGCACGCGCCCTTTGATTTTCACTTCGCCATCTACTACAATAGCAGGCGTTGAGATGACATTGTAGCTCATCATCTCCATAATGTCATCGACCTTTACAAGAGTTACATCGAGGTTGTTCTCTTTGATTACCTTTTCGACTACATTGTAGGCTGTTTTACACTTGCAACAACCGGGACCCAATACTTTTACTTCCATAATTTTATAAACAAACAGTTATACAATTATTAATTACCGCAAGCAACCACACCCTGACAATGGGCAATAATCAACAATGCGTTTTTCATATCAAAGTTCTCTGTTTTCCTTCATCGACATGATTCTTGCAGGACAAGAGGAGACACAACGTCCGCACTTGATACAATCGGGATTGAGGTAACCATTCTCGTCTCCTCGTGCATCGTAAGGGGTGAGCTGCATCGGACAAGCCTTGGCACATCGTTTGCATTTCATTTGACAAGATGAAGATACCCAAACATAAGGAAATCCTCTTGCAGGCGCTTTGGGTGCCGCCCAAGCCGAAAGAGTTCCCATAGGGCAGAAACTGCACCAAGTCCTCGGAGCGTAAATGAAACCAAGCACAATTCCCGCGATGGTAGTTATGAGAATGATGTTCCAGAAGGTACGTCCGACTCCAGCCCATGACCATCCGTTCAAATACAACTGAACACCAAACATGCCGAAAATAAAGAAAAGCATAAAGATGCGGAAGCCCTTTGTGCGTACAAAACCCGGTATAGGCTTGTGAGGAGAAAAACGGCTGACGACCTTGTCATAAAGGCTTCCTCGCGGACAGAAATGCCCGCACCAATATCTGCCTTTCCAAACTGCCATCGTTACAGGACCAATCATACAAATCAAGGCTATTACACCAGCTTCGGGGATGAAATACGCCACAACCAGATAAATTAATAAAATCCAATACATTTTATATTACATTGTTAGTGATTCGCAAAACAACGAACGTTATTCATAAAAAATTTTACTTCAACGGCTCCATGTGGATTCCTACATGTGTATCTTTGCCAAATTCATCTTTAAGGCGTTTTTCTATTTCGCTTGCCGACGAATGGGCTTCGGCAAGCGGAGTATCTCCGTTCATCCGTATATGTACTTCGATAGCCATATGATTCCCGATGCGGCGTGTGCGCAAATGGTGAGGTTCGCTCACTTCGGGAAACGAACGAATAATCTCAAATATTCTGTTTTCAGTTTCCTTTGGCAGAGAAGACTCCAACAATTCATCAACACAAGGTTTCAACAACCGGATGGCTACCGACAAGATGAAGACACTTACAACAACAGCTGCCAACGGGTCAAGAATCCTCCATCGCTCTCCGAGACAAACAGCTCCTCCGATGCCCAAGAAAGTTCCTATCGACGAAAAGGCATCGCTTCGGTGATGCCAAGCATTTGCTATCATTGCTTGCGAGTTGAGTCTCCGGGCTTTATGTACTGTGTAGCGGTACAGAAGCTCCTTAAGCAGGATTGACAAGGCTGCTGCTACAAGCGCCAATGAACTTGGAGCAGCCAATGGTTTGCCACCGAGAGTATCGATAATGCTTGTCGCTCCATTGTACATTATACCGACAGCAACGAAGAACAGTATCACTCCGATAATTGCCGTTGCCAATGTTTCGTACTTGCCATGTCCATATGCATGTCCCTCATCTTCGGGTTTGCCGGAAATGCGGACAAAGACAATAACAACGATGTCGGTAACGAAATCAGACAATGAGTGTACCGCATCAGCAACCATCGCAGCACTATGCCCGACTATGCCGGCTACAAACTTGAATACAACCAACAAGAAGTTTACGATGCTGCCAATCCAAGTAACCCGTAGAATATCTTTTTCACGTGTCGATTCTGTTTTCATTTCTATTCGCAACAACCCTCCTTTTTACTTGCACATTGAGAGAAGAATTCCGAAAAGAGCCCACAAGCCAACTGCCAGTTTTCGCGATTGATGCAATACCTGACCTTTGGTGTCTCTACCTCTCCTTGTATCAATCCGGCATCTTTCAACTCTTTCAGATGCTGCGATACTGTCGCTTTGGCAATAGGAAGCTCTTCGTGAATATCGCCAAAATAGCATTGGGTCTGCTTTGCAAGGAATTGCAGAATTGCAATTCGTGCCGGATGCCCCATTGCCTTTGCAAAGCGTGCAATCAGTTCTTGTTTGATGCTATAATCTTTGTTTGCCATAATCCTTGCCGTTTGTTGTTCGCAAAATTACGAATATTATTTTATACAACAAAGAAATATTGGAATTTATCATTTCCCGAAAATGAAAAAGCGCTCTTCTATAGGAATAAAGCTCTTGTCGGGCAGCACGTCCAAAGCATGTCCGAATGGCATTTGTGCAACCAGTCTCCACGATGCGGGCAATCTGAACATAGCCTTTGCATCCTCTGCCACAAGCGCATCATAGTGCTGCAACGAAGCACCGATCCCTTCACCGGCAAACAGCAGCCAAAGCACTATCTGGTGCATGGCTGAGGTATGTTCCGAATAGACAGGGAACGAATCGGCATAAAGCGGGAACTTCTCTTTCAGTTCATCCACAACTGCTCCATCCTCGAAGAAGAGCACTGTGCCTGCCCCCGCTGCAAAGCTTTTCCCGATTTTGTTTCTACTCTTTTCGTATGCCTCAGCCGGAACAATTTCCGAAATTCTTTCGCATACTTTGTCCCAGAATCTCTTGTGAGCATCGTCGCGCAAAAGCACCACTCTTGTCGACTGCGAGTTGAATGCCGACGGAACATGCTTCAAGGTCTCTTTTATCAGACATTCTATTCTCTCGTCCGAAATGCCGGTCTTGGCGTCAAGTTCATAGCGCGAACGCCTCATACGCAACAAAGTTTCAATATTATTCTCCATAATGTTCTGATTTTACTAATAATAACAAATCAGATTGCATTATTATCGAAAAGAAAAGTATATTTGCATATTATTAGAAGATGTTTGCAAACATCTTCTTAAAACTATCAATTATGAAAAGAACTATACTGTCCATAGCAATAACTGCATCAGTATTGCTAAGTGCTACACCGCTCATTGCACAAGAGAGCCCCTATACCCGTCTGAAGGCATTTGCCGCACATATAGCGACATTCAACAAGAACTCTCCGCAGGAAAAGATCTTTCTCCACTTCGACAACAAAGCCTACTATCTTGGCGAAACAATATGGTTCAGTGCCTACGTTGTGGACGCAGGCACACTGCTTCCCATAGCAAAGAGCAAAATTCTATATGTAGAACTGCTCACCCCGGACGGTGATATTGTAGGAACCAAAAAACTAAAGATTGTCGCAGGACGCTGTTACGGCAACCTCGACCTTATAGGATACAGCGAAACTTTCTCTGAGGGTTTCTCAAACAAAATCAACGTCATAAACGCACTGCGCTCAGGATTCTACGAAGTGAGAGCATATACCCGCGAAATGCAGAACTTCGGAGAAGGTTGCTACTTTTCGAGAGTATTTCCGGTGTACGATGCACCCGAAAAAGAGGGCGACTATGCACAGATGCAATTTACCACGACCAACACAAAACGCTCTACCGATGTGCGCAGAAGATGCAAGAAACAGGACAGCCCCACCGTTGAATTCTATCCCGAAGGCGGAACACTCCTGCAAGGAACCGAATCACGCATAGGCTTCAGAATAACAGACGACAAAGGATTGCCTGTCAATGGTGTAAAAGCTACAATAAACGGCAAGCAGGTAGCAGACATACAGCAAGGAATGGGCAGTTTCCTCTACACCCACACAGAGAATGACAATAACAAAGCCATAATTACCATTGATGGAAAGGAACATGCTTTCAAGCTCCCCAAAGCAGAGAACAAAGGATATGCCTTGCGTATCGACAACATGCAGGAAGAGAGTCTGAAAGCAGAAATAACACGCAGGGGCGTCGCAGAGGAGACAATCGGAGCAACAATAATCAGCCGCGGCATCCTCACATTTTTCGATACCCTTCGTTGGGAAGGCGACAAGGCACGCCTGACAATAGACAAGAGCAAAATGGCTGCGGGAGTACAACAATTGACACTCTTCACAAAAGACGGAAAGATTGTTGCCGAAAGACTCTTCTTCTCAAGCAACAATCTGCCCAATGACATAAACATAAGCATCACAACGGACAAGCCCGCATACAAGCCCTTCGAAAAGGTAAACATTAATGCCAAGGTTACAGACACGCAAGGCAACCCCGTAGAAACATACATAAGCCTTGCTGTACGCGACGGCGACATTGAGAACGGCGGATACTACAGCGACGACATCTGTACAGACCTGCTGCTGTCGAGCGACCTTAAAGGCTACATAGCAAACCCCGAATACTACTTCGAAAGCAACGACGAAGAGCACCGCCGTGCCCTTGACAACCTGATGCTTGTGCAAGGATGGCGCCGGTACAAATGGGAGACAATGGCAGGCAAGACTCCATTCAAGATAACCAACTACCTCGAAGACGGAATAAGCATCGACGGCGAAGTATATGCCCTCTCCTTCAACAAACCGCTTGAGGGAATCAAGGTAAGAATGAGAGCATTCTCGCCCGATGGCAAATATGTGCAAAGCCACAGTGTGATAACCAATGAGAAGGGAGAATTCAATTTCAAGTTAGAGGATTTCTACAATGATTGGCATCTGATACTTTTCCTCTCGAAAGAGAACGAAAAGAACGAAAAGGAGGAGCGTCTGAAGAAAGATGCACGCATAAAGATAAACCGCGCACCGATGTCGCAGCTACGCACCTACGCACTATGGGAAAGCACTACCCCCAACCCCATAATACATTACCCCACATCCACGGCTCCGCTTGACAAGGCAACACAAGTAGAGGACTTTCTTGTTCTCCCCGGCATAGTCATTAAGGAGCAGGAGAATTATCTCGACTGCGAAGCATATTTCGTGTGGGAAGAGAGTGAAGCCATGTACGACAAAGGCGAGCTGTTGGGCAACGTAAACCAATATCTACTCGAAAAAGCGCCGAGATACATGGACGAAGACCACCTGACAAACATAATGAGATACAAGAACACAGAGGTTACATACATACCAATGCACTTCGAAGGCAGCGTATGGGGGTCGACCGTACCGCCCCAATATCCGGGACTCATCGACCTCGAAGAGGTTGACTACATACTCTTCTTCAACAATCCGTTTGCATACCAGCATCTGCGGCTTTCGCACAAGAACATGTACCCCGACAACGAATTGATAGACCTTATCAACTACAGTGCAAACGAGAAAAGATACCTTGCACTTATCTACCCGCGCAAGCGCACAGCCGTAACGTATGACATGAAAGGCCAGCGCGCAACATACATCGAAGGATACTCTACCGTAAAAGAGTTCTTCTCGCCCGACTACAAGAACTCTCCCCTACCCGGTGAAACCGACTTCCGCCGTACACTCTACTGGAATCCACTGCTGCGCACCAATGCCGAAGGCAATGCCCAGACAACATTCTACAACAACGGACGCTGTCATATAATGGAAGCAAATGCTGCAACAATCACTCCAAAAGGAAAATTGGGAAGCGGAAAAGCTAAAATATCTCCTAAGAAGCAATAACAAATGGAACTTTTTTTCACTACTCTGCTGCTACTGAGCATTTCGGCAGCACTGACGATAATCGTCGCCGCCGTATCAGGAATCCTGAAACTTTTCGGAACTCCATTCCGCAAAAGTTTCAGACGCGGTCTGTGGAGCCTGCTCATATTCCCCGCATTAATCCTCTACGGTACGCTTATCGAGCGGAACTTTACAAACATAGAGGAGGTAAAAATATGCTCCGATAAAATACCTGAGCTGTTCGATGGCTACCGCATAGTGCAAATATCCGACCTCCATCTTCGCTCGTTCGAAGAACGGCAAGAGACATTGCAAGAGATTGTAGAGAAGATTAATGCCCTCGAAGCAGACGCAATACTTTTCACCGGCGACCTTGTTACAATGAACAGTTCAGAACTTGACTTCTCAGAGGAGATACTCGCACAGTTGCGCGCAAAAGATGGTGTATACTCCATACTCGGCAACCACGACTACAGCCTATACAATCGGGACTGGAGCGTTGAACAGTGCCGACAAGACAGGGAGAGACTCATAGAGCGCCAAAGAAGAATGGGATGGAACCTGCTGCTCAACGACAGCCGCGAAATAACACGTGGAGACAATGAAACAATATCAATAATCGGAGTGGAAAACATCTCTGTAAAAAAGAAATTCCGCTCGTGGGGAAACTTGCCAAAGGCGATAGAAAAAGCCAAAGGCAGCTTTAAGATACTTATGAGCCACGATCCCAGCCATTGGCGGGCTGAGGTCCTCGACCATCCTGACATTGACCTTACCCTGTCGGGACATACCCATGGGATGCAATCGTCGCTGTTCGGATGGTCCATAATAAGCCTCGTCTACAAAGAGTATAAAGGGCTCTACAGGGAGGGCGACCAACTGTTGTATGTGAATATAGGATTGGGAGAGACAATGTTTCCATTCAGAATAGGAGCACTGCCCGAAATTACTCTCTTTACGCTTAGAGGCGCTTCACATAATAATCCAACCAGTTATTAAAAAGCTTTTCGGCATGAGAACTCCAACGGTTCACCGGTTGGAGTTCGGGATTGTTGTCAGCATAATAATTCTCAGGCACCTCAATTGGCAGTCCTTTGGCAACATCGCGCCGGTACTCTCCGTCGAGCGTCATCAGAGCATACTCCGAATGTCCGGTGATGTAGAAATCGCGCGTACCGCGTTCAGTCATGATATATACTCCAGACTCATCTGATTCGGACAGCAGCTCCACTCTATCCTCTCTAAGTATATCTTCCTTGCGCAGCTCTGTATGCCGGCTATGGGGCACGAAGAAAGTCTCTTCAAACCCTTTGAACAACGGCAACTGCGGTTGCAGCAAGGTATGCGGAAAGATGCCGAACATCTTTTTGCCGAGCAGATATTTGGGTATTGCGAACCTGTGATAAAGTATTGCTTGCGCTGCCCAGCAAATATACAGGGTTGAGGTTACATTCTCCTTTGCCCAATCGAAAATGCCCTGCAATTCTTTCCAGTATCTGACCTCTTCGTAGTCCATCTTCTCTACCGGCGCTCCCGTAATTATCAGACCGTCGAAACGGCTGTTGCGAACTTCGCCGAACCCCTTGTAATACTTTGCCATGTGTTCGGGAGATGCATTCTTGGGTATGTGCGTATCGAGCTTTACCAGAGTAAGTTCGATATTGTGGGGCGATGTTGCAAGCAAGCGTATGAAATCAGCCTCCGTCGTCTCCTTTGTAGGCATTATATTCAACAACGCTATCCTTAGAGTGTCGTCGGTAGTGGTTGCGAACTCCTTTATTTCGCGTCCCTCATTGCGTACTGCATCGAGGGCGGGCAATCCGGTAGGTACTTTTATGGGCATATCTTTGTCGGGTTAAAGATTTTTACCAAATATTCAGTCGCTCTTCTTCGGGTATATATAGTTTATCTGTTTCTGTTATTCCAAAAGCTTTGTACCAATCCTCAATATGCGGCAGTGTGCCGTTGACACGCCACCTTGACAGAGAGTGCGGATCGCTCTTAGTGCGAGAGCGCACCTCCTCGTCCCTGATGTTTCCTGCCCATACATTGGCATAGGCAAGATAGAAGCGCTGTTCGGGGGTGAATCCGTCTGCCTCGTCAAGAGGATTATTCTTTGTTGCGTTCCTGAATGCCTGCATAGAGATTGTCAGTCCTCCGTGGTCGGCAATATTTTCGCCGACAGTCAGTTCACCGTTTGCCTTCATGTCGGGAAGCACATATATCTTGTTGAAGTGGTCTATAATAACTTTTGTACGGGCATTGAAGCTCTCGGCGTCGCTCTTTGTCCACCAATCGGTAAAATTGCCGTTCTTGTCGAAACGGCGGCCTTGATCGTCGAATCCATGTGTCATTTCGTGTCCTATGACAACACCTATAGCACCGTAGTTGAAAGCATCATCTGCCTCCATGTCAAAGAATGGATACTGCAATATTCCTGCGGGGAAGCATATTTCGTTGGTTGTCGGATTGTAATATGCGTTTACAGTCTGGGGAGTCATGTACCACTCGTCGAGGTCGACAGGTTTGTTGTGCTTGCGTGCAACGACATCGTCCCACATATACTGTGATATACGACGGCAATTCGCAGAGTAGCTGTCCGACGGGTCTACAACAAGTCTGCTGTAGTCCTTCCATTTATCGGGGTAACCGATCTTCACTCTGAATGAGTTCAGTTTTTCGTGAGCGAATCTCTTTGTGCTGTCGCTCATCCACTCCTGCGCATCTATTCTCTCGCCGAGGGCAGTCTGAAGATTGGCTACAAGTTCGAGCATACGCTCCTTTGCTGCGGGCGGGAAATATTTTGCGACATAAAGCTGTCCTACGGCCTCTCCAAGAGCTGCATTAACGGCACCGAGAGCGCGTTTCCATCGGGGACGCTGCTCCTGTGCTCCACTGAGTGTACGTCCGTAAAAATCGAAATTCTGAGCGCTTATATCGTCGCTAAGTTCACCGGCAGAGCTATTGATGATGTTCCATTGGATATACGCAAGAATATCCTTTATCGGAGTATCTTTTATTATTGCTGCGACTTCGGCTATCGGTTCCAGCTGAGAGACATTCAACTCAGAGATGCCCTCTATTCCAAGATTTGTGAAAAATTCGTCCCAACATATTTCCGGATACTCTTTCTTCAGTGAATCGTATGTGAGCTTATGGTAATTTGCAGCCGGGTCGCGCAATTGGACATTGTCGAACGACTTTTCTGCGATTCGTGTCTCTATGCGCATGACAGATTCAACCGCGTTTCTTGAATGCTGCTGGTCGAAGCCGCAAAGGATGAACATCTTTTCGACATGTTCGCGGAATTTTGCACGTATATTTTCCGAAGTGCTGTCCGTGTCGAAATAGTAACTCTTTTCGGGCAACGACAATCCGCCTTGATAGATTTGCAGGAGGTTGTTGCGGCTGTCCATTATATCCGCCTCGAAGAAGACATGAAAGAATCCGGACACTCCTTGACGCATCAATGCGGCAGTAAAAGGCAGCACCTTTTCGGATTTGTCTATTTCAGCAGCCATTTCAAGCAACGGCACAATCGGAGCATGTCCTTCTTTGTTGCGTCTTGTGCTGTCCATTGCAAGATTATAGAGGTCGCCTATCTTCTTTGCATTTGAATTATCGGGAACATTCTTCATTGCTGCCTGTTCAAGCACAAGTTCCTTCAACTGTTCGCGGTTCTTTTCTGCCAAGGCATCGAACTGCCCGTAGCGTGCATACTCAGGTGTAAGCGGATTCTTCTTCATCCAGCCTCCATTGGCAAAACCATAGAAGTCGTCGCCCGGCTTCATGGTTGTATCGAAGTTGCTCTTGTCTATTTTTGATTTCATTTGTTCCGGCATCATGCAGGCAGTTATACCAAGCGCAAAGAGTGTGCTTACGATAATTGTCTTCATTTTTGTCTATTTTGTTAATAATAATTTATTTATCACTGTCTTACGATAAGGAGTCAAGCTCTTCCATGCTTTTTTCCCACTCGTCCATTGCTTCACTCAACTGTCTCTTAAGGGAAGCGTATTTTTCGTAGTTCGAGGTATCTGCTCCGCCTTCGGGCGTACTCATCAATGCCTCTAAGCAAGAGATGGCAGCCTCAAGTTCGTTTACAGCCTTTTCGTTCTCCTCGACGCGGCGTTCCACTTTGCGGCGTTGCTTTACAAGCTGTTTTTCAGCCTCATAGCTAAGACGGCTCTCGCTGACCTGTTTGGCAGATTCTTTCTGTGCTGTCTTTTCGGATGCGACAGCTTCATTTATATTCTGTGCATTTTTTGTTGCAAGAAAATCATATATGCCGCCAAGATGTTCGCGCACCTTGCCGTCGCCAAATTCATAAACCTTTGTTACAAGCCCGTCGAGGAAATGACGGTCGTGGCTCACAAGAATTACTGTGCCGTCAAAATCGCGTATAGCCTCTTTCAGCACATCTTTTGACTGCATGTCCAAGTGGTTGGTAGGCTCGTCGAGAATGAGCAGGTTCATCTGCTGGAGCAGCAGTCTTATCATTGCCAGACGGCTGCGTTCGCCGCCGGACAGAACTTTTACTTTTTTGTCAGACGCCTCTCCTCCGAACATGAATGCACCAAGAATATCGCGTATCTTAAGCCTTATATCTCCTGTTGCCACATTGTCGATTGTTTCGAATACTGTCAGATTCTCGTCGAGGAGCTGTGCCTGATGCTGTGCAAAATAGGCTGTCTCCACGTTGTGCCCTATCGTAATTTTGCCATTGTATTCAAGTTCACCAAGTATACATCTTACAAGTGTGGTCTTGCCCTCGCCGTTACGGCCTACAAAGGCAACCTTTTCGCCACGGTTTATGGTGAAATTGACTCCGTTGAATACCGTATGCGCCCCGAAGCTCTTTTCTACATCCTCGCACACGACCGGATAGTTTCCGCTTCGTGTTGCAGGTGCGAACTTCAGCCTCAGACGGCTTGTGTCTTCTTCGTCTATGACTATGGGCACCATCTTTTCGAGCTGCTTTATACGGCTCTGTACCTGTACTGCCTTTGTGGGCTTATAGCGGAAACGTTCTATAAACTGACGGGCATCGGCAATCTCCTTCTGCTGATTCTCGTATGCTCTTATCTGCTGCTCGCGACGCTCCTTACGCAGTTGCATGAACTCATCGTACGGCATTTTATAGTCGTGGATGCGTCCGCAAGTGATTTCAATTGTACGGGTGGTTACGGCATTGAGAAAAGCCCTGTCGTGGCTGACAAGCACCACTGCATTGCCGCTACGGGCAAGGAACTGTTCCAGCCACTGTATGCTCTCAATATCCAAATGGTTGGTAGGCTCGTCGAGAAGAAGCACATCGGGATGACGCAACAAAAGCTTTGCAAGTTCGATGCGCATGCGCCATCCGCCGCTGAATTCGCTTGTGGAACGTGTGAAATCGCTGCGTTTGAAACCAAGTCCTGTCAATGCGCGTTCTATCTCCGCCTCATAATGGCAGCCGCCCATCATTGTGTATTGTTCATTGAGGTGGGTGTAGTCCTCTATAAGTGTCTGATAGGCTTCGCTTTCGTAGTCGGTACGTGTGGCAAGTTCATCGTTCATCCGCTGCAGACGCTGCTCCATCTCATGTATATGCTCAAACGCCTGCTCTGCCTCTTGAAAGACAGTGCGGCCGTCTGCCGGTGTCATCACCTGCGGCAGATAGCCGATGGTTATACCGCGCGGCAACGCAACATTGCCGCCGCTCGGCGACTGTTCGCCTGCGAGTATCTTCAGCATTGTGGTCTTGCCGGCGCCATTCTTGCCGACAAGCGCTATTCTGTCCCTCTTGTTGATGATGAAACTTACATCCTGAAACAGGTTCGTTCCACCGAAATCAACGCGCAAATTCTCTATGGATATCAATTTCCTGTCTTATGTTTGTGGTGATATTGCGAATTTACATCTTTGTATCGAAATAGCCAATCTGCAATATCCTCTATTGTTTTTATTTATGTTTATTTAGTATAAGTTCTACGAACTTTTCCGGTGTCATCTCTGCATCGTACTTAATGCCGAAGAGCTCG
The DNA here is from genome assembly GCA_964458275.1 of uncultured Bacteroidaceae bacterium. Classification (GTDB taxonomy): domain Bacteria; phylum Bacteroidota; class Bacteroidia; order Bacteroidales; family Bacteroidaceae; genus HGM04593. Next base: position 13,461 of record CAYWIE010000036.1, read on the forward strand.
AAAAGCTTGTTCGAGCGACCCTCTATTGCTGTTTCAAAGTACACCTGAGCCTCGTCGATGCGGGCTCTGCTCCATAGCATATGTGCGATGTGTGCATCTATATCTGCCGAGTCGTACATTTTTTCGCGGACCTGCTTGAGCAGGAAAACTGCAAGCTCCTCATGTCTGCACGAATAAAGGAAAAGCGCCAGTTCGAGCAACAGGTCCTCCCGGCTGCTCGCCTCTCTGTCTATAAGGTCTATGTGATTGAGAAGCAGGCTGTCCTTGTCGTGAATTTCGAGGAACTCCTCACCATGCAAAGCAATCAGATTAATATCGGCTGCATCAAAGGTAAGGGCATTTGCCATAAGTTTCTCTGCCATCTCTCTGTAGCCGATCTTGTCGCAAATCAACGATTTGTTGATTTCGGTAATCATAACCTCAGTGGTCGTCAGTTCTCCCGACAGCAACAATTCGTCGAACAGCTGCACAGCATCCTTGTATCTGTCCAATGCACATAGCGACAATGCTGCAAAAAATGTGGAAATCACATTGCCCGGATACTGAAGCGACAACTCACAGAAGAGCCTGTATGCGATATCATAGTCCTTAAGATAATAGTGGCAATACGCCTTCATCATTTTAGGATATTCGGCATCTTCGTTGGTTGTAAGTTCATACTCGAAACATTCGAGGGCTTTTGCAAAACGTCCCGATACATAATATATATATCCCAACTGTTCCCAATAGAAATAGTTGTAGGAATTTATGTCGAGCAGTCTGTTATACAACGTCAATGCCTCTTGCATACGGCGCAGTTCGACAAGACAATCCGCCTTTGCTTCGAGCAGAGGGATATGGGCGGGATAGCGTCGCAGTCCCTTTTCGACCCACGTGAGCGCCTCTTTGTAGAAGCCGCTCTTTATCATCACATCCAACGCACCCAGCGCAAGTTCGTCGCGCATGTTTGTGCTCTCCAGAATGGCATTCAGCCCCGATAGGGTCTTCTCGTTTCCGTCGGCTATGTCCACCTCTGCCTTCAGCAGCTTAAGTTCGGGAGTGTCTATCACAGATATTCCGGCAAGCTTGCGGCGTGCTTCGTGCACCTCTCCTTTGCTCAGCAGTGTACGTATCTCAGCCTCGGCAATCTGAGGGTCGGAGGGATAGAGCCTATGTGCGTAGTCTATCACATTCTCGGCATCGGCATATTGGTTTTTAAACAAGTAATAGGATGCCAGCTCAAGCAGGTCGTCAGCGCTGAAATATGAATTTATGGAGAAATTCAGCATCTGCTCATACCTATCGAGAAGCAAACGGAACTTTTCGGACTTGAAATATGCCTGATCCATGCTCGCTGTTATTTACCTTTTATCTTGCTCCATGTATCTTTGAGAAAGACGGTGCGGTTGAAGACAAGATGTTCGGGGGTTGAATCCGGGTCAATGTTGAAATATCCTATTCTCTGGAACTGCAGATAATCCAACGGCTTTTTCTCGGCAAGGAATTTCTCCACATAACACTCTGTGAGCACTTTGAGCGAATCGCTGTTGATAGCCTCTTTCATTGCTTCGAGACTGTCGCAGCCCTTCTCTTCGCGTATTGCGGCAATCTCGTCGCGAGGATTCTCGACTTTCCATAGACGGTCATAGAGACGAACTTCGGCTTTCAGGCAGTGGTCGCAACTAACCCAATGGAGCGTACTCTTCACCTTGCGGTTGGCTTCCGGCTCACCTGTCTTTGTGCCGGGAATATATTCGCACAGCACTTCGGTGATGTTGCCGTCCTCGTCCTTGTTGCAGCCTGTACACAAAACGATATAGGCATTCTTAAGACGTACTTCACGACCGGGTGTCAAGCGATAGAAGCTTTTGGGAGCATCCTCCATAAAGTCGTCGCGCTCTATCCACAGTTCACGTCCGAATTCTATTGTATGCGTACCCTCTTCTGGACGCTCAGGATTGTTTATTGCCTGCAACGACTCATATTCGCCGGCAGGATAGTTTGTTACCACAAGCTTGAGCGGGTTGATTACAGCCGAAACACGTGTGGCGCGGCTGTTCAAGTCTTCACGCACTGCCGATTCGAGCAGAGCAAAATCGTTGAGGGCGTCAAACTTCGTATAACCTATCTTGTCTACAAAATTGCGGATTGATTCGGGGGAATATCCACGACGGCGGAAACCGCACAATGTCGGCATTCGGGGGTCGTCCCATCCGTTCACAAGCCCCTCCTTCACAAGAATGAGCAGGTTGCGCTTACTCATGAGGGTATAGTTGAGGTTCAGTTTGTTGAATTCGTACTGACGGGGACGGTTGTCGTCAAGGTCCTTTCCCTCTTTAAGCTCGTCTACAAAATAGTCGTACAGAGGACGGTGGGGCACAAACTCCAATGTACATAGCGAGTGGGTAACTCCTTCGAAGAAGTCGCTCTGACCGTGCGCGAAGTCGTACATGGGATATGCTTTCCATGTATCGCCGGTACGATGGTGGGGAGTCTTTACGACACGATAGATTATCGGGTCGCGGAAGTGCATGTTCGAGTGTGCCATATCTATTTTGGCACGCAACACCATTGCGCCCTCCTCTATTTCGCCGCTGTTCATCTTCTCGAAAAGTGCAAGATTCTCTTCGATGGAACGGTCGCGATAGGGGCTGTTGACTCCGGGCTGGGTAGGCGTTCCCTTTTGCTCGGCAATCTGTTCAGAGGTCTGTTCGTCGATATATGCCTTGCCCTCTTTGATAAGACGCACTGCAAAATCCCACAGTTGGGGGAAATAGTCAGAAGCATAATAGACATTTGCCCAATCGAATCCCAACCACTTGATGTCCTCCATTATTGCATCTACATATTCTGTATCTTCCTTTGTGGGATTGGTGTCGTCGAAACGCAGATTGCAGATACCGTTATATTTCTGTGCCATTCCGAAATCCATGCAGATAGCTTTCGCATGACCTATATGAAGATAACCGTTGGGTTCCGGCGGGAAACGTGTCTGCACTTTTCCGCCGTTCTTGCCATTCTCAAGGTCATCTATTATAATCTGTTCTATGAAACTGATGTTTTTCTTCTCGCGATTTTCGCTCTCGTTTATTTCAACCATTTCTATGATGTTTAATTTTTATATACATATCAATATGCAACAACCGGTATCAGCAATAAGAAACACCTGCTGTTGTCAAATTGCAAAAATAAGAAAAGTTCTTCTATTAGTTTATAAAAACTGCGAAAAAAAGAGCGGTATTCGGGATTTTTCGTTTGAATTATCCGCGATATTTCCTTTTGTCGGTTATCACATAATTGCAATAGTAGCCCAACTTGTAGAGTTTAAAAAGGAACAGCGATGGATTTTCGCCCATAAGATTGGAACGCAGCATATTCTGTGTTCTGCGCCAGACCCATGCAGCAAAAGGCAGCATCCTGAAGCAACGTACACTGCGGAAAGCTGCAAGCAAAGGTGTGGTATCTATATCCTCGCGAATATTGTAAAGTGTCTTAAGAGACAGCTCTATCTTGGAAAGATACTGTTTGTTGCTCTCCAACCCTGTGTGCAACAAAGGATTGTCTATATGCATTATAGAGTACCCGTTCTCCTTTATCTTGTGCCCGAAAAGAGTATCCTCATAGCCGTACTCCTTAATATTCTCATCGAAACGGATAGAAAGGAAAAGAGCCCGCTTTATTGCAAAATTAAATGTAGAAAAATCGTTGTATGGATGCTTGCGCCTTACGGATGCCGGACGCTTGCGGTCGGCATCTTTTTCGTACTTATAGCGCAAAGTGCAGTCGGGAGAGGGAATGAACACCGGATGGTAAAGACCGCCGCATACAATATCGTTATCACGCAGTGCCTCTAAGTATACAGAAAGGTAGTCCTCTCTCTCTACAATCGCATCGCTGTCTATGAATACAAGATTCTCATACTGCGCTTCCTCGGCGAGCCGGTTTCTTACTCGTGCACGCCCAAGATTGACTTTGTACTCTATGATGCGGCAACATGGCAATTGGGACATTGAACGGTTCTGTTCAAGCCCTTCACTTGTCGAACCATCCTCGCCTATGAGAATCTCACAAGGTACGGCAAGCCTTTCGCACTGACGGGACAACTCCTCTACAAGCACGCGGCAATTATAATCTTTGGTAGGAATAAGTATCGACAACATTCAAAACCTAATATCGCGTTTGTGTGTTAGCAAAGTTACCATTTTATAGTTATCTTTGCAATAGCAAATATTGAGTTTTATAAAATTATAACAGTTAAGGTTATGGCACAACCTCTTGCAGAAAGACTAAGACCCTCTACGCTTGATGGATTCGTGGGACAAGAACACATTGTAGGCGAAGGTGCGATATTGCGTAAAATGGTTGAATCGGGGAAAATCCTGTCGTTTATCCTATGGGGACCTCCGGGAACGGGAAAGACCACATTGGCAAAAATCATAGCCAACAAGCTGAACAGGCCTTTCTACACACTAAACGCTGTATCGGCAGGTGTCAAGGATGTACGTGAGATTATAGAAAAGGCAAAATCCGCTCCGCTCTTCAATGCAGGAGGTTCACCGATACTCTTCATCGACGAGATTCACAGATTCAGCAAATCGCAACAGGACTCCTTGTTGAGCGCAGTGGAGACAGGCGTTGTTACTCTCATAGGCGCAACAACCGAGAACCCATCGTTTGAAGTGATACGGCCGTTGCTGTCGCGTTGCCAGATGTATGTACTTAAATCGCTGGAGAAGGAGGACCTTCTCACGCTCATCAACCATGCCATAACCACTGACGAAGTACTGTTGCGCCGCGGTGTAGAGATAAGAGAGAGCGATGCCCTGCTCGCCCATAGCGGCGGCGACGCACGCAAGCTGCTCAATGTTCTTGAGCTTGTTGTTGAAGCAGAAAGCGAATCACCTGTCATCATCACCAACGAAAAGGTCAAACAACGCATACTGCTCAACCCTGCCGCATACGACAAGGACGGGGAGATGCACTACGATATAATTTCGGCATTCATAAAATCAATACGCGGCAGCGACCCGGATGCTGCACTTTATTGGCTCGCCCGCATGATTGAGGGCGGCGAGGACCCAGCATTCATAGCCCGCCGTTTAGTAATTTCCGCATCAGAGGATGTAGGGCTCGCCAACCCCAATGCCCTGCTGCTTGCAAACGCAGCCTTTGATGCTGTGATGAAGATTGGTTGGCCCGAAGGAAGAATTCCCCTTGCCGAAGCTACCGTTTACCTTGCCACCTCTCCCAAAAGCAACTCGGCATACATGGGCATCAACAAAGCTTTAGAGACTGTGAGGGAGACCGGCAACCAGCCGGTGCCGTTGCACTTGCGCAACGCACCCACAGAACTGATGAAAGAGCTCGGCTACTCCGACGGCTATAAATACTCCCATGACTACCCCGGTCATTTTGTGCGCCAACAGTTCATGCCCGACCGTATAAACGGGACAATACTTTGGGAACCGCAGGAGAATGCGACGGAAGCAAAGATGAAAGAGAGGATGAAAGGCTGTTGGGGAGAATATAAAGATTATAAGGAATAGCAGCGGCAATATCTCTGATATATACGAAGCACCCCGCTATTGATATTTAGCGGGGTGCTTCGTATATTCAACAACTTATCTGAATATCCTCATGCTGTTATCATTCGGACATCTTACGTGCAGAAGCCGAGCAAGTTCGGGAGCAAGGATGTTAGCAGGTGTTGCATCCTCTATCACTCCTTTATTCACCGTCTCGCCATAAATAATCATAGGAAAATTGACAGCCCCCCTTCTCACCAGATTAGAGGCAGAGGCTGCATGTTTCGCCATGTGCCATCCGGGCATCAGACGAAGCCATATGTCTCCAGAACAGGAAGCATTGTATCCGTTTTTAACATACTGCAATTCGGGACTCAACATACCGCCCAAACGATAAATGGTAAAAACATCCTCAACACCGTCTACACTGAGCAGGAATTCAACAGCATGGGAAATGACATCGAGCTTATCCAGCTGCATCTGCTCTATCAGTTTACGATTAAGATAAATCTGTGAATTATAATATTGCTCCACATATTTTGCCTTGCCGAATACTGCTCCAAGATAGACATCGAGCAAAGCTGCAACACGATCGATATGCACAAGACCGGAAGGAATCTTATAAACAGAATCATCTGTTTCACCCTCCACCACATAGCCTGTGGAAGAGAGACAGATAAGCACATTCTTCAAACCCACGCGCTTGTCGAGTTCGCCGAGAAGTTTAGAAATGTTTCCATCCAGTTTCGAATAAATATCCTGAATTTCAATTGGTCTGTCATCCATAGGCGCTCCAAGATAATTACCCGCATAATATGTAACAGCGAGATAATCGGAGATGTCATCAAGACCCAATTTATTGCCATACAAGCAAGCAATCGCCATGTCTGTTACCTCATTATTGACACAGGCGCTGGTCTTGAAATCCCTTACATTCTTACCGCCCTCGAAAATATATTTGAAAGGTTCGGGAGCCTTTTCGCCAAAATTCTCATAAATTTCTGTCGGGAAAGTAGGCGTCCACACTCTCTTTATCGCTGCAAGCTCTTTATTCTTTGCCTCAGCCCAAACCGGGAAACTGCCATAATAAGAAGAGGTACACCATTTGCCGGAATCATCGTTCATCCACAACACAACATCTGCCGCATGACCGCCAGAAAGTATCGCGGCATCACGTTCCGGAGCTATGGCACAGACAATGGACTTTCCTCGTGTTGCACGTTTCATCTCATCAGAGAGAGCAATTGCTTTCAGCTTCGCCGGCGATGCAGCCTCATTGGTGTTTATACCCTTGCACGAAGCATCTTCGGTACAATCCATAAGCCTGAGAGAGCCTCTATCCAGCCAACGCGACGCAACAATACCGTTGACATACGGATTAGTACCAGTTGTCAGTGTAGCCACTGCCGATGCCCGGTCGATACTCTCAAAAGCATAATATCCATTCGAATAGAAACGCCCGCCATTCATCAGCCGTTTGATACCGTTATCTGTATACAAGCCCTCGAACTCATGCAAAAAATCGGAACGCAATTGGTCTACTGTAATCATCACCACCAATTTTGGAGTCTCCAATTTTATTTTATTATTCTGCCCCATGACAGACATCGTCATAAAAGAAGGAAGGCAGACAACAGATATTAGAAGCAGTTTAAAGAGAAAATTCATTTTCTTACATATAAAGTTAAAAACAGTGAACGAATCAACAATGCCCCTGCAAACAAATAGACGGGCATAGGAAAATATTGAGGTAAAAATGGTGCCATCACCAAGAAGACAAAAACGGTAATGTTCTGCAACCACATGACGTACGGGCGTTTGCGTTTAGCAATTGCATATAGCACAAGAGGCAAAAGCAAAAGAGACATTGGATTAAGCAAGAATATCAGCATATTGCTTCCGACTGTGGGATGCAGCGAGAACATCACCATGAACGCAACAAGCACTCCTGCAGTCCCCTGAACAAGAAGAAGCAAGATATCCAATGCCCTGTAAATCCTTCCGCGCTTGTAACCAATATGTGTAACCAAAGCTACAAACAACAGAAGCAACGAGAAAGCCACATTGGGAGTAAACGGAGAAACTGCTGCCGCCTCCTTATCTTCCTCGACCAGCACCTCTTCTGCATCAACCAGCGCCCCGTCTGTATCGCCACACACCAGACGTGCCGACTGAAAATCCTTCATCAACACCGAAGGTATGAACTGCAATGCCCTATCACTCTGTCTGACATCCGCCTCTGCACCCAGAAGCAAATCTATGCCAAAGCTGTACCACGGCGAGACAGCTGTGAAACGATGGACCATATCGCGGAACGATTCTCCTCTATCACACTGCGGATAAGCAATTTCGCCATCCGGCGCCACTGCACTTTCTATAATATCTCTTGCTTTTGTTGTGCAGTTATTATAGAAATAATTGTAGCGGTAAACTCTGTTGGCAGGCATATAGTTTTCGCGCAACAGCGCGAAAAGACGTTCCGTCTGCACAGAATCCAAAGCCAACCGCTGCTCCACCACTTGCGAACCTCGCATCGCATACTCATGGATAAAATATTTATATTCAACGGCACCAAGCATATAATCAGTCTCGCCAAGCACAAATTTGCCAACAAAATTGGGAGTCTGAAAATCGAATACACCGTAATTAAAGACAACATCAACCCCCTTCGCTGCATTTCGATAACGCAACGCCGTATGCCCGAAGAAAGAGTAAACTTCATCGCCGGGTGAACAAGTCAGCAAGCTGACCACAGCGCCTCCTGCACCAAATGCGCCTTGCAAGGGTGCCATGGAGACAGACACGATAACTATAAAAAGAAAAAATAATCTTCTCATACGTGGGGATGTACAATCTTTCGACAATTAAGAAGCTGTTTGAATTTTATTGAAAAGGTTTTCTATATTCGCGACTTTGTTTCGGCTTATTTAAGTCTATTTTATCAAAATAAAATTCAAACAACTTCCAAACTGCAAACATACACATAAAAATTGAATTTCTGAAACAGTTTCGCAAACAGAACCCAAAAGAAACAATACTCCATAATGATTATCATAACCGGCAACGGATACGCAATTTGCACAAAAAGAACAAGTTTGTGCAAATTAATAGGCTCACAATTTTGCAAATTGCCTAAAAATAGATACCTTTGCACCAAACTTCTAATTATCTCATAATGAAAAAGACATTAGTAGACCTATTTGAGAATTCGGTTAAAATGTATCCCAACAATACATTCTTGTTGGAAAAAACCGGAAAAAAATTTGAGCCCACAACCTACAAAGAGATGCAAGGCATAGTATACCGTCTTGGCGCCGGTCTTCAGGCACTTGGTGTAAAGAAAGGCGAGACAATGGCACTTCTCTCTGAGGGTAGAAACATGTGGATTATCAGCGAGCTTGCAATGTTCTATGCAGGCGCAATAAATGTTCCTTTGTCTATCAAGCTCGAAGAGAGCAACGACCTTCTCTTCCGTCTCATCCATGGCGACGTACAATATATAATGGCATCAGGTCAGCAATTGAAAAAAATCCGCCTGATAAAAGACAAGCTTCCCCTCTTGAAGCACATCATTGTATTTGACGAGGCTATTGACAATATCAAGGGTCTTGAAGAGAAAGAGATTACCATCAGCGAAGTCTTTGCCATGGGAGACAAGTTCCTTGCAGAGCACACAATGGAAGAGTTCCTCTCCGTTGCAAACTCATTGCAGAACGACGACTATGCAACAATCACCTATACATCGGGTACTACTGCCGACCCCAAAGGCGTAGTCCTCACACACCGCAACTACACTGCAAACGTAGAGCAAGCCTGCACATTGGTAAACATCGACGAGACATGGCGTACACTCATCATACTTCCCCTCGACCACTGTTTCGCGCACGTAGTAGGCTTCTACATAATGCTCTCCAAAGGTGCGACAGCTGCAACTGTACAAGTTGGACGTACACCGATGGAAACACTCAAGAACATCCCCTTGAACATCAAAGAGGTCAAGCCCAACTTCATTCTCAGCGTTCCTGCTCTTGCAAAGACCTTCAAGAAGAACATCGAGAAAGGTATCGCAGCAAAAGGCGAGAAAGCAGTCAAGATGTTCGAATTTGCACTTAAAGTTGCACAGGCATACAACGGCGAAAGCAGCATGGAATCAAAAGGCATGCGCATTTTCCTCAAGCCTCTTGTGGCGCTCTTCGACAAGATACTCTTCTCTAAGATACGCGAAAACTTCGGAGGCAACCTGCGCTTCTTCATCGGAGGCGGTGCTTTGCTCGACAAGGACTTGCAGAAGTTCTACATGGCAATAGGTATGCCCATGTTCCAAGGATACGGACTCAGCGAGGCAACACCTGTCATCTCATCAAACGGTCCCGAACTCTTCCGTTTGGGTTCAAGCGGAAAGCTTGTCAAACCCATTGAGCTTAAAATCTGCGACAGCGACGGCAAAGAGCTTCCCGCTGGCGAAAAGGGCGAGATTGTTGTAAAAGGCGAAAATGTGATGGCAGGCTACTGGAAGAACCCCGATTCAACAGCAGAAACAGTACGCAACGGCTACCTCTACACAGGCGACCTCGGCTACATGGGCAAAGACGGTCTTCTCTACGTGCTTGGCCGTTTCAAGAGCCTGCTCATCGGCAGCGACGGAGAGAAGTACAGCCCCGAAGGTATCGAGGAGGCTATGGTACAACTCTCACCCTGCATCGACCAGATTATGCTCTACAACAACCAGTCGGCATATACCACTGCGCTTATCGTTCCCAATAAAGAGAAACTCAAAGCAATTGTATCGGCACAAGGTCTCTCTTTCGACACAGAAGAGGGCAAGAAAGCCGCTATTGCCGAAATAGAGAAAGAGGTAAACGCATTCAAGAAAGGTGGCGAGCACGCAGCGCTCTTCCCCGACCGTTGGTTGCCCAGCACATTTGCCATCCTTCCCGAACCCTTCACTGAGCAGAATCAGATGATTAACAGCACCATGAAGATGGTACGCGGAAAGATAGAGAAGGCATACGCTTCACGCATCGAGAATCTTTACACCGCAGAGGGCAAACAGATAATGAACGCCGAGAACATCAAATCGCTCTAACGGCAAAGATTGTCCGGACTGCCCACTGACAGTAAAGTCCGCAATATAAAAAACTGAGACTGTGCAAATTTGCACAGTCTCAGTTTTTTATATTGCATGAAAATAAGTCGGGCTCTTTATGCCTCAATCTCAGGAGTAATAAGCTTGTATCCCTTTCCGTGGATATTTATAATCTCGATAGAGTCGTCAGCTTTGAGATGTTTGCGCAACTTTGTGATATACACATCCATGCTTCGTGCATTGAAGTAATTGTCATCTATCCAGATGGTCTTAAGAGCGAAGTCGCGTTGCAGAATTTCATTGGCATGCGAGCAAAGCAATGCAAGAAGTTCTGACTCCTTAGTTGTAAGCTTTGTCTGCTGACCGTCTATTGAAAGGAGCTGCTTCTGTGTATCGAACACAAAACGTCCTATCTTGTAAACCGAGCTCTCCTTGTTTTTCTTTCCGCAAACGCGGCGCAGAATAGCTTCGATGCGGAAGACAAGCTCTTCCATGCTGAATGGCTTTGTAATATAGTCATCGGCACCAATCTTGAAACCTTCGAGAATATCCTCCTTAAGTGTCTTTGCTGTAAGGAATATGATAGGAATGTTTGCGTTTGCCGCACGAATTTCCTGAGCAAGTGTGAAACCATCTTTGATAGGCATCATTACATCAAGCACACATATATCGAATTTTCCCTTAAGGAAAGCCTTGTAACCGGCGTCTCCATCGGCACAAAGTTCAGCATTATACCCTTTTGCCTGTAAATACTCTCTGAGCAACATGCCGAGGTTCTCATCATCCTCGCACAATAAAATACTCTGTTTCTCTTCCATAATCTTTTATTTTAAAGGTAATACAATTATAAAGTTAGTTCCGACGCCAATTTCACTTTCTGCCTTTATGGAGCCCCGGTGTGCGTGGATTATCTGCTTGACGTAAGCCAATCCGAGACCGAAGCCTTTAACGTCGTGTATGTTTCCTGTGTGTACTCTATAGAATTTATCGAAAATCTTCTTCAAATCATCCTTGCTTATTCCTATGCCGTTATCCTGGATAGAGAGCATGAAATTACCATTTGCATTCCATGTGTGTATGTTCAGCAGCAACGGTTCGTCGGCTCTTTTATATTTAACCGCATTGTCCATGAGATTGAAGACAACATTTGTAAAGTGCATCTCGTCTACATAGACAAACGGGTCTTCAGCCTCAAGGTTCGAGGTGATTTTACCGCCACTCTGCTCCACCTTGACGGCAAAGGTATTTATCACTCCGTTCACAAGTTCGTTCGCATCGAGCTCTTTCATCTTCAGCGAAGCATTGTCGCTGTTCTCGAACATTGACATCTGCAACACCTTGTCTACTTGGAAACGCAGGCGCTTTGTCTCGCTGGTGATAACTCCGGAAAGGCGTCCGAACATCGCCGGGGATTTTGCTACCGAAGGGTCCTGCAACATTTGCGCTGCCAACGATATTGTAGATATCGGAGTCTTGAACTCATGCGTCATATTGTTTATAAAGTCGTTTTTAATCTCTGACAGCTTCTTTTGTCTTATAAAAAGATAAACTGTTATAAGGAATGTTACCAACAACACCAATATCAATATTGTCGAAGGTATCATAAATTTAACCGAATTATAAATATATTTGTTCAATGTATCCACAGGGAACACTATCTCAAGAACTCCCATACGGTTGGGGGGGGCATTCTTGAAGAGCAGTTCCTTGTAGACATTGTCGCCGCTCTCTTCCTGAAAATCGGCACAGCGGTAGACCTCTTTGCCATCTGCGCCCAAGACTCTCACATGATAGGGAATATCTATGCCGTTGCTTGCAAGCTCCACTTTGAGGTCTTCGTGCATTTTTCTGAAATTCACCCTATGGGAGAGCGGCTTTTCGCTCGCCTGATAGAGCATATTATATACGACCTCGTCGAGAAGGGCACGCTGATACATATATCTTGTCTTGAGCGTTTCGAGCGACTGGCGCTGGGCCTCTTTCAATGTCATCTGCCTCTTCCCTGACGAACGGGAGACCTTTGCCAAAGGATTGGCTGGATTGTTCATTATGGTCTTCATTTCGAACACCGACTGGATATTGCCGTCGTCCGATGTTACAAAATAGCTGTGTTCAAGTTCGAGGACATTGCTGTTGCTGATATTTGTTTTCTGTATATCCTTCTGAATGTTTTTAGAAAGGTAATATTTCATTTCGGACAATTCAAGGTTATACGCTGTCTGATAGAGACTGCGCTTTACCCCTTCGTCGAAATGCTCGCGACGCATACGCCCGATGGCATCGATATATTCCACCTGCATATAGAGAAGCCCCAAGCATGCAATGACCATCACTGCACCTATTATCCAAATTGTTATCTTTTTCATGCCGCAAATATATCAGAACAATTCTGTTTAACCTAATTCCTTAACACCATTTATAGCCGTTTTTTCTTAAATTAACTTTTTATTTGCTTCAAGTTACCATTTTATACACTTAAATTATCATTTTCGCAAGCTTTTAGATAAATAAAGAGATAATTTAACTTAAATTAAAACAGACACAACAGATTCTTAATGAAAACTGTTGCATCAACAAATGGGGACACGCCGGACAGACAATCGAGTAGGTAGGGAAACGAAAGTTTTCCTGCCTATTTCGTTTCCTTCCC
>CAYWIE010000037.1:0-26149 GCA_964458275.1 uncultured Bacteroidaceae bacterium
GAAAATTAGTAGAATAGCGATAATTGTTGTAAATTTAAGTAGCAAAAAAAAACATTTACAAACCTTTACCGCTATGTTCTCCGAGGATAAAGTTACAAAGATTTTCTGTTTGGCAGACGAATTCTGCAAGTTTTTTGATGCGCGAGCCAAGAAAAATCAATGCTCGATGCACCAACCGATGGCAAGAAACACCGTCGCAAACCCAACCGTATGAGCGATGCAGAGATTATCGTAATCCTTATACATTTTCATTCGGGTGGATTCCGATGTTTCAAGCATTACTATCTGCACTACATCTGCAAGTTTAGGATGGTTTTTCGGGTTTAAATTGCACTTGATTATCAACGATAAAGGAGAAATATTGAATTTTATGTTCACGACAGGTGGGGTCGATGACAGGGAACCGCTGAAGACAGGCGCATTGCTAAAAAATATCAAAGGAAAACTCTTCGGCGACAAAGGGTATATTGGAAAAACGCTTTTTGAGACGCTTTTTGTCGATGGGATTCAACTTTTTACAAAAGTCAAAAGCAACATGAAGAACTCTCTCATGAGCATTGCCTATAAAATTTGTTTAAGGAAACGTGCCCTTATCGAAACTGTAAATGACAAACTGAAAAACATTGCTCAAATTGGACATTCGCGCCACCGTTCATTCACCGGCTTTATTTCCAACGCTTTAAGCGCGATTGACGCATATTGTTTCTTCGACAAGAAACCCGCCATTGACGTGGAGTGGGTCAATGACGGGCAGTTGTCGTTATTCTAAAACTTCCTTGTATTCATTAGAGCCGCAGATTGGTTGTTTTCTCACGGGAACAATCCAATTTTTAACACTCTTTAATGATTGGCAATGTTATACCGCGTTTATCCAAAATTATATCGAACTGACGTTAAAATAGCTCTCAAATAAATCCGAAATAAAATTTAAACTGCTTCTAAGAACAATTATAAAAAAAGCTTGGGATTTTTCTCCCAAGCCAATTATTGTAGGTTGTGCAGGTGGTGTTACCATTTGCGAAGAGTATATTTGCCTACATCGTTTTTCATTATCAGCATGTCGTCATTCAGCTTTTCTATCGTGAAGACGGCGCTGTCGCTATGCAGATGGAACTGTTTCAGCTCCTCCGGGGTACACACGCGGTGTTCTTCGAGGTATTTTCGGAATCCGCTCATGGTGATTGTGTCGCCTCTATAATAGAGATTGCCTATAAAACGCAGCGGTATCTCTTCTTCGAAGTGTTTGCTGATCTGTGTCATGTGGCGTTGGAATGAGTAGTATATGTCTGTTGGTTGGCAGACTTCATCATTGTATTCCACTTGACATACCTTCCACATGCCGTCAAGCTCGCCGTTGATATATGCCTTGTCGCAGGCAACGAATGCCAATGCGAATATTATTGCCGTTATTGTCTTTTTCATTATTTTCTGAATATTTCGCCTACTCTTGAGAGTGTAAACATTATACCTAAATTGTTGCCTATGAAGTTGCTCTTGTCGTATGCTACGGAGAGGCGTCCGAGCCAGTTGCTGCCAGCGGGGGCATATATGAATTCTCCGAGCAGGGAGGTTGTGTATTTCTTGCTGCTGAAGGGGTTTGCATATGTTCCCCAGTTTTCACTGTATGCATATTGCAGGCGGTATGCAAGGGGCAGCAGGTTTCCGAGTGTGCCGTTGACACCGATGTTGTGGGCTATGAGTCGGCTGCTTTGGAACTTGAGGCTGCCGTTGCTGTTGTATGCCGGAGATATGACAAGTGGGTTGCCTATGCCTGTTCCCCAATGGTGCCATCCGGGATATATGCCGTGGTTGTAATAGTTGTCTGCACCGTCCATCTGTTCGTTGAAGTGGTCGCTGGGGTCGTGGTAGAGGGCGCCGCTCTGGTCTCTGGTTGTCAGGTACTCGTATCCGATTGCCGATATAAAGGGCAGAACGTCAGATTTGTTTGTCAGTCTGATGCCGAGGAGTATGTCTTTCCACGGATAGTAGATGATATTCTTTTTGCCGTAGCGGTCGTTCTGGTATTCAAAGAAGAATAGCTGCGAGAAGTCCTCGAACATGTGTTCGCCGTATATTCTGATGTCCATATGCTTTGTGGGGACAGTGAATGCGGCATGCCAGCTGCCTATCATATTTCCCGATATGTTGGTCTGTTCCACTTCGGGAGTGTCGTCGCTTCCGCTAAGGGGGATAAATGCTTTCCAATAGTCGGCGAGAGTGCTCGGCATGGATACTTTCAGGCCTTCGCCATGTGTGTATATGTCGCCGCCGAATTGGGAGTGCATCTCAAGTCCTCCTTCGAATATCAGCGGGAACTTTTCGGCTTTTCCTATTTCAATGAAGCCGGCTTTGCTGTGATAGAGGATGTTCTTGCCGTAATGTGTGATGTCGTTGCCTCTGCTGAAGCTCTCTTGGAATCTGTCGTCAGTGGCGCGTCCGTATGCTATGTGTCCACGTATTCTCAACCAGCCTTTTGTCCACGGGAAAGGAATGTATTCGGGTATTTCGAGACGTACCATAGGGATGGGACGGCTGTTGCCGCTGTATGTCATTCCGCCGCTGCTAAGCATTGTCAAGCTGTTGTAGTAGAGGTTGGGGTACCAGCTGTTTATGTTGTTTTCGGCTATGGATGTGCCGCTGAACTGGTCGTGGTGTATGCGTGTCTCCGAGAAGCGTTCTTTGCTTCCGATGCTCAGTGTAAGCCAGCGCCAGCTGACATCGGCAAACAGCTGCTGTACAAAAAAGTCGGCATTGTTGTTGTGGGCTGTAACAATGTCTCCAACGAACTTTGCAGAAAAATCGCTGTTCTTGAATGTTTTTCCGGCTTCAATGCCGTATCGTCCATAATAGCTGTTGCAACCGGTGGGTATTAGACCTTGACGGTTCGATGTCAGCCAATAGGGGGCGTTGTCGCCATCGGTTGCTGTAAGGTTGAATTGTGTGAAATATCGGAGATAGCTTTCTTGTGCCTCAAGAGGGCTGAGGTGCGCGAAAAACAATGCCAGAATTGTTGTAAGAATCTTGTATTTGCTGAATCGTTTCATTCTTTTATAATACTATTGTCTTTGTTTTATGCGAAGATAATGAATTTTGTTCA
The DNA here is from genome assembly GCA_964458275.1 of uncultured Bacteroidaceae bacterium. Classification (GTDB taxonomy): domain Bacteria; phylum Bacteroidota; class Bacteroidia; order Bacteroidales; family Bacteroidaceae; genus HGM04593. The sequence continues at coordinate 3,098 of CAYWIE010000037.1, forward strand.
TAATAGTCGAAATTCTTTCATAAATTGTGTACAGCTTCTAATTTTTGTTTATCTTCGCAAATTAGAGAATTATAAACATATACATATAATGAATTTAAGAAAAGGATTTAATTTGGCACTTTGTGCTGTCGCTGCCACCGTTGTTTCATGTGGTGGCGCAACTGTCAATGAGGTATCTGTCGAAAAGTTCGGAGCTATCCCCAACGACGGCAAGAATGACTTTGATGCGCTTCGTAAGGCTACTGCCTACTGTCGCGAGAATCCGGGAACTACGCTCTTCTTTCCTCCCGGAAAGTATGATATTGATAATGAGAAAGCCCGTAAAATTGAGTTCGAGGCTATCAGTGGTGCATACGGCGAAAATGTTCAAGGAACGCTTTTCAGACCTGATGGTCCATACGTTACCGCGCTCGATTTGAGAGATTGCGACAACACCACCGTGATGGCTCATGGTGCGACGCTTTTCCTGCATGGCTGGTATGAGGTCATCACAATGCAAGGTGCCGAGAATATTACAGTAGAGGGTATTTCTATTCTTTATAACCGTCCTCCCTCAACTATCGGTCGTGTTACAGAGAGCAACGAGGAGTGGTTCGATGCCGAATTTGACACAGAGCGTTACCGCTTTATTGAGAATAAGGTTACAGGCCGTCTCCACTTCTTCGACCCTGTCCGCAACCGTCTTTATACAGGTTGGGCTTCGAAGAAAGAGCTGACTGCTCCCGGAAAAATCCGTTTCCAGTCCAAGAGTGCTCCTGCTGTCGGCGACTATTTTGTGCTTCGTCACGGTGGACACTACCGACCGGCAATCATGGTCAAGGAGTGTGAGAATGTAACATTCCGCGATGTGAAGATTCACAGTCAGCCGGGTATGGGCATTGTCGGACACTTGACAAAGGATATCATGATTGACAACCTTCAGGTTGTTCCCGAAGTGGGCAGTGTAATCTCTTCGAACACCGATGCTACCCACTTCACCTCTTGTTCCGGTACCATCACCATACAGAACTCCAAGTTCAAGGGGCAGGGCGATGATTGTACAAACATCCATGGATATTACTACCGCATGTACCCTGAGGCAGACAACAAGATTGAGATAAGAATCGAAGGTGCCGACCTCCACGCTCTCTCGCTCGACTATCCTCAGATTGGCGACACTATGGTTGTTATAGACAACAAGAACATGTCGGAGCAGGGTCGTTATACTGTTCAGAGCGTAGATACATCGTCTGTTGACTGGAAGGTTGTTATCGGGCTCGATAAACCTATTGCGGCAGATGCTTTCGAGAAGTGCTACATGTGGAACTATTCACGTTTCCCCAAAGTGCGCATATACAACAACTCTGTCCACAGCCATCTTGCGCGTTCATTCCTCATCAAGAGCCGCGATGTGGTTATTGCCAAGAACTGTATTCTCAACAGTACAATCACTGCTATCAAACTTGGTGCCGAACTTGGTTGGCGCGAGAGCGGTCCTGCCGAGAATGTGCTTGTTGAGGAGAACTATATCACGGGTTGCGGATACGCCGCCGGTCCTTATGTCCCCTCATGTATCACTCTGAGCACAGAGGCGCGTGAACTTCCTCCTTATCTCAATAAGAATATCGTCATCAGAAACAATGTCTTTGACACCGACAAGGCTGTTGCAATCCTGTTGAAGGATGCCGAGAATATCGTTGTTGAGAATAATATGGCAAACAAAAAGGATTATGTAAAAATGGAGAATTGTCAGAATGTAACAGTGAAATGATTTTGCTGTAATCCAATCATAAAAAAGAGACCGGACTTTCATTCAGAGTCCGGTCTCTTTTATGTTTGATTGGCATTTTCTGTCTTTTCAGACAAGCAATGTGTTACTCTGCAAATTCAACACTCTTGAGCACATCCCATCTTCCGCGTGTGAAGTCGGGTATTTCAACGGGAGCGCCTCCGGCGAGTGCCGACTGCTCTGTCAGTTCAACGAGTGATGACCACTCTGCTGCATCGTATACATCCATGTCGAGCGGAAGTCCGTTGCGCAGGCAGTATATAAGACGCTCGTCCATTGCGAAGTCTATCCAGCGCTTGCCGCATAGCTCTTTGCCGCGTTTGGCATACTTGTTTACAAACTGATGGCGGTGCTTGCCGATAATGGTGTCGCATTGTTCGCCAATGAAAATGTTGTCGCTGTCCGGAGCGAATGATATGCTGTGCACAGGATATTTCTGTACATAGCCTTTTGTGCCGCTTAACATGTATGAGCGGCTGTAGGGGCGCGGCAGTGTTATGCAGTGCTGTATCAGTATGGTCTTGTTCTTTTCTGTGGTGATGAGGGCCGAGTTCATGGTGCCGCTGAATTCCACTCCGCTGACACTGTTCGACGATACGCTGTGGCTCGAAAGTGATACAAGGCTTTTCATCCTGTCGCCACGGTGTATGCCCAAGGCGAGTGCTATCGGTCCGATGCCATGTGTGGGGTAGGGGTTGCCTACATGACGGTTCATGTATTCCACTTGCCAGTTTGTCCACAGTCTGCCGCCGCAGTCGTTGGTGGATATGCGTTTTCTGAGGTCGTGGATATATGAGCCTTCTGCATGAATGATTTCGCCGAGTACTCCCTCTTTAATCATGTTGAGTGTTGCCAGTTCAAAGTCGTCGTAACAGCAGTTTTCGAGCATGAGACAATGACGGCGGTGCTTTTCGGCTGCGTCTACCAGGCGCCAGCAATCTGATATGCTCATGGCGGCAGGTACTTCGACAGCTACGTGCTTGTTGCACTCCATGGCATAGAATGCGATTTCTGCGTGGCTCATCCAGTCGGTGCAGATGTAGACAAGGTCGACATCTTCGGATTCGCATAGCGAGCGCCATCCGTATCCGCCTGAAAACGAAACAGGTGTCTTGCCGCCGTAGCGGTGTACAATGTCGTTGGCGATGTCTATGTTCTCTTGAACGAAGTCGCACAGTGCGGTTACTGTTGCGCCTTCTATGTTCATCATGCGTTCGAGTGCGCGTTTTGCTCTCACTCCGAGACCTACAAAGCCTATGCGTACTTCATCAAGGGGTTCGCAGGCGAGACGCAGTACGCTCTCCTGTTCGTTCAGCTTGATTGTAGGTGTTATTATGTTCATCTCTATTTCCATGTCGTTTCGTCTTTTCTGTTATTATAATATTACGCCGAGTGAAAAACTTAGGGCGTTTATGTTTCTGTTGAATCTGTATTTGCTTCCTGTTTCGGGTATCAATATGTATTGCGAAATGTTGTTCAGTCCTATTTCGTACATAAAGTCGAAGCAGAGATTTGCTATGTTCACTTCTAGTCCGACAACCCAACTGTATGTGAGCGGGTCGAGATACTCTTTTGCTTTGTCGAATTCGAAATTGTCAAATTCCTGCTTGCCGAGCGAGGTGAAGAGTATTTTTGCCTTGGGACCTGTGAATACTCCCATCTTGTAGGGCGAGGAATCGACAAAATAATATCCCAGCAGCAGTGGTACCTGCAATGAATAGTTGGTCTGTCTGTATCGCGGCGTTGCCACCATTATGGTTCCGGGAATTTCATCTTCAGGTTCGAAACTGAAGTTGTGCTTCTCGGTGCTCAGTATTGCTTCGGTTTGTGCAAACAGGCGGTTCTTGCCCACTCTGAAGAAACCGCTGAGGGTATATCCGATTCGGGTGTTCTGGTTGGTGTTGTTGTAGTTGTATCCTTCGAGGTCGAAGTATGTGTTGTGGTACGTGTTTGCTTGAACACCGAATCTGAATCCGCCGTTTATTTGCAATTTTGATTCTTCTTGCGAATGAACTGGAAGTGCTGTAAGCAATATGCCGACAATGGCTGTTATCAGACTTTTTTTCATTATTGCTGTTTTTTCTTTACGCTCCATCCGAATTTGCCTATCATTTCTCCGGTATGGAAGTATTTTCCGTGTACATAGACAAGCGGGTCTGCGGCTGCAAGGTTCCATTCACCTGTTTCGGGGTTCAGGTAGCGGTCGTCGGCTTGCACGTTGACCACTTCGGCAAGAAACATGTCGTGGGAACCTAACGGTATTATCTGTTTGACTTTACATTCGATGCTCAGAGGGGATTCGGCTATTATTGGGGCTTTAACCTCTACTGACGGGGCGAATGTAAGTTTCATCTTTTTTGCTTTGTTGTACTCTTTGCCTGAGCGTACGCCGCACCAATCGGTGGCGCGAGCCATTTCTGCTGTCGTCAGATTGATTACGAATTCCCCGGTACGGCTTATTATGGGGTGAGAATGTCTTTCGGGACGCACCGATATGTAGCACATGGCCGGATTGGTGCAGGTTGTGCCCACCCATGATACTGTCAGTATGTTGTAGTTTTCGGGTGCATCGCCACAGCTTACCATTACGGCAGGCAGGGGATATATCATTGTGCCGGGTTTCCAATTGATTTTCATCTTCTTAGAGCAGGGATATGTTTTCGATGTTTGTCTCTTTTTCGCAATAACGGCATTTGATTGTTCCACTCTCCTTGTCTACAAGGTGGAATATGGTAGTCATCGGTTCGTTGTTGGTTACGCATTTGGGATTCGGGCATCTTACTATGCCTTTTATTTCGTCGGGCATTTTGACTTCGCGCTTTTCCACAACCTGATAGTCGCGTATGGTGTTTAGCACTACGTTGGGTGCCACGAGGGATATGCGGTTTACCTCTTCGTCCGAAAAGAATTTGTCTGCAACTTTTATAAGGCCTTTTGTGCCGAGCTTACGGCTCTTCAGATTGTAGCCTATGGTTACGTTGGTTGTCATCGACGGTATGTCGAGTATGTTTACCACTTCGAAGAGCTTGTCGGCGGGTATGTGGTCTATTACGGTGCCGTTGCACAGGGCTGATACCTGCAATGCTTCCTTGTTTGTATTCATGGCTGGTGGTATATTCTTTTATTCGACTTCTATTCCTAATACATCGCAGATGAGAGCTTCGCGTACATATAGTCCGTTCTGTGCCTGCTGGAAATAGTATGCTTTCGGATTGTCGTCCACGTCGTATGCAATTTCGTTGATGCGGGGCAGTGGATGAAGTATTCTCAGATTGGGCTTGCTGTCCGCGAGCATTGCGTTTGTGAGACGGTAGCAATTCTTCACCTTTTCGTATTCCATGAGGTCGCTGAAGCGTTCACGCTGTACGCGCGTCATATATATTATGTCGGCGCTTGCTATTATCGATTCGTTGAACTCTGTTGTTTCTGTGAAGGGTATATTGTTCTTGCGGCAGAATACTCTGTACTCCTCCGGCATGTGAAGTTCTTCGGGGGAGATGAAGTGGAATGTGGGGTTGAAGTGGCGCATGGCAAATAGCAGTGAATGTACCGTGCGGCCGTATTTCAGGTCTCCGACAAGGTGGATGTGTAGATTTTCAAGCGTACCTTGTGTCTTTTGTATCGAGTACAGGTCGAGCATTGTCTGCGAGGGGTGTTGATTGGCGCCGTCTCCTGCGTTGATTATGGGGCAGGGGGAAAGCTCGCTCGCATAGCGGGCTGCTCCTTCGAGGTGGTGGCGCATGACAATAAGGTCGGCGTAGTTGGATACCATCATGATGGTATCCTTGAGCGTTTCGCCTTTGCTTGCTGAACTTGTGGTTGCATCGCTGAAACCGATTACTCTGGCTCCCAAACGGTTGGCTGCTGTCTCAAAACTGAGACGGGTGCGGGTTGACGGTTCAAAGAAGAGCGAACCTATTACTTTGCCTGTGAGCAGTCTGCGGTTGGGGTTCTCCTCGAATTTGCCTGCTGTCTCAAGAAGAGATAGAATCTTTTCGCGGGAGAGGTCGTTTATTGATACCAAACTTTTGTTTTTCATGAGGTCTCTTATTTTCTCTTTGGTTTGATGTTGTCTGGTGTAAATGGGAATGTTGGACTGTTCTCTTTTACACTTTATTTGCTGTACTTGCAAATATACAGAATCTTTTTTTTATAAAGATTATAGTTATATGATTTTTTCTTTTCTCTTTCTTTTCTTATAATTTATTAAGGGAGGTTCTGAATTGTGGTTAAAGCAGATATAATACGTAAAACTCTTCCCGTTGCTGTTTTGCAGCAACGGGAAGAGGCCTTTTTATTTTTATGAAAATTTCTTATGAGGTCTTTGGGAACCGGTCTTTATTGGAGCCTGAAAAATATAGGCAATGTGTATTCAACCCTCACAGCCTTGCCGCGTTGTGAACCCGGTGTCCATTTGGGCATTGACGATGCCACTCGCATTGCTTCTTTGTCGAGCTGTTCGTCGCCGGCGCTTTTCATTATTTTTACATTGCTGATGCTGCCGTCGGCTTCTACCACGAAATGTACGATGCTTTTGCCCTGTTTGTTCTGTTTGCGTGCCTCGTCGGGGTATTCAACATTTTTGTATATGTGTTGCATCAATGCCTGCACGCCTCCGGGAAATTCAGGCATTTTTTCGCATACTTTGTAGGTAGTTTCGCCCTCTTCTGATATTTTCATTGCTACTTGTGTTACACCCTCTTGTTCTTGCTTCGCAGGTGTGTTGAGGAAGAATGCGATGGGTATTGTAAACTGTACCCTCACTGCCTCTCCGCCTTGTGTGCCGGGTGCCCATTTGGGCATTGACGATACCACTCGCATTGCTTCTTTGTCGAGCTGTTCGTCGCCGGCGCTTTTCATTATTTTTACATTGCTGATGCTGCCGTCGGCTTCTACCACGAAATGTACGATGCTTTTGCCCTGTTTGTTCTGTTTGCGTGCCTCGTCGGGGTATTCAACATTTTTGTATATGTGTTGCATCAATGCCTGCACGCCTCCGGGAAATTCAGGCGCTTTTTCGCACACTTGGAAAATTTTTCCTTTGACTGTGTCGCTGATTTCGACGTTTTCACTAACTTTGCCATTGACGATGGCTGCCGGTTGGATACTTTCTGTTCCTGTAACCTCTTGGGGCGATGCGAACAGACTCAGCGCAATTGCTGTTGCCGGGAGAATGTACAACGCTGTTGCACGTCTCCATGGATTTGATTTTTTCTTTAACATCATGGTGATACGTTTTTTAATTTTACTATGATTGAAGCTGTTGACCAGTGTGTAGGAAGCGTGGTCGACAGCTTTTTTTATTATAAGCATCTGGTAGGCTTTTGTGTCGCCTCTTCTTTGAAGCACGTATGCGTCTGCTTCGTATTCGTGTATGTCCTTAAGGTCGCTTGCAAGCATGTGCACGAATGGGTTGAACCATTGCAGGGCTTCTACAAGTGTCAGCAACAGCATGTCCCATGAGTGGCGGTGTGTTATGTGCCCCTCTTCGTGCAGTATTATTTCGCTTCCGTAGCGGTCGTAGTCTTCCTGTGAAATTACAATGTGATTCATCCAACTGTACGGCGGTGTTGGGGCTGCATGGCAATGTATTGTGTACTTTTCCTTTATTTCTATCCAGAGTGTACCTCTGTTTATGCTCGACCTTATTCTTGTTATTTCTCTTGTTCTCAGGCTGAGAATTATAATGGTTATGATTATGTATGGTATAACAAGCACGTAATAGACAATTTTCTCCGAAGAAATTTCTGTTTCATGGGTGTCTGCCATTATGCTGCCTTCGGGTATTGCTGCTTCTGCAATGGCGGCAGGGCTCTCCCTGTTTGCCGATATTGTATATGGTATTTCTATGTGCAGTGCAGGGATGTCTATGAATGGGATTGTGATTGACAGCAGAAGTGTGGCAAGCAGGGTGGTGCGGGCTGTGCGAAAGTGCGTCTCTTTCTTCAGCAGAAATATATATGGGATGTACAGCAATGAGAGGGTTATTGCCATCTTCATTGCATATCCGGCGATGGTGGTGAGTGTTGTCTCCATAGTTCTCTGTTTGCTGTTTATAGAACCTCCCTTAAGGATGTAGATTACTGATTTATAGAGCCGTTCTTAATAAGTTCTATCAGTTCGTCAATCTCTTCGCGAGTGAGTTGTTCTTTGTCGACAAAGAATTTTATCATTGATGAGCCTGAACCTCCGAATAGCGTGTCCTGGACATCTTTCATGACCATGCGTGTGTATTCGGCGCGGGTTATCTTAGGGTAGTATGTAAATGTCTTTCCCTTCAGTTTGCGGTACTCTACAATGCCTTTGTTGTAGAGTATTTTCAGAAATGTGGCTACCGTGCTGTATGCAGGCTTTGGCTCGGCGTAGCGTTCGATTATGTCGTGTATGCAGCCGCCGGAGTTCAAGTCCCACAATATGTTCATTACCTGCATTTCTGCTTTCGTGAGTGTCTGGAATTTTTTCATGTTCAGAAAATCAATTGTTTGCAACAAAGTAAATTTAAAAATTTAGATATTTAAAATATTAGATAATAAAAATTGTGTTACTCTCCGTTATTTAACATTTATTGTTAGTTATTCGGGTGGGAGAGTGGTGATTGCGTGATTGTTCGCTTAGATAAGTTCTGTCGTATAAAAACATCAATCGGGCTTGAACACTTAGGTTCAAGCCCGATTGATGTTTTCAGAATAATGGTATCACTACTTATACTCGTCCCAGCTCTTTATGGGGATTTCTGTAATGTCGATATTGCAGAATGCGCGTATGAATGCGCTTGCAAGGCGAGCGTTTGTGATAAGCGGTATGTTGTGGTCGATGGCACCGCGACGGATTCTGTATCCGTTGGTGAGTTCACGTTTTGTGTGGTTCTTGGGGATGTTGATGATGAGGTCGAAACGGTGGTCGGCTATCATCTTCATGATGTTGTCCTCGTTGTCGGGAGACTCATCGGGCCACAATACGGGTGTTGCATAAATTCCGTTTGAGTTGAGGAATTCTGCTGTGCCCGATGTTGCGTAAATCTTGTATCCCTTGGCTGCGAGCATAGCAGAGGATTCGAGCAGGTCTACTTTGGACTTTGAGGCACCTGACGATACCATCACAGTCTTCTTGGGTATGCTGTAACCTACTGCTATCATTGCGTTGAGGAGTGCTTCGTCGAAGTCGTCTCCGATGCAGCCTACTTCGCCGGTTGATGACATGTCTACGCCAAGAACGGGGTCTGCCTGATGCAGACGTGAGAAAGAGAACTGTGATGCTTTCACTCCAATCCAATCGATGTCGAATGCCGACTTGTCGGGTTTGCTGTAGGGAGCATCGAGCATGATGCGTGTCGCTGTTTCTATGAAGTTGCGTTTGAGTATCTTCGATACGAAGGGGAATGAACGCGATGCACGAAGGTTACACTCGATTACCTTCACTTCGTTGTTCTTTGCGAGGAACTGTATGTTGAAAGGACCAGAGATGTTGAGTTCCTTTGCAATGCGGCGGCTGATCTTTTTGATGCGGCGGGCTGTCTCGAAGTAGATTTTCTGTGCGGGGAACACAAGGGTTGCATCGCCTGAGTGTACTCCGGCAAATTCCACGTGTTCTGAGATTGCATATTCTACAACTTCGCCGTTCTGTGCCACTGCGTCGAATTCAATCTCTTTGGTCTCCATCATGAACTGTGATACAACAACAGGGAATTCCTTAGAAACTTCTGCTGCCATTCGCAAGAATTCTTTCAGTTCGTCCTCGTTGTAGCATACGTTCATGGCTGCACCCGAAAGCACGTATGAGGGGCGCACAAGCACAGGGTATCCTACCTTGTTTACGAATGCTTCCATGTCCTCGATGCTGGTGAGCTCTTTCCATGCAGGCTGGTCGATGCCGAGCTGGTCGAGCATAGCCGAGAATTTGTGGCGGTTCTCTGCGCGGTCGATTGATACGGGAGAGGTTCCGAGGATGGGCACTGACTGACGGTGCAGTTTCATAGCGAGGTTGTTGGGTATCTGTCCTCCTACCGAAACTATCACGCCGCCGGGTTGCTCAAGGTCTATTACGTCGAGTACACGCTCGAATGAGAGTTCGTCGAAGTAGAGTCTGTCGCACATGTCGTAGTCTGTGGATACGGTCTCAGGATTGTAGTTGATCATGATTGACTTGTAACCGAGATGACGTGCTGTCTGAACTGCATTCACCGAGCACCAGTCGAATTCCACTGATGAACCGATGCGGTAGGCTCCCGAACCGAGTACCACTACCGACTTGTCGTTTTTGTAGTAGTTTACATCGTGTCCGCTTGCACCGTATGTCATGTACAGATAGTTTGTAAGTTCGGGATGCTCCGAAGCTACTGTGTTTATGCGTTTTACTGTAGGAAGTACATTCAACTCCTTGCGGCGTGTACGTACAGCAAGGCTGTCGCGTTCCATGTTGTCCTTGGACTTGATTACGAAGCGTGCTATCTGGAAGTCCGAGAATCCCAGCTCTTTTGCTTTGCGCAGTACATCTTCGGGCAGCTCTTCTACGCTGTTGTATTGTGAGAGTAGTGCCTTGTAGTCGACGATGTTCTTGAGCTTGCCGAGGAACCAAGGGTCGATTTTTGTGAGTTCGCTGATGCGCTCGATGCTGTATCCCTCTTCAAGTGCGGATGCTATAGAGAAGATGCGGAGGTCGGTGGGGTTGGCAAGTTCTTCGTCCAGATTGTCGAAGTGTGTGTGCTCGTTGCCAACAAATCCGTGCATGCCTTGTCCTATCATGCGGAGACCTTTCTGTATTACCTCTTCGAATGAGCGGCCTATCGACATGATTTCGCCTACCGACTTCATGCTTGAGCCTATCTGACGTGATACGCCTGCAAACTTTGTGAGGTCCCAACGGGGTATCTTGCATATAAGGTAGTCGAGCTGGGGTGCTTCGTATGCCGAGTTGGGTGTACCCATTTCGCCTATCTGGTCGAGGGTGTATCCGAGAGCAATCTTTGCTGCCACGAATGCGAGGGGGTAGCCTGTTGCCTTTGATGCGAGGGCAGATGAGCGGCTCAGACGTGCATTTACTTCGATTACGCGGTAGTCGTTGGTCTCGGCGTTGAATGCGTACTGTATGTTACATTCGCCGATGATGCCTAAGTGACGGATACATTTTACTGATATTTCCTGAAGCATTTTCACTTGCTCTTCGCTGAGTGAGCAGGTGGGAGCTACTACGATTGATTCTCCGGTGTGTATGCCCAGAGGGTCGAAGTTTTCCATGCTTGCTACTGTGAAGCAGTGGTCGTTGGCGTCGCGTATTACCTCGAACTCAATCTCTTTCCAGCCTTTAAGGGATTCTTCTACAAGTATCTGGCTTGAGAATGTGAATGCGCTTTCGGCGAGTTCGATGAATGTCTTTTCGTCGCGGCAAATTCCGCTGCCGAGTCCGCCAAGTGCGTATGCTGAACGTACCATCACAGGGAAGCCTATTTCGTGGGCGGCTTTGAGGGCATCTTCCATGCTTTCTACTGCTTGGCTGACGGGAGTCTTCATGGGTATCTCGTCGAGCTTCTTCACGAAGAGGTCGCGGTCTTCGGTGTACATGATGGCTTCAACCGATGTTCCGAGTACTTTTACTCCGTACTTTTCGAGTATGCCTTTTGTGTAGAGCTCTGTACCGCAGTTGAGGGCTGTTTGTCCGCCGAATGCCAACAATATACCGTCGGGACGCTCTTTTTTGATTATTTCTTCAACGTAATATGTGTTTACAGGAAGAAAATATACTTTGTCGGCTATTCCTTCCGATGTCTGTATGGTGGCAACGTTGGGGTTTACCAGAATGGATTGTATGCCTTCTTCGCGTAGGGCTTTTAATGCTTGTGAACCGGAGTAGTCAAATTCGCCTGCTTGTCCTATTCGCAATGCGCCGGAACCGAGCAATAATACTTTTTTCAGTTTTTCTTTCATGTCCTTGTTCGGTATTATGTTGTTATTTCTTTATTTTTGATTCGTAATATTCTATGTATGCGAGGTTGGCAAGCTTGTTGCCGCCTGCTGTGGGGTATTTTCCGCTGAAGTACCAGTCGCCGGGGTGTCCGGGACATGCCTTGTGCAGTCCGTCCATGCTCTGGAATACAATTTCGAGCTCTGCTTTAAGGTCGGCGGGCTTCAACAGTTCTACTATCTTTGTTGATATTTCGTCTGCGGTCAAGGGGGCGTACAATGCTCTTGTGCAGTTTGTTATATCCTTGTCTTCTTTCTTGAGTTCTTCGACGCAATTCCTGTATGTGTCGTGTATCACATTCTCCATTCCTTTGTCTTTCAACAGGTCTAAGGCTGCGAAGAATGCGACGAAGTGGTCGAATTTCTCCATGTCGATGCCGTAGTAGTCGGGGTATCTTATCTGTGGGCTCGATGATACGACAATTATCTTTTTGGGTTCGAGCCTGTCGAGTATGCTCAATATGCTTTGACGCAGGGTTGTACCGCGCACGATGCTGTCGTCAATCACTACAAGGTTGTCTACTTTCGGACGTATCGTGCCGTAGGTTATGTCGTAGACATGGCCTGCGAGGTCATTGCGCTTGACGTCGGTGGAGATGAATGTGCGCATCTTTATGTCCTTGTTGGCGACTTTCTCCTGACGTACCTTGCGTGAGAGTATGTCTTTGATGCGTGCCTCTGTGAGGTTCTCTTTTTCTTTGGCAATCTCTTTTATCTTCCAGTCGTTGAGGTAGTCGTTCATGGAGTCTACCATGCCGTAGAACGCCATTTCGGCTGTGTTGGGGATAAATGAGAATACAGTGTTGTCGAGGTCGTAGTTTATTGATTTAAGTATCTGGTCGCGCAGATTGGCTCCGAGCATTTTTCTTTCGAGATAGATGTCCCGGTCGTTTCCGCGGCTGAAGTATATACGCTCGAATGCACAGGGCTGCATGGCAATTGGTTCAATGAGCTGTTCTATGCGCAGCTTGCCGAACTTGTCCATGATGAGCGCCTCGCCGGGTTTCATCTCAACTACTTGGTCTGTCTTCAGGTTGAGCGTTGTCTGGAGTGCCACTCTTTCGCTGGCTACGGCGAAAATTTCGTCGTTGGCATACCAGAATGCTGTGCGGATGCCCCACGGGTCGCGCATTGTGAACATTTCGCCGCTGCCGGTTATTCCGCAGAATATGTAGCTGCCGTCCATCAGCGGGGTGGAGGTCTTTAGCACGTTTGCTATGTCTATGCGCTCTTCGATGGTGTTGGTTATGTCCATACCCATGAGACCTTCTGTTTCGCAATCTTTGAATACACGCTCTACTTCGCGGTCGAGACGGTGTCCCATCAGCTCAAGCAGTATGTATGTGTCGGCATATACGCGGGGATGCTGTCCGTGTGATACGAGCTCTTCGAATACTTTGTCTACATTTGTTATGTGAAAGTTTCCGCAGAGGGCGAGGTTCTTGGCTCTCCAGTTGTTGCGGCGAAGGAAAGGGTGTACGAACTGAAGACCTTCCTTGTCGCTTGTGGTATAACGCAGGTGTCCCATGTAAAGTTCGCCGGCGAACGGGAGGTTTCTGTATGCGTATTCGGCATTGTTCCTGAGTTCAACGGGGGAGTTTACGTATTTTTTCTCCGCTGCGGCAAATACTTCTGATATTGCTCCCGACCCTTCGGCTCTTTCGCGGAACATATAGTCTTCACCGGGATTGGCTTCAAGCTTCACGCAGGCTATACCTGCTCCTTGCTGCCCTCGGTTATACTGCTTGTTCATTAACAGGAATAGTTTGTTCATTCCGTATGCCCACGTTCCGTATTTCTCTTGATAATAGCTTAGAGGCTTACGTAAACGTATCATTGCTACGCCACATTCATGTACCAATGGTTCCATATATTTGTGTATCTAAAATTACAAAAATGGTCGTTTCAACTAACGAAACGACCACAGACTATAATAAATATAAGACAATGTCAAACTTGTTGTTGACTTGCAAAAACAATAGTGATTACCGAGTGCGGATATACAGTGTGTAGCACTGTCATCCGTACTGTTCTGCTTAAAGTACTTGGTTAACAACATCATTGCATCGTCTGATTTCAATCTCTCAAGGCGGGATATGTCCGGCTTTTTTCCAAACCTCCCTTAATTCGTCTGCAAAGATAATGTTTTTTTTCTGCAATACAAAAATTAGAAGTTGTTTAAATTTTATCCTGGAATTATTTCTTGATAGGCTTCAAGCAACTGTTCGAGTGCCTGCTTTAGTGTCGACAGCGGGCAGCCAATGTTCATGCGCATGAACCCGGCTCCCTCCTCGCCGAAGGTGGAGCCTTCGTTTGTGGCTATGCGTGCCTTGTTTATGAAGAAGTCTTTCAGTTCTTCGGGTGTCATGTTCAGCTTGCGGCAGTCGACGAATACAAGATATGAGGCTTGTGGACGTATGATGTCGAGCAACGGCATTTTTTCGGCAATGAATGATTGCATGTAGTCCACATTGGCGGTGATGTAGTCGACCAGTTCGTTGAGCCATTCTGCTCCTTCTTCGCTGAAGGCTGCTGCAGTGGCAATGGTGGCGAATATGTGTGAGTGGTTCAGTTCGCTTTTTATAAGGAACCCGTTGTATCGTTCGCGCAGTTCCTTGTTGGGGATGATGGTGAAAGAGGACATCAGTCCGGCAATGTTGAAGGACTTGCTTGCAGCCATCATTGTGATTGAGTTCATCCTTGCCTTTTCGCTGACGGTGGCAAAGGGTATATGCTTGTAGCCTTTGAATGTCATGTCTGCATGAATCTCGTCGGAGATTACAATCACATTGTTGTCTGCACATATCTTGGCCATTCGTTCAAGCTCTTCGCGCAGCCATACACGTCCGCCGGGGTTGTGTGGGTGGCAGAGAAGGAAGAGCTTGCATTTCTTTGCTTTCTCTTCGAAATCCTCGAAATCAATTTCGTATTGTCCGTCAATGAGTTTCAGGGGGTTGGTAACCACTGTGCGCCCGTTCCATTGCGGTACGTGAAAGTAGGGATGGTATACAGGCGGCTGGATAAGCACGTTGTCGCCCTTTTCTGTGAGGCACTGTACTGCAAATGATATTGCGGGTACTATGCCCGATACGTGCTCGATGTATTCCGCATCTACTTCCCAATTGTAACGGCTCTTTGTCCAATACTGTATTGCAGGAAGCCATTTGCTGCATTTGTGTGTATATCCGAGTATTTCGTGCTTCATTCTCTCGCTTATGGCATTCATGATGAACGGAGGTGTCTTGAAGTCCATGTCTGCTATCCACATAGGGATTATGTCGTCGCGTCCGAATGTCTCTTTTCTTACATCATATTTAAGGCAGTCGGTGTTTTCGCGTGCTACTATTTCGTCGAAGTTGTATTTCATATGCTGTTTGTTATTTGTTTCTTGTCGCGGTTTACCGCAAAGATATAATAAATTTGGCAAAAATGAATCTTTTGTATTATCTTCGCGGAGAATTTTGTGAAAAGGGTATTTTTGAAACCAGATTTTGAAATGATAAACAAACAGCAGAAGATATTTTTTGCAAATGGGGATACATTCGGTGCTATGTGCCGCGATATTCTTGTGCAGATTGCAGCCGAAAAAGGAATACTTAAAATTACCCTTTTCAATGCTCCGGCAGACAATGCCGAGTATTCCGAGAACCTCTCTCTTCTCAAAAGTCTTGTTGCGGAGGCCTTTGTGTGCAATACTCCTGTGGTGGCATACGTGGCACAACCTTGCGTTACTGCGGGCATGGCAGCCGAGGTTACATTATTGTCCGACGAGAATGTAGAGTGCGAATTTTGCGATGGCTACATTCTGCTTCGCGGCGACAGTTGTTGTGAATTGATTTCAGAGGGAATCACTCCATCCTCCTTGTCGGGCAGCATCAAAGAGCAATCGGACAATATCTTTGCCAAAATAGGCGCAATGTTGTCCAGCAACGGTTTCTCGACGGATGACATCTACCGTCAGTGGAATTATATTGAACAGATAACCTCCATGCGCGACGGCAGGCAGAACTATCAGGAGTTCAACGATGCCAGAAGCCGCTTTTATGCATCTGCGCAGTGGGCAGGCGGTTATCCGGCAGCAACTGGCATTGGTACAGCCTGCGGAGGGGTAATGGTCGAATTTTATGCTATAAAAGGCGAATCCGTTGATAATTTTGCAATTGACAATCCTTTGCAGACATCGGCGCACAGTTATTCGCAAAAGGTTCTGACCGGCATCAGCGATGAACCCGAGCGTACAACCCCGAAATTCGAGCGTGCCCGTATTGTAGGCTCCACCGTATATATTTCCGGGACAGCTGCAATAAAGGGTGAGGACAGTTTGGCAATAGACAACGCTGTGCAACAGACAGCCGAGACAATGCAGATTATCAAGAGGCTTGCGTCTGCCGACAATCTTCCGATAGAATGTGAAAGAACAGAATATACTCTGCTTCGTGTGTATATAAAGAATGTCGCTGAAGCCGGTGGGGTAGTTGCCTATATGAAAGAACATCATCCCGATACTCCCAAACATTATCTGATAGCAGATGTCTGCCGTCCCGAACTTTTAGTTGAAATCGAAGGAACATCGGTTGCATTATAGATATTCATAAGGATTGCCATTGCTTTATGAGATACATTCTTTCCCTTCTTATTGCATTCATATATGCAGTTTCTGCCCTGAATGCCCAAGATGTCATTGTACTTCGCAGCGGTGAATCTCTAAAGGCCTATGGGGTGAATGTCGGCAAGAAATTTATCACGTACAAGCTGTTGCCCGACGATAAAGGAAGAAAGAGAATCGGCAGAAGCAAAGTCTTTTCGGTGAAAAAGGAGTTTGGCGAAATGGTGCTTATCTCCGATACGACCACATCTTTGCCGACGATAAAGGGAGATGGTGAGGTCGCGCGTGCCGTAGACGATTCCAATAGTGAAATTATTGCCGTTTATAATCGTGTGAAGGGTGGATGCACAGGCAAAAGCGCCGGTTCGCGCAAGACAGGCAGAGCTATTGCCATAATGGGCGTTGGCGAATCCTCTGTGCTTTCAAACGAAGATGTTCTTGTGGAGATTGTTCCCTACAAAAGGAAGGGGATGCGTGCTATGCAGTATAAGATTTTTCTTTACAACAAAAGTGATGCAGCCCTGTATGTCGACCTCGAAAATTCATTCAGAATATTCAATGACGGTACTTCGAGACCCTATTTCTCTTCGCAGAAGGTTGCCCGTACAAAAAAAAGCGAAAGGCGTGTTGTTGCTGAAAGCAAATACAATGTCGCCGGCAGACAAAAATATATGGGACGCAAGAGTGTTACGGGCGGCATCAAGGTGAGTGAAAGCAGGAAAAGTGGAGTGTCGGTTTCCGGGCTGTCAAATGCGAAGAGACTCGCTATTCCTCCAAAAAGCAGAGCAGCGTTGCCCCCTAAACTCTATTTGAATGATGATGAAGTTGATGCTTCTTACGATTATTTTTTCATGAAGCTCGATAAGAAAAAATATAATCTCAAAGCATGGGAATCGATAGTTCTCGGCGAGGATGAGAGTCCTGTAAAAAACAGATTTATGGTAAGATATTCGACCGATGAGAAATTCGGCCATTATTCGACTGTTGAATTTTCGCTGTATTTACGCGAATTGATTGGACTCGGATTTTTCACCAGAATGGTGAATGGAAAAATAATCCGCAATTATAATGAACATACAGTTTTTGGTAAGGCGGTATTGAAGTGATTCCCTCCGTCATGATTATAGAACTTCCCTTTAATTCTTAGTGTATGAACAGTTTGACAGATACAGAAAAAGACCCTATGGGACGGGCAATCAAAGATTACTTTGACAATGGTAAGGCTGCCCGCCTTCGTGTATTTTCTTCAATGTTTTATGAGGATGAAATTCCTGTGTCAACCCTTTTCCGTTCTTTTGAGGAGATGCCGCTTTTGGAGCGCGAGGCGGTGAAGCTTTGTCGAGGCCGTGTACTTGATGTCGGTGCCGGTTCGGGCTGTCATTCGGTCGAACTGATGGGACGTGGATGCGAAGTGGTTGCGATAGATATTTCAGAATTGTCTGTTGAGGTCATGAAGAAGCGTGGTGTCGATGCCCGTCAGGTCAATTTCTTTGATGTTACTTTTGACGAGAAGTTCGATACTGTGCTCATGGCAATGAATGGTATCGGCATTGTAGGACGTGTTGAGGCCTTGCCTGATTTTTTCAAGCGTGTGAAACAGTTGCTTGCACAGGGCGGAAGATTGTTGCTTGATTCTTCCGACATCAGATATGTATTTGAGGACGAGGACGGTTCTTTCGATATTGACCTTGCAGCAGGATATTACGGCGAGGTGGATTACAAGATGCAATATAAAGGAGTGAAAGGCGCTCCTTTCAACTGGTTGTATATCGACTTTGATACTCTCAGTATGTATGCCGAACAGTGCGGCTTCCTATGTGAGAAATGTTTGGATGGGGAGCATTACGACTATTTGGCTTCTCTTACAGTAAAGTGAGGTTCTATAAATCAGTAACCTATAGAACCCCACTTATGTCATTTAGCCGGTCTCACACGACGAGTCGTGTGTGTAATTCTATAATTTCAGTTTGAATTCGGGGTGCTTGTCCTCTGTGGGTATCCACATGTTTTCTACTGTGAATTCAAGCTCTTTGTCTTTAGCTACACTTACGTTGCGCGATGTGAATGCTCGCAATTGTACAGGGTTGCCTCCGAAACATAGTGTGAAGTCGAGTGAACTGTTGTTGGTCATGCGCATGGTGCGTTTGCCATTCTTGTCTGTTTTGAATGTCTCGAAGCTGATGCAGGCAAGGAAGAATTCCTTTATAAGTTTTTCGTCGCCGGCGAGTGTTCCGAATGAGTAAGCGATGGTGCGTCGTGCTTTCAGGGCTTTCTTTATTGATTCGGGAGTGGCATCTTTGGCAATGATGAATGTCATGTTGCGAAGATGTCCCTGATTGTTGTAGTCCATTGACGTTGTTCCGTGTATGTCGGTGTTTGCTGCCATGAACAGCTTGTTGTCTAACGCCCTGCGTACAACGCTGGGGTAGAATTCGCTGCCGTTCATTATCTCTACTCCATCTATCAGCCCTTCGGAATATACCTGATTCTCGAACTCAGTCATTTCGAGGCTTTTACGTCTCCAGCCGGGATGGTTGTGCATTATCAATGCTCCTTGTTTGCGTGCTTTTCGAATAGATTCGACAGGGTCGGGTGCATAAATGTCGTTTGCATTTTCTATGAAAAGTGCATTATAGTGTCCGATGGTTTCCGGAGTACGTGTTATTTCTATTCCCGGAATAATTGTTATGCCGTAATTCTTGCCCGTTTTTTCGGCAAGAGTGTTTGACAGGTTAAGGTCGGCGATTATTCCTTTGTCTTTGGCTGCACTGTTGATGGTGTTTGTGCTTGATGCCTCTGTCCCCTCAGGCAGATAGCCCTTCAGGTAGTTGAGCATGCTTCGTTCAGTGGGACGGTATTCTACATGCTCGGTTATTGCAAGGACATCAAGACCGTCCACCCACGCTTCGCGTACACGGTATTCGGGGGTTACACTGCCGTCGGAGTAAATTGTGTGGCTGTGCAGGTCGGCTTTCAGTACTTTGCAGCCGTTGACCTTCGGGAGTACTATCTCTTTCCTAAGAACTTCGCGGCGCAATGTGTGGCGTGCCATGTCTTTGTTCTTGCTGTCGCTGTAATAGAGCGATTGTGCCGAGGCTGTAATGGTTGCTGTTGCAGCAATCAGAAAGTATAAAATCTTTTTCATGGGTTATGGGGTTTTTGTCAGTCTATATATATAAGGTCGCGCATTATGGCATCGCTGATGAATATTCCTTCTTTGGTGAGGCGTATATTGCCTTCGGATGTGTGTGTCAGTGTGCCGGTGTTAAGATGTCTTTCTGCCGAGCTCATCATGTGCCGGTTCAATTTTTCCGAGAATTCTCTGGCGAACCATTTGACAGGGAGTCCGTCTCTTGTTCTCAGTCGGGTGAGAATGGCATCGTTGTACCGTTCGTTCTCTGTCAGATGCTCTATTTCGTATACAGGATTGCCCTCCTCGATACCTTTTATATATTTGCCGATGTGGGCTATGTTCCATTGCCGCGACTTGCGGTTATATGAATGTGCGGCAGCTCCGCATCCCAAGTAGGGTATGTCGTGCCAATAGCTGCTGTTGTGGCGGCTCTCCCGTCCCGACAGTGCAAAGTTTGATATTTCGTAGTGCAGGTATCCTGCACCGGGCAGCGCCTCTGTGAGCATGCGGAACTGTTCAAGGTTTTCTTCTTCGCTCAGCGGGGTGATTTCGCCGCGTTCTACCGCGCTGTGCAGTGCGGTGCCCTCCTCGTATGTGAGATTGTATGCCGATATGTGTTCCGGTTTAAGTGATATGGCTTTGTTCAAGTCTGTTTGCCAGCTTGCACCTGTGGAACCCGGCAACGCGAACATCAGGTCAATGCTTATGTTGTCGAATCCTGCCAAGCGTGCACTGTTGAATGCTTCAATGGCGCGTGAGGAGTCGTGGCGGCGTCCGAGCCTCTTCAGTAATCTGTCGTCGAAGCTCTGTATGCCCATGCTCAGTCTGTTGAAAGGCATTGTGTGCAGCATGGAAAGATATTCGGGGCTGAGGTCGTCGGGGTTGGCTTCCAATGTAATTTCCGCATCAGGGGACACATTGTAGATGCTGTATATTGTAGAGAATATTTTCTCGAAATCCTCTTGTTGCAGGGTAGAAGGCGTTCCTCCGCCAATATATATGGTATTTATGTCTCTGTCCGGTATATAATCTTGCCGTTTCTCCAATTCAGTGCACACGGCTGCAATGTATCTCTCTCTTTCTCCTTTGACGGTAGAGGAGACCGAAGAAAAGAAACTGCAATAGCGACAGCGCTGCTTACAAAATGGTATGTGTATGTATATGCCTGCCATGTTTGGATGTACAATTTGCTGACAAAGTTAAAATATTTTTATCGATTTTTTAAAAATAGAGCAATTTAGTTGCAAAATATCTGCTTTTTTCATATATTGGCGCCACTTTTGTTTTCTAACCTATAATAAAATGTAAAAACAGTAATATGAAAACGTATCAAACTAACGAAATCAAGAACATCGCAATCGTAGGATGTTCAGGCTCTGGTAAGACCACCCTCACAGAGGCAATCCTCTTTGAGAGTGGTATCATAAAACGTAGAGGAACAGTCGAAGCAAAGAATACTGTGAGCGACTATTTCCCTGTTGAGCAGGAGTATGGCTACTCTGTATTTTCAACCGTATTCCAGGTTGAGGAGAATGGCAAGAAATTGAACCTTATCGACTGTCCGGGTTCCGATGACTTTGCGGGCAGCGCAGTTTCTGCAATGACAGTTGCCGACCTTGCAATGATGGTTATCAACGGCCAGTATGGTGTTGAGGTTGGTACACAGAACTGTTTCCGTTACATTAAGAAGATGAACAAGCCTGTGATGTTCGTTGTAAACCAGATAGACCACGAAAAATGCGACTATGACATGGTTATAGAGCAATTGCAGACTATTTACGGTCCTAAGGTTTGCCCCGTTCAGTATCCTCTTGAAACAGGTCCCGGATTCAAGTCTATCATCGACGTTCTTCTGATGAAGAAACTCACATGGACAGCAGAGGGCGAAGCTCCCATCGTTGAGGATATCCCCGTAGCCGAACTTGACAAGGCTGTAGACATGCACACCAAACTTGTTGAAATGGCAGCCGAGAACAAAGAGGAGTTGATGGACAAATATTTCGACGAGGCTGACCTTGCAACAGATGAAATCCGTATGGGCGCCCGTTTGGGACTTTCTACCGGCAGCGTATATCCCGTACTTTGCTGTTCGGCAGCAACAGACGTCGCAGTGAGCCGTCTGCTTGAGTTCCTCTCAAATGTGGCTCCTGAGGTCGATGACATGCCCCAGCCCGTTAATGCCGATGGCGAGACTGTTCCTTATGACAGCAATGCTCCCACCTCAATCTTCTTCTTCAAGACAGCTGTAGAACCACACATCGGTGAGGTTAATTACTTCAAGGTGATGAGCGGTACACTCAAAGCAGGTGCCGACCTTGTAAATATGGATCGTGGCTCAAAAGAACGCATTTCTCAGATATTCAGCTGCGCCGGTGCCAACCGTACACCTGTTGACGAACTGAAGGCTGGCGACTTGGGCTGTACAGTCAAATTGAAAGACATCAAGATAGGCAACACTCTTAACGACAAGGATTGCAACCATCGCTTCTCACTCGTCAAATATCCCGCATCGAAATATTCACGTGCCATCAAGCCTCAGAAGGAATCTGATATGGAGAAGCTCATGCAGATTCTTAACCGTATGCACGAGGAGGATCCTACATGGATAGTTGTACAGTCAAAAGAGCTTCGTCAGACAATCGTTTACGGACAAGGAGAATTCCACTTGCGCACATTGCAGTGGCGTCTTGTGAATGTGGAGAAAATGCTTGTCAAGTACGAAGAGCCCAAGATTCCTTATCGCGAGACCATTACAAAGGCAGCACGTGCCGACTATCGCCACAAGAAACAGTCGGGTGGTGCAGGTCAGTTCGGTGAGGTACACATGATTGTTGAACCTTACGAAGAGGGTGTACCCATGTCCGATGTCTACCGTTTCAACGGTCAGGAGTTCAAGATTACTCCCAAAGGCACTGAGGAAATTAAGCTCGATTGGGGCGGAAAGCTTGTATTTGTCAACAGCGTGGTAGGTGGTGCAATCGACGCGCGTTTCATGCCTGCAATCCTCAAAGGTGTAATGGAGAGAATGGAGCAAGGTCCTCTTACAAATTCATATGCCCGCGACGTGAGAGTTATTGTTTACGATGGCAAGATGCACCCGGTAGACTCTAACGAAATCTCATTCATGCTCGCAGGCCGCAATGCTTTCAGCGAAGCATTCCGCGCGGCAGCTCCCAAAATCCTTGAACCTGTTTATGATGTTGAGGTGTTCGTTCCCTCTGACAAAATGGGTGATGTGATGAGCGATCTTCAAGGACGTCGTGGTCTCATCATGGGTATGAGCAGCGAGAACGGTTACGAAAAGCTTTCTGCTAAGGTGCCTTTGAAAGAGATGTCTTCATACTCAACTGCCCTTAGTTCACTGACCGGCGGACGCGCTTCGTTCATAATGTCATTTGCATCATACGAACTTGTTCCCACTGATGTTCAGGAGAAACTTATCAAAGAGTTCTCAGTGAAAGACGAAGAGTAAAATTATCATTGGTAAGATAATATGTGCAAGGTTCTATGCTTCGGCGTAGGACCTTGTTTTTGTGTATGACGGGCATGTCATACATCTGTGGTGAAAGTCCACTCGGGGCGTAGTTGC
>CAYWIE010000038.1:0-25981 GCA_964458275.1 uncultured Bacteroidaceae bacterium
TTTCGCCTAAGTAGTAGGCGGTGTTATCGAAGTGCAGATACACTCTCTCCTGCGGAAACAGTTGGTTCACCATGATTGCACGCATGGCAAGTGTGTCCAATGGGAATTGGGCAAAAGCGGCTGTGCCTATGAGCAGCAAAAGGGTTATTTGCAATAGTTTGCGTAGCATAGTTGTGATAATATAGTTTCTATCGCAAAAATAATATACTCATGTTTAAGAAAAAAGGGGAAATTCCCTATTTCTTGGGGGAAATTCCCTATTTTTTAGATGTTGTTTGAAACTTGTTTTAAGATGTCTGCATATCGGAATAACATTAAAGCAAACTTGATGTTTTTGCTCTCAGCTAAGTTTAGCTTCGCTCATTGCGTGAGAAAATGAATTTTCCCCATTCGCTTGCGCAGCCTTTGCTCGCTACAAAAATAATAAAGCAAGCTTTATTTATTTCTCGCTCGTTTGTTTCTATATTTGAGGTAAACCTCGAAAATAGACTGCACTTGCTGTGAAAAATATTGAAGCAAGCTTCATATTTCTCGCTCGTTTGTCTGTATCTTTGAGGTAAACCTCGAAAATAGACTGCACTCGCTGTGAAAAATATTGAAGCAAGCTTCATATTTCTCGCTCGTTTGTCTGTATCTTTGCAGTAAACTATGAAAATTTATGGTTAGCAAAAATCTAATTAAACTTATACGCTCTTTGGAGTTGAAGAAGCATCGCAAGGAGAGCGGGCTTTTTGTGGCTGAGGGTGAGAAGATTGTCTTTGACTTGCTTGCGGCGGGGATGGAGTGTGTGAAGCTGATAGCAACTTCGCGTCATATCTCTTCGTTGCCACGCCTTGAGGGAGTCGAAGTTATAGAAGCAAGGGAGGAGGAACTGAAAAAGGCAAGTTTTCTGCGAACACCTCAGGGTTTCTTGGCTCTTTTCAAGCAGAGGAAAGGCGTGTGTGATTGTTCTGTCGCGAAGCGTGAACTGACTCTTGCGCTTGACGATGTGCAGGACCCCGGCAATCTTGGCACGATTATAAGAATTGCCGATTGGTTTGGCATAGAGAATGTTTTCTGTTCCATAGGCACGGTAGATGTCTATAATCCCAAAACAGTGCAGGCTACTATGGGGGCTTTGGCAAGGGTCAATGTACACTATGCCGATTTGCCCGAACTTTTGTCTTCGGCGCAAAGAGAGGGTATTCCTGTCTATGGCACATTCCTTTGCGGTGATAATATATATGAACACAGGCTTTCGCCTGCCGGAATAATTGTCATGGGCAATGAGGGTAACGGTATCGGTGCCGAGTGTGAAAAGTTTATAGGCGAAAAGATTCTTATACCCAACTACCCGCAGGGACGAGAAACGTCGGAGTCCCTGAATGTTTCGACTGCGACGGCTATCGTTTGCAGCGAGTTCAGAAGAAGAAATTTTTATTAAATGATATCCTAGTTACTATGAAAAAATTTTTTGTAATTGCTTCGATGTTGCTGCTTGCCGCGTTTGTGCCGCAGGTGGCTAATGCCGATGAGAAGATTCTCTCTCCGGATAAAAGTATCACAGTCGATTTGCGCACCGGAAAAGGCGAGTTTGGTTGGACTGTAAGTAAAAACGGCAAAAAGGTCTATTCGATAAAAGATATCAGACTCATTGTCAATGGAAAGACTCTTGCCGGACAGGCTGCCGTTAAGAGTGTGAAACAGAAGAGTGTGAGCGAAACTGTTACTCCTGTTGTTCCGTTGAAGTTTTCGAATATCGAGAACAAATATACCGAGGCAAAGCTTAATTTCGGTTCCTGTACAGTGGAGATGAGAGTGATGGACAATGCTGTTGCCTATCGTTTCGTAACCAATATGAAGGGCGAGATTCTTGTCGACAACGAACACTTCACGATTGTTCCCGAAAGCGGGTTTACTGCTCACTACCAGCAGTGCGGTTCTTTTAATACCGCCTATGAGGAACGCTATCAGCATAAGTCGGCAGATGAGTGGATAAGAAACAATCGCTTGGCTACAGTGCCTATGCTTCTTTCGGGCGAAGAGGATACCCAACTGCTTATAGGTGAGAGTGATGTGGATGATTATCCGCGTCTTTTCCTCAGAGGCAATCATTATGGAATTTCAGCTGCTCTTCCCGGTGCACCCATAAGTTGGGAGCCGTGGCGCGACCGCGGTGAGATAATCACTGAAGAGGCTTATTATATTGCAAAGACTCAGGGCAAGCGCACTTTCCCTTGGCGCTTTGTGGTTGTTACCGATTCTAAGGGCATCATAGAACAGACTGTGCCAGTGCAGCTGGCGCGTCGTCCGGTGCTGGAGAATACAGATTGGATTAAGCCCGGACAGGTGAGCTGGGAGTGGTGGAACGGTGCTGTGCCTTATGGTCCCGAAGTTACTTTCCGCGCAGGAAACAATTATGATACTTATGCCTATTTCGTCGATTTTGCTGCAAAATATGGCGTAGAATATATTTTGCTTGACGAGGGTTGGGCTGAGAATACCCGCGACCCTTATAAAGCTAAACCCGACATGAAGCTCGACAAGCTTATAGAGTATGCAAAGTCAAAGGGTGTCGGTGTAATCATCTGGTTGCCTTGGCTGACTGTTGAGAAGAATTTCGGACTTTTCGAAAAATATGCGGAGTGGGGTGTTGCCGGTGTGAAAATAGACTTCATGGAGCACTCGGATCAATGGATGGTGAATTTCTATAAACGTGTAGTGAAAGAGGCTGCCAAGCATAAGCTCCTTGTAGACATGCATGGTTCTTTCTCTCCCTCAGGACTGGAGTATGAGTATCCCAACCTTTTGTCATATGAGGGTGTGCTCGGTCTTGAGCAGATGGGTGGCTGCCGTCCCGAAAACACTCTTTATATTCCTTTCATCCGAAACGCTGTGGGTGCGGCTGATTTCACTCCCGGTGGCATGAACAACCGTCAGCCCGACAATTATCAGGGTAGTCGTCCTAATTCGGCAGCTTCGGGAACACGTGCTTTCCAGATGGCTCTTTATGTGGTGCTCGAAAGCGGTATCCAGATGTTGGCTGACAATCCTGCCGAGTATTACAAGAACGATGATTGTGCCCGTTACATTGCTTCTGTACCTACAACATGGGACGAGACACGTGCTCTTGAAACTGAGGTAGGCAAGTATGTAATTGTTGCCAAGCGCAAAGGCAACAAATGGTTCATCGGCGGTGTCTGCAATGGCGAACAGGGTGAGCGGGTGTTTGATGTGAAACTCGATTTTCTCGGCGACGGCGAGTATAAACTTACCGGCTTCAAGGATGGTATAAATGCCGACCGTCAGGCAATGCATTACAATAAGGTGGAAAAGAGGGTTACCAAGAATAGTACCATAGAGATTAAGATGGTGAAGAATGGCGGTTTTGCAGCTGTAATAGAATAGGACCTGACTTCCGGTATAAAAAGTTTAGGCAGCATCCTCAGATGCTGCCTAAACTTTTTTAATTACGTATGTTACCACGCCCCATATCAGGAATTCGTTTTCCGATGTTATCTTTATCGGGCGGTATTCTTTGTTTGCCGGGACAAGCAGGCAGTAACCGTTGTGCTTCTCGAATCTTTTGATGGTGAAATCGCCATCGATATAACATACGGCAAGGCAGCCGTTGTAGGGCTCTATGCTTTTATCTATGACAATGAGGTCGCCGTCATCAATGCCGGCATCTATCATTGATACTCCCTTTACGCGTGCATAGAATGTTGAGGCGGGATTTTTTATAAGCTCTTTGTTGAGGTCAAGCTTTATGGTAGAATAGTGCTCGGCAGGCGATGGAAAGCGTGCCGAAACACGATTGTCCGAGTATGGTATTTCTGTGCACTCGTTATCTTCGGGTGTGAATAGTTCTATTTTTTTCTGCATCTGCATCATCTACAGCATTTGCTTCCCATCTTGCCACCCATCTTGGCACCACCGGCAACTTTGCCTGAGAAGATATTGTCGCCATAGTTCACCACTTTCTTGTTGGCATCCTGCTGACGGCGAATGGCAATCTCTATGAGTCTGTCCACAAGGTCGCTGAAGTTTATCTGGCTATACTCCCAAAGATAGAATGAGAGTGAGCCTGGGATGGTGTTAATTTCGTTTACGAATATCTCGCCGGTGGCTTCGTCGATGATGAAGTCTATGCGCGAAACTCCGTCGCAAGAGAGGGCACGGAATGTTTCGCAGGCTGCATTCTGTATGAATGCAGTTGTCTCTTCGGGAAGATTGGCGGGTATTTCGCGTACAGTCGACTGCATGCCTTGAGACTTCTTGCTGCCGCCGTTCATGTACTTGTCCTGATAGGAGAGGATTTCGCCGCTACGTACAGGAACTTCGCAAACCGATGCCTGGCAATCGTAGTAGTTGCCGAGAACTGCACAGTTCACCTCTTTTAGCTTCTGCACATATTTCTCTATTATTATGCGGTTTGTGAACTGTATGGCATTTTCAATGGCATCGATAAGCTCCTCCTTGTTGTGTGCAGCCTTTATGCCTACACTTGAACCGAGGTTGGCGGGCTTCACAATTACGGGATAGCCGAGCTTGCCCTCAATGTTGTCCACAACCTTCTCTTGACGGTCGAACCACTCCTTGTCGGAGAACCAGCAATAGTCTATTACGGGAATACCGCACTCTTTGAGTATCATCTTCATGGTAATCTTGTCCATGCCGTTGGCAGAGGCGAGTGTGTTGCAGCCTGCATAGGGGATGCCTGCGAACTCCATCACTCCCTGGAAGGTGCCGTCTTCGCAGTTTGTTCCATGCAGAGCGGGGACAACAACATCGAGCTTTGCATAAACCTCCTTACGGAAAAAGCCGCTGTTGCAGCGATAGAGATTGGTATCACCATAAACGGGTCGGATATATACCTCTTCGCATTGTGCAAGAAGTGTTTTGGTGTCGCGGTAGTTGTCTACGTTTTTCAGAGCCTCGCCGCTAAACCATTTGCCGCTTTTTGTTATATAGATAGGGATTATATTGTATTTTTCGGGGTCCATTGCGTGCATCATCTGATTCGCTGTTACCACTGATATTTCATTCTCGACGGAGCGTCCGCCAAAAACTACACCTACATTTGTCTTCATTGTTTTATCTGTTTATTTTAGTTTCTACTTGAAATTGTCGGGAAGATCATTTTCGTATAGCACCACATCGCCCACTTTCAGTATGGTGGCAAGATGGGCATGGGCGTCGTTGAGGTCTGCTGCAAGATATACTTTGTCGCCGGACATTCCTCCTTCGTCTATACCGCTTTTGATAGCCTCGCGGTTGGTTGCATTGACAACTATTGCATAGTCGCAACCACCGGCAATCTGTCTGCCGAGAGCTTTGTTTGCCTCAAATTGCCGTTCACCCATTTCCACGAATCCCGGTGTTATTATTATGCGTTTGTTCGTTTCACCTACGCTGAAGTTCTTGAGCACATCTATCGCCATAGCTGCACCTGTGGGGTTTGAGTTGTATGCATCGTCGAGTACGCTTATGCCATTGGCGCGGCGCATTGAGAGACGGTGTTCCACAGGACGCAAGCGGGCTATTGAACTTTTCTGCTTCTGTGCGGGGACTTCGAGTTTGGTGGCAACAGCTATTGCTGCAAGTATATTCAGCAGATTGCCCGAACCGAGCAATTTGCTGTCGTAAACTTCGGATGTGCTTCCTTTCTCTATTGCAAATGATACACCCGATGCGTCATATCTTACATCTTCGGCTCTCAGAGAGGTGCCCGAAGCCTCAACGCTGTATGTGATTGTTTCGCAATCCGATTTTCTGCCTTTATACTCACGTATGCCTGCCGAGTCGTAGTTAAGCACAGCAATGCCGTCAGCAGGCAGCGATTCAATCAGTTCGAATTTTGTCTTCTGTATATTCTCGAAACTTTTGAAGGTCTCAAGGTGCATCTCGCCAATGGCGGTGAGTATGCCTATGCGGGGGTGCACAAGGTCGCAGATCTCTTTTATGTCGCCCTGCTGCTTGGCTCCCATTTCGACAATGAATACCTGATGATAGGGACGAAGCTGTTCGCGTATAGTGCGTACAACGCCCAACAAGGTGTTGAAGTTGCCCGGCGTTACAAGTACGTTGTATTTTTCGGAGAGCACCTGTGCAAGATAATTCTTGGTGCTTGTCTTGCCGAAGCTTCCGGTGATGCCTATGATTGTGAGGCCTTTATGCGATTCTATAATGCGTTTCGCATCATTGTAGTACCAACGGGTAATAGCCTTTTCAATAGGAGTGTTGGCCATGTTTGCAAGCAACACCACAAAATTGGAAAGAAGCAATATTGCTGCAACTGCAACGGGAAGAAACTTCACTCCAGCCATCAATGCTGTTGCTGTCATAATTGCAGCAACCGTAACAATTGCCGTTGCAAAGAGACGCTTCACCCTCATCGTAAAGACAATAGGAGTCTTGTATTTTTCTGTCAGTTCTCTGTAAATGCTTAATCCTACAAGCATTGCAGCCACTATCGTAAGCCATTTGTTCAGTGCGCAAAGAGCTATTATTATCGTCCACCACTTGCGATGGGTGAGAATGTTGGCAGGAAACCACCAACGGAAATAGCGGCTGTAACGATAGGAACTCAGCTGAAACATCTGCATGTCATATCGCAGAGCCGTAGGTATGCCCAACAGGCATACAATAGTGTATATCAGTGAAAATATATCCATGTTTGTGCTTGTATAGGTTACTGACTTATTTTGAAGAAATTCTTCATTACAGAGGCAAAAAGTCCGGGATTTTCGAGAAAAGAGAAGTGTCCCGTTCCGTGTGCGACAACAAGACCGGCATCCTTTATGTGTTTCTCCATGTATTTTGCATCGTCAAGAGGTGTGGCTGTATCGAGATTTCCCCAAAAGAGCAATACGGGCGCCTCAATTTTGGGCATTACATGCTTTAGGTCTTCGTTGACCACTTTCGACAATATGCGGCGCATCATTGGCGAAGCGTTGTTGTAATCCGATGAGCCGCTGTTCTTGCGGAATTTGTTGAGCATTTTTTCGGCTTTATCTTTTGGCAGCAATGCAGTGCATAGCCATCTGACAGCCTTGTATGTGTAAACTTTATAGTAGTATCTCCATGAGCGTTTGGGTTTTATGCCGGCTGCGTCCACAAGCACCACTCTCGATGTCTGATTGCGCGAAGAGTACAAAAGCGATACTCTGCCGCCGAAGGAGTGTCCTACCAGCGCGGGATTGCTGATGTTGTTGTCTGCCACGAATTTTTCTATCATACGGGTATACTCTTCCACTCCCCAAACAGTGTCGGGCTCTTGAGAGGCACCGAATCCGGGAAAATCAAAAGAATAGACCTTGTACTGAGAAGACAAAAGTGTTGCCAACGGCGCGAATATATCGTGTGTACATCCCCAGCCGTGCAACAAAAGTACAGCATCGCCCTCGCCGGAGACTTTGACAAATATGTCTCTGTTTTCGTATTTGTATATCATAGACTGAAAATCTTGCTTCCAAACTGCAAAAATAATATTTTAGTCCGTAATTGTAAATAAGGCATGCCTAAAATTATCAGCCCGATTTTCGCAAAAGCAAAATCGGGCTGAGAGAAATGGTGCTATTGTCCTATACCTCCACAGGAAGTGAATTTTTCCATTTTTCGGCATATGTCTCCAGAATATTGCGGATATATCTGCCTATGATGCTGTAATCCTTCTCGTCGAGATTTGCGAGCGACACCCTTATGCTCCATTCGGGACCGTCGAAGCCGCCACCGTTGAGAACCACCAGTGATGTCTCTGTTGCAAGGCGGAATACAATGTCGAGCGGACTGTAATTATATTTAAGATAATCGACAAATTCATCTCCGTAGAATTTCTTTGCCCATACAAGCAGGTCTATTTCGGAATAATACCCGGCGCGTGTGCTGTCGGGCAACAGAGTGAATCCCATGCTTTCCCAAAGAGTCTTAAGGCGCGACTGTATTATTTCGAGCATGCCTTGCCTGAAATTGTCGCCGTTGCGGCTGTCGATAATCGAATAAAGGGCGAAAAGCGACATCTGCAATTGCTGCGGCAATGACAATCCGCTTGTGTGGTTGAGTGCCACTTGGCGGCTGTCGGCTACCATGCGGTCAATGAAGCGCATGTTTTCCACGTCGGCTCTGATGCTGCCGTAACGTTTCTGCAGTTCGCCTTTGCGTTTGCGGGGCAGGCGGGTGAGCAGAGTGTCGAAGATGTTGTCGCGGTGCAGTGCAGCCACAGCAAGGCGCCAACCGGTTGCTCCGAAATATTTCGAGAATGAATATACACCGATTGTGTTGTGGGGCAGACGTGCCATCAGAGACTGGAAACCGGGCACAAAGGTCGCATATACATCGTCTGTTACAATCATAAGGTTGGGGTTCCAGCGAGTAACAATGTCCACAAGCAGTTCCACGCTCTTATCGTCCATCATGTAGCTGGGAGGATTGCTGGGGTTGACGACGAAGAGCGCCTTGTAAGAGGGGTCGCGCAGTTTGCTTAGCGCCTTTTCGCTGTACTGCCACAAATGTAAACCATCGTCGCTCATGCGGTCGGCAGGGATTTCAGTAACCTTAAAGCTGTATCTTTCGAGTTCGGGAATCTCTATGTACGGTGTAAACACCGGCGTCATTAGAGCAACCTTGTCTCCTTTGTTCAGCAGAAAGTTCTGTTCGAGGCTGTCGAATATGTAGCACATCGCCGCAGTTCCTCCCTCTGTTGCAAAGAGGTCGAATTCTCCTTGTGGCGGACGTCCTGCACAAAGTTCCTGTGCAAGATAGTCGCGCACTGCAATCTCTGTGTATTTTAGTATGCGGTCGGGGACAGGGTACTGGTCGCCTACGACGCACTCTGTCCACTCATGGATAAGTTCGTCGCCGTTTGCTTTGTGCTCTTCGAGCATGTAACGGTAGCAGTGTGAGAGAAGTCCGCATCCGGGCATATTCTTGTTCTCCTTCAGGAACTGTTCGAAACGCTTTGCGATTCCCTCCTTTTGCGGGATGCCGGCAATACCGTCCTCTCTGCTGAAGGTGTGGCGGCACTCTTCGATTCCGAATTTTCCGAGCGTGAAGAATGCCTCGCGCGGAAGCGTTGCTATCCAGTTGGGATTGCCGCGCCCTGCATTGAGCATCGTATGCATCATTTTTTTTATCCTCTCGTCTGCAAGCTCAATCAAACGGTTCTTGAGCTCAAAAGGGCTTATTTTTTCCATCTCTCTGCCAAAGGATTGAACCTCACTTTTGTCTTTAAGCAATTTGTCCATAATGTTGTATGAGTATTTAAAAGGTCTAATGAATGAGTAAAACGATTGCAACGCCCCAAAGAATAAGCAATGTATTGCCTACGGCGTACGTTACAGTGTAGCCGAGTGTCGGGGTAGGGCTGCCGACTGCCTCTTGAACAGCTCCGATTGCAGCGGTTGTGGTTCGTGAGCCGCAACAGCATCCTAAGGCTATTGCCGGATGGAACTTGAACCAGTAGCGTGCTATGAAGAGACCGAAAAGCAACGGCAGGGAGGTTGCTATTGCGCCTGCCACGAAAAGCGAAAGGCCTACTTCGCGGAATCCCTCCACAAAACCCGGACCGGCTGTGATTCCCACAATGGCTATAAAGATGTTCAGCCCCATGTTGTTGAATACAAGCAATGCTGCTTCGGGTATTGCTCCCATCGTAGGACAGCGCGAATGCCACCATCCGAATACAAGTCCGGCAATGAGTGCACCTCCGCTTGTGCTCAAGCTCAACGGGACGCCGCCGATGTGCAGTGTAAGCACACCTATGAGGCAGCCGAGAACGATGCCTAAGGTCAGAAATACCATGTCTGTGGTATTGGTCGCCGGGTCGGGGTAGCCGATGGCATGAGCCGCAGGCAGGACATCGAATTTCTTTCCGACAAGCTCTATTGTGTCGCCGGCATTTATCACAGTCGCGGGAAATACCGGGATTTCCACTCCCATACGTGTTATCGAACGTATGCTGACTCCGTGCATGAAACGCTCTCCACGCAATTGGGCTACACTCTTGCCATCATATGATGTTCCGGAATGTTTTCTTTTGCCACCGACTACAAGCGCTTTTAGTTGCATGACAGGGAAGTCGAGCAAAGCCTCGTCATCGACCTCGGCGCCTATCCAGTCTTCTTCGCCTATGGCAAATTCGCGTCTGCCGGTGAGTACGACCTCATCGCCGACTGCCAATGTCATGTCGGGTGTAATGTCATTCACTATCTTGATGCCTTTGCGTATGCGCTCCACGAAAAGACGCTTCCCCTGAGACTCGAACAGCTGTTCGAGTTCGTTGACGGTATGTCCCTCTTCGAACCAGCTGTTGGTTATCTTGTAAGCGCGGAACACGACAGGGCGTTCGGCACTCGACACGTCGGGTTCATCTCCGATGTTATGTCCCATTTTGCTCTCCAGTTCACGGCAGGCAGCCTTTACCTTGTCAAGCCCGCCCATAATGCGCGGTCCTATGCTGGAAATGATCCACGCCGAGCCGGCTGTTCCGTAAATATAAGTTACTGCATATGCAACCGGGATGATGTTGATGAAATTCTGCTTCTGTTCGGCAGATAGCTGAAGCCCGCTGATTGTATCGCCTGCGACGCCAATTACAGCACTGATTGTCTGTGAACCGGACAGCAATCCCGCAGCCTCGCCGATGTTGTATCCCATGACAAGCGCCGTAACCCATGTGGTTGCAAGAATGAAGAGGCACATCACAACTGCGAACAGCACTTGAGGCAATCCATCCTTTTTGAGTCCGCGAAAGAACTGCGGTCCCACCTTATATCCGATAGCGAACAGAAACAGCAGAAATGCCACCGGCTTCAATGTCCCTCCAATGGGGATTTTCAACTGTCCCAGAAGGACACCGACCAGCAGTACGCTTGTTACAACTCCGAGACTGAATCCCTTCACGCGGATGCGTCCGATAAGCGTTCCCAATCCCAATGTGAGAAATACCGCAATTTCGGGGTGAGAACGTAATGTGTCAAATAACCACTCCATAATCAAAACACTTTTTACAGATAACAAAAGCAGACCCCGTTTGGTTTGCCGTAGCATGGCAGAATGAAATTTGCATTGACGAAAAGTCCTGACAAACTTGAATTTTTACATTTCATGTGCTATATTTGCAATGAACAAGATAGCTTGATAAACAAAAGCGAACGGAAAAGAACCCGCTCTGCAAAGAATAGAGACTGCTGATTTTAAGAACCTCCCTAAATACAATTAAATACAATAGAGACATGAACCATTATGTAATATCCATCTTCAATTCGATAGGGATAGATGTAACGTCTATGCCCTATATCTATTGGAGCATGGCATTGGTTGCCATATTGGCAATAGTATATTCAATCAAGTTCATATGCCGTAGGATAATTGTCCCGATAATCAAGAAAATAACCGGAAAAACACAAAGTTCATGGGACGATTTCCTGTTGAACGATGACGTTTTGAAAAATCTTAGTGGCTTGATACCGCCGCTTGTCATTGTATTGCTGGTGCCATACATGTTTCCCGAAACAGACATGTTTGGCAAATTGGTGTCTAAATTATGTTGGATATACGTTGTCGTAGCCTCAGTAAAATTCGTTTGCTCCATTCTCTCGTCTTTATACACTTTATCGAGTGAACACGAAAAACTGAAAAACCGTGCCTTGCAAGGTGTATTCCAAATGCTGAAGCTTATAGTGGTGTGCATCGGTGTCATCATCATAATAAGTGAACTTGTCGATAAGGACCCGATGAACGTAATCGCCGGATTCGGAGCTTCGGCGGCGATACTGATGCTGGTGTTCAAGGATACCATCATGGGACTTGTAGCAGGTGTGCAGCTCTCGTTGAACGACATGTTGCGGCCGGGAGACTGGATTACAATGCCTAAATATGGTGCCGATGGCTCGGTAATCGAAGTAACGCTCACAACGGTGAAAGTGCAGAATTGGGACAAGACTATTACCACCATTCCGCCCTATATGCTGGTTAGCGACTCGTTCCAGAACTGGAGAGGTATGTTCGATTACGGCGGCCGCCGCGTCAAACGTTCGGTATATCTGGATATGCGCTCCATTACGTTCTGTTCCGAAGCACAGATAGAACGGTTCAAGGAAGAGGGATGGCTCGATGGAATGGATTATGATAAAGATAGTCTTGTGAATCTGCATGTGTTCCGCAACTACATAGATAAATATCTGCGTAACCATCCCCGTGTCAACAGCGAGATGATTCTGATGGTGCGTCAGCTGCAGCCCACTCCTCAGGGGCTTCCTTTGGAACTGTACTTCTTTTCTGCATTCCCCGAATGGATTCCGTATGAAAAACTTCAAGCCGAAGTGTTTGAACATGTGTTTGCTGTATTGCCGCGTTTCGGGCTGCGTGTTTTCCAACTCCCGTCCGGTTTTGATTTTTGTGAATACAAAGGGGAAGAGTATAAAGATGAAGAACAGAAAGATGTGTTCCACACCAAAAAGAAGACAGTCAGACAGAAGAGAGAACCGAAATCAGAAAATACGGGTACATTGTTCGGTTCAGAGACCTTTTAAAGGTATGACAGTGTTGTCATAGACTGCAATAGAGTGTTACATAAGCAAAGCTGTGAATATTATGGAAAACAACCGATTTAATAGCGAACTGACAAAGGCTATTCCGCAACTTATGAATCATGCGCTGTCGCTGACGATGGATGTTGAGTGGGCGGAAGAACTGATACAGGATGCCTCTTTGAAAGCTCTATTGAACATTAACAGCTACAAAGCCGATAAGAATTTCACGGGATGGATATACAGGATAATGTATAACATATACGTTGACGACTGCAAAAAACGCCGTAATACATTTGTCGACATAGAGGCAATATGCAACGAAGAGAATGAAAACTGTCAGACAATCGATGTGAGCTATGTAGACACAACATGCAATGTGAATGAAATAATGGGCATTGTGGCTACGCTCTCCGAAGAATACAAGAGCGCGTTCACCATGTATCTCGATGGACACAAGTACAATGAGATTGCCTGCAAGCTGTCCCTGCCGGTTGGGACGGTTAAAAGGCACATACACATTGCCCGTGAAATCCTTAAGAAAAAGTTGATCGGTTACTGCATCTGAAGTCAGTAGCCGAAACGTTTTGCGCGTCACGAAAATATCTTTGAGTGCTTCCCCTTGCACAGAACTTTTCAACGACTGATGCCGACGGCGAAGTTTTCCCGAAGTTTTCTGTAAATATTTGGTAAAAGTGCAGAAAAAGTGTAATTTTGTATTTCATTAGTCTTGGTATGGACTTGTGAAAAGCAAAGAGTTTACAGATGTTATTTGAAAAGACAAACAACACTTTAGTGCAACTGTTCCGATATTGCTTTGTGGCAGCCGGAGCATTTGTTATGGACTACGGATTCTATTTCCTGCTCTCGTATATGTTCGGAGTGCAGTATCTGATAGCGGCCTTTGCCGGCTTTGTAATCGGTACAAGCACGAATTACTTGATTTCGAAATATATGGTCTTCCAGGGCGAACCGCAGTCGAGAAGTGTAGAAGTGTTTCTGGTTTTTCTGATAAGCGGCATCGGATTGCTGTGGCTCGAATTAGGACTCTATCTTCTGACCGATATTTACGGGATGCACTATCTGCTCTCGAAATTGGTGATGACAGGAGTCGTATTTCTTTGGAACTTTTTTGCCCGCAAATTTTTTATGTATTCAAAATTCCACAATATACTGAAGGAACAATAAAACTGGAGACGATGAACTGTTATTTGGTAACCGGAGGTGCCGGATTTTTCGGCTCGATAATGAAGCGTATTCTTCTTGACGGAGGAAACAGGGTTGTCAGCATAGACTTGCAGGACGACAACTTGATAGAAGACAATTTCATAGCATATAAGGGCGACATCAACGATGACGCGCTGATGAAACGGATCTTCGAGGAGTACAAGTTTGATGCAATATACCATTTTGCAGCCCTTCTGGCACATGTGAAGAGCGAGCTTAAGAATCTTTGGCATTCCAATGTCGACGGTACTGCCAATGTCGCAAAGTATGCCGCAGAATATGGCGTTCCCCGTGTTGTCTTTACATCATCAAACTGTTTGTGGGCCGACAATTTCACCTATAAAATTACTGAAGAAGAGGTGCCTTGTCCGATTGAGATATACGGAAAGTCGAAGCTGGAGGGAGAGAGAATACTCCTTTCACATAAGGAATTTGTTTCTGTAATATTCCGTTGTCCCACCATAATGGATGAAGGACGATTGGGATTGCTCGGCATACTCTATCAGTTCATAGACGAGGGACGCCGTCTTCCTATGGTAGGAAAAGGCGACAATTTCTATCAGTTCATATATGCAAAGGATCTTGCAAATGCCTGCTTGCTGGCACGTAATTATAACCGCAGCGAGGTTTTCAACATAGGTTCGGACGACGTCAAGGATTTCAGAACCGTATACCGTTACGTTATAGAAAAGGCTGGTTCAAAATCGAGACTGCTGTTCCTTCCAAAGGGATTGATGATTGCCGGCATGAAGATATGTTTTGCTCTCGGCATTTCGCCATTAGGTCCCTACCAGTATAAGATGATAGCCTCAAACTTTGTCTTCGATACAACAAAGATAAAGCGCGAATTGGGTTGGATGCCTACCAAGACCAACGAAGAGATGCTGTTGACAGCATACAATTACTATCACAACAATCGTGAAGAGATTCTGTCCCGTAAAAATGTTTCGGCACACTCTTCTGTTGCCAAAATGGGTGTCATAAAATTAATAAAATGGTTCTGTTAGTATGACGAAGGAGGGGAAAGAGAAAAAGACAGCACTTGTAGCCGGAGCAGGTCCTGCCGGGCTTACGGCAGCATACGAACTGCTGAAGAAGAGCGACATTCATCCTGTGATTGTCGAAGCGACCAATGTTATTGGCGGAATATCGCAGACAGTAAAATACAAAGGCAACCGCATGGACATCGGCGGACATCGTTTCTTTTCGAAGAGCAGTGCCATCATGGAGTGGTGGAACAGTGTCATGCCCATACAAGGAGCAAACTCTAAGGACGATATACTGCTCGGTAACAACGGCAAACCATTGCAAAAAGATGGTCCCGACCCGGAGACATCGGACCGCGTTATGCTCTACCGCGACCGCATATCGCGTATATTTTTCCTTCGCAAGTTTTTCGATTATCCGATATCGTTGAAACTGTCGACATTCACAAATTTAGGTCTGTGGCGTACGATAGAATCGGGTATAGGATATATATATTCGCAGCTTTTCAAACGTAAGGAAGATTCGCTTGAGAATTTCTATATAAACCGTTTCGGACGTCCTCTCTACAATCTCTTCTTCGAAGGTTATACAGAAAAGGTGTGGGGAGTGCATCCCTCGAAGTTGGGTGCCGACTGGGGAAGTCAGAGAGTGAAAGGCTTGTCGGTCTATGCAATACTTAAAGATGCACTGACAAAGCCCTTTATGAAGGACGACATAGAACAGAAGAAAGTGGAGACATCCCTCATCGAACAATTCATATATCCCAAGCTCGGTCCCGGACAGTTGTGGGAAATTGTTGCCGGCGATGTGGAGAAGATGAGCGGCGAAATAAAAATGCAGCACGAAGTCATAGGCATAAACATAGAAGGCAAAAGAGTTGTCTCTGTCGATTGCCGCCTGCAAGACGGTACGGTAGCAAATATGCCTTGCGACTACTTCTTGTCGACTATGCCCATAAAGGACCTGATAGCAGCCATAAAGGGAATAGACATACCCGAAGCAGTCAAGCAGATTGCAGCTGATTTGCCGTACCGCGACTTTATTACCGTCGGACTTCTGCTCGACAAAATGAAGATACAGAACAAGACGAAAATAAAGACATACGCCGACCGTGTACCCGATACATGGATATATGTGCAGGAGCGCGACGTAAAGGTAGGCCGTCTTCAGGTGTTCAACAACTGGTCGCCCTACCTTGTAGAGGACTATGAAAACAGAATGTTCATAGGACTCGAATATTTCTGCAACGAAGGCGATGAGCTATGGTCAATGAGCGACGACAGTTTCATAGAAATGGCAATCGACGAACTTGTTAAAATAGATATAATAGACCGCGCCGCAGTACTTGATGCCACAAGAGTGAAGATAAAGAAAGCCTATCCGGCATATTTCGGCAGTTACACTCGTCTTGGCGAAGTGCGCAGCTTCCTCGACACTATAGAAAACCTCTATTGTCTGGGACGCAACGGACAGCACCGCTACAACAACATGGACCACTCCATGATGACAGCAATGGTGGCTGTTGAAAATATAACCAATGGCATCTCTGATAAAAGTGCCATCTGGAACGTGAATACCGAAAGTGAATACCACGAACAGAAATAAGAAACAGCTTCTTGATTTTTTTTGTTGAAAAGATAGAAACCGAATACCATTCCGCTCTATGATATATATTTGCCCCAGACAATATATAAGAATAGAGATGTATTACACAAAAAACACACGGCTATGGACAAAGATATACACCTGCACTACGAAGCACTGATTGACGACCGCATTACAGAATTCTTTTATATGGTTCGCGACCATCTGAGCGAAGAGGATATAGAACGCGCAAAGGAAGCGTGTAACTTCGCACGTATGGCACATGGCAGCCAGAAACGCAAGACCGGTGAACCATACATCCTGCATCCTATAGCTGTGGCCCGTATCCTTGCAGTAGAGATGGAGATGGGAGTAAATCCGATTATAGCAGCCTTCCTGCACGATGTTGCCGAAGACACAAAATATACCATTGAAGACATCAGGGAACGTTTCGGGGATGATGTTGCCTTTCTTGTAAGCATTGTAACCAAGCAGAAGAAAGACAAGTATGAGACCTCAAAGCAGATTGACAATTTCCAGCAGATGCTAAACTCTGTCCAGTACGACATACGTGCACTCTTGCTGAAACTTGCCGACCGTTTGCACAACATGCGCACTCTGAGCAGCATGCGTCCCGACAAGCAGATGAAGATAGCAGGAGAGACCGACTATTTCTACGCTCCGCTTGCCAACCGTCTGGGACTCTACAAAATCAAGACAGAGCTCGAAAATCTCTCGTTCCGTTTCCGTTGTCCACGTGAATTTGCAAGTGTGAACGAAGCATTGCGTGTCGATCGCCGCAACCGTGAACCCGATGTGAACCGTTTCATGCAGGATATTGTACACTTGTTGGCTGACAAAGGAATAAAGGTACGTACCGAAATGCACTATCGCTCGGCATACAAGATATGGCACAAGATGCACACCACCGGTTGCGACTTTTCCCACATAGACAACAAATATTACATTCGCATAATATATGGCGACATCCCCGGTATGTCCGAAAAGGATGCAGCCCTGAAAATCTACTCAATCCTTACCGACAACTACAAGGAGCACCCCCACAGTGTAAACAATTTCATCGACTCTCCAAAAGAGAACGGTTATCAGAGTTTCCATCTCAAGCTTCATGGCGGAAAGGGTTTCTGGGAAGAGATACACATCTCGTCCAAACGCATGATACACAAGTCGCAGTTGGGATTTGTGGCAGAACGCTCCGAAGGAGGAATTGTAAAATGGATTGAAAAACTGAAATCCGTACTTCAGGATATTGCCACCCACGGCAAAGAGGTAGAGTACATGGAGGGTGTAACAATGTCTTTCTACAACGACAACATCGTAGTCTACACTCCTAAGGGTACCAGCATCGTGCTTCCCAAGAACGCATCTGCACTTGATTTTGCATTCGAGATACATACAAACATAGGCAAGCATGCGCAGTATGCCAAGATAAACGGCCGTCTATGCTCTGTGAAGACAGTATTGCAGCACGGCGATTGCATAGAGATAGGTACCAATGACGAAATTAAACCTCATCCCGATTGGCTCGATCATGTAGTAACATACAAAGCCAAACGTCAGTTGCGTACACAGATCAACCGTCTGAAAAAGGTGCCTTTTATACTATGCCCCAACTGCAACCCCATTCCAGGCGATGAAGTTGTCGGCTTTAAAGAGAGCAACGACAAGATAACGATACATCGCCGTGACTGTAAATCGGCCATACGCCGTGCTTCACACGAAGGCGACAATATTGTAGCTGTGAATTTCGAGGAGGACAACGAGCTTCTATACCCGGCATGTCTGAAGATTTTTGCAGTAGACCGCTATCATCTGCTGATAGATCTTGTAGACTGCATAACCAACCGTCTGAAACTCTCCATGAAGTCCATAAACTCGGTTTGTGCAGATGAAATAGTAAACTGTACAGTCGAGTTCTATGTACACTCTTCTAACGAACTGCACGAAGTAATCTCCAGCATCTCAGAGATTCCCGGCGTCGACGAAGTTAAGCAGTGCAATATCTGAGAGCAGGCGCAAATCGTCTTTTCGCTTGTGCCTGAATGAAGGTCGCATGCAGCAAAATGAAGTGAACCTCAAAGTCTGAAAAGACTTTGAGGTTCACTTCATTTTTGTGAGCTATATCTATTTCACAAAAAACTTGCGTCCTTTCTTTATAAAGATACCACGTTTGGACTCTTTTACACGTCTGCCGTTAAGGTCGTAGCAAGTCTCATCTTTTGCCTCCTCATTGGCAGGAGTATCAATAGAGGTGAGAACACTGTCGATGCTATTCATCCACTCTGTCAGGTCCTTCACCATTTCGTCGTGATATTTATACGAGGTCTTGAATCCGTAGCCATGTCCGCCTGTGGGGAAATTCTTTGCGTGTACGGGCACGCCATTTGCTTTAAGAGCGTTGACATATTCTATGCTGTTGCGCGGGGGCACAGTGGCATCGTCGTCAGCCCAGCATATGTAAACCATTGGGGTGTCGGCTTTCACCTGTTTCTCGTTGCTGTATTTGTTTGTCAGACTGGCTGAGGCTGATGAACCTATGAGGTTGGCACGCGAACCTGCGTGGGTGTAGCTGGCATCCATGGTTATTACAGGATAGAAGAGTATTTGGAAGGCAGGCTTGTCTGCCCCTGTTGTCTGAGTAGACACGGTAGCTGTCAAGTGGCCGCCTGCGCTGAATCCTATTACACCTACCTGACCGGTTGTTACATTGTACTGTTCGGCATTATCACGCAGATATTTCATGGCGCTTTTCGCCTGGTTCATTGGTGCGCTGTGAGATGTAGGAGGCACGGTGTAGGTAAGCACAGCTGCTGTGTATCCCAATTCATTGAAGAACGGCGCCCAATCGGCACCTTCAGTGCTGCCGGCTACAAAGGCATAGCCACCACCGGGAATTATCAGTATGGCGCGGCCGTTTGCCTTCTCTTCGGATGACTTGAATATCTTTATGGCTGCCCCTGAAGAGAGCTTGACGTTCGTAACTGCCAGAGAACCGACTTTGCTTACTGTAAATATAGAGCCTCCGTCGGCAACGTTGAAGAATCCCAAATATCCGCCGGCTCCGCCATACTCGTTTATATGCTTGCCGTCTTCGTTGTTCACAAGCAAGAATCCTTTTTCATTCTCTACTATTTTCCACGGATAGACTTTGACGTCGAGAATGGCTTTGTTGCCCACCTTTGCAAGTGTCTTTGTGGTGTCTGTGCGGCTATAGACAACGATGCCATTATAGGGGTCACCCTTAAAAGCCCATTGATAGGAGAGCTTTTCGGTATCTTCTTTTGTAGGCATGGGGTTGCATCTGTATCCGTTGTCGGTTGTAACGTAGTCTGCGCCGCTGTTCAATGCAAGATTGTACCAATGGGCATTCTTCAGATCTGCTGATAGCTTGAACGGCAAATTCCATGTGGCAACTATGCGGACAACATTGTCGCCATCCTTGACAAGTGTAACAGGCTCGGCTACCGCGTATGTCGTATATGCGCGGGGTACCACTTTGTCGGGCACTTCGATTATTGTATCTCCAACCAGTCCTGCACATTTGATTTCTTCGAACAAGTTGCCGGCAGCATCCTCTATGCGATAGGTGACGGTTGTCTGTTTTGCGAAATAACCATTGAGGATTCCAAGAGCTTCCGTTGCGTCAAAACCGCCGGTTGCAACTATCGAATAGTGGTTGCCCGAATCGTATGCGTTGTGTTTGTTCAGGCAGACACCTTTTTGTGTGCCGCTGGCTGTGTTGAGAACGTATCCGTTGCTCTTGATGCGCATAGTGTAATCAGTATATTTTGTGCTGTGCTCAAGTTCAATGGGTTCAATCGTGTCGTTGCTGAGGATGATGTTGCTCCATCCTCTCGAATCTGTAACGGGGTTACGGTACATGAACAATTTGTCTGCGACGCTGTAGAGATAATAATTGTCTTTGTAGGTGATGATGGCAAAATCGCCTTTTTCCGCGCCCAACGATGTCTTGGCGGTACTTATCAGATAACCGTCTTTGGTGCCAAGATTGCCGCGCTGGTTGAGAATGTTATAAATTTTGTCGTTCGAAGGGACGAACTCTTCTGCCTGCGCCGGTAGTATCGCTCCTGTCAGCAATAGGAAAAACAGGCAGCATGCCAATTTGAGTTGTTTCATGGTTCTGGTAGGTTTGGTTGTTTTTTTTATTATTTTGTCAGCATTTACAAAGGTAATAATTTTAAACGGTTCCCAATACAAATAATCTGAGTTTTATTATTCCATACTTCTGATTCTCCTGAGCAACTCTTTCTGTTGTTCGTTGAGCGTTGGCAGTTGCACCTTTATCGTAACTATAATATCTCCACGCACATGTTCGTTCTTGTATTGGGAAAGTCCTTTTCCACGCAGTCTGAGCTTGCTGTCGGGCTGTGTGCCAGGCTTTATTGCAATTCTTGCATTGCCGTCGAG
The DNA here is from genome assembly GCA_964458275.1 of uncultured Bacteroidaceae bacterium. GTDB lineage: Bacteria > Bacteroidota > Bacteroidia > Bacteroidales > Bacteroidaceae > HGM04593. The sequence goes on from CAYWIE010000038.1 coordinate 20,757, forward strand.
GGTGGGGATGATTGTCTCTCCGCCAAGCAGTGCCCTGTATATGTCTATGGTCGTTGTTGTGTGAAGGTCGTTGCCTGCACGTGTGAAGCGCGGGTCGGGTTCTATTGCAAAGGTTATGTAAAGGTCTCCCTTCTCGCCACCTGCCGGCGATTCTCCGCCATAGCCCTTCAGACGTATGCTCTGTCCGTCAGATATTCCTGCGGGGATAGTGATTCTTATCTTCTTGCCCTCTATCTCTATTATTTCCTTGTGTGTGGTGAGTGTGTTGCGTAGCGGGACGCTCAACGTACTGCGATAATCATTACCGCGGACATTGGCGCTGCTGCGACCTCCGCGATTGCCTGAGAAATTTTTTCCGAACAGCTCTTCGAAGAAGTCGCTGAAAGCATTTCCGCCACCGAAGCCGCCGAAACTGTATCCGCCAAAGGCATCTCCTTCGCTTTTCATGCGCGATTCATATTGCCGGCGTTGCGCTTCGTACTCATCGGCATGTTTCCAATTTTCGCCATACTCGTCATATCTTTTTCGTTTTTCGGGGTCGCTCAACACTTCGTTGGCTTCGTTTATTGCCTGAAAATGCTCTTTTGCATGAGCATCATTCTTGTTCAGGTCGGGATGATATTTCTTTGCCATTCTGCGGTATGCCTTTTTAATTTCTGCGAGAGAAGCATCCTTGTTTATCCCAAGTATTTTATAATAATCTATATATGCCATTTTGTATGTATTGTCTTATCAATATCCTTGTATTTTTTTCTTAAAACAAACTAAACCCCTTTTGAGTTTCATCGGAAATAGTATATCTTTGCAAATTATGATTTTATGTCCATGTGGGCAAAAGAATACGATGAGTAATAAAATTAAATAACGACAAAATGAAACGTATCTATTTATGGATGATTATGGGGATTGCAATGCTTTTTGCATCGTGCAGTCCCGAAAAGGTGAAATTGTCTGTGGTTGCGACCTCCGACGTAGAGAATGCTCTTTTTGCATACGACTATAAGTATTTGAGCGAGAGCAGAGGAGGCGGCGTAGTCATAGCCTCGTATCTTAATGGATTGAGAAGCCAGCTTGGCACACAGAATGTAGTGTATGTCGATAATGGCGATATGCTTGCAGGATGGCCCGTAAACTACTATATGAAGTATATCGACAAGAACGAAACTACTATTGTTGCAGAGGCAATGAACAGACTTGGCTGCGATGTCTACACATTCGGCGAGGGGGACCTTTCGGCAGGACGAGAACTTCTCCAGCGTCATGTGAAGTCGATGAAAGGTACAGCAGTGTGTGCCAACATCCTCGATGCAAAGAGCGGTAAGCCTCTATATAAACCCTACGCGATAGTCGAGCGCGATGGATTGAAGATTGCTTTTCTCGGAATCATCACAGATGCGGTAGACAAGTATATCAGCGCATCTTCTTTGGAGAGCATGGGCATAAGGATTGCCGATGCCGAGTCGGCTGCAAGAGACTGGATTGATGTCATAAAAAAGAATGAAAAGCCTGATGTTGTCATCGGTCTCTTCCATACAGGTGCATCTTCTGTTGTCAAACGCAACAATCTGCGCGAGAATATCGGTCAGACAATAGCCCGCAATGTTGCAGGATTCGATGCTATAGTCTGCGGACACGACGGATTGCGCCGCACAAGAACTGTCGAGAGCATTGATGGCAAAAAGGTAACTCTTGCCTCTCCCGGCCGTCGTGGAATGTATGCAGTGGAGATAAATATCACCGGTGAGCGCGGCAAGAACGGATTGGAGAACAAAAGTATTGATGTGGATATAAAATCAATGCTTTCTCGTGAAAAAGACAAGGAGTATGTTTCTGCGTTGCGCGAGCGCACATCAGATATGGGCAAGGCGCTTGCTGCACCCGTCGCAAGTCTCAAGGGCGAGGCACAGGCTGTAGACGCTCTCTTCGGCTCATCGGCATATGTCGACCTCATTCACAAGATACAGTTGAAGTACAGCGGTGCGAGTCTTTCGATAGCACATCCTTATACTATCGAAATGAGCTTTGGCAACGGCAATGTGTCATTGAACGATATTCGCCGTTTCTTCCCTATGAGTGGCAAACTTTACACAGTGAAGCTGAAGGGCAGCGAGATAAGAGATATGCTTCTCTATAGTGTGACGCACTACTACAAGCCTCTGTATAAGAAGGAGGGCTCTATACTCAAATACAATAGAGAGGGCACACGTCTTAGCGAAAATACCAAAGAACTTGAATCTGTAGGAGGTCTGCGCTACAATGTGCACCTGAACAAGAAGAAAGACGATGGCAAACTTCAGATTCTGGGGCTTGCGAATGGCGTACCTTTCGACCCCGATAAAGAGTACACAGTTGCCGTTCCCGAAGATATGGTTATGACGGTGAACCTTTCTCTCAGCCTCGGTGCCAAAGTGAAGAGCGACGATATGCAGAAACGCATAATCGCCATCAGCGACAAAGAGATTTCCGAGCTTGTACTCGACTACTTCAAGGAGAATAAAGTGGTTGAGATGAAACCTCTCGGCAATTGGTCTTTGCAGCCTGCTTCATGGATGAAGACTGTAAAAGAGAACGAAATGAACAAATTGACAAACATATATTTTCCTCAGGCACTGATAGAGGAAGAGATGATAAAGCAGATACAAAAATAATACACAATGAAGAAGTTTTTCCAACTGTTGGCACTCTCTGTAGTGTGTCTCTTTGCGGCAGGATGCAGCGACGATGACGGATACAATGCGGACAGTGCAATTTCGAACTATGTCCCCGAAGAGTATTCAAAGATGGTTGAGAGTGTAACGACCGTCATTGAAGATGACGGAGGCAGAGAGTATGTCTGGTCGTATGAGTTCTTGTACGACATCAAGAACCGCATCAAGCAGATTAACGGCACGATGAAGTATTATTACAAAGGACAATTGTGTAACAGTACCTCTACAGCCGATTACCGTTACGACAAGGCTTTGCTGAAGATAAATTACGTTAAAGAGGATGTATATCCTAACAAGAGTGATTGGAATATGACATCCAAAGGCTCCTATAAAGGAGGATTCAATTCCAACGGAACTCTTGCGAATTTCTATACGTTCGACTGCGAATATTCGGGAACTCTGTTTACAAAAGCCTATGTGGACGGCGGCGATGAATATGCGATGGAGTATGACCGCTACAACAATTTGGTGAAGTCATACTTAGTGGATGTAGACCATCCCGCCGACAGCACCATGAGAGAGTATAGCTATTCGCCCTACAAGAACAAGACCAACTTCGACTTTGCATCATTCTTCGGGTACAATATTGCCGAGCGTCTGGTTCCGGCGAACACCTCATACAACTATGCTATATTCCAGTTGGGAGCATTCGGCATGTTCGGTTCACGCAGTACAAATCTGCCAGATGGAACATGGGAGTTCGACTCAGATGGCTGTCCCACAAAATATATTGACAGCGACATTAAAAAGACAATATCAATAAGGTATAAAAAATAACCATCCCGGCAACGTGTCATCCATTGACGGATGACACGTTGCTGCAAGCGGTGGTGCACATGTATATAATTTATAGAACCTCCCTTTATGCAATACGATGTTTTTATAAGCTATACGGCAGAGGATGAGAAACTTGTCGAGAAATTGACCGCATATTTCGAATACTACAATCTTGCCTGTTTCTTTGCGTGTCGCGATTTGCCTGCCGGTGTACCATGGAGCCAAGGCATAGCAGAAGCGGTTGAACTTAGCAGAATAGCGCTTGTAGTATATTCGGACAATTACAACAATGCTTCATGGCTCGATGATGAACTTTTGAAAATCGCCCAATCTGAAAAGCCGATATTTGTGTTTGCCTTGACAAATGAGAATTATAGTGAAGGCAAGAACGAATATCTTAAGAATGTACCTTGCATCGGTGCCGTCGGAAACATATATGATGCTTTCCCGTACGTCTATGAGACTGCATGTAATATTCTTGGATGCCCGATAGAGCCAACGCAGCCTGCCGAGGAGGTTCTTAAGGATATGCTCACAGAAACTCTCCCGCAACCAGCTGAAGTCTCTCCTGAGAAGCCCTCAAATAAAATGGCTGTTCAAGCAGACAGTGTGGCAGAGAAGCAGGCAGGAAAGAAAATTGTTCCTCAAAGCGAGACTATGGCCGGCGGAGGAAACAAGGGAGGGTCTCTTCTTACGGCTGCACTGATAGGCATATCAATAACCGCAGTTGTGATAGTTCTTTTGGAATGGTTGTTGTCTTGATTCTTTTTAGTTGATTCGAAAAGTTGCAAAAGGAACAAATTTTCTATATCTTAGCGACCTCAAAACGAAACTTTAATTTTATATTTAAAATAATTATGAAAAAACTTTTTACTTTATCTATCGTGGCGCTTATGTTTGTTGCCACAGTGTGTGTCTCATCTTGCAGCACTGCAAAATCAGTGAACAAAGCTTTTGAGAAGAACGGTTATACAATGACAGAAATCTCTCCTGCACAGCAGATTGATATATGTCCTGTAATCTCAAAATTCCCCTCTTTCGGCTATAATGCCGCAGGTTATCTGCAGGTGAATTCCAATTCATGCACATTTGTGTATAATATGGACCAGAGCACATGGGACAGCTATGCAGCACAGTTGACAAACAACGGTTTCTCTAACATGGGCATAGGCTTTGTTAAAGCCGACAAGTCGGCAGGTGTTACATATAATGTAAGTGCTAAGCCTACAGTTATCTACAAGCAGAATTTCATGTTGGTGACATTTACATCCTCATCTTTCTGATGTAGGTCCCCATATATACAGAAACAGCCGAGGCAATCGCCTCGGCTGTTTCTGTATATATGGGGGATTATTTGCCCATTTCATCTTCGATAAGCTTTATCTTCTTGAGTACAATTTCTGCCTCAACCTTAATCTTTTCTATTCTCTGACGCATTGCATCCACAATGCTTGCGCCTTTTTTGTTTGATGCGCTGAGGAATCCTATGTTGTTCTCGAATGTCTTTATTTCTGCCTTCATGGCTTCGTGCTGACGTATCAGACGTTCGCGTTCGCGAGAGAGGTTCTCTCCACCCTTGCTGATGTTGTTGCGGAACTCTGTGAGTTTGCGCTCGTTTGCACTTATGTGGAGTCTTTCGTATATTGCGTCTATTGTCTGCTTGTATTCCTTGTAGAGTTTGTCCTTGTCTCTGAATGGCACGTGTCCTGTCTTGTTCCACTCTTTTGTGAGTTCAGAAAG